>NZ_JBOFQE010000075.1:0-206190 GCF_051660785.1 Pseudomonas sp.
AGCCTGCTCGCGAAGGCGGTGTGTCAGGCAACATTGATGTCGACTGATATTCCGTCTTCGCGAGCAGGCTCGCTCCCACATTTTTTTGGATTGCGTTTAACAGATCAGGCGCCAAAACCACCGTCGATGGCCAGGCTCGCCCCGGTGATGTAACCGGCTTCCGGCCCTGCCAGGTAGGCGACGAAGCTGGCGATTTCTTCGGCAGTGCCGTAACGCCCCACCGCCATCAGCGGGATCAGGCTTTCGGCGAAGTCACCACTGGCCGGGTTCATGTCAGTGTCGACCGGGCCTGGTTGCACGTTGTTGATGGTGATGCCGCGTGGGCCAAGGTCGCGGGCCAGGCCTTTGGTCAGACCGACGAGTGCCGCTTTGCTCATGGCGTACGGACCGCCACCGGCGAAGGGCATGCGATCGGCGTTGGTGCTGCCGATGTTGATGATGCGACTGCCTTCGGTCATGTGTCTGGCGGCAGCCTGGGTGGCGATGAACACGCTGCGCACGTTGATGGCCAAGGTCTGGTCGAAATCTTCCAGTTTGAAATCTTCCAGCGGTGCAACAGCCAGCACGCCAGCGTTGTTGACCAGGATGTCCAGGCGACCAAAGGCTTCTACGGTGGCGGTCACGGCGCTGCGAATGGCCTCGGCGTCGGCGCTGTCAGCCTTGATGGCGAGGGCTTTACCGCCATTGCCGGTGATGCTGTCTTGCAAGGCTTCGGCTTTGGCCGTGGAGCTGACGTAGGTGAAGGCAACAGTCGCGCCTTCAGCGGCCAGGCGTTTGACAATGGCTGCGCCGATGCCGCGGGACCCGCCTTGAATCAAAGCCACTTTACCGCTGAGGTTCTGAGTAGTCATATCGATCTCCGAAGTCCCGAGGCGAAATGTCTCGGTTGATGGAGCCTAGTATCGATTCAGGATTGCACGCTGAGTAGACGGTAATTGCGATAGTCTGTGTAAACCAAAAGTTTATAGTGGCGCTTATGGAAACCTTCAGCAGTATCGAATGCTTCGTGCGCAGCGCCGAGGTCGGCAGCTTCGCCGAAGCTGCGCGACGCTTGAGTCTGACCCCGGCAGCGGTGGGTAAAAGTGTCGCAAAGCTTGAGGCGAGGCTGGGTGTGCGGCTGTTCCAGCGCAGCACGCGCAGCCTGACGCTGACGGAGGCCGGTCATCTGTTTCTCGGCGAAGTGAGTTCCAGTCTTCACACGATCCAGAATGCCGTGGCCAATCTGGCCAGCGCTGAGGGTCGACCGGCGGGGACGCTGAAAGTCAGCATGGGCACGGTGTTCGGGCGTTTGTACATCGTGCCGTTGCTCGGCGAGTTTCTACGGCGATTTCCGGCGATCAACCCGGACTGGCATTTCGATAACCGTCAGGTCGATCTGATTGCTCAGGGTTTCGATGCAGCGATTGGTGGGGGATTTGAACTGCCGCAAGGCGTGGTGGCGCGCAAGCTGACACCGGCGCATCGGGTGTTGGTAGCGTCAGCCGAGTATCTGGCGATGCGGGCTGTGATCATCGAGCCCGATCAACTCAAGGACCACGACGGCATTCTGATCCGCTCCCCGCAAACCGGCCGTGTGCGTTCCTGGCAGTTGACCAGTCGCACTCAGCAACACAACCCGCTGACGCTCAAGGCGCGAATGACCATGAGCGATTCGGAGGCGGCGTGCGCGACAGCCGCCCAGGGGTTGGGCATTGCATTGGTGAGCATGCCGTTTGCGGCAGGATATCTGGAGGCCGGGACGTTGCAACGGGTGTTGCCGGACTGGTATGTCGACGACGGCAACATTTCTATCTATTACGCGGAACACAAACTGCTGCCGGGCAAGACCCGGGTGTTTGTGGATTTCATTATTGAGCAGTTTGCGGAGCAGGGGTTGGGGCAGAGGTTCAGTGCGGTTTGAGTTGGCTTGAGACCGAGTAATCGTTCATCGCGAGCAGGCTCGCTCCCACATTGGATTTATGTCGTTCACAAATTCCCTGTGGGAGCGAGCCTGCTCGCGATGGCCGCACCTCGGTCTATCTGCCAAACCGTCCCGGCCAGCCAATGATTTTCTTGGGCCGCGGCGTCGCATAAGTCCGCACCTTGGAAGTCGACAACCCCAACCGCACCAACGACTCGGCAATCGTCACCGCCGCCGTCACACCATCCACCACCGGCACGCCAGTGCGCTGCCGAATCTGTTCATCCAGCCCGGCCATGCCGCCGCAGCCCAGGCAAATCACCTCAGCCTTGTCCTCCAGCACCGCCAGTTCTGCCTGACGAACAATCGCCTCCAGCGCCCGTTGCGGATCGGATTCCAGCTCCAGCACTGCCAGGCCACTGGCCCGCACCGACGCGCAGCGGTCCCACAGCCCGGACAGTTTCAGCCGATCCTCGATCAACGGCACGGTGCGGTCCAGGGTGGTGACCACCGAATAGGCATGACCAAGAAACATCGCCGTGCTGGCCGCCGCATCGGTGATGTCCACCACCGGCACGTTGAGCAATTCCTGCAAGCCTTCGCGACCGTGCTCGCCATAACCGGCCTGGATCACGGCATCGAAGGGTTGATCGTAAGCCATCACCCGATCCATCACCGCGATGGCGGCCAGGTAGCTTTCGAAATTGCCTTCGATGGAATCGGCGCCGAAGTAGGGCGTCAGGCCGATGATTTCGGTACCTGGCGCGGCCACGGCTTGTGCGGAACGGGCGATGGCCTGGGTGATGGATTCGGTGGTGTTGACGTTGACCACGAGAATTCGCATGGGAAGTCCTTATTGCGGGTGGTTCCGCGACCCGACGCTGCCGGGCCGCCAGTGAGTTAGTGGCTGACGTTGTCGACCGCGATGCTTTCACCGCTGACGTCGGCGTAATGGGGCTGCCGCTTGGCGATGATCAGGTAGAGCATCCCGGCAATCCCGGCACCAATCAGCCAGGAGAAGGGCGATACGGCGTGGAAACCTGGCACCAGCGCCAGCACGATGGCGATCAGCGCCGCAGGAATGAACGCCGCTACGGCGCGTAAATTGACCCCGCGGCTGTAGTAATAAGCGCCGTTGGGGTCTTCGCTGTACAACTGCGGCACGTTGATCTGGCCTTTTCGTACAAGCCAGTAGTCGACCATGATCACGCCGTACAAGGGGCCAAGCAGGGCACCAAGACCGGACAGGAAATACACGATCACCAATGGGCTGTTGTAGAGGTTCCACGGCAGAATCAGCACCGCAATGGTCGCGCTGATCAGCCCGGCACGGCGGAAAGTCAGGTACTTGGGCGCCAGGTTGCTGAGCACGAAGGCCGGGGCGACGAAGTTGGCCATGATGTTCACCGCCACGGTGACGATCAGGAAGGCCAGGCAGCCAAGCACCAGGAAGAAGGTGTTGGGGATCGACGCGATGATTTCAGTCGGGCTTTCGATGATCCGGCCATTGATCTGGAACTGCGCACCGCAGAGCAGGACCGTGATGGCCGCGAACACCAGAATATTCACCGGCAGGCCCCAGAAATTTCCGACCTTGATGGTTTTGCGGCACGGCGAGGAGCGGGCGAAGTCGCAGAAGTTGAGGATCAATGTGCCGTAGATCGCCAGCCACAACGCACCACCGGCAAAGATGTTGCGCCACATCTCGCCACCGGTCAGCGGTTCGCGAATCGACCAGGCGATGGTTGCGTTGGCCTGGGTGTACATCCAGGCGGCGAGGGCGGCGACGGTCAGCAGAATCACCGGGCCGGCGAACGCTTCATAGCGCCGCACCATTTCCATGCCATAGGCGAGGATGCCCAGTTGCACCAGCCAGATCGCCACGAAGCACACCCAGCCCAGGCTCGACAGGCCAAGGATCGAGTCGTGGGCGTAGTCGGCGAAGCCGGGGTGCACCGCCGTCAGCAACACGCGAAACACCACCGACGCCAGGTACGTCTGAATACCGAACCAGGCGATGGCGATAACGGCGCGGATCAATGCAGGAATTTGTGCCCCATGGATACCGAAACTGATCCGGCTGATGACAGGAAACGGCACGCCGGTCTTTTGCCCCATGTAGCCGGAGAGGTTCATGAAGCAATACACCAGCGCCGCACCGATCCCCAGGGACAACAGAATCTGCCAGCCCCCCAAACCCAACGCATACAACCCGATGGCGAAGGAGTAGTTGGCGATGTTGTGAACGTCGTTGGTCCACAGGGCAAAGATGCTGTAGCGGCCCCAGCGTCTACCTTCGGCTTTGGTCGGCGCCAGGTCCTTGTTGTGCAGGCGCGGGCTGAGCACCACGGGTTCTTGAAACGTTTGGTCGTGCGGGGTGGGTGATAAGGAGGGCAGATCCAGCGCGATGTTGTTATTGGAGAGGCTAGTACGCATTCCGGCAGGCTCCGAGCTTGGCGTCGCGATGACTGTGCATGAGCGTGGGCTCGACAAATCTTCGTCGCGGGCAACAAGCATCATTGGTTACGGGGCATCTGCAGCCTGTACGGGATAGGGCGCTTCAGGCTTGCGGATCTAAAGTGTGTGTATGTTTTGAGGTGATTGTATACAAAACATGTATGCACTTAAGCCAGATCCATGCCAGTTACAGGCCTATGAAAGTGGGTGCTAATTTCGATTTGTTATCGAGGTGAGATAAGTGACTGAAAAAAAGGCGATATAAATTGACCGATTGAACAGGTATTTATTTTTCGGTGGAGTATGTGGCAAAGGGCGACTGAGGAAGTCAGGAAAGGAGGATGTAACTTTTTGGGGCGTAGAAACTAAAAGTGCACACACAAATGGCACCTATGGTGACATTCGTGTGTACACATTTATAAGGTCGCACACAAAACCTGTGGGAGTGAGCCTGCTCGCGATAGCGTTGTGGCAGTCGACATCAATGTTGAATGTCAGTCCGTCATCGCGAGCAGGCTCGCTCTACAGGGGAATTCACAGGGCAGGGGATTACGCCTTGGATTTACTGATGATATTCCCCGCATGCAACCCACATTCTTTCTGCGTCGCTTCTTCCCACCACCAGCGGCCTTCACGTTCATGCTGGTTCGGCAGCACCGGACGGGTGCACGGTTCGCAGCCAATGCTGATGAAGCCGCGTTCATGCAGGCTGTTGTACGGCAGCTCGAGCATGCGGATGTAACCCCAGATCTCTTCGCTGGTCATCTGCGCCAGCGGGTTGAACTTGTACAGGGTGCGTTCCGGAGTGGAAAACGCGGTGTCGATTTCCATTACCGCAACGGCACTGCGAGTGCCTGGGCTCTGGTCCCGACGCTGGCCGGTAGCCCAGGCGCTCACGCCGGACAGCTTGCGGCGCAACGGCTCGATCTTGCGGATGCCGCAGCACTCGCCATGGCCGTCCTTGTAGAAACTGAACAGGCCTTTTTCCTTCACGAATGGTTCAAGTTTCGTGTAGTCCGGCGACACCAGTTCGATGTCGATCTTGTAGTGCTCGCGCACCTGATCGATGAAGCGGTAGGTCTCTGGATGCAAGCGACCGGTGTCGAGGCTGAACACCTTGACGTTCTTGTTCAGCTTCCAGGCCATGTCCACCAGCACCACGTCTTCGGCGCCGCTGAAAGATATCCACAGGTCATCGCCAAACTCGGCAAACGCAAGTTTCAGGATGTCCTGGGCGGATTTGTTGGCATAGGTCGTGGCGAGTTCCACGACATCGAACGATGGGCTCATCAGGGCGGCTTCCTACAGGTCGGTGGCGCTTGGCGCTCTATATGGGGCTGATGGTAACAAAATCCTGCGGCGGCGGGCGCTCCCTCTGCGTTGCACGGGGCAGCCTGAGTCGCTAGAGTTCGGCAGTCCTTTTACTCGCTCGACTCAATAATCAATACAAATGGGAGTGTCTTGTGGAAATTGCCTGTCTGGATCTCGAAGGTGTGCTGGTCCCGGAAATCTGGATCGCGTTCGCTGAAAAAACCGGTATTGAATCCCTGAGGGCGACGACCCGGGACATTCCCGACTACGACGTGCTGATGAAGCAGCGTCTGCGGATTCTCGACGAGCACGGCTTGAAACTCACCGACATTCAGGAAGTGATCGCCACGCTAAAGCCACTGGATGGCGCCATCGAGTTTGTCGACTGGCTGCGCGAGCGGTTTCAGGTGGTGATTCTTTCCGACACTTTCTACGAATTTTCCCAGCCGCTGATGCGCCAGCTGGGTTTCCCGACCTTGCTGTGCCATCGCCTGATTACCGACGATTCCGGGCGGGTGACGAGCTATCAGTTGCGTCAGAAAGATCCGAAGCGGCAGTCGGTCCTGGCGTTCAAGAGCCTGTACTACCGGGTGATTGCGGCGGGGGATTCGTACAACGACACCACCATGCTGGGCGAGGCGGATGCGGGGATTCTGTTTCATGCGCCGGATAACGTGATTCGCGAGTTTCCGCAATTTCCGGCGGTGCACAGCTTTGAGGATTTGAAGCAGGAGTTCATCAAGGCTTCCAACCGCGCCCTGACTTTGTAAAACCGATACCTGTGGCGAGGGAGCTTGCTCCCGCTGGGGCGCGAAGCGCCCCCAAAACCAGATACCGCGCATCGTCAGGAAGAACGTGTGCGCAGTCGAGCGGGAGCAAGCTCCATCGCCACAAAAGCTAGAGGTTTTGCAGGGTATCGAGCAGCACCTTCACCTTGGTGATCGACTCTTGATACTCGGCCTGCCACTCCGAGTCCGCGACAATCCCGCCGCCGCCCCAGCAGCACACCTGCCCATCCTTGACCAGCAAGCTGCGAATCGCGATGGAGCTGTCCATCTCGCCGCGCACGTCCAGGTACAGCAACGAGCCGCAGTACAACCCGCGCCGGGTCGGCTCCAGTTCGTCGATGATCTGCATGGCCCGAATCTTCGGTGCACCGGTAATCGAGCCACCCGGAAAACTGCCGGCGATCAGGTCCAGTGCGTCGCGGTCATCCGCCAGTTCGCCGGTCACGCTGCTCACCAGGTGATGCACATTCGGATAGCTTTCCAGACTGAACAACTCCGGCACCCGCACCGAACCGATGCGGCAGGTGCGGCCGAGGTCGTTGCGCAGCAGGTCGACGATCATCAGGTTTTCCGCGCGGTCCTTGGGGCTGGCCAGCAGTTCGGCGGCGTTTGCCGCATCTTCGGCAGCGGTCAGTCCGCGAGGGCGGGTGCCTTTTATCGGGCGGGTTTCCACATGACGTTCGCTGACTTTGACGAAGCGCTCAGGAGACAGGCTCAACACAGCGTCGCCGTCGGGCAGGCTCTGGAAGCCGGAAAACGGCGTTGGGCACGCGGCTCGCAGCGCGACGTACGCGGCCCACGGATCGCCTTGGCATTCAGCTCTAAAGCGCTGGGCGAAGTTGACCTGGTAGCAGTCGCCGGCCTGAATGTATTGCTGAATGCGTTCCAGGGCGTGGCGATATCCATCGGCACTCAAATCGGCCTTCATCGGCGCTTTCAGTTTAAACGGCTCGATCGGTTCCACCGCCGGCTGACTGAACAAGGCGATCAGGCGCTGGCGCTCGCTGTCGACCATGGACGGGTGGAAGACCAACTGAGTTGTGCTCAGTTGGTGATCGCTGAGCAGCGCCCAGTCGTACAGACCGAAGCGCGCGTCAGGCAGTTGCAGGTCGTCCTGCGCCTGGTTCGGCAGATGTTCCAGATGGCGTCCGAAGTCATAACTCAGGTAACCGATCAGGCCACCGGCGAACGGCAGCTCATCAGGAACGGCCGCGTCGCCGAGTCGGGCCAGATTGTCGCGAAGGCGTTGCAGGAAATGCAGGCCGCTCTCGTCCGGCAGCACTGCCAACTGCTCCAGCGGCCAGGCGCTGAGCAGGTCATAACGCCCGCGATCAGCGGTTGGCCGACCGCTGTCGAGCAGCACGGCACCGGGGGCATGACGAATCGCCGCGAAGTACTCGGCGGGGTTGGCGCGGTAGGGCAGCGGGTGTACGGAACAGGTCAACATGGGCGGGGCAGATCAGCCATCGAGGCGGGGGTGGCGATTGTAGTCCTCTGCAGGAGTTGCTCCTAGAGGGGATGTCGGGGATTGGCAGATTGGGAGCGGCTTGCAGGAGACCTGTGGCGAGGGGATTTATCCCCGTTGGACTGCGCAGCAGGCCTGTTTTTTGGGGCCGCTTCGCTGCCCAACGGGGATAAATCCCCTCGCCACAGGTCAACCCTCAACCGCAGGAATATGCCCAAACATCTCCTGAACAAACTCCACTCGTTCGCGCACCGTCTCAGTGATCCCGCGCGCTTTCAACTCTTCCAACCGCGCTTCGACCGCATGCGTGCGCAGCGTCAGCCCGCAGTCATTGGCAATCTGAATGTTCAACCCGGGCCGGGCATTTAGCTCAAGAATCAGCGGGCCCTTTTCCTGGTCGAGCACCATGTCGACACCGATGTAACCCAGCCCGCACAGTTCATAGCACCCGGCAGCGAGTTTCATGAAGCCGTCCCAGTAGGGCAGCTGCACGCCGTCTACCGCATTGGTGGTGTCCGGGTGTTTGGTGATGATGTTGTTCAGCCAGGTGCCGCGCAGGGTCTGCCCGGTCGCGAGGTCGACGCCGACACCGATGGCGCCCTGGTGCAGGTTGGCCTTGCCGCCGGACTGGCGCGTCGGCAAGCGCAGCATGGCCATCACCGGGTAGCCCATGAGCACGATGATGCGAATGTCCGGCACGCCTTCATAGCTGATGCTTTTGAAGATCTGGTCCGGGATCACCCGGTACTCGATCAGTGCGCGGTCACGGTGACCGCCCAGGGAATACAGGCCGGTGAGGATGCTCGAGATATGGTGCTCGAGTTCCTCATGGCCGATGATCTTGCCGGACACCGTGCGATAACGGCCCTCGAAACGGTCGGCAACCACAATGATGCCGTCACCGCCGGCGCCCTGGGCCGGTTTGATCACGAAGTCGCTGCGCCCACCGATGATCTCGCCGAGCTTGTCGATTTCCTTCTCGGTGGAAATCACGCCATACAGTTCCGGCACATGAATGCCGGCCTTGATCGCGCGTTCCTTGGTGATGATCTTGTCATCGACAATCGGGTACAGACTGCGCTTGTTGTACTTGAGCACGTAGTCTGCGTTACGCCGATTGATCCCCATGATGCCCCGGGCTTCCAGGGCCTTCCAGGTCTTCCAGAAGCCGAACATCAGGCGTCAGCCTTCTTCAGGAAAGCCTTGAAGCGAACCAGTTCGGTCAGGCGGTAACCGCGATAACGACCCATCGCCAGCATGAAGCCCACCAGGATCAGCAGGATCGCCGGGAAGGTGAACACGAAGTACACCAGCTCCGGCACGCTCATGATTAGGTGCGCCAGGGAGGCGGCGAACAGCGTGCCGATCGCCACTTTCATCGCATGCCCGGAGCCGCGTTCTTCCCAGGTGATCGACAGGCGCTCGATGGTCATGGTCAGAATCACCATCGGGAACAGCGCCACCGACAGCCCGCGTTCCAGCCCGAGTTTATGACTGAACAGGCTGATCGCCGCGATCAGCACCACCACAAACGTCAGCACCACCGACAGCCTCGGCAGCATCTGCAACTTCAAGTGTTCAAGGTAGGAGCGCAGCGACAGCCCCAGCGCCGTGATCACCGTAAACAACACGATGCCGAAGCCGAGCTGGGTTTCGCGGAAGGCGAGGGCGATCAGCACCGGGGTAAAGGTGCCGAGGGTCTGCAAGCCGATCAGGTTGCGCAGGATCAGGATCACCAGCACGCCGATCGGGATCATCACCATGATCATGAACGTCTGCTGGGTTTGCAGCGGCAAACCGTACAGCGAGTATTCGAGGAAGTTGGCGTCGGTGTTTTCGTCGGTCAGCTTGGCCAGGCGAATCGCGTTCATTTCGCTGTTGTTCAGGCTGAACGTCACGTTGGCTTTCTTGCCGCCATCGACGGTGATCAGGTTTTCGTCACCGGTCCACCACAGCAGGCGGTCGGTCGGCAGGCCCTGTTCGCCGGTCTCCGGGTTGAAGTACAGCCAGTCGGTGCCGTTGAAGCTGCGCAGCCAGAGTTCCGGCAGTTGCGGCTGGTCGGCCACCAGGCGGATGGTGTGGACCTTTTCTACCGGCACGTGGGCGATGGACAGCACCAGCTCGACGATTTTCGCCTTGTGGCCGGGGGACGGATCGCCGCCCAGCAACAGCTTCACGTTGTCGTCGTTGAGATTGTTGACACGCTTGATGGCTTCGCCGATGAAGGTTTCGACGTCGGCCGAGTGTTGGCGGATCGGGGCGAGCAGGGCCTCGGCGGCGACTTTTTCCGCGCCTTCGACGGCAATGCTGTCGCGGAAGGTTGGACCTTTGACCTTGGATTTCTCGCCGGTGTAGCGCTTGGTCAGCACCAGGCGGTAATAAAGCGTTTGATTGCCCTTGGCCCGACGTGCCGACCAGGTCACCTTGCGGTTGCCGTCGACGCGGTTCACGGCCACGCCATAGTTGTTGGAAATGAAGCTCTCATTGAGGCTGACGTAATCGCGGCTCAGCGGCGGCACGAACATCTGGATCTTGACCGGGTCTTTGGCACTGGCGACGAACTCGACCTTGGCGTCGATGTTCCACAAGTCGTCGGTGGCGTCTTCGGTCACGGGAATACCGAGCACGAAAATCTGATAGGCCGTAACTGAAATGCCCAGCACCACCAGGATGGCGATCAGCAGTTTCAGGTGGAGGGTAAGAGAGCGCATTGGAATTACTCTGCGGTATGTGCGTCGGTGGCGCAGGCGGGTTTGCCAGCAGCGTATTTAAGACTGGGGTCGACCAGCGCGTCGAAGCGTTTCAGCGCTTCGGAGCCAATCAAGAGCGGGTATTGGAAGGCACTTCGGTCAGTTAGGTTCACTTCAATGCTGCGTAAAGCCGAACCCATGCAGATATCCAGCTCGATCACCGGACGGGCGGTGTACTTCTTGCCTTCGTCCGGGTCGTAGTCGCCCGCACGGCGCTTGATCTTGCTGACGCGGGCCAGTGGCCGTTCGATAGGGTGCGAATGCGCGGCGTCGATGGCCAGATAGAAGCGCACCCACGACTCGCCATTGCGTTTGAAGCGTTTGATGTCGCGGGCACTCAAGGACGCTGTTTTCGCCCCGGTGTCGAGTTTGGCGGCGACTTCCAGGTCGATGCCATTCAGCGAAGCGTACTCGTTGAGGCCGTACACGGTCTTTTCCCCCGCCGCGGCGAAACCGGGCAGGCAAAGAAGATAAAGGAAGGTGGGGAAGGGCTTGAGTCTCATAAATCCTGGTGCGCAGCGGTCCGTACTTCGATTCAAGGCCCTGGCATTGCTGCGCAAGCTCCCTCGTATGCCTATCAACTATTTATGACAAGCCGTGCAGATGTCACAAACAAATGCGGGCGGCATTCTAGCACGGTGGGTTTATGGCGCCACCGCTGGCGGGCGGCTATAAACAGAGGGGCTGCTTCGTTGTGGTGCAGTCGGTTATTAGACGATTGTCGACACTATCTATTTATTCTTTGACTGTTGCGCCTGTTTTCGCTAGTTTTTGCGGCATTGGCTTTCAAGGTGTCGACAATATGCTGGATCAACTCGATCCCCCGGTGATAACGCAAGACGAGTCGGAGACGCTGTCCGAAAACGTCTTCCGCCGTATTCAGGCGGCTATCGTCAAAGGCGAGATCGCCCCGGGCAGCAAGATCTCCGAGCCGGAACTGGCCCGTACCTATGGCATCAGCCGCGGACCGCTGCGCGAGGCGATCCATCGTCTGGAAGGCCAGCGCTTGCTGGTGCGTGTGCCGCACGTCGGGGCGCGGGTGGTTTCGCTGAGCCACGCCGAGCTGCTGGAGCTCTACGAGATCCGCGAATCCCTTGAAGGCATGGCCTGCCGTCTTGCGGCCGAGCGCATGACGCTCGAAGAAATCGACGAACTGCGCCGGGTCCTCGAAACCCACGAGCGGGATGAGGCGTTTCAGGCGGGCCGAGGCTATTACCAGCAGGAAGGCGACTTCGACTTCCACTACCGGATCATCCAGGGCAGCGGCAACCGCACCCTGACGCAAATGCTCTGCGGCGAGCTGTATCAGCTGGTGCGCATGTACCGCATCCAGTTTTCCACCACGCCCAATCGCCCGCACCAGGCCTTTGCCGAGCACCACCGAATTCTCGACGCCATCGCCGACCGTGACGGTGAGCTGGCCGAGTTGTTGATGCGCCGCCACATCGGCGCTTCCAAACGCAATATCGCCCGTCATTACCAGGACGGCGCTAACCAGACAGCCACTGAACGAGGTGAGTCATGAGTTCCAACAAGAGCACTCCAGGCCAGCGTTTCCGCGATGCGGTCGCCAGCGAACATCCGCTGCAAGTGGTCGGCGCAATCAACGCCAACCACGCGTTGCTGGCCAAGCGCGCCGGTTTCAAGGCTATTTATCTGTCGGGTGGCGGGGTGGCTGCCGGCTCCCTCGGCGTGCCGGACCTGGGCATCACCGGCCTGGATGACGTGCTGACCGACGTTCGTCGCATCACCGACGTGTGCGACCTGCCGCTGCTGGTGGACGTGGACACCGGTTTCGGTTCCTCGGCGTTCAACGTCGCGCGTACCGTCAAATCGATGATCAAGTTCGGCGCGGCGGCGATTCATATCGAAGACCAGGTCGGCGCCAAGCGCTGCGGTCACCGTCCTAATAAAGAGATCGTGTCGCTGCAGGAAATGGTCGACCGGATCAAGGCTGCGGTTGATGCGCGCACCGATGACAGCTTCGTGATCATGGCCCGCACCGACGCCCTGGCCGTGGAAGGTCTGGAATCTGCGCTGGATCGCGCCGCGGCGTGCATCGAGGCTGGCGCCGACATGATCTTCCCGGAAGCCATCACCGAACTGGACATGTACAAGCTGTTCGCCAGCCGCGTGAAAGCGCCGATCCTGGCCAACATCACCGAATTCGGCGCGACGCCGCTGTACACCACCGAGCAGCTCGCCGGTGCCGACGTCTCGCTGGTGCTATACCCATTGTCCGCATTCCGCGCGATGAACAAGGCAGCGGAAAACGTCTACACCGCGATCCGCCGCGACGGCACGCAGCAGAACGTCATCGACACCATGCAGACCCGCATGGAGCTTTACGACCGCATCGACTACCACACCTTCGAGCAGAAACTCGATGCGTTGTTTGCGGCGAAGAAGTAGAGATTTATGTAGCAGCTGCCGAGCAGCGCGAGGCTGCGTTCGAGGCCGAAGGACTCGCAATATCGGGCAACCGTGTTTGCAGGATTTACGACTGCTTTGCAGCCGAACGCAGCCTCGCGCTGCTCGGCAGCTGCTACGAAAAAACATAACCGTGTAGAAATTGCGGATTCCCTGACAAATTCAAGAAAAAACTGGAGACAGCAATGGCCGAAGCAAAAGTACTCAGTGGCGCCGGGCTCCGTGGCCAGGTTGCCGGGCAAACCGCTCTGTCCACCGTGGGCCAGTCGGGCGCAGGCCTGACCTATCGCGGCTACGACGTTCGCGAACTGGCGGCTGACGCACAATTCGAAGAAGTGGCTTACCTGCTGCTTTACGGCGAACTGCCGACCAAGGCGCAACTCGCCGCTTACATCAGCAAACTGGGCAAGCTGCGCGACCTGCCGCAAGCGCTGAAAGAAGTGCTGGAACGCATCCCCGCCGACGCCCACCCGATGGACGTGATGCGCACCGGTTGCTCGTTCCTGGGCAACATCGAACCGGAGAAAGACTTCTCCGAACAACACGACGTGACCGACCGCCTGCTGGCCGCGTTCCCGGCGATCATGACCTACTGGTATCGCTTCAGCCACGACGGCAAGCGCATCAGTTGCGTGAGCGACGAACAATCCATCGGCGGCCACTTCCTGCACTTGCTGCACGACAAGAAGCCAAGCGAATTGCACGTCAAGGTGATGAACGTTTCGCTGATCCTCTACGCGGAACACGAGTTCAACGCCTCGACCTTCACTGCACGGGTTTGCGCCTCGACGCTGTCGGACATGTTCTCCTGCGTTACAGCCGCCATCGGTTCGCTGCGCGGTCCGCTGCACGGCGGTGCCAACGAAGCAGCGATGGAAATGATCGAGCGCTTCAAGTCGCCTGAAGAGGCAATCAAAGGCACCCTCGGCATGCTCGAGCGCAAGGACAAGATCATGGGCTTCGGCCACGCGATCTATAAGGACAACGATCCGCGCAACGAAGTGATCAAGGGCTGGTCGAAAAAACTCGCTGACGAAGTGGGCGACACCGTGTTGTTCCCGGTTTCCGAAGCCATCGACAAGACCATGTGGGAACAGAAAAAACTGTTCCCGAACGCCGACTTCTACCACGCGTCGACGTACCACTTCATGGGCATTCCGACCAAGTTGTTCACACCGATCTTCGTCTGCTCGCGCCTGACCGGCTGGGCAGCGCATGTGTTCGAACAACGTGCCAACAACCGCATCATCCGCCCGAGCGCCGAGTACGTCGGCGTCGAACAGCGCAAGTTCGTGCCAATCGAACAACGCTGAATGGTGTGGGCCTGCACCGGGATCTGAACTCTACGCAGATCCCTGTAGGAGCGAGCCTGCTCGCGATAGCGGTGGGTCAATCGACATCAATGTCGGATATGACTCAGTCATCGCGAGCAGGCTCGCTCCTACAGTGGATTGTGTTCACTTCAGGAGCTGTGCCAGGCCCCACCCTTTGTTATTACCGTGACCGAGTCCTGACGATGAACACTGAATTTCGCAAACCGCTGCCCGGCAGCCATCTGGATTACTTCGACGTCCGTGCGGCTGTCGAAGCCATCCAGCCCGGCGCCTACGACACTCTGCCGTACACCTCCCGCGTGCTGGCAGAAAACCTCGTGCGTCGCTGCGACCCGGCCACGCTCACCGAATCCCTGAAGCAATTCATCGAGCGCAAACGCGACCTCGATTTCCCCTGGTTCCCGGCCCGCGTGGTGTGCCACGACATCCTCGGCCAGACCGCGCTGGTCGACCTCGCCGGCCTGCGTGACGCCATCGCCCTGCAAGGTGGCGACCCGGCGCAAGTGAACCCGGTGGTGCCGACGCAATTGATCGTCGACCACTCCCTGGCCGTCGAGCGCGGTGGTTTCGACCCGGAAGCGTTCGAGAAGAACCGCGCCATCGAAGACCGTCGCAACGAAGACCGTTTCCACTTCATTAACTGGACCAAAAAGGCCTTCAAGAACGTTGATGTGATCCCGCCGGGCAACGGCATCATGCACCAGATCAACCTGGAGAAAATGTCTCCGGTGATCCAGGTGCGCGACGGCGTCGCGTTTCCTGACACTTGCGTCGGCACCGACAGCCACACGCCGCACGTCGATGCGCTGGGCGTGATTGCCATCGGTGTTGGTGGTCTTGAAGCTGAGAGCGTAATGCTCGGCCGCGCGTCGTGGATGCGTCTGCCGGAAAGCGTTGGCGTTGAACTGACCGGCAAGCTACAGCCGGGCATCACCGCTACTGACATGGTGCTGGCGTTGACCGAGTTCCTGCGTCAGCAAAAAGTCGTCGGCGCATGGCTGGAATTCTTTGGCGAAGGCGCCGCCGCGCTGACCCTCGGCGACCGCGCCACCATCTCCAACATGGCACCGGAATACGGCGCCACGGCGGCGATGTTCTACATCGACCAGCAAACCATCGACTACCTCAAACTCACCGGCCGTGAAGACGAGCAAGTGCAGTTGGTCGAGAACTACGCCAAGACTACTGGCCTGTGGGCTGACAGCCTGAAAGGTGCGCAATACGAGCGCGGCTTGACGTTTGATCTGTCCTCGGTGGTGCGCAACATGGCCGGTCCGAGCAACCCGCACGCCCGTGTGGCGGTGTCGGATCTGGCCGCCAAAGGCATCTCCGGTCAGTGGGATGACGTACCGGGCCAAATGCCGGACGGCGCGGTGATCATCGCCGCCATCACCAGTTGCACCAACACCAGCAACCCGCGCAACGTGATTGCCGCCGGCCTGCTGGCGCGCAACGCGAACAAACTCGGGCTGACCCGCAAGCCGTGGGTCAAATCGTCCTTGGCGCCGGGCTCGAAAACCGTGGCGCTGTACTTAGACGAAGCGGGCCTGACCGACGAACTCGAGCAACTCGGTTTTGGTGTCGTGGCCTTCGCCTGCACCACCTGCAACGGCATGTCCGGCGCACTGGATCCGGTGATCCAGCAAGAGATCATCGACCGTGACCTGTACGCCACTGCCGTTTTGTCCGGTAACCGCAACTTCGACGGCCGGATTCACC
The DNA here is from genome assembly GCF_051660785.1 of Pseudomonas sp. Lineage (GTDB taxonomy): Bacteria > Pseudomonadota > Gammaproteobacteria > Pseudomonadales > Pseudomonadaceae > Aquipseudomonas. The sequence continues at coordinate 16,155 of NZ_JBOFQE010000075.1, forward strand.
CGTACGCCAAGAACGCTTTCCTGGCTTCGCCGCCGCTGGTGGTCGCTTACGCCATCGCCGGTACCATCCGTTTCGACATCGAAAAAGACGTGCTGGGCCTGGATGCAGACGGCAAGGAAATCCGCCTGAAAGACATCTGGCCGAGCGACGAAGAAATCGACGCGGTGGTGAAAGCCTCGGTGAAGCCAGAGCAGTTCCGTCAGGTCTACATCCCGATGTTCGCCATCCACGAAGACACCGGCCCGAAAGTGACGCCGCTGTACGACTGGCGCGAGATGAGCACCTACATCCGCCGTCCGCCGTACTGGGAAGGCGCGCTGGCCGGCGCGCGTCCGCTCAAGGGCATGCGCCCACTGGCGGTGCTGCCGGACAACATCACCACCGATCACCTGTCGCCGTCGAACGCGATCATGCTCGACAGCGCCGCTGGTGAATACCTGGCGAAAATGGGCCTGCCGGAAGAGGACTTCAACTCTTACGCCACGCACCGCGGTGACCACCTGACCGCGCAACGTGCCACCTTCGCCAACCCGAAACTGTTCAACGAAATGGTCCAGGAAAACGGCAAGGTCAAGCAGGGTTCGCTGGCTCGCGTCGAGCCGGAAGGCCAGGTCATGCGCATGTGGGAAGCCATCGAAACCTACATGGAACGCAAGCAGCCGCTGATCATCATTGCCGGCGCCGACTACGGTCAGGGTTCGTCCCGCGACTGGGCGGCGAAGGGCGTGCGTCTGGCCGGTGTGGAAGCGATTGCCGCCGAAGGTTTCGAGCGCATCCACCGCACCAACCTGGTGGGCATGGGCGTGTTGCCGCTGGAGTTCAAACCGGGCACCGACCGCCACACCTTGGCCATCGACGGCAGCGAAACTTATGACGTGATCGGTGAGCGTACGCCGCGCGCCGAACTGACGTTGGTGATCAACCGCAAGAACGGTGAACGCGTCGAAGTGCCGGTGACCTGCCGCCTCGACACCGCCGAAGAAGTGTCGATCTATGAGGCCGGTGGCGTGTTGCAGCGCTTCGCGCAGGACTTCCTCGAAGAATCGGCAGTCGCCGTCTAAAACACGATGTGCGGGCAAGGGATTCCAAGTCCCTTGCCCGCTATGAAGGAGCACCCATGGCTCACGCACCGCAAATCAAAATCCCCGCAACCTACATGCGTGGCGGCACCAGCAAAGGCGTGTTCTTCAGCCTGAAAGACCTGCCCGAAGCGGCGCAGGTTCCCGGACCCGCACGCGATGCCTTGTTGCTGCGCGTGATCGGCAGCCCCGACCCGTACGACAAACAAATCGACGGCATGGGCGGCGCGACCTCCAGCACCAGCAAAACCGTGATCCTGTCGAAAAGCACCAAGGCTGATCACGACGTCGATTACCTGTTCGGTCAGGTGTCCATCGACAAGCCTTTCGTCGACTGGAGCGGCAACTGCGGCAACCTGTCGGCGGCGGTCGGTTCGTTCGCCATCAGCAACGGTCTGGTCGATGCCAGCCGCATTCCGCACAACGGCATTGCCGTGGTGCGCGTGTGGCAAGCGAACATCGGCAAGACCATCATCGCCCACGTACCGATCACCAACGGTGAAGTGCAGGAAACCGGTGATTTCGAACTCGACGGCGTGACCTTTCCTGCCGCTGAAGTGCAGGTCGAATTCATGGACCCGGCCGCGGAAGAAGAGGGCGGCGGTGGTTCGATGTTCCCCACCGGCAACCTCGTGGATGACCTGGAAGTGCCCGGCGTCGGCACCTTCAAGGCGACCATGATCAATGCCGGCATCCCGACGATTTTCATCAACGCCGAAGACATCGGTTACACCGGCACCGAGTTGCAGGGCGCGATCAATGGCGATCCGAAAGCCTTGCTGATGTTCGAGACCATCCGTGCTTACGGCGCGTTACGCATGGGTCTGATCAAGGACCTGGACGAAGCGGCCAAGCGTCAGCACACGCCGAAGGTGGCCTTTGTGGCCAAGCCAGCGGACTACGTGTCGTCCAGCGGAAAAACCGTTACGGCGGGTGATGTCGACCTGCTGGTGCGCGCGCTGTCGATGGGCAAATTGCACCACGCGATGATGGGCACGGCGGCGGTGGCCATTGGTACGGCAGCGGCGATTTCCGGGACGTTGGTGAACCTCGCAGCGGGCGGTATCGAACGCAATGCCGTGCGCTTCGGGCATCCGTCCGGCACGTTGCGCGTGGGTGCCGAGGCCAGTCAGGTGAACGGTGAGTGGACCGTGAACAAAGCCATCATGAGCCGCAGTGCGCGGGTGTTGATGGAAGGCTTCGTGCGCGTGCCGGGTGATTCGTTCTGACCCGAATCCCGAGATAGACGCCAAACCCTGTGGGAGCGAGCCTGCTCGCGATGAGGCCATAACATTCAACATCCTTGTTGCCAGTCATACCGCCATCGCGAGCAGGCTCGCTCCCACAGTGGATCGCATTTCAATAATAAGAATGTTGTCACCGACTGAGATTTATCTGAACCGAGGTCCCATCAACGAACCACTTCAAGAGTGAATCGAACATGAGCACCAACGTCGACCAGAACAACCGCCCCGACTACGACACCGTCCTGCAGGACATCGCCGATTACGTCCTCCACTTCAAAATCGAATCCCAGGAAGCGCTGGACACCGCCCGCAACTGCCTGATGGATACGTTGGGCTGCGGCCTGCTGGCCTTGCGCTTTCCCGAATGCACGAAACACCTCGGACCGATCGTCGAAGGCTCCGTCGTTCCGTTCGGCGCCCGGGTTCCTGGCACCAGTTTCCGGCTCGATCCCGTCAAAGCGGCTTGGGACATCGGCTGCATCGTGCGCTGGCTCGACTACAACGACACCTGGCTCGCCGCCGAATGGGGGCATCCGTCCGACAACCTCGGCGGGATTCTCGCGGTGGCCGACCACCTCTCGCAAAAGCGCCTGGCCAATGGCGATGCGCCGCTGACCCTTCGCGCGGTGCTCGAAGCGATGATCATGGCCCACGAGATTCAAGGCGTGATCGCCCTGGAAAACTCCTTCAACCGCGTAGGACTCGATCACGTCATTCTGGTGAAAGTCGCCTCGACCGCCGTCACCGCCAAACTCATGGGCGCCAATCGCGAGCAGTTGCTGTCGGCGTTATCCCATGCCTTCGCCGATGGTCAGGCGTTGCGCACCTATCGGCATGCGCCAAATGCCGGGTCGCGCAAGTCCTGGGCGGCGGGCGATGCGTCCAGCCGGGGCGTGCGCCTGGCGGACATCGCGATGCGCGGCGAGATGGGCATTCCCGGCGTACTGACGGCCAGGCAATGGGGCTTCTACGACGTGCTGTTCAGCCACACCAACAACGATTTGGCGCTCAAGCCCGAAGACAAACGCGCGTTCAGCTTCTCCCGCACCTACGGCACCTACGTGATGGAAAACGTGCTGTTCAAGATCAGCTTTCCCGCCGAATTCCATGCACAGACCGCCTGCGAGGCGGCAGTGACCCTGCATCCACAGGTTAGAAATCGTCTGCATGAAATCGACAAAATCGTCATCACCACCCACGAGTCGGCGATCCGCATCATTTCCAAGGTTGGCCCGTTGGCCAATGCCGCCGACCGTGACCACTGCATCCAGTACATGACCGCCGTGCCGCTGGCGTTCGGCAATCTGGTCGCCGAGCAATACGAAGATGACTTCCATGCCGCGCACCCGATCATCGACGTGCTGCGGGAGAAAATGATCATCGTCGAAGAGCCGCGCTTCACCCGTGAGTACCTGGAAGCCGACAAGCGTTCCATCGCCAACGCGATCCAGGTGTTTTTCAAGGACGGTTCAAGCACCGACAACGTGGTGGTCGAGTACCCGATCGGCCACCGCCGGCGCCGAGTCGACGGGATTCCGCTGCTGGAAGACAAGTTCAAGGCCAACCTGGCGACGCGCTTCACTGCGCAGCGAAGCGCCGAGATTTTTGCGTTGTGCAAGGATCAGGCTGCGCTGGAAGCAACACCTGTTAATCGGTTTGTGGATTTGTTTGTTATCTAGGAGACCGCGTAATCGTTCAATCGCGAGAAGGCTCGCTCCCACAATTGATTTGTGTTCACCGCTGATCAAATGTGGGAGCCAGCCTGCTGGCGATGAGGCCAGAACAGGCAATAGCGAGCTACTTAAAGCGCCGCTCAACCCCTTTCTCCACCAGAATCTTCGCCGAAATCTCTTCCACGGAAAAATGCGTGGAATTGATGTTGGGAATGTTCTCGCGGCGAAACAGGTTCTCCACTTCGCGCACTTCGAACTCGCACTGGGCGTAGCTCGAATAGCGGCTGTTGGGCTTGCGCTCGTTGCGGATGGCGGTGAGGCGGTCCGGGTCGATGGTCAGGCCGAACAGCTTGTGCTGATGGGCGCGCAGGGCGTTGGGCAGTTGCAGGCGTTCCATGTCGTCTTCGGTCAGCGGGTAGTTGGCCGCACGAATGCCGAATTGCATCGCCATGTACAGGCACGTCGGCGTCTTGCCACAACGCGACACGCCAACCAGGATCAGGTCGGCCTTGTCGTAATAATGCGTGCGGGCGCCGTCGTCGTTGTCGAGGGCGAAGTTCACCGCCTCGATGCGTTCCATGTAATTGGAGTTGCCGCCAATGGAGTGGGACTTGCCGACGGTGTAGGAAGAATGCTCGGTCAGTTCCTGTTCAAGCGGTGCCAGGAAGGTCGAGAAAATGTCGATCATGAAACCATTGGAGGTTGCGAGGATCTCACGGATGTCCTGATTGACGATGGTGTCAAAGATAATCGGCCGGAAGCCGTCGGTTTCGGCGGCTTTGTTGATTTGTTGTACCATGGCCCGCGCTTTATCCACGTTGTCGATGTACGGGCGCGTGAATTTGCTGAAGGTAATGTTTTCGAACTGCGCCAGGAGGCTTTGGCCGAGGGTTTCGGCTGTAATGCCGGTGCCATCGGAAATAAAGAAAGCAGATCGTTTCATTTGCACCTTGGGCCTTAAGTGAGTGTCCTGTATCACAAATGCGCACCTTTTAGGCGGCGCCTGTTGTTGCCATACTACGTTGCCGCTCCTCGCCATAGCCAGCTATGACTTGTCGCGGCGCCTTGTCTGGCAACAACAGTCACTCGCCAAAAAGGCACGCATTTGCGACACAGGACACTTGTGACGAATCTTGGATATAGTAGGCGCGATTTGCCGGCCGCCAGTGGCCCGCATTCTCACTTATTTTCCAGGTCCAGGCCATACAGCCGGCAAACGCTCCCCCGAGCACCGGCTTCTGAGCTTTTCCAACACAGTTAGTGGAGAGATCACCTTGGTAGAGTACGTAGTTTCCCTCGATAAGCTCGGCGTCCATGATGTAGAGCACGTAGGGGGCAAGAACGCATCCCTGGGCGAGATGATCAGTAACCTTGCAGGTGCCGGTGTATCTGTGCCCGGTGGCTTCGCCACGACAGCTCAGGCTTATCGTGATTTTCTGGAACTGAGCGGCCTTAACGATCAGATCCATGCCGCCCTCGACGCCCTGGACGTCGACGATGTCAACGCCCTGGCCAAGACCGGTGCCCAGATCCGTCAATGGATCATGGAAGCCGAGTTCCCCGAGAAGCTCAACGCCGAGATCCGCACCGCGTTCGCCACGCTGTCGGCCGGCAACCCTGACATGGCCGTAGCCGTGCGATCTTCCGCTACCGCCGAAGACTTGCCTGACGCTTCCTTCGCCGGTCAGCAGGAAACTTTCCTGAACATCCGTGGTGTCGAAAACGTCATTCGCGCCGCCAAAGAGGTGTTCGCCTCCCTGTTCAACGACCGCGCGATTTCCTACCGCGTCCATCAGGGCTTCGACCACAAGCTGGTGGCCCTGTCGGCTGGCGTGCAGCGCATGGTCCGCTCCGAAACCGGCACTGCCGGCGTGATGTTCACCCTCGATACCGAATCGGGCTTCCGTGACGTGGTGTTCATCACCGGCGCCTACGGCCTGGGTGAAACCGTCGTACAAGGCGCGGTGAACCCGGATGAGTTCTACGTCCACAAAGGCACGCTGGAAGCCGGTCGTCCGGCCATCCTGCGTCGCAACCTGGGCAGCAAGGCCATCAAGATGATCTACGGCGAAGTCGCCACGGCCGGTAAATCGGTCAAGACCATCGACGTGGACAAGGCTGATCGCGCCCGTTTCTGCCTGACCGACGCCGAAGTCAGCGAACTGGCCAAGCAGGCGATGATCATCGAGAAGCACTACAAGTGCCCGATGGACATCGAATGGGCCAAAGACGGCGACGACGGCAAGCTCTACATCGTTCAGGCCCGTCCTGAAACCGTGAAGAGCCGCACCTCGGCCAACGTCATGGAACGCTACCTGTTGAAAGAAACCGGCACCGTGCTGGTTGAAGGCCGCGCCATCGGCCAGCGCATCGGCGCCGGCAAGGTCCGCATCATTAAGGACGTGTCCGAGATGGACAAGGTCCAGCCAGGCGACGTACTGGTCTCCGACATGACCGACCCGGACTGGGAACCGGTCATGAAGCGCGCCAGCGCCATCGTCACCAACCGTGGCGGTCGTACCTGCCACGCGGCGATCATCGCTCGCGAGCTGGGCATCCCGGCCGTGGTCGGTTGCGGCAATGCCACCCAGTTGTTGAAAGACGGCCAGGGCGTGACCGTGTCCTGCGCTGAAGGCGACACCGGCTACATCTTCGAAGGCGAACTGGGCTTCGACATCAAGAAAAACTCCGTCGATGCCATGCCGGACCTGCCGTTCAAGATCATGATGAACGTCGGCAACCCGGACCGCGCCTTTGACTTCGCGCAATTGCCGAACGCCGGTGTGGGCCTGGCTCGCCTGGAGTTCATCATCAATCGCATGATTGGTGTTCACCCCAAAGCGCTGTTGAACTACGACGGTCTGCCGCAGGACATCAAGGACAGCGTCGACAAGCGCATCGCCGGTTACGACGATCCGGTTGGCTTCTATGTCGATAAACTGGTCGAAGGCATCAGCACCCTGGCGGCTGCGTTCACTCCGAAAAAGGTCATCGTGCGTCTGTCGGACTTCAAGTCCAACGAATACGCGAACCTGATCGGCGGCAAACTCTACGAGCCGGAAGAAGAAAACCCGATGCTTGGCTTCCGCGGTGCTTCGCGTTACATCAGCGAATCGTTCCGTGACTGCTTCGAGCTCGAATGCCGCGCCCTCAAGCGCGTGCGCAACGAGATGGGCCTGACCAACGTCGAAATCATGGTGCCGTTCGTCCGTACCTTGGGCGAAGCTAGCCAGGTGATCGATCTGTTGGCCGAAAATGGCCTGGCCCGCGGCGAGAACGGTCTGCGCATCATCATGATGTGCGAACTGCCGTCCAACGCGATCCTGGCTGAAGAATTCCTCGAATTCTTCGACGGCTTCTCCATCGGCTCCAACGACCTGACTCAGCTGACGCTGGGCCTGGACCGTGACTCAGGGATCATCGCTCACCTGTTCGACGAGCGTAATCCGGCGGTCAAGAAGCTGCTGGCGAACGCGATTGCCGCGTGCAACAAGGCCGGCAAGTACATCGGCATTTGCGGTCAGGGCCCTTCGGACCACCCTGATCTGGCCAAGTGGCTGATGGAGCAGGGCATCGAAAGCGTTTCGCTGAACCCCGATTCCGTACTGGAAACCTGGTTCTTCCTGGCTGAAGGTCAAGCTTCGGCTTGATGGTGTGAGTGAAGCCCCGGCCGGCTTAGTGGCTGGGGCTTTAAGATTCAAGTAGGGCGGGCTCCTCTGGATGCCGCCCTTTTTTGTGCAAGAGCATTATGCAAAGCAGCAGCAACCTGTTTCCTGTCGCCCTGATCAGCGCCGAGCGGCGCGGCGATCTGAGCGAAGATGTCTATCGTTTGAAACCCGGCAACAGTCCTGATGGCACTGTGGAGTTGGCTGTGACCCGTTTGGGCATGGCGGACACGCCCGCGCACGGTGGCGTGCCGGTGATTCTGTTGCACGGCAGCTTTTCCAATCGACGGTTCTGGTTCTCGCCGAAAGGGCTGGGGCTGGGTGCCTACCTGACGCGTCTGGGATTCGATGTGTGGATTCCGGAAATGCGCGGCCATGGCCTGTCCCAGCGCAATCAGAACTACCGCAAGAACCGCGTTGCCGACTATGCCCGTTACGACCTGCCGGCCATTGGCGCCTTCGTGCGCGAGCAGAGCGGCCAGGTTCCGCACTGGATTGGCCACTCGCTGGGCGGCATCACCCTGGCGGCGGCGCTGGGTGGCGAATACATTGGCGAACCTGTCGTCGCGTCTGCGGCGTTCTTCGGTACGCAAGTCAGTCGCACTTACTGGCCATTGAAAATTCCACCGGTGGAGTGGGGCGGGCGCTTCATTCTCAAGCGCTTCGCCCAGCTGTCCGGCTCACGGCTCAAGCGCGGCCCGGAGGACGAGCCGATTGGCCTGGCCCTGGAAAGCATGCGCTGGTACGGCCTGTTCGGGCGCTTCGGCGATGCGGACAAGGACTGGTGGGCAGGATTGGCCGGAATTCAGATGCCCGTACTGGCCGTGAGCGCCGCGGGCGATCATCAGGATCCGGCGTGGGCGTGCCGCAAGCTGTTCGATCAAGTGGGTTGCGAACACAAGCAATTTATCAACCTTGGTCGCGAGCAGGGCTTTGGCGATAATTTCGGTCACGTTGAAATGCTCGTCAGCAAAGCCGCTCAAGCCGAAGTCTGGCCGTTGGTGGCACGCTGGCTGGCCAATCAGCAAGCGCCTTTGCTGGGAGATAAGCCGGATTTGGCTGCGGCAGTTTGAGCCTGATGCTCTAACAAGGGCATTTCGCTCTGATCGGCTTGAGGCTAAGATATGACGCATTGAGCTGTTCCGGTCACTTTGCGACACACTCGATTGTCTTCCTCTTTACAGGAGTTTCTCGATGAACCATTACCTCACGCCTGACCTGTGCGACGCCTACCCGGAGCTGGTGCAGGTGCTGGAACCGATGTTCAGCAATTTCGGTGGCCGTGACTCGTTCGGCGGCGAAATCGTGACCATCAAGTGCTTCGAAGACAACTCGCTGGTCAAGGAACAAGCCGAGCTCAAGGGCAGTGGCAAGGTGCTGGTGGTCGACGGTGGCGGTTCCCTGCGTCGTGCGCTGCTGGGCGACATGATCGCCGAGAAAGCCGCGAAAAACGGTTGGGAAGGGCTGGTCATCTACGGTTGCATCCGTGACGTCGACGTCATCGCGCAAACCGACCTGGGGGTCCAGGCCTTGGCCAGCCACCCGATGAAGACCGACAAGCGCGGTATCGGCGATCTCAACGTTGCGGTGACCTTTGCCGGCGTGACCTTTCATCCAGGCCATTACATCTATGCGGACAACAACGGCGTGATCGTTTCGCCAAGCCCGCTGAAGATGCCTGAGTAAAGCCACCGTACCAAACAAGGGGTGAGGATGTTCGAGGAAGAAAACGCGCAGTGGGGGCTGGTGCATGCCCTGGTGCTGGATGATAAAGGCGGTGCGCGTTCGATAGCCCGGACTGAACTCGATGACTTGCAGCTGCAGGCCCATGAAAGCCTGTGGCTGCACTGGGATCGCAGCCACCCGCAAACCAATACCTGGCTGCGCAAATCCAGCGGTTTGAGTGAGTTCAGCTGCGACTTGCTGCTGGAAGAGAACACTCGACCGCGCCTTCTGCCGTTGCCGGACTCCGAGCTGTTGCTGTTTCTGCGTGGGGTCAACCTGAACCCGGGCGCCGAGCCGGAAGACATGGTCTCGGTGCGGATCTTCGCCTCCGCCCAGCGAGTGATTTCCCTGCGTTTACGCCCATTGCGCGCCACCGAAGAGTTATTGGTGCAGCTCGCCGAAGGCAAAGGACCCAGGACTGCCTCCGAACTCATCCTTTATATGGCTCAGTACCTCACCAACAAGGTGCAGGATCTGGTCAGTTGCCTCTCGGAAGTGGTCGATGAGGAAGAAGAAAAACTGGATACCGACGAACGGTATACGCCCGAGCACGGATCCATTTTGCAGATTCGTCGTCGGGCTGCTGCACTGAAACGTTTTCTTGCTCCGCAGCGGGAAATTTTCGGTCAGCTGACACGGATAAAACTGCCTTGGTTCGTCGAAGACGATGGCGATTACTGGAACGAATTGAACAACAGCCTGACCCGTTATCTCGAGGAGCTGGAATTGACCCGGGAGCGGGTGGGGCTGGTCCTGGAGGCCGAAGACAGGCGTTTGAGCGTGCGCATGAACCGCACGATGTACCGCTTCGGGATCATCACCGGGATCTTTTTGCCGATGAGTTTTCTGACCGGTCTGTTGGGTATCAACGTGGGCGGGATTCCGTTCTCCGCAAGCCCCTATGGTTTCCTGATCGCCTGCCTGTTGGTGGGCTCGGTGGCGCTGGGGCAGTGGTGGTTATTCCGCCGTTTGCGCTGGGTGTGACGATGAGCCATGTGACCCGGGCAAATTTGACCGCGTCTTTCACAGACATCACGAGAGGTGCGTATGCACGATCCGTTTGAACAGTCTTTGCGCGACATGCTGAACGCTTCGCCGTCCACCCGAGACGACGATGCGTGTCTGGGGCGTGTCCTGAAAACCGCCAACCGCCAGGTCGGCGCCGGCGATCTGTTCAGCCTGCTGGGCCGCTGGTTGCCCGCGCTGATGATTGCCCTCAATAACGGCTCGGCCCACGTCTCGCCGGTTTCCCGCCACCGTAAACCTACCGTTCGCACCGCTGATAAGGCTGATTGAATATGGAACTTGATCTCTGGACACAGAGCCTCGTCACTGCAATGACTGCGTTATGGACAAAGGTGGCAAATTTCATTCCGAACCTGTTCGGCGCACTGGTCGTGTTGCTGTTGGGTTTTGTCGTTGCGAAACTTTTGGATACTTTGCTGTCCAAGTTGCTCGCCAAGCTCGGCCTTGATCGCCTCATGGGCGGCACCGGTCTGACAAAATTGTTGTCCCGGGCCGGCCTGCAGGTGCCGATCTCGACCCTGATTGGCAAGATTGTCTATTGGTTCGTTCTGCTGATTTTTCTGGTTTCTGCCGCAGAATCCCTTGGACTTGAACGAGTTTCGGCTACGCTTGACATGCTTGCGCTGTATTTGCCGAAAGTATTTGGCGCCGCGCTGGTGCTGCTGGTGGGTGTTTTGCTGGCGCAACTGGCCAATGGGCTGGTGCGCGGTGCCGCGGAAGGTGTAGGGCTGGATTATGCTGCGGGCCTGGGGCGAATTGCCCAGGGCCTGGTGATTATCATCAGTATTTCGGTCGCAATCAGCCAGTTGGAGGTCAAGACTGACCTGCTCAACCACGTGATTGTGATCGTATTGATTACCGTTGGTCTGGCGGTTGCGCTGGCGATGGGATTGGGAAGCCGGGAAATTGCCGGTCAGATTCTTGCGGGAATCTATGTGCGTGAGTTGTATCAGGTTGGGCAACAAGTGCGTGTTGGCGAGGTCGAAGGTCAGATCGAAGAGATCGGCACGGTTAAAACCACATTGCTGACCGATGAGGGTGAGCTAGTCTCTCTCTCCAATCGGATCCTCCTGGAGCAGCATGTGAGTAGCCGCTAACCCGGCAAACCCTGCTAATGTATGCCGCCGCAAAGTGCCCTGTAAGGGTTGCGGCGGACATTGACCTGACTGTCGGCCCGACTTGTTTTGAATAAAGCTCAATCGCTCTCCACGCGCTACGACCCCCGCGAGCTCTCTGATGAGGAGTTGGTCGCGCGCTCGCATACCGAGCTGTTTCACGTAACACGCGCCTATGAAGAACTGATGCGGCGTTACCAACGAACATTATTTAACGTCTGTGCGAGATATCTGGGGAACGATCGCGACGCAGACGATGTCTGTCAGGAAGTGATGTTGAAGGTGCTGTATGGCCTGAAGAACTTCGAGGGGAAATCGAAGTTCAAGACGTGGCTCTACAGCATCACGTACAACGAATGCATCACGCAGTATCGGAAAGAACGGCGAAAGCGTCGCTTGATGGATGCTTTGAGTCTGGACCCCCTCGAGGAAGCGTCTGAAGAGAAGATGCCGAAACCCGAGGACAAGGGTGGACTTGATCGCTGGCTGGTGTATGTGAACCCGATTGACCGTGAAATTCTGGTGCTACGATTTGTCGCAGAGCTGGAGTTTCAGGAGATCGCAGACATCATGCACATGGGTTTGAGTGCGACAAAAATGCGGTACAAACGTGCTCTAGACAAATTGCGTGAGAAATTTGCAGGCGTTGCTGAAACTTAGTTCAGCGCAAATATCTCTTACGTGTAGGCAAGTTCTGATAGACTTGCCGCCGAGTTGTCCCCCGGTTTGCGGGACTGCTTCACAATCACCAGATGGGGATTTAACGGATGAAACTGAAAAACACCTTGGGCTTGGCCATTGGTTCTTTGATTGCCGCCACTTCTTTCGGCGCTCTGGCACAAGGCCAAGGCGCAGTTGAAATCGAAGGCTTCGCCAAGAAAGAACAATTCGACAGCGCTCGTAACTTCAAGAACGACGGCAACCTGTTCGGCGGTTCGGTTGGTTACTTCCTGACCGACGACGTTGAACTGCGTCTGGCTTACGACGAAGTGCACAACGTACGTGCAGACGATGGCAAGAACGTTAAAGGCGCTAACACCGCTCTGGACGCTCTTTACCACTTCAACAACCCAGGTGACATGCTGCGTCCTTACGTCTCTGCCGGTTTCTCGGACCAGAGCATCGACCAGAATGGCAGCAACGGTCGTAACCGTTCTACCTTCGCCAACGTTGGCGGCGGTGCCAAGCTGTACTTCACCGAGAACTTCTACGCCCGTGCCGGTGTTGAAGCTCAATACAACATCGACCAAGGCGACACCGAGTGGGCTCCAAGCGTCGGTATCGGTGTGAACTTCGGTGGCGGCTCCAAGCCTGCTGCTGCTCCAGTTCCAGCACCAGCTGAAGTCTGCTCCGACAGCGACAACGATGGCGTGTGCGACAACGTTGACAAGTGCCCGGACACCCCAGCCAACGTAACTGTTGACGCTGATGGCTGCCCAGCAGTTGCTGAAGTTGTTCGTGTTGAGCTGGACGTGAAATTCGACTTCGACAAGTCGGTAGTCAAGCCTAACAGCTACGGCGACATCAAAAACCTCGCTGATTTCATGAAACAGTACCCATCCACCACCACTACTGTTGAAGGTCACACTGACTCCGTCGGTCCTGACGCTTACAACCAGAAACTGTCCGAGCGCCGTGCAAACGCCGTTAAGCAAGTTCTGACCAACCAGTACGGTGTTGAATCGACCCGCGTTCAGTCTGTTGGCTACGGCGAATCCCGCCCAGTTGCTGACAACAAAACTGAAGCTGGTCGCGCTGTAAACCGTCGCGTAGAAGCGCAGGTTGAAGCTCAAGCTAAGTAATTAGCCCGCAGCTCTGAGAAAAGCCCGGCTTAGGCCGGGCTTTTCTTTGTCTGCGATTTGGTGAATCAGGGAGATTCAGGCTGATTGATCGGCCGCCATCGCGGGCAAGCCACGCTCCCACAGGGCCGGTGTTGCACGGGCTGCTACGGTTCCAATGACCAGGATCGCCGGGCTTTTCAGTTCGAAGCCGTGGGCATCTTCTTCCATGGCCGTCAGATCGCTGCGACATTCCCGTTGGTGCGGCAAGGAAGCGTTTTCAATCATCGCCACCGGCGTATCCGCCGCCATCCCCCCAGCCAGCAGCTGCTCGCGAATTTCGCTCAGCTTCGCCACACCCATGTAAACCACCAGCGTCGTGCCGCCCTGGGCCAGGGCCTGCCAGTTCAGGCTGCTGCCATCCTGGGTATGAGCGGTGACCAGCGTCACGCCGCGGGCAACGCCTCTGAGTGTCAGTGGAATATCGCATTGGGTCGCACCCGCCAGCCCGGCCGTGATGCCGTTGACCAGTTCGACGTCGACACCGCGCTCGCGCAGCCACTGCGCCTCTTCGCCACCGCGACCGAAGATGCACGGATCGCCACCCTTGAGCCGTACCACGCATTTGCCGTGGCGGGCATAACGCAGCATCAGGCGATGAATGAAGGCTTGAGGCGTGGAGCGACAGCCTCCGCGTTTGCCTACAGCAATGATCCGCGCGCCGGGGCAATGCTCCAGCACCGCCTCATTGACCAGATCGTCGATCAACACCACGTCCGCTTCTCTCAACGCCCGAACGGCCTTGAGTGTCAGTAATTCAGGGTCGCCGGGACCCGCACCCACCAGCCAGACTTTTGCGCTCATAGTGCTTTCCTCACGAGATGACGGCGATCGGCTGCACGGTGGCAGCCAGCAGGCGCTTGATTTCCGGTACGCAGGAACCGCATTGCGTGCCGCAACCCAATTCTTGTTTCAAACCTTGCAAGTCCAGCCCACGGCTGATGCCGGCGCAGACCGCGCCTTGACTGACGTTCTTGCAGTTACACAGAATTTTTGTGGCCGGTGCCGGCGTTCCGGCGTTGCCCGGTGGCGCGCTCAGCGGCGCCAGCAGCCAGCGCCGCAGTTGTTCGTCGGCGCGGCCCTCAAGCCAAAGGTTTTGCAACCAGTGCTGGGCGAGGGTTTCGCCGGCCAGGCGAATCGCAGTGATCCGGCCGTTCTCGATTCGCACCCGTTTGCCGATGGAACGCTTTGGGTCGTCATAGGCCAATACCGGACCGTCGATGAGCGCCAGGCATTGGTCGATATCACGCAGCAATTGCGGATCTGGCGCGCCGGCGCTGGCAGCGCGTATCAGCAGCGCGGGCCGCTCGCGGCCGATCAGGCTGAGGCTGGCGTAGGAAAACGCCTCACAGAGTGGTCGTAGCGTCTCAAAATGCTGTTGAACATTGCCCTCTACCAGGGCGAACAGCTGCCAAGGCAGGTTTACAGGCTCGATTCGGACGCCGCTGTGTTTCAGTTCCGGTTGTTTCGACAGCGGATCGAAGGCGGGCAGGGTGAGGGTATTCACCCCGCCCTTGAGAAAGCGGTCGCCAAAGTGCATCGGCAGAAAGGCTTGGCCGGGCCGTACGCTGTCGTCGCTGGCGACTGGCACGATCACCGCGCCGCGACGACTTTCCAGACTGATCAGCTCGCCGGGTTGCAGGCGATTCCGGCTCAGTTCATCCGGGTGCAGGCTCAATACGGCTTCACTGACATGCCCGAACAACTGCGCGGCGGTGCCGGTGCGACTCATGCCGTGCCATTGATCGCGCAAGCGACCGGTGATCAGCGTCAGCGGGAAGTGTGCGTCGCGCTGTTCCTTGGCGGCGCGATAAGGATCAGCCACAAACTTCGCGCGTCCGTTGGCGGTCGGGAAAATTCCGTCCAGATACAGGCGGGCGGTGCCTGTGCTGGCGCCAGCGGGGAAGGGCCATTGTTGAGGGCCGAGACGGTCGATCAGCCCATGACTGATACCGGACAGGTCCAGATCACGCCCGCGAGTCAGGTGTTTGTATTCGTCGAAGATCTGCGCTGGCGTTTCAAAGGCAAACAGGCTGTTTTGCCCAGGGCGCAGCTGTTTTTCCAGGCGTTGTGCGAAATCCACGGTGATCGCCCAGTCGGAACGCGCTTCACCCGGTGCAGCGATGGCCCGGCGAACATGGGAAATACGCCGTTCGGAGTTGGTCACCGTGCCGTCCTTTTCGCCCCAGCTGGCGGCGGGCAACAGCAGGTCGGCGAACGCAGCGGTTTCGGTGGTGCGAAAGGCTTCCTGCAACACCACGAACGGGCAGACCTCCAGGGCGGCGCTCACGGCGGTCTGGTCCGGCAGCGATTGCGCGGGGTTGGTGCAGGCGATCCACAGGGCTTTGATTTTTCCGTTTCGAACCTGCTCAAACAGTTCGATTGCGGTGAGGCCGGTGTTTTCCGGCAGGTGATCAACGCCCCAATAGGCCGCCACTTGCGCGCGATGCTCGGCATTGGCCGCTTCGCGATGGCCTGGCAGCAAATTCGACAGACTGCCGGTTTCCCGTCCGCCCATGGCGTTTGGCTGACCGGTCAGGGAGAAAGGTCCTGCGCCGGGACGGCCGATTTGCCCGGTGGCCAGGTGCAGATTGATCAGCGCACTGTTTTTAGCGCTACCGGCGGTGGACTGGTTCAGCCCCATGCACCACAGCGACAGAAATGTCTTCGAGGTGCCGACCCATTCGGCGCATTGCTGCAGTTGTTCGATCTCGATCCCGCACAGCTGCGACACCATTTGCGGCGTGTAATCGCGCACCAGGTTCTTCAGCTCGGCCAGACCTTCGGTGTGAGCCTGGATGAAGTCGCGGTCGATCCAGTCTTCCCACAACAGCAGGTGCAAAATCCCATGGAACAACGCGACATCGGTCCCGGGAAGAATCGCCAGGTGCAGGTCAGCCAAATCGCAGGTGTCGGTACGACGTGGATCGATGACGATGACTTTCATCTGCGGACGGCGGGATCGGGCTTCTTCCAGGCGGCGAAACAGTACCGGGTGAGCGTAGGCCATGTTGCTGCCGACGATCATCACGCAGTCGCTCAACTCCAGGTCTTCGTAGCTGCATGGCGGCGCATCAGCGCCCAGGCTGCGCTTGTAGCCGACCACTGCGGACGACATGCACAGCCGCGAATTGCTGTCGATGTTGTTGGTGCCCACCAGCGCTCGTGCCAGTTTGTTGAAGGCGTAATAATCCTCGGTCAGTAACTGTCCGGAGATGTAAAACGCTACGCTGTCGGGCCCGTGTTCAGCGATGGTTTGGGCGAAGACATTGGCCGCGTGATCGAGGGCAGTGTCCCAGTCGGTACGACCGCGAGCCAGGCCTTTGCCCAGGCGCAGTTCGGGATACAGCGCTCGCGCGGTCAAGTCGCCCGTCAGATGCAGGGTCGAACCCTTGCTGCACAATTTGCCGAAGTTGGCCGGGTGGCTTGGATCGCCGCTGACGCCGAGGATGTGCTCGCCGTCATGCTCGATCAGCACGCCACAGCCGACCCCGCAGTAGCAGCAGGTGGAAGCGGTGATCTGGTTCATCAGCTTGCTTCCCGGCCAGGGTGTCCTGCGTCGCCGAGGGCCAGCCCCAGAAACGAAGAGCTGCCAAACATCAGGTGGTCGCGGATCTCGTCGATGGCGTGATTCTCACGGATCTGCCGGAAATACCAACCGCCATCTTCCGTATCGCCGTACAGACAGGCGCCGACCAGCACGTCATCCTTGATCACCAGTTTTTTGTAGACCCCGCCGATCGGGTCGGAAAGGGTGATGGTTTCGGTGCCTTCGCCGCCCATGAAGTCGCCGGCGGAAAACAGGTCGATGCCGGTGACTTTCAATTTGGTCGAGGTCACCGAGCCTTTGTAGGTGGCGAAGCCCAGTTGCGCGAGGTGGTTGGCGCAGACCTTGGCTTGCTCGAACAACGGCGCGACCAGGCCGTACGCGGTGCCACGGTGGCTGGCGCATTCACCGATGGCGTACACCCGAGGGTCGTAGGTTTGCATCGTGTCATTGACCAGAATCCCGCGAAGGCAGGGGATGCCGGATTTTTCCGCCAACTCTGTACGTGGGCGGATACCGGCGGCCATGACCACCAGGTCGGCGGGGATGATGTCGCCGTTCTTGAATTCAACCGAGCCGACCCGGCCGTCGCCAGCATCGTGCAGGGCCTGGGTCTGTTCGTTCAGGCGAAAGTGCAGGCCACGGGCTTCCAGGGCAGTTTGCAGGAGTTGGCCACTGGTTTTATCCAGTTGCCGTTCCAGCAGCCACTCACCGATGTGCACGACGGTGACGTGCATGCCGCGCAGCATCAGGCCGTTAGCGGCTTCGAGGCCGAGCAGGCCGCCACCGATCACCACGGCGTGCTTGTGGGTTTTTGCGGTGTTGATCATGGCCTGGGTGTCGGCGATGTCGCGGTAGCCGATAACGCCCTGCAAAGTGTTGCCGGGAATCGGCAGGATGAACGGGGTCGAGCCGGTCGCGATCAGCAGGCGGTCGTATTCGGCCTCGGTGCCGTCTTCGGCGATCACGCGGCGTTTGATCCGGTCGATCTCCACCACTTTGCGGTTGAGCAGCAACTTGATGTTGTTGTCCAGGTACCAGTCGAGATCGTTGAGTTCGATCTCTTCGAACGTCTGCTCACCGGCCAGTACCGGCGACAGCAGGATGCGGTTGTAGTTGGTATGGGGTTCGGCGCCGAAGACCGTGATGTCGTACAGCTCATTACTCAGCTTGAGCAGTTCTTCCAGGGTGCGAACCCCGGCCATGCCGTTGCCGATCATCACCAGTTTTAGTTTTTTCATCAGGTTCTCCGGGGAGCTCGGACCCGCCTCGACAGGCGTTCAGGTCTTGCTCGACATATTTTGCGCAAACAAAAAAAGGCGTCCCGCTAGTTGCCTAGCGAGGACGCCTTTGTCCTGGTCCCGTTCTCTCGGGAAGCGCACCCTTCGTCGTTGAAGGCTGGGCTTTATGTCTGTTGGGAGAGGTAATGCAGTGGTTGTGCCAAGTCGTTGATGATTCGGGTTTAGTGGGCTCTGAGCAGGATTTCAGGGTCACACTCACTGTTTCTGCACCGATTCGAGGCGGGTTGCCCGGTCTTGGCGCATGTGAAACTTGTGGCGAGGGAGCTTGCTCCCGCTGGGCTGCAAAGCAGACCCAAACATTCTGCGACCGCTGCGTGGTCGAACGGGAGCAAGCTCCCTCGCCACAGTGGATCTGGTTCGAGTCAGGATGAGTGAAACAGCAAAACCAATAGCACCAGATTCACCACCAACGACACCAGCGCCAACGTCCGCCAGACCTTCAACGGTTCACGCTCCAGCAGCGGCCTGGGCCGCACACTCAAACTGCGTCGCTCGCCCTGTTCCAACAGCAGCAACCATTCTTCCGCCGTTTCAAAGCGCTGGCCCGGATCCGCCGCCACCGCGCGCTCCAGGCTTTGGGCGATCCAGTCCGGCAGGTCGGGGCGGTAGCGGCTGGCGCTGACGGGGATACCAAACCGTGGACGCTGGAAGGCTTCGATCTCGCCGTAGGGGTAATGCCCGGTCAACAGGAAATACAGGGTCACGCCGACGGCATACAAGTCCTGCTGCGGCGTCGGTGCGTCACCGCGAAAGGCTTCCGGCGCGATATAGCTCGGTGTTCCGGGCAGGGTCGTGGGCTGATCCTCGGACAGACCCGGGCAGTAGGCGAGGCCGAAATCCAGCAGACGCAACTCACCGTCGTCCCCCAACAACAGGTTTTCCGGTTTGATGTCGCGGTGAAGAATTTGCCGGCGATGCAGCATGCCGACGGCCTTTAGCAGGCGCTCGGCCAGGTCCTGCCACTGCGCCAGCGGCAACGCTGCAACCCGTTCGTGCAGTTCGGCGAGGGTCGATCCGCTATATTCGCGCATCACGTAGTACAAATGCTGACGCTGACTGGCGGCATGAACTTCAGGGAAATGCCGTCCGGCGACACGCTTGAGAAACCATTCCTCCGAGAGTAATGCCTGCCCGGCCAGGTGATCGTCGCACAGTGCAGCGGGCAAGGTTTTCAGCAACCAGGGTTGTTGTTGGCTGTCGCGAACCCGATAGAGCAGTGACTGCTGGCTCTGGCCGAGAATCCCTTCGACCTGCCAACCCTCGAACGTCTGGCCCGGTTTCAGTGCGGGTGGCAGCGGCCATTGCTGCAAATGAATCAACGCGTCGCCGATGCTCGTTTCACCGAGGGCATCGACCCGCACCAGCAGAGCGCTGGCATTGTCCTGGCTGCCGGCCAGATGCGCTGCGCTGACCAGGGTTTGCGCAGCGCTGTGCAGGTCCGGTTGATCGCGCAGAATCGCGGCAATGGCCGTGTCGCCCAGCACAGCCCAGATGCCATCGCTGAGCAGCACAAAGCTTTCGTTTAACACCAACTCGCCATCGAGAAAATCCAGGACCAAATGCTGATCGAGCCCCAGTGCCCGTTTGAGCACATGCTGCATGCCCGGCTGGTCCCAGACGTGATCCTCGCTGACCCGTTGCAACGTGTCGGCGTGCCAGCGATAAACCCGGCAATCGCCCACATGGGCCAGGGTAAAACGTCTACCCCGCATGACCAAAGCGCTGACCGTGGTGAGCAGCGGTTGCCCGCCGCCATTGGCCTGCAACCAGCGATTTTGCGCCAATAACAGGCGGTCCAGCGCCTGCGCGACACCCCAGGTTTCCGGGGTGGCGTAATAGTCCAGCGCCAGGGCTTGCAAGGTCGAGCGGGCAGCGAGACCGCCGTCGGCGCACTGGCTCACGCCGTCGGCGATGGCGAACAGGTAACCCTTGCTCGCCGCCAGCGCCGGGGCCGGAGTGACCAGGCGCAGGGCGTCCTGATTTTCCTCGCGAGGGCCGATGGCGCTCGCTTCGGCAAAACTCAGTTGCAGGCTCATTAAGACTTCAGACTCGAGCAGCGGTCACGGCTGCCGAACCCCAAGTGGTTCTCCAGCGACGTTTCACCCCGTGCAGACCAAACCAGGCGAGCACGCCGAGGCTGGCGAACAACCACAAGGCCAGTTGATAGCTGCCGGTGCTTTGCTTGATCGCGCCCATACCTGCCGCGAGGGCGAAGCCGCCGATGCCGCCGGCCATGCCGATCAAACCGGTCATCACGCCGATCTCCCGACGAAAACGCTGCGGGACCAGTTGGAAAACCGCGCCGTTACCTGCACCCAGACCGAGCATGGTGCAGACGAAAAGCGCCAGTGCCGCGTAGGAACTCGGCAGGTTGAAACCCACCGCCGCGATGCAGATCGCTGCGACCGTGTACATCCCCAGCAAGGTGCGAATCCCGCCGAATCGATCGGCCAGCGCGCCGCCCAAAGGACGCATCAGGCTGCCACCGAACACGCAGGCCGCGGTGTAGTAGCCGGCGGTCACCGGGCTCAGGCCGTATTGGTCGTTGAAGTAGCCGGGCAGGGCGCTAGCCAGACCGATGAACCCGCCGAACGTCACGCTGTAGAAAAACATGAACCACCAACTGTCGCGGTCGCCCAATGCCTTCAAGTAGTCGGACATGGACTTGGCTTTCGGCCGTTCAGGGGCGTTTTTGGCCAGCCAGGCGAAGACGATGATGGTCAGGATCAGCGGGATCAGGGCGAAACCGAACACGTTGCTCCAGCCGAAAGCGGCGGCCAGCACCGGAGCGATCAATGCGGCGAGCACGGTGCCCGAGTTACCGGCACCGGCGATGCCCAGGGCTTTGCCTTGATGCTGCGGCGGATACCACTGCGAGGCCAGCGGCAGCGCGACGGCGAACGACGCACCGGCCATGCCGAGGAACAGGCCCAGCACCAGCGCTTGCTCGTAGCTGTGGATGCCGAGTTTCCAGGCGCCAAACAGTGCACAGATGACGATCACCTGGCCAATCAGCCCGGCAGTTTTTGGCGACAGGCGATCAGCCAGCAAGCCCATGACAAAGCGCAGCACGGCACCGGCCAGAATCGGCGTGGCCACCACCAGCCCGCGCTGTTGGGTGGTCAGGTGCAGGTCGGCGGCGATCTGCACCGCCAAGGGGCCGAGCAGGTACCAGACCATGAAACTCAGATCGAAATAGAGAAACGCCGCGAACAATGTCGGCGTATGACCGGATTTCCAGAAGCTTGAATTCATCGCGCACCTCAGCTGTAGGGAGTCTCGAGAAAGAGTCAGAAGCTTGCAGGTGGGGCGCCGCATCGGCCGCACCACCGGCCCCGATCTGCGGGGCCAAAACAAAAAAACGCCGCCACCGGATTCGCCATGGGCAAATGAGGTGAGCGACGTCTTTGTCGTAGGTGGGGCAACCGCCGTTGGTTACCTGTGTGGATTACTTAGCCAGATTTGTGCCAACACTTTGATACCGAGTTGTGGCCAATCGCGAGCAGGCTCGCTCCCACAGTTATTTTGTGTACGACGCAATTCCCCTGTGGGAGCGAGCCTGCTCGCGATGGGGCCCTGAAGGGCACCGCAATACCTCAGCCAAGCAGTTCACTCATGGCAATAATCTGCTCCGCCACCTGAATCAGCTTCTGCTGCCGGCTCATCGCCTGGCGCCGCATCAGGGTGTAGGCCTCTTCCTCGTTGCAGTCCTTCATCTTCATCAGCAGCCCTTTGGCCAGCTCGATGCGCTTGCGCTCGGCCAGTTGCTGGTCGCGGGCGTTGAGTTGGGCGCGCAGGGCCTGGTCGCTTTCAAAGCGCGCCATGGCCACGTCGAGAATCGGCTGCAAGCGTTGTGCGTGAATGCCTTCGACGATGTAGGCACTGACCCCGGACTTGATCGCCTGGCGCATCACTTCGGGGTCGTGTTCGTCAGTAAACATCACAATCGGCCGCGGCTGATCGCGTGAAACCAGCACCACTTGCTCCATCACATCGCGGCTCGGTGACTCGGTATCGATCAGGATCACGTCCGGACGCACCGTTTCGACGCGCGCGGGCAGGTCAATGGTCAGGCCGGATTCGTCGATGACCTCGAACCCGGCCTCGGTCAGGGCCGCTTTCAAACGGCCGACTTTCTTCGCAGTGTCGTTGATCAGCAGGATACGCAACATATTGGCAGTCTCCTGTCAGCGGCTGGCGATTCGGTGCGAGCTGTCGCTCATGGCATGCAGCTTGAAACTGCGGGCATAGCCAGCAGGGTCGGAGCCGTCCCAGATTTTGCCGTCGATCAACTGGCTGCCGCGCATTTCCTGCCCCTCAAAGGCCACACCGACTGCACTGGCGGCCTCACGGTACAAGTCTAGTTGCTGGACCTGACGGGCCACGCCGAGGTAATCCGGGTCGTCGCGCAACAAGCCCCAGCGGCGGAACTGGGTCATGAACCACATGCCGTCGGACAAGTACGGCAGGTTGACTTCGCCGCCCGCATGGAAGCGCAACGCGTGCGGGTCCAGCCAACGATTGCCGAGGCCATCGGCGTAGTCGCCGAGCAAGCGCGGTTCGATGCAATCGAGCGGTGCATCGAGGTATTCGGGTGCGCTCAACAGCTTCGCGGTGCTGCGGCGGTTTTCGCTGCTTTCTTCGATGAAGCGACTGGCTTCGAGGATCGCCATCACCAGCGCCCGGGCGGTGTTGGGGTATTGCTCGACAAAGGCGCAGGTGCAGCCGAGGACTTTTTCCGGGTGATCGGGCCAGATGCTTTGGCTCGTCGCCATCGTGAACCCCAGGTTTTGCTTCACTGCGCTGGCGGACCACGGCTCGCCGACGCAGAAGCCATCGATGCGCCCGGCTTGCAGGTGCGCGACCATCTGTGGCGGCGGCACCACCACGCTGTCGACGTCGTGCAACGGATGAATGCCCTGGCTCGCGAGCCAGTAATACAGCCACATGGCGTGGGTGCCGGTAGGAAATGTCTGGGCGAAGGTCAGTTTTGGGCGACTTTGGTGCACGTGCCCGTGCAGTGCTTCAGGACTGGTCACCCCGCAGGCTTGCAAACCGTGAGAAAGATTGATGCTCTGGCCGTTCTGGTTCAGGCCCATAAGCACCGCCATGTCGGTCGGCGCTACGCCGCCGATGCCCAGGTGCACGGCGTAAATCAGACCGTACAGGCTGTGGGCGGCGTCGAGTTCGCCGCTGACCAGTTTGTCCCGCAAGTTAGCCCAGGATGACTGGCGCTTGAGGTTCAGGGTCAGGCCGTAAGGCTGTGCGAAACCCTGCGTGGCCGCGACCACCACGGAGGCGCAGTCACTCAGGGCCATGAAGCCAAGATTGATTTCAGTCTTTTCCGGGGCATCGCTGCCATTGACCCAGGCCAACGGGCCCGCTGTAGTTTCATTCATGGCTAACACCTTCCAAAAAAAAAGCGCCGTACCGGGCTGCTTGCCGGGGCAAGGCCAAGTGACGACGCCTTTGTCTTTCGACTCATCCCGCCGTTGGCATGAGTGCTGATGTCAGTGACGGTGCAAGGCATATGCCATCGCCCGCTGATTTTGTTGTGCGCCTCGCTTGCGACCGCGATGCCCGGCTATAATCGCCGCCTCATTTCGCCGCCAATCGAGTCAAAACCGCCCATGTACACCCTGGCCCGTCAGCTGTTGTTCAAAGTTTCCCCGGAAACCTCCCACGATCTGTCCCTGGACCTGATCGGCGCGGGCGGACGTTTGGGCCTCAACGGTTTGCTGTGCAAGGCGCCGGCGAAAATGCCGGTGAGCGTCATGGGCCTGGAATTCCCGAACCCGGTGGGTCTGGCAGCTGGTCTGGACAAGAACGGCGCGGCCATCGACGGTTTTGCCCAGCTGGGTTTCGGCTTTGTCGAAATCGGCACCATCACCCCGCGTCCGCAGCCGGGCAACCCGAAACCACGGATTTTCCGTCTGCCGGATGCCGAGGCGATCATCAACCGCATGGGGTTCAACAACCTCGGCGTCGATCACCTGCTGGCCCGCGTGGCGGCGGCCAAGTACAAGGGCGTGCTGGGCATCAATATCGGCAAGAACTTCGATACACCGGTTGAACGCGCAGTCGACGATTACCTGATCTGCCTGGACAAGGTCTACGCCCACGCCAGCTACGTGACGGTCAACGTCAGTTCGCCGAACACCCCGGGCCTGCGCAGCCTTCAATTCGGCGATTCGCTCAAGCAATTGCTCGCCGATCTGGCGACCCGTCGCGCCGAACTGGCCCTGCGCCACGGCAAACATGTACCGCTGGCGATCAAGATCGCGCCGGACATGACCGACGAAGAAACCGCGCAGGTTGCGCAGGCGTTGATCGAAACCGGGATGGATGCGGTGATTGCCACCAATACCACCCTGAGCCGCGTGGGCGTCGAAGGCATGGAACACGGTGACGAGGCGGGCGGTCTGTCCGGCGCACCGGTTCGCGACAAGAGCACCCACACCGTGAAGGTACTGGCCACCGAACTGGCCGGGCGCTTGCCGATCATCGCCGTGGGCGGCATCACCGAAGGCAAGCACGCAGCCGAGAAAATCGCTGCGGGTGCAAGCCTGGTGCAACTCTACTCCGGCTTCATCTACAAAGGCCCGGCGCTGATTCGCGAGTCCGTCGACGCTATCGCCGCCTTGCGCTGAACCTTGTAGGAGCCGGCTTTTGTGGCGAGGGGATTTATCCCCGTTCGGCGGCGAAGCCGTCGTAAATCCTGCCAATGAATTTTGACTGATTCACCGAGTTGACTGGGTTTGGGGCCGCTTCGCGACCCAACGGGGATAAATCCCCTCGCCACAAAAGCGATTTCCCCCGTGTGTTTTTTACGGGCATAAAAAAGGGCACCTCGAAGGTGCCCCTGGGCCGGAGCCCGCCGCCCGGATGGGGCGTGCGTGGTTAAGTCGTTCAGTAATCAGATTGTCGTGTCGGAGTGTTTGGCCCTGTAATTAGCCGACGGCGTGAAGTTCGTTGAGTCTGTGGATTCCCGCAGTGCCGGTCATACCGTCCCAGTTGTCGCCGCGTCCTTCTCGCCAGCCGTTAATCCAGGCTTGGCGTACCGACGGTAGAGTAAATGGGCAAAGCTCACGGGATTTGCCACCAACGCCATATTGATATCCGCGCAAAAATGCTCTTTCCAACGGATCACGCTTAAGTCTTCTCATAGGGTGTTGCCCTCACTTGTTGACTGTATTTATCGCGTCGACCTCAATTGAGGTCTGGCAGAAAAAAACTCCTGCCGTTGGGGCTCGCTGCCGGCGTCGCGAGCCAAGGTGTTGACGCCGTTGCGACGTCAACCTGTGTTGAGTTCTAACCAATGCGTCACATCGAGGGAATGATCGTTTTGTCATAAGAACGTAACCATAAAGATGCTAAGGCCATAAGTAACAGGAAGTTTGTCCCGTGTTTATTGGTCAAAGCCCTGTATGATCGGCCCCCCGCAGGATGATGGGGTTAATCCTTTAGTGAGAATGGCTCCTGTTGAGCAGGAGGACTATTCGACGAAGGGTCGACTTATGACATTTTGTTGCTTCAACTTTTTTATCTGCCTGTGCATCTAAGCTCTTCTAACCTGAGCAGCACGGGTGGGACGGCACACCTTCGTGCCACGCGGGCGCTCTTTTAGAAAAGCGCCTGATTGAAAAACGGGCCGGCAACGCGTTGCCGGTCCACTTAGCTAAAGGCTCTGAAATTCCAATGTCCGATCAATTTGAAATCTTCCTCACTTGCCCAAAAGGCCTTGAAGGCCTGCTCATCGAGGAAGCCATCGGGCTTGGCCTTGAAGAAGCGCGTGAGCACACCTCGGCTGTGCGCGGCATGGCCACCATGGAAACCGCTTATCGCCTGTGCCTGTGGTCGCGTCTGGCGAACCGGGTGCTGTTGGTGCTCAAGCGCTTCCCGATGAAAGACGCTGAAGACCTGTACCACGGCGTGCTCGATATCGAGTGGCAAGACCACATGCTCAACGACGGCACCCTGGCCGTCGAATTCAGCGGCCACGGCTCGGGCATCGACAACACCCACTTCGGCGCCCTGAAAGTCAAAGACGCCATCGTCGACAAACTGCGCACCCCGCAAGGCGACCGTCCGTCCATCGACAAGCTCAACCCTGACCTGCGCATTCACCTGCGCCTGGACCGTGGCGAAGCCATTCTCTCGCTCGACCTCTCCGGCCACAGCCTGCACCAGCGCGGTTATCGCTTGCAGCAGGGCGCGGCGCCGCTGAAGGAAAACCTCGCGGCGGCGATCCTGATCCGTTCCGGCTGGCCACGTATCGCGGCCGATGGCGGCGCACTGGCTGACCCGATGTGCGGTGTCGGTACGTTCCTCGTCGAAGCGGCAATGATCGCCGCCGACATGGCGCCGAACCTGCGTCGTGAGCAATGGGGCTTCACCGCCTGGCTCGGTCACGTCCCGGCGTTGTGGAAAAAGCTCCACGAAGAAGCCACTGAGCGCGCCGCCGCCGGGCTGGCCAAGCCACCGCTGTGGATTCGCGGTTATGAAGCCGATCCGCGCCTGATTCAACCGGGCCGCAACAACGTCGAGCGTGCGGGCCTGAGCGAGTGGATCAAGATCTACCAAGGCGAAGTCGGCACGTTCGAGCCGCGTCCGGACCAGAACCAGAAAGGCCTGGTGATCTGCAATCCGCCGTACGGCGAGCGTCTGGGCGACGAGGCGAGCTTGCTCTACCTCTACCAGAACCTCGGCGAGCGCCTGCGTCAGGCCTGCCTGAACTGGGAAGCGGCGGTGTTCACCGGCGCGCCGGACCTGGGCAAGCGCATGGGCATTCGCAGCCACAAACAGTATTCGTTCTGGAACGGCGCCTTGCCGTGCAAATTGCTGCTGATCAAAGTTACGCCGGACCAGTTCGTCACCGGCGAGCGTCGCACCCCGGAACAGCGTCAGGTCGAGCGTGAGCAGGCGGAATACGATCAGGCGCCGAACGAGCCGCAGGAACGCCAGTACAACAAAAACGGTAACCCGATCAAACCGGCCGCGGCACCCGCTCCGGTAATCGAGCAACCGCGCTTGAGCGAAGGCGGGCAGATGTTTGCCAACCGCCTGCAAAAGAATCTCAAGGCGATGGGCAAGTGGGTCAAGCGTGAAGGCATCGACTGCTACCGCGTCTACGATGCCGACATGCCGGAATACTCCATGGCCATCGACCTGTACCAGGATTGGGTCCACGTCCAGGAATACGCCGCGCCGAAATCCATCGACCCGGAAAAAGCCTCGGCGCGCATGTTCGACGCCCTGGCGGCCATTCCGCAGGCCTTGAACATCGACAAGCACCGCGTGGTGGTCAAGCGTCGCGAGCGTCAGAGCGGCACCAAGCAGTACGAGCGCCAGGCGGCGCAGGGCAAGTTCGTCGAGGTCAACGAAGGTGGCGTCAAGCTGCTGGTCAACCTCACCGACTACCTCGACACCGGGCTGTTCCTCGATCACCGTCCAATGCGCATGCGCATCCAGAAAGAGGCGGCGGGCAAGCGCTTCCTCAACCTGTATTGCTACACCGCGACGGCCAGTGTTCATGCGGCCAAGGGCGGCGCGCGCAGCACCACCAGCGTCGACCTGTCGAAAACCTACCTGGACTGGGCGCGTCGCAACCTGTCGCTGAACGGTTTCTCTGACAAGAACCGTCTGGAGCAGGGTGACGTGATGGCGTGGCTCGATGCCTGCCGTGACGAGTACGACCTGATCTTCATCGACCCGCCGACGTTCTCCAACTCCAAGCGCATGGAAGGGATCTTCGACGTGCAGCGCGACCAGGTGCAATTGATCGATCTGGCCATGGCACGCCTGGCGCCAGGCGGCGTGTTGTACTTCTCCAACAACTTCCGCAAGTTCACGCTCGAGGAAAATCTCGCCGAGCGTTATGCCATTGAAGAAATCACCGCCCAGACCATCGATCCGGATTTCGCCCGTAATGGCAAGATCCACCGTGCCTGGAAAATCACGGCCCGTTGACACCCAAGCGATTGGATCCACAGAGCCTTGATTTTTAAAGGCTCTTTGGTTCTTTCTGTGCTGGTCAAATTAGTGGCTAATAGCTATAACTCAACTCATGGCCAATGGGCTTTCCCGCACCTGGCGTTTTGAGTTGCGTCTATGTCGTTGCACGCCGTGCGCCCGAAGATCCTGGGTTTTATCAGTGAAGATGTCTCGGCCTGGCTGGTCGCGCTGCTGGTGTTGCTCATCGGCGGAATTCTTACCGGATTGCTGGCCTGGTCGACACTGAGTCTGTTTCACCATCAATTGCGTCAACGTTTCCAGCTGCTCGCCAGCGAACGTTACAGCCGTATCGAAGAACGTTTCGAAGATCAGGAGCAGCGCCTCGACGGCCTGCGCCGGTTCTTTGCCAATTCCGAGTCGGTCTCCCGCGAGGAGTTCGACGGCTACACCCAACCCCTGCTGCACCGCACTCAGGCGTATTCATTCGCTGCACGGGTGACCGGCGCCGAGCGGGCGGAGTTCGAGCGCAAGGTGCGCGAAGAAGAAGGTTTGAGCGACTTCACCCTGCGTGAGCTCAATGCCGAGGGTCAACTGCAATTGGCCGCCGAGCGGGATGAGTACGTGGCAGTGCTCTACAGCCAGACCCGCAGCCGGCTGGGCTCGCCGCTCGGCTACGATTTGTTCGCCCAGCCGTTGCGCCGCGCCACCCTTGATCGGGCTGACAAATCGGGCAGCATGGCGGTGTCGCAACCGATGCATCTGGTCGGCATCGAGCCGGCCTATGCCCGGGGTGTGCTGCTGGTGGCGCCGGTGAAACGTCAGAGTGATGCGGCGACGCCGGCCACGAAACCCTACGGTTATGTCATGGCGGTGATCAGCATGCGCCAGTTGCTGGCGGACGGGTTGCCGGAGGCCAGTTACGACTATCTTTCGGTGCGCATCCTCGACTTGTCCACCGACGATCAGCACGAGGTGCTTTATGAGTCCTATAACTCGCCAGCGCCTAGCGAATTGTCCGCGACCCGCCTGCTGCGTATGGCCGACCACGACTATCAAGTCGACATCCTGCCCAGCGAAGCCTTTCTGAAAGCCAACCATTCCTCGGTGACCAGCCTGGTGGTGCTTGGCAGCTTGCTCAGTGTGCTACTCAGTGCGCTGTTGTACGTGTTGGTCAGCCAACGCCAGCGCGCGCTGAAAATGGTCGAGCAGCGCACCCAGGAATTGCACGCCCGCGAGCAGGAGCTGCGTGGCACTCACGGGCAGTTGCGCGGCGTGCTGAATGCCGCGACGCAAGTGGCGATCATCGCCACCGACCTGCGTGGCGTCATCAGCACTTTCAACGCCGGAGCCGAGCAGATGCTGGGTTACTCCAACGCTGAAGTGGTCGGGCGAATGACCCTGGAAAACCTGCACTTTCCCCGTGAGCTGGTCGCACGCTCGGCGGAGTTGAGTGCACGCTATGGCAAGCCGATTCCCACGTGTCAGGCGATGCTGGTCGAAGGGGGAGAAGAGGGCGGTCACGAAGCGCGGGAGTGGACGCTGGTCCGTCAGGACGGCAGCCATTTAACCGTGAACATGCTGGCCACCCCGGTACTCGACGAGCAGGGCCTGTGGGTCGGGCATCTTGCAATCTGCATCGACATCACCGAACGCAAGCGCGTCTACGAAGCCCTGGCCGCACGCGACCTGTTGCTGAAAAAACTCAGCGCCCATGTGCCCGGTGGCATTTATCAATTCAAGATGGAATTCGACGGTCGTTTCAGCGTGATTTACGCCAGCGACGGGATTCGCGAGATCTACGAACTCGAGCCGGATGTGCTGCTGTTCAACGCGGAAGCGATTTTCACGCGGATCCATCCGCAGGACACGACCCGCGTGCGCGCCTCGATCCGCGCATCGGCGGATACGCTCAGCCCGTGGCGTGAGGAATACCGCGTGCAATTGCCTCAGCGCGGTCTGCGCTGGGTTCGCGGCGAGGCGACCCCGGAGGAACTGCCAGGGGGCGGCGTGCTCTGGCACGGTTACATCTCGGACATTTCCGACCTCAAGCGCGTGGAAGAAGAGCTGCGGGCGCTGTCGATCACCGATTCTCTGACCGGGATCCACAACCGCCGCTACTTTCAGGAGCGCCTGACCACCGAAATGGCCCGGGTCGAACGCGGCGGTGGCGAGTTGTCGGTGATCATGCTCGACATTGATCACTTCAAGCGCATCAATGACCTGCATGGCCACGCCGTGGGCGATCGGGTGTTGCAGGCCGTGTGCGAGCGCATCAGTCATCGCTTGCGGCGTACCGACGTGTTCTGTCGCCTGGGGGGCGAGGAATTCATGGTGCTGTGCCCGGACATCGATGGCGAACAGGCGCACGTACTGGCTTTGCAGCTGTGGCAAGGATTGCGCAGTTCACCGATCGAGGGCGTGGGCACAGTGACCGCGAGTTTCGGGATTGCCAGTTGGCGAGTCGGGGAGGGCGCGGACGCGCTGTTGCTGCGGGCGGATTCGGGGGTGTACGCGGCGAAGCAGGCGGGACGGGATCGGGTCGAGCCGCAAACCAGCTAAGACCCATGCAAAACCTTTGTGAGAGCGGGTCTTTGTGGCGAGGGGATTTAGCGAAACGTCGCACCGCCCCGTTCGGCTGCGCAGCAGTCGTAAAACCATTGCTTGCGGTGTATTTGATACACCGCAGTGTCCTATTCGGGGCCGCTTCGCAGCCCAACGGGGATAAATCCCCTCGCCACAAAGGCCCATTCCCACATTTGGATCTATGGGGTTCTTTGGATTTGGGTTACAGCACGGAGGCTGTTTCCGGCACTTTCGGCTGGCGATACAGGTCCAGCAGCACCTGATCCAGCACCGAAGAAGCGCCAAACGGGGCCTTGTCGTTGAGGATCGCCACCACCGCCCAGGTGTTGCCATTGACGTCACGGCTGAAGCCGGAGATCGCGCGAACGGTGTTCAGGGTGCCGGTCTTGACGTGAGCTTCGCCGCGCATCGCGGTGGTCTTCAGGCGTTTGCGCATGGTGCCGTCGGTGCCGGCAATCGGCATCGAACTGATGAACTCGGCGGAGTACGGGCTGCGCCACGCGGCTTGCAGCATCGCCGCCATTTCACGGGCGCTCACCCGTTCGGCGCGGGACAGGCCGGAGCCGTTTTCCATCACCAGGTGCGGCGCGGTGATGCCTTTCTTCGCCAGCCACTGACGCACCACGCGTTGGGCGGCCTTGGCGTCGTCACCGTCGGCATCGGTACGGAATTTCTGGCCCAGGCTGAGGAACAGCTGCTGAGCCATGGTGTTGTTGCTGTATTTGTTGATGTCGCGAATGATTTCCGCCAGATCCGGCGAGTAAGCCCGGGCCAGCACCTTGGCGTTGCTCGGCGTTGGCGACAGACGATCCCTGCCCTGAATGCTGCCGCCCAGCTCTTTCCAGATCGCGCGCACGGCACCGGCGGTGTAGGTCGCGTGGTCAAGCAGCGACAGATACGTCTGCGAGCTGCAGCCATCGCCCAACTGACCGCCGACCGTCACGGTCACGCTGCCATCCGGCTGCGTTACCGGGTTGTAACGCACGCCACCGGTGCATTGCTTGGAATTGATCGCTTTGACCTGGTTTTCGATGTTGATGCTGGCAATCGGCGGCTCCACCGAAACCAGGACCCGGCCGTTGTCGTTGCGCGCCACGAAACGCAGGGCCTTGAGGTTGACCATCAGCGAGTCGGGCTTGACCAGGAACGGTTTGTTGTCGTCATTGCCGTCGTCGTTGAACTCGGGCAGTTGCGGTTGCATGAAGAAGCCGCGGTCCAGCACCAGGTCGCCGGTGATTTGCGTCACGCCGTTGGCGCGCAAGTCACGCATCAGCAGCCAGAGTTTTTCCATGTTCAGTTTCGGATCGCCGCCACCCTTGAGGTAGAGGTTGCCGTTAAGGATGCCGCCGCTGAGGGTGCCGTCGGTGTAGAACTCGGTTTTCCACTGATGGTTCGGGCCGAGCATCTCCAGCGCGGCATAGGTGGTCACCAGCTTCATGGTCGAGGCCGGGTTGACCGAAACGTCAGCGTTGAAGATGGTCGGGGTGCCCGGGCCGTTCAGCGGAATCATCACCAGCGACAGGGCGCTGTCCGGAAGTTTGCTGGCCTTGAGGGCTTTTTCGACGTTGGGTGACAGACCGGTGTTGATGGGAGCGGCGGAAACGGAGAAGGCCAGAGGAAGAAGGAAACCGGCCAGCAACAATGGACGTAAAGATTTGATCATCTGAAATACAACCCTGCATTCGAGGGGAAAAAAGGCGAGGGCATGAAGATAAATTCCCTCAGTGGTCATGAAAGTGTCGGCATTATGCCCCAAGGTGTAACGGCTTGTGCCTTGCGTTGGCCCTCTAATCCGCAATTTTTTTACCGACGGTAAGCGACGCACCCCAGAGAGTCGGGCAATTAGCGGCTTAAACTGCTAAAGTGCCGCCCGTTATTACTTATGAGGATTGTTCCAATGGCGACTAACCGTTCCCAGCGTCTGCGCAAAAAACTGTGCGTCGATGAATTTCAAGTTTTGCTAATTAGCACAAAATAGTTTGAATGTTGTCAAAAACGCCTTGCCACTATTTTCTCTGAATCCCCCCGCTCTTCCGCCCTCCCTTCAAGCATCAAGCCGCTTTCAGCCGATCACTCCCTCGGGGGTGTGCCACGGTAGTCCTATCACGACCGCAACATTCCAATCTGCAGCCCTCCCGCCATCCGTTTACCTCAATTTGAGGAGATGGAATGTGCTCGAAAGCTAATTGAGATTTGCCGCGATTTCGCCGTAATTGATAGTGAATGGAGTTCATCAAGCCGATTGCGGGCGACACACCCGGATTCTAAATGCAGCATTTCAGATGTGGGTGGGAATAGAGAAGCGGTAAATGCCAGGCATGCTGTGAGAAGAATAGGATCGTCCCCGTGCTTGATCACGGAAAGTAAGGGGGGGGCGAAATAGGGGAGAGAGTTCGGGGGGGGGAACTTAAATTGATGATAAGAGTTCTTATCTTCAGAATCAAAAAGGGCCATCACGATGGATGGCCCTTTGAATATCAAGCTACCGGATTGATCGGTTTTTCCGGGTACCAGACGTCCAGCAGCGGGCTGACTTCAACGCTGGTCAGCTCGGTGCGGCCTTTGAGCCAGGCTTCAACGGCAGCGCGTTGTTCAGCGCTAACCGAGCCACGCTTCTGCAGGCAAACCAGACCGTAGTCGTCGCCGCCAACATAGCCCAGACCGTTGGCTTCCATGGCCTCTTTCAAGAACGCGTCGAGGAAAGCATCGATTGCCTCGTCAGCCAAGTCTTCCTTGAAGTCCAGGTTCAGCTCGAAGCCCAATTCCTGGAACTCGTCTACACAGAGCTTTTTGCGCAGACGCTGGGAGCGGTTAGTGGCCATGAAACAATCCTCTTAAGTAATAACGCCGCGCATCTTATCAGCTAAGCGGCACCTCTGCCTGATTGAGTGAGGCGCTGGCCAAGCGAAGCAGTTGCTCCATCGAATTTTAGCTTCCCAATTTTAGAGGGTGGCCAGTTGCCGCCGGCGCAGATGCTCATGGTCACCAGCGCAAAGACCGCGTTGGCAACGGTTTTCGAAGTGAGCTATGAAAGCGCAACTCAGCTCAGTCCTGATGATTCTGTGCGTGCAATCGATTTAGCTCCCACAGGGAATGCGGGGAGAGTACTCGATTTTGCGGTTTGTACTGTGTGCGGCCCGTCCTATCTTTTTCAGCGGTATCGCATAGCTGAAATCAGTTAGAACCCTATTTCAGCTAGCTCCATTCGAATCCTTTCAAACAAGTGGTCCTTGTTGGCATGCTCGTTTGAAGTGAGATAGCCGGCGAAGATTATGCTCATTGGATGAACCCCGAGGATATCTGCCATCTGCTCGATTTTGTCAATTGAAGCACTACCTCTTCCAGCTTCGAGGTTGCTTATGTAGGGCTGGCTTGGACCTAAGTTTTCCTGGGGAATGTCTCTGTTAAGTCGAAATGACTTGATGGAGGTACCAATAGCCCGCTTGAGTTCCAATCGCATAAGTACTTCTCGCAAAAGGAACGATAAGGCCGGTCAAAGCAATTTTGTTCTATACTCTTCACAGTATAATTTGGCGTCTTATGGTGATTTTTGACCGGACTGGGCGTTATTTTCTACAGAGACTGCGAGATTTATACGTCTATGGAAACGAAATCATCATGCATGCCCGTCTTCATCGATTTGCCAGAGCGCACGTTGCTTGAAGACAGTACTTTTTTTGTCCGCTTGCGAACGCTGGATGAGCTGGATGCATTTTGGAGTAACCATCGGCACAGATTTTTCTACGCCTGTGAGGGGAAAAGCTCCACCAATCCGAGCTTTTTACGCGAGTATGAATGGGTGTTTAGCTCTACAAAGGCAGCAGTGGTTCGCACGGTTTTGCGGTGGGGCCAGTCAGGAATCGACTGCGGATTCTATGAATGGGCTAAACATGATCCTCAAATGCACGAAATGTTTTTTTTGGACCGCGATGCCGACCGCGACTCCATGATTGAGAAGGGCATTTGGTTGGAAAAGAATGAAAAGGATTTTCGCGCCGATTGCATTCGTCGATCTGTAGAGACTTACCGCGGATGGTGGCGCTTTTGCAATCTGCCCAAGGGGTACAACCCTGACGAATGGCTTACTAGCGGTCGGGGTTACGAGGAGTTTATTGACCCTCATATGCCTCGTCAGGAGGTTGCGACCGCACTGCAAGAGCAAACTTTCGATGATTGGCGACAATCCGATTTTTGGGAACTCGAAACCCATAATAGTGAAAGCATCGATCAGCTTATCCAGTATTGGAAGCGAGAGCGTGCGAATGGCGAAGGCTATTATGGTGACGAAAACGAGCCCTTTGAGACCACGAGCTAAGCACGACTGCACGTGTTGATGCGCACTAAACGCATCAAACACGAACGCACGCTGTGGAATGGCGCGATTACCTTACTGCAAAGGTGTTGTCCGGGATTTTGTGAGTGGTCGGGTGAATCACTGAGCTCCATTTCTGGCGGGTGCCGCAAGATGACTGATCAGCGTTTAAAGTTCGGGAGCTACCAGTGGTTTGAAGAAACCTTAGAGGAGCTTCCACTTGATTCGAGTGAGATCGAGGTGCGCTTGGCCATCGCCGAGTTCGTAATTCGGCGGGTTGCCGGAACTCAGGCAGGGGAAGAAATTTTCAAGGGGTTGTTGCAGCTCTTTGAGAGTCGGTATCCCCACCACAAACTGCTTTCGCATTATTTGCTCAGCCCTGGCTACTTGGCGCCGAGCACGGAGGACGTTGAGCCAGACGCGGAGGAAAACACTTTGGGGTTCGGCGCACTGGATGAGCGGCTGGTCAATAACCTGCGCCATCGCGATGGAAGCATGGAGCCACCCGGCCCGCTGGCGGGAGTAGGTACGGAGTTCCCCCCTAGAGGCACTCGCCGTCGAAAACCTTAGAGTCCGTAGTTCTGACAGTGACAAGTACGGATCGATAGACGATGACCTCTCGTCTCAGGTTGTTTTGAATGAGTTAACCACTCACCTATTGTGGCGTTTTGTGGGGTCGCTCCCAATCTTCACTCCGGCGCCATCATTACAGCGAGGGTCATCCTTATGATTTCTACATTTCGGTCGATCGCCACCAGGGCGCTGCGTACGTTACGCATCATTATGTTCAGCCGCAGCTCTTTGAAGCGTAAAGCGGGAAGATTGGCGCCGTGACGGCCATAGAGAATGCTGTAGACGCACTGCAAAAGGCCAGGAAGGTGGTCTTTTTCACCGGCGCTGGCATATCCGCCGATAGCGGCATTCCCACGTACCGCGAAAAACTTTCTGGAGTCTGGGCAGGATATGATCCAAGGGACTTAGAAACGGCAAAGACCTTTCGGGAAAACCCAGCATTGGTATGGGGATGGTATCTGTGGCGGCGGCTCCGTGTTGCGCAAGCAAAGCCCAATACCGCACATTTTGTGATACCGCGCATGGCTAACTCAGAACGCCAGGTCTCTGTTGTTACCCAGAATATTGACGACCTCCATGAGCGAGCAGGCTCGTTCAATGTGGTGCATTTACATGGCAGTTTGGCTATGCCCAAATGTTTCGCATGCCATCGGCCTGCGGTTGTGTCACCCGATCAATCAGTAGTGCCGGATGAAGGTGCTCTGATCGACCCTCCTAGATGTCAGCGTTGTAACGGAAAACTGCGTCCTTCGGTGGTCTGGTATGGAGAGGATTTACCAGTCCAGGCTTGGAAAACTGCAGTGCAGCTGGTGAAGGATTGCGATCTGCTGGTCTCAGTCGGCACCTCCGGAATCGTCATGCCTGCCGCAGGCCTTCCCGATCTTGCGTTGGCGTCTGGAGCTTCGGTCATTCATGTGAACAAGGTCGACGTTGCAATGGGGGAACCGAAGGAGTTCATGCTGATGGGGACTGCCACCGAAGTACTGTCGATGCTATTCGAAAGGATTAGGGACGAGTAAGTCCAGGAAGCTTGAACCTTGAAGCTACGTTTCGAACACGCGATTCTGATCTGCCCATTTGACCGCTACAGGCGTCAGAAAGGTGTGTTGGCGGACGCTTACGATTCAGGTTTATAGGGAATTATAGAGCGATTATAGAGCGATTATAGGTGGCCGAATCTGGTCGCCTTGTATTGGACTAACGACCTCAACGCGTGGAGGCTTAAATGACGATGCCATTTGAACGGAGCAGGTCCGTCGCACAAACTCATGCTTTCCTGACAGAACTTGCTCGCGATACAGAAGTACCCGCACGCGTTAGACAAAACGCTCACTTCCTTTTACGCCACTTTCCCACTAAGCATGATGTGCTCCAGGCTGGCCGAATTGAAGAGCAAGCAAAAAAATTAGGAATAGGTGTATTTGGCCCTGTTTTTTGCTCCTCAACTGAAGACTGGTAGCAGTCTCATCACGGCAGGCAACTTCCGACCCACGCTGTGTGAAAGCAGTCTGAAACTGCTCAATCTTCTGGTCGTCAAGATCATGCTGGGAACGATCATGAAGCGACTCAATTAAGGTGAGGCTAGGACGCAGGTCGCCCTGGTGTCGAGGTGCCTGGATGATTACTGTGCCGAAGAAAAACCAGTGCACACCCCATCATCGGCCAAAAAGCCGCTAATCCTAAGCCATAGATAGGTAGTGATTGATGAGTCCATCTCGCTATCCCATTAAAGATTCACTCATTTCTCAAAGGGAGTACTACTGAGCGGGAGTTAGCTCATCGTCGTCGACCATATGGGTTCTACGCCGATAGAACAGTTAGCAGCCTATTCGTGCAAAAAATAGCCGCGACCTCTCCAAGTTAGCCATTCCCACAACAAATCTTGCCTGTAACGCTAAAAAACTATGACCGACTATCCGACGAGACGCCCGTTTTCCTGGAAGGTCTAGAATTTACGAGGGGGATCACTTCAACGCGTCCTTATAGTCGAGAGGTTTACGATGAACATCGTATCTTCGATGGCGTTGGTGCTAGCGGTCGGATGGATCTCCGGATGTGCAACTACATCAGACAGTCAGATTACCTCCGTTCCCCTAACCGCCACTCTATATAACCCCGGGCATATGGCACAGGCCACCCTCGCGCCCATGGGCAATCAGACAGACATCAGGTTGTTCATTGGTGGGGTACCGCTTGGCAGCGGTTCTCCAGCGCGTTTGTACACATACGTTTACACGGGAAGCTGTTCAAGCCTTGGGCCTAAGCCAGCTTATGATTTGAATCAGAGCGTGAGCTCGCAGTTTTATTCGCCGGAATCGAGCGCACGCGACAGCCGCGGTATCCATCTGCGCAAAAGCGTCCCCGTCGCCTATGAAACGCTACGTTCCGGTGGTTATGCATTGGTTGTGCGAGGAAGTCCGGCCGATGGCGGTCACGATATTTTCTGTGGCAATCTGGGCTGAAAATATCTTCACAGAGGAGTCGCCAAACCGTCAGGCAATAAAAAAGACGCCGCTCATCTCGCGATGGGCGGCGTTTTTTATTGCGTTGTAGCGTTAGGCTTGAACGACCGGAATGTTGGCGTTCGCAGCAGCTTCACGGAACTCGGCGATCTGGTCGAAGGACAGGTAGCGGTAAACATCGGCCGCCATGCTGTCGATCTTGCCAGCGTATTCCATGTACTCCTCGACGGTCGGCAGGCGACCTAGGATGGAAGCCACGGACGCCAGCTCGGCCGAAGCCAGGTAGACGTTCGCGCCGTCACCCAGACGGTTCGGGAAGTTACGGGTCGACGTCGACACCACGGTCGAATTCGGTTCTACACGTGCCTGGTTACCCATGCACAGCGAGCAGCCCGGCATTTCCATGCGTGCGCCGGCCTTGTTGTAGATACCGTAGTAGCCTTCTTCAGTCAGCTGGTGCGCGTCCATCTTGGTCGGCGGCGACAGCCACAGACGGGTTGGCAACTGACCGTCGACCTGCTCCAGCAACTTGCCGGCCGCGCGGAAGTGACCGATGTTGGTCATGCACGAACCGATGAACACTTCATCGATCTTCTGACCTTCAGCGGTCGACAGCAGACGGGCGTCGTCCGGGTCGTTCGGTGCGCACAAAATCGGCTGAGTGATCTCTGCCAGATCAATCTCGATGATTTCGGCGTACTCGGCGTCTTTGTCAGCCATCAGCAGCTCAGGATTGGCCAGCCAGGCTTCCATCGCTTGAGCGCGACGTTCCAGGGTGCGCGCATCACCGTAGCCTTCGCCGATCATCCAGCGCAGCAGGGTGATGTTGGACGTCAGGTACTCGGCAATAGCCTTTTCCGGAAGCTTGATGGTGCAACCAGCAGCCGAACGTTCAGCGGAAGCGTCAGACAGTTCGAAGGCTTGCTCGACGGTCAGGTTGTCCAGGCCTTCGATTTCCAGGATGCGGCCGGAGAAAGCGTTGATCTTGCCTTTCTTCTCCACGGTCAGCAGACCGGCCTTGATCGCGTAGTAAGGAATCGAATGGACCAGGTCACGCAGGGTGATACCCGGTTGCATCTTGCCTTTGAAGCGCACCAGAACCGATTCCGGCATGTCCAGCGGCATGACGCCGGTGGCCGCGGCGAACGCGATCAGACCGGAGCCGGCCGGGAACGAAATGCCGATCGGGAAACGGGTATGTGAGTCACCACCGGTGCCGACGGTGTCCGGCAGGAGCATGCGGTTCAGCCAGCTGTGGATGATGCCGTCGCCCGGCTTGAGCGACACGCCACCACGGTTACGCATGAAATCCGGCAGGGTGTGGTGAGTCGTTACATCGACCGGCTTAGGGTAAGCCGCGGTGTGGCAGAAGGACTGCATTACCAGATCGGTCGAGAAGCCCAGGCACGCCAGGTCTTTCAGTTCGTCACGGGTCATAGGACCGGTGGTGTCCTGAGAGCCGACGGTGGTCATTTTCGGTTCGCAGTAGGTGCCAGGACGAACGCCTTTGCCTTCTGGCAGGCCACACGCCTTGCCGACCATTTTCTGCGCCAGGGTATATCCCTTGGTGCTTTCAGCCGGCGCTTCAGGTTTTTTGAACAAGTCCGAAGGTGCCAGGCCTAGCTCGGCACGCGCCTTTTCGGTCAGGCCACGGCCGATGATCAGCGGGATACGGCCGCCGGCACGAACTTCGTCCAACAGAACCGGGGTCTTCATTTCGAAGGTGGTCAGGACTTCGTCAGTGCCGTGCTTGCAGACTTTGCCAGCGTGCGGGTACAGGTCGATCACATCGCCCATGTGCATGTTCGACACGTCGAACTCGATCGGCAGGGCGCCGGCATCTTCCATGGTGTTGTAGAAGATTGGAGCGATCTTGTTACCGAAGCAGAAACCGCCAGCGCGCTTGTTCGGCACGAACGGCACGTCGTCACCGAAGAACCACAGCACCGAGTTGGTCGCCGATTTACGCGACGAACCGGTACCGACCACGTCTCCGACGTAGGCAATCGGGAAGCCTTGACCGCGCATTTCCTCGATTTGCTTCATCGGACCGGTGACGCCTTGCTCGTCCGGCACGATGCCGTCGCGCGCCATTTTCAGCATGGCCAGGGCGTGCAGCGGGATGTCCGGGCGGGACCAGGCGTCCGGAGCAGGGGACAAGTCGTCGGTGTTGGTTTCGCCGGTGACCTTGAACACGCGTAGGCTGATCTTGTCGGCCAGTACCGGGCGGTTTTTGAACCACTCGCCGTCAGCCCAGGATTGCAGCACGCCTTGGGCGTGAACGTTACCGTTCTTGGCGCGTTCAGCGACGTCGTGGAAGGCGTCGAACATCAGCAGGGTGTGCTTGAGTTTTTCGGCCGCTACTGGTGCCAGTTCGGCGTCGTCCAGCAGGTTGACCAGGGTCACGATGTTGTAGCCGCCCTGCATGGTGCCGAGCAGTTCTACAGCGCGTTTCTTGTCGATCAGAGGGGATTTGGCTTCACCTTTGGCGAGGGCGGACAGGAAACCGGCCTTTACATAGGCTGCTTCGTCCACTCCAGGCGGAACGCGATGGGTGATCAGCTCAACGAGGAATGCTTCTTCGCCAGCCGGGGGATTTTTCAGCAGCTCGACCAGGCCTGCCGTTTGTTCAGCGTTAAGTGCCAAGGGCGGAAGCCCTTCATCGGCGCGTTTTTTCACGTGATGGTTGTAGGCTTCAAGCACTGCAGGATCTCCGGTTTTTGTGTGTGTAATGGAAGTTGAGTGTCTGTCGTGAACGGCACACGGCGATGAATTAAGTACTTAGCGCACCTATAACCATTGCAGTGAGTTGGGTCGTCAGCTGCGAAGAGCCCAACGGTAGGGTTTCATCGAACCAGAACGCCACGCTCGAAAGCATGGCAAGCACCGTTTGGATAGTGGTCGGTAAGTGCTGTGAGCGAAAGACTCCGCTCTGCATACCTTTACTGATGATGTTGCTTAAACAGCTGCGGTAGCGCTTTAGGAGCAGCTTGATTTCTGCCCTTGATGCGGCGTCGAGGCTGCGCAACTCCAGATTGCTCAACAGCGATAGGGATTGGTGCTGAATGTGGACCTTGATATGAACGCGAATGAACGATCTAAGCTGCGCCAACACGTCTTTGCTCTTTCTCACCTCACGTTCGACACTCTTCAGAAGGTCTTGGAGGTGATCGTTGATCATCTCAAACAGCAGCGACTGTTTACTCTCCAAATGGTTGTAGAGCGAACCTGCACTAAGACCGAGCGGCGCCGCCAATTGGCGCAAACTGACATTGCCATAGCCTTCAGTGACAAATAGATGCAAGGCAGTATCACGAATCTGCTGATGGCGGTCCCGAGTTTCACAGGAGGGGTCGACTCTCAGGTGTTCCATTTTTGGCACCTGCGGATTCTTGGCGAGATCAAGCGGTGCAGACACTTGGGTAGAGGCTCGGTGCATGATGGCGATCCAGAATTTGTGAGCCTTGCGGACTCGATCCTTGGGCGATTTCAGATTTTTACATATATATCATATGTATGATTAGTTATTCCAGCACCGGTCCGTGATCATCGCGCGCGATCACTTCAGGTGGCTTGATCACCAACAACAGCGGCATGACCGCCAGAGAAAGCAGCATCAGCAGCTTGAAATCGTCCAGATAGGCAATCCAGACAGCTTGAGTGCTGATCATGCCGTCGAGCATGGCGCGGCCGCTGACCGTTACCGGGTCGAGGACATTGTTGAGTGGCCAGGCGTGGAGCAGGCGATTGAACCCTGTGATATGTGCGCCGATCAGCTCGTGGTTGATCTGGGTGTTTTGCACCAACAGCACGGTGACGATGGAAATCCCTACACTGGAACCGACGTTGCGCGACAGGCTGTAGAGCCCGGTGCCGTCGGCTCGGAGCGAAGCGGGCAATGTGGCGAAGGCAATGGTGGACAAGGGTACGAATAACAGGCCCAGGCTCGCTCCCTGGATGAAGCCGACATAGATGATGGTTTGCATCGACACCTGCGGTGTCCAGCCTGTCATCAGCCACATGGAACCTGCGGACAATGCCAGTCCGCAGAACAGCAGCCAACGGGTGTCGACCTTACCGATCAACCGCCCCGTGATGTACATCGTTGCCATCGTGCCCAAACCACGCGGACCCATTGCCATGCCGGCCTTGAGCACCGGATAACCCATCAGGTTTTGCAGGTAGGGCGTCATCAGCGCCAGCGACGCAAGGTAGGTAATGCCAATAATGAAAATGAACACCACGCTGAGGCTGAAGTTTCGATCCTTGAACAGAGCGAGGCTTATAAAAGGGTCTTTGGCGGTGAAGGTGTGCACCAGAAAAATATACAGGGCCGACAGGGCTATCACGGCTTCGAGCACGATCTCCGTGGAAGCAAACCAGCCCAGTTGCTCGCCTCGATCGAGGAATAACTGGGTGGCCATGATCGTGACGCTGAGCGAGCCAAAACCCAGCCAGTCCAGGCGAGACCCCTTGTCCGCCGGGGTCTCGACGACATAGCGCAAGATCCCCGCCAAAGCCAGGAGGCCGATAGGCAGATTGATGAAAAACACCCAGCGCCAGCTAAGATTTTCGGTCAGCCATCCGCCCAACATCGGCCCCAATACCGGACCGACCATGACTGAGACGCCAAACAGCGCCATGGCTGAGCCGCGTTCTTTAAGCGAATAGATATCCAACAAGATACCCTGGGACAGAGGCACCAATGCGGCACCCGCAAGCCCTTGCAACAGCCTAAAGGCAATGATTTCCCCCAGCGACTGGGCGATACCGCAGAGTATCGACGCCAGGACGAAACCGATAATAGCCCATAGCAGCACGGTCTTGCGCCCGAAGCGCCGGGCGAGGAAGGCCGAGGGGGGTGTCATGATTGCAGCGGCGACGATATAGGAGGTCAGCACCCAATTGATTTGATCGGCACTGGCCGAGACGCTGCCTTGCATATAGGGCAACGCGACATTGGCGATGGTGGTGTCCAGCGCCTGCATGATGACCGCCAGGACCACGCAGACGGTAATCATTGTCCGTTGCGTGGAGGGCGCCATGGCCGTACCACTGTCATTCATGAGGCGTTCTCTTGGTGGCCAGTGCGTTGGCCATGAATTCCGGCAGGCCGCGGGAACGACCGGTATCGATATCGGCCTCGACGCTCATGCCATGACGCAAAAGTGGTTTGCCGGCCGTGTCTTCGATACGAATACGTACGGGAATGCGCTGGACCACTTTCACCCAGTTACCCGTGGTGTTCTGTGCAGGCAAGAGGGCAAAGCTCGAGCCTGAAGCGGGGCTAATGCTTTCGACTCGGCCATGCCAAATGACACCCGGGTAGCTGTCCACCGTGATGGTCACCGGTTGGCCTTCCTGCATGTGGGTCAGCTCAGTTTCTTTGGGCGATGCCGCGACCCACAGGCGATCGCTCGCGACCAGGCTGAAACCCGATTGCGGTGGTTGCAGGTATGCTCCTGGAGACAGCGAATCGACATTAGTGACAATGCCGTCGAACGGAGCGGTCACTGTCGCGCTCTTCTGGTTGCGCGCGGCCTCATCGATCCGCGCCTGGGCTTGGAGGTAGGCGGGTTGCTGCTCTAGCGGCGAATCAATGCGTCCACCGAGTTGGGCCAGAATGGTCTGTGCCTGAGCCTTGGCTACCGCAACTTTCTGCTGCGTGGTTTCCAGATTGTGATGGGCATCGTCGTAGAGGGTCTTTGAAACGGCGGAGACACTGACCAATTGTTCCAGGCGTGCCAGGTTTTTCTGGTAATAGGGGATTTCCGCCTGGGCCTGAGCGATCTCTGCCTGTGCTTGGGCGTAGCTGGCTTTGAGATTCATGATCTGGTTACGCACATCGGCCAATTGTGCCTTGGCACTTTGCAAAGCAATTTCGAAGGGTTCAGGGCGTAAGCGGAACAACACCTGACCTTTGGTTACGCTTTGATTGTCAGTGACCTCAACCGACTCGACGATGCCGGCGACGTCGGTGGAAACACCCACGCGATCCGCCTGGATATAAGCATTATCGGTGCTAATGACTTGGCCCCCGGTGACATACAGCCAGGCGGAGCCGGCAAGCACCGCTGGCAACAATAGAAACAGTCCGAGGCGCA
The DNA here is from genome assembly GCF_051660785.1 of Pseudomonas sp. Lineage (GTDB taxonomy): Bacteria > Pseudomonadota > Gammaproteobacteria > Pseudomonadales > Pseudomonadaceae > Aquipseudomonas. Next base: position 60,359 of record NZ_JBOFQE010000075.1, read on the forward strand.
CTCTTTGGCGTGAGGGTGGCAAAGCGCTGTCCTGAACTGGCTGAGCAAAGGCTTGCGGCTGTGACTGCTGGGAGCCGGACGGTGTGGAAGGTGACCTTTCAGCCTCGACGGGCTGCAATCGAGTGGCATTACTGGTCATTTACGGGCTCCTCATCTTCAACCGGCCTTGCGCAGGCTTCGATCAAGTTCTCACGCATGCGAGCTAGAAACTGCTGCAGCAGTTGGTGCTCCTGTTCGGAAAAATCAGACATCGTTTCATGGCGCGTTTTTTCGCCAAGCTGACGCATCAACTGCAGTAGTGGATGTGCCGCTTCAGTCAGAAACAGCAAGCTCATGCGCCGATCGGTTGGGTGAGGCCGACGCTCGATCAAACCGCGTTCCTGCATTTTGTCGAGCAATCGCACCAAGGTGATGGACTCGATTTCCAGCAAATCGGCCAGACCTTTCTGGTGAATGCCTTCGTTATGCGAAAGCTTGGACAGCACCTGCCACTGAGATCGCGTGAGTCCTGCCTGTCGGGCACGCTGTTCGAATCGCTTGCGCATCAACCGCGCCACATCGTGCAAGACAAAACCGATCGTCTGTTGAGTCGTCATCAAAATCACCGAAAAATACATAAGCATGCTCATGATAGTTTGCCTTATCAGATGCACGCTATCTATTTTTCAGTGGTGATTTTTCAGGGGGCATACCCATTGAATGAAAATGGAAATGTTGGAAAAAGCTACTGGGTATCAAGCCTAATCATATGTATGATACTGATGATTTTTATCGAGTGGACCGAGTGGCGTTATCAACCGTCAGCACCGCGCGTACTCAACACAAAATCAACAGCAAGCCACGGCCTACGGCAACAACCATAATAATTAGAGGCGTTCCGTGAAAACTCTCCTGTATCCCGCTATTTCGCTTATGAATCGCCTGAGTTTCGGCCTGAAATTCAGCCTGATCAGCATCTTGTTTTTTTTGCCCATGTTGGCGACTAACGCCTATCTGATTCGAGATGCCTACGCCCAATTCGTTGGTACCAGGACGGAATTAACTGGATTGGAGCTCCTTAAGGACACACTGCAAATTCGTTACGACATGCAAAGCCTGGAGAACCTCATTCGACTCCAGAACCAGGTCGGCTTGGCCAACCAAAGTGAAGAGTTGAACAATCGCATTGGCCACCAGATGTCGAAACTGATTGAGGCCCTGCAAAAGCTCAAAGCCATAGCGCTGACTGGCAGCCAAGTTGAAGATATCAATGCCAAGCGTGATACTTTGGTGGACTGGTTGCGCGCTGCACAGGCAGATACCACGCAAGCCAAGCAGCAGCACGAGATCAAGCAGCAGCTGGCGAATGTCCAAATCCTGGTGATGTCGGTGGTTTCCGGTACCGGGATATCCCTGGATCCCAACCCGAGCGAACGCAAACTGTTCAACCTGATTGTGGACAGCTCCGACGACGTCACGCTTGGATTGGGGGATGTCCGTGCGCTGGGTGCGTATTTGTTGGCCAGCGGTTCCAGGAGCTCGGGCACCCTCACCAAGGTGGAGGCTGCGTTACAGCAGTTGGAGAAGCTGCAGGCTGAATATGGACAACATATCGAGGGTGCGCTGGTTGGGAATACCAAGGCCCAAACTGCCTTGCAGGCGAAGGCCGCTATCAGTCGCGACTCATTGACAGTCGGTGGCGGCTTGTTGGACGGCGAATCGTTAAAGGAGTCTGCCGAAAACGTGGCATGGCCGACATTTTATGACTCATTGAGCGCTGAAATTGAGAAAACCAGCCAGTTCACTGATGCGGTGCTGTCCTACCTGGATGGGGAGCTTCAGCGGCGACTGGCCGATGATCAACAACGAATGGTCCTGTTAGTCAGCGCGCTGCTGCTGGTATTTCTTCTCATTGGTTATCTTTATGGCGGCTTTTACGTGTCGATGTGCAGCACGTTAAAAAGTTTCAGTCTTGTCATGGACGACGTGGCGGCTGGCAACATGACGGCCAATGTAAAGATCCAGAGTCAGGATGAGCTGGGAGAGTTGGGGAAGGTTATCAATGGGACCATTGGCAAGATCAATCAATTGATTCAGCGAGTGGGACAGACGGTCGTCAAAGTGAAGGGGCAGGCAGATCGTGTCGAGCTGGTTTCCAATGAAAGCAGTCAGGCTGTCTCCGACCAGCGTCAGCAGATCGAGCAGATTGCAACGGCAATGAATGAGTTGTCCGCCACTGCTCAAGAGGTGGCACGCAATGCGACTGCGGCAGTGGTCAGCGCGCAGGGGGTCAATAAAGAGGTTGTTTCTGGCCGTACTCTGGTCGAGTCCCAGGTCGAAAGTATTCAACAACTGGCCGGCGAAATTGACCAGTCCGTGGTGGTAATCAATCAACTGGCCAGTGATAGTAGTAGCATCAGCCAGGTTCTTGATGTGATCAAAGCAATTGCAGAGCAAACTAATTTGCTGGCGCTCAACGCCGCCATTGAGGCGGCCCGGGCCGGGGAGCAGGGGCGCGGTTTTGCCGTTGTTGCCGATGAGGTGCGCAATCTGGCCAAGCGCACACAAGTGTCCACCGAAGAAATCGAACAAACGATCAGCAAATTGCAGAGTGGTGTCAGTGCCGCGGTCAAAGTGATGAATGCCAGTCACAGGATGGCCAGCAGCACGGCCAATCAATCCACGCTGGTGCAGCAGGCTTTGGAGAACATCTTTAACGCGGTAGGTACGATCGTTGACCAGAACCAGCAGATCGCCGCAGCCGCGTCAGAACAAACGGCAGTCACTCAAGACATTGATCGCAATATCGTGCAAATCAACCAGGCCGGTGATCGCACGGCTGGCGGTGCTTGCCAGACAGAGCAGGCGAGCCGCGAGCTTTCCCTGCTGGTGGGTCAACTCAAGGAGCTGATCGGTGCCTTCCGGGTTTGACGGAGACTGATGCGCGGGTTGAACCGGTCAGTGCGTTACATGCTTACAAGTTCAATTGTTGCCTTCGCGGCGTAGCACCGAAGGATTGATTCCCGTCCATTGCTTGAACGCACGGCTGAAAGACCGGGTTTCTGAAAAACCAAGCTGCTCGGCGGCATCAGCGAGGCTTAGATGCTGATTTGCTAGCAGCTCGATGGCCTGATCGCGGCGTAGATCGTCGAGGATCCGTTGAAAACTCGTGCCTTCCTGCTGCAGGTTCCGGTGCAAGGTTTGTGTACTCAGGCACAGTTGGCTGGCAATGGCTTGAAGGCGAGGCAGGCCCATCCGCAATTTGAGTGCATCAGCCAGCAGCGCGCGAACCTGGTTTGAACAGTTTTCCTTGGCATCGGGCCAGCCGAGAATGCCTTGTCCCATCAGCCGGTCAACGTTGGCGTGCCATTCGGCGCGCGTACGACTGATTGGCGTTGTCCAGTACCTGGTGTTGAGTGTCATTGTGTTGGTCGCCTGACGAGGGAGCCAGTCTCTGCGTATGTAGTGCAGCAGACGACTGGCGTCGGGAGCGTCAGGACGGGTAGAGGACAATTGCCGAACGGGCAGCAGCGCACCGATGCTCCAACTGAAAAAACGATGCAGGTACAACATGTAGTAGTCGCAGAGAAAACCCATCGGGTCCAACTCAGGCTCCGTCACCATGACGCTCAGTTCGATCTGTTCGTCCGAGAGAGTGCAACGTACTTCGATGTCATCCGTCACGATTCGGAAGAAGTTTGCGACTTGCTCCATGGCCGCGCCCATGGTGCTGCAACCCAACGCCAGATCGACCATCATCGCGCAGGTTCCGCGCTTGGCGCGGTGCCGCGTGAGGCCGTACAACTCGTCGTCGAGTACTTCGGTGGTCGCCCTCAGCAGCCTGGCAAACTGATGCGCTTTGAGCGGGGCTTTACTGGAGGCAAACTCCTGCAATCCAGCGGCTTCCCAGATGTGCTCCAAGGGCATCTGGTGACGGCGTGCCCCCATTAGCAACTGGTTGGTGGCGTAGCGATAGTTACCGCGCAGCGACCATGATTCATTCAAGTTTTCGGCCATGGGGTTCGCATTCAAATATCGGTGATGCAAAAAGTCGTTTTTTGTCCTTCATACCAAGCCTCGCATTATCGATAGTGTCGTATCAATGTCCATAACAAGAGAACAATAGGATGATTACGGATCTTAGCGATCAGCACCTGCGCTTTCGCGACCGTGTGCGGACCTACATGGTCGAGCAGATGATGACGGCCGATTTCGAAGCCGAACTCAAAGACCCCCTCTGGAGTCATGGAGGTGGCCCGATCTACTGGCAAAAGCTTGAGCAACTGGGGCGCGACGGCTGGATCAAGATGTCCTGGCCGAAGGAACTGGGCGGCGAGGGCGCTGATCCGATCGAGCAGTACATTCTGGTCGAAGAGTCCAAGCGGGTGGGCTTCCCCTGGCCGGCACTCTCGGCAAACTCCATCGGCCCCATGGTTGCCCGCTACGCCCAAGGCGAAGTTCGCGAAAAGGTCGTGGGTGAAATCCTGTCGGGTTCCGCCTATCTAGCCATTGGCTATTCTGAGCCTGGTGCAGGCAGCGATCTGGCCAATCTGCGTACTCGCGCGGTGCGTGATGGCGATGATTGGGTCATCAATGGGCAGAAAATATGGACCAGTTGCGCCCCTTTCAGCCAGTACATCTGGTTGGCGGCACGGACCGACCCTGATCCAGCCAAGCGTCACAAAGGTATTACGATCTTTCTGGTACCGACCAATACTCCGGGCTATTCCTGCACAACAATCCATACGATGGGTGTTGATACCGCGGCGACCTACTATCAGGACGTACGTGTTCCCGACAGCTATCGTGTCGGTGAGCTCAATGGCGGTTGGTCGCTGATCACCGCACAGCTCAATCTCGAGCGTCTGGCGCTGGTCAACTACGGTTACGTGGCCATGCTCTACGACCACACCTTAAACCTGCTCAAGACCCATGAAGATTTTAAGCACCTGCTGCAACTGCCTTGGGTACAGCGCAATCTGGCGCTAGCCAAGGTCAAGCTCGAAGGTCTGAAAATGATGTGCCTGAAAGCGCTGTGGGTGATGAACAACGGCGGCAGCGGGATGGTTGAGGCTTCCTCAACCAAGGTTTACGGCTCGCAGGTGTATGTCGAGTTGGGCCGACTGATGGGCGAAATCATCGGTTCGCAAGGTTTGCTACGCGAAGGCTCGGACGTGATTGTCAGCGGTCTGATGGAGAAGCTGTATCGCAAGGGCAGCGTGCTCACTTTTGGCGGTGGCGCCAATGAAATTCAACGGAACATTATCGCGCAGGCCGGCCTGAAACTGCCTCGTTAGGAGATTTGTATGGATTTTTCCCTGAGCGCCACCCAGCAACAGCTGACAGAGTTGGCGACGCGATTGTTTACAGACCAGGCGACTCAGCCACGCCTGCGAGCGGTGGACGCCACCGGATACCATGACACTGAACTCTGGGCTCAATTGGCCGAGACGGGTTTGCTAGGCATACAACTCACCGAAGCCCAAGGGGGCGTTGGCGAGGATTTTGAAACCCTCTGCGTTTTTCTTGAACGAGCGGCGCAGGCGGTGGCACCGGTGCCTATGTTGGAGGTTTTGGTTGGCGGTGCTTTGCCGTTGCTGGTACTGGGCAACGCGTCTGTACTCGATGTGTTGTGGCCGAAGCTGGCGGCGGGTGAGGTTGTATTCACCAGCGCTACAGCGGAAACCCGGCAAAGTGAGTTGCTGGACGTCAACACCCAGGCGCAATTGGTAGACGGTCAATGGCAGCTCTCAGGTTGCAAGCATCGTGTGGCGGTGGCCGACCGACCTGGCGTGTGCTGGACTCTGGCTCGCTATCCCGATGGCGTTGGTGTGTTTCTGTTTGACTTGCAATCGGCGGGTATCGAGCGTCAACAGCAGACCACGACTACCGGCGAGCATGTCTTCACTCTTACGCTGCAAAACGTGTCGGCCAACCTTTTGGTGAGCGCTGCGGCGACGCCGGCATTTGTCGATAATGCGCAATTGCATCTGTACGCTGCAGCCACCGCGATGGCAGTGGGTGTTTGCAGTGCGATGACTCGCATGGGGGCTGAGTACACGTCCGAGCGCGAGCAGTTCGGCCGTCCTATTGCCACGTTCCAGGCAGTGGCTCATGCACTTGCTGATTGCCATATCGATACCGAATGTCTGCGAGGATTGATGGAGCAAGCGGTCAGCCGTTTGAGCCGTCCAGGTGACGTCGCATTGGCAACCGAAGCGGTGCTGGCGGCAAGTGCCTACGCTTGTGAAGCCTTGCACCGTGTCAGCCATGCAGTGCAACAAGTGCACGGTGGTACGGGCGTGGATCGGGACTATCCGTTGTTTCGTTACTGCCTGCTCGCCAAGAAGCTCGAATTGGTGCTGGGCGGACAATCGGCGCTGCTGGCCCGGCTGGGTGGTCTCATCGCTAATGGATGACGTATAGCCGGAAAGAGACATGGCTTGACCGCGAGTAGCACTGCTTCGCTGTCAAGCCATGTGCTGGTAGTTGAGCAAAGATGTAGTGATTTATGTTTTCGCTAAACAAGAAGGGGGCACGGATGTAGATCCGCGCCCCCTTCTTGTTATCTGAATGTGTTACCTCAGCGGTTTTTCCACAGCGGTTTGCGTTTTTGTGCGAAGGCCATGGTTCCTTCGATGCGGTCTTCGCTGTTTACGACCCGATCAATTGCTTTATAGGTAGTACGCACAGCGTCGTTCTCGCTGGCAAACTGCGCTTGCTCGTTGAGCAATTGCTTACTCAGGCGAATCGAGTTGGGTGACGCTTCCAGCAGCACTTCGGCCAGCTCTCGGGCCGCTTGCAGTGCTTGCCCGGCTGGAGCAATACGGTTAATGAAACCCAGGCTTCGCGCTTCCTCGGCACCCACCCGGCGTCCGGTCAGGATCATGTCCATCGCCTGCTTGTAAGGAATCTGGCGGGTCAGGCGTTGCAGTCCACCCGCACCGGCCAGTAAGCCGACTCGCACTTCAGTCAGGGCAAATTGCGCTTCACTGTCGGCCACCACCAGGTCACACGCCAGCGCAATTTCAAAACCACCGCCCATGGCGTAGCCATTCACCGCACAGATCACCGGTTTTTCCCGGTTCTGCCGCGCCGTCAAACCGGCAAAACCGTTGCGTGGCATCCACATGCGTCGGCCAGTCGAGGCCGCCTTCAGATCATTACCGGTGCAAAAGGCTTTTTGTCCCGCACCGGTGATAATCGCAACCCACAAGCTGTCGTCAGCTTCATAAGCGTTGAAGATCTGATCGAGTTCGTCGTTGGCTTCCGGGATCAACGCGTTGTTGACGTCCGGGCGATTGATGGTGATTTCCAGCACCTGCCCGCGACGTTCAACCAGTACATGTTCATAGCTGGCCTGCAGTTTGTTTGACGGGACCGGAACGCCTGCATCCAGTGCTTGCTGACTGAGGGCGAAACGGTTGGTGCCCTGATGCAGGCGCATGCAGACCCGCTGGTTCAAACCATCATGCTCGACAAAAGCGAGCAGGGTCTCGGTGTCGCCTTTGACGCTGTTGGCAACAAAGCGCTCACCGGTGCTTTCCAGATGGCCAATGACGATGACCTCCTGCGGGCCGGTTTTATCGTGCAGGACCGTGTAGCTTTCCACCCGGCCCCAGCCCTTGGGGTCGAGGGTGAACGCGGGAGCAGGCAGGGCGTTGATTTGAGCCTGGCGCAGGCTGCTGTCACAGCTGTGCCATTCACGCGGGGTGGTCGAGTAAACCCCCACTGCATGGGTCGAAAGAAAGCCTCCATTAGCACCGACCATGCCCAGTGAGCCCGGATCGGCGCGCAAGCGCTGTACCAGCTCCACCAATGCATGGCTGGAGTAATTATTGCCGGGGCCACCAAAATACGGGAGTCCGCCGGTCAGGGTCAGGCCACGTGGATCATCGGAGGCCAGTCCCAAGGCATCCAGTGCGGCGAACACGGCAATGGGGAAGCAGCTGTAGATATCCAGATAACGTATCTGGTCCAACGTTACTTCTGCTTCCTGCAAAGCTTGTTCATACGCTTGCGCCATGGCCTGGGAGGCACCGAGGTCTTGGCGCTCAAGCACATGACGTTCGTCCAGTGCACTGTAACCATGTAGATAGACCCATTTGTCCTCGCTGATGCCCAATGCACGCGCTGTACCAACGGTGGTCAGCAGTAGTGCCGAGCCCAAGTTGACCTGATCGCGCGCCACCACCGAAATTGGATGAGGGTCGGCGATCATGCGATTGTCCGGGCCGACACTGGCGATGGCTTCTGCACTCCACGGCTTTTTGCTGGAAGCGTGGGGATTGCTTTGCGCAACTCGCGAGAATGGCGCCATCAGCTCGCCCATCTTCGCTGCATAAGCCTCTCGCGAAAGACCCAGGCGCTTGCGGCGTGCTTGCTCCAGCAGTGGATAGACCGTGGTGGGCATGATCAGGTTCTGATCGCTCATGTGCTTGGTCCGCATGCCGCCGACATTCCAGTGGCGATCATCCAGCGGCTGCCCGTGTTCTTCAGCCCAGCTCAGCTTTTGCTGACTGGCCTGTGCAGCACGTTGGGTCGAGGCAGCTTCACCGCCGCAGAGCAGCGCCAAACGAAACTCACCCGCATACAGCCGCTCACAGATCTCCCCCACCATTTTCTGCGGTTCATCGCCACAGGCGGGTGAATAGACCGCTACGCTCGGCTGCGCACCCAGTCGTTCAGCTACCGCTGCAGGTACGTTGTTCGGGCTGCCGAAGGGCGCGCGTTGGGGACGAAGCGGGGCGGGGGTGGAATCGGCCACGGTACGAATGGCATAAATCGCATCGATCTTGCCAGCCAGTTGTTCAACACTCAGCGCGTCAGCACAGGCGACCTTCGCCGCTTGAGCTGCCAGATCGGTGGGCGACCACTGGTGATAGTCGGCATCGTCCAGACGTTCCGACACCTGGCCCACGCCAATCAAAATGGGAGTCTGGTCGCTGACAGAATTAAGGCTCATCGAATAGTCCTTTTTATTAATTGAGTTCAGGCCTTGAGGGCTGATTCAGCCAAGGGCGTCATGTCTTCCAGATGGCCGTCTGCAATCAGCGTCTCGATGTCCGCGCGACGCAAGCCGAGCAAGCGGGTCGCGAGTTCGCGTGTGTGCTCGGCCTGGTAGGGCGCCGGACGAATCGTGGGCGCAGGCATATGGAGTGACTGCACCACGCGGTTCTCAGTAGGCAGGGGTATCGGCAAGCCAGGGTGTTGCAAATTGGCGATAAACTCGCGCGCAGCGAAATGCGGATCTTCACGGTAGTCGCTCAAGCGCTGCATGAAGCCTGCACTGAGTCCTGCCGATTGAAGCCGTTCGGTGACTTCACGAGGCGTAAGTCTCGAAGTCCAGTCAGTCACCAGCGCATTGAGTGTTACCAGGTTGGCTAACCGACCGTCGCGTGTCGCGAGGGTTTTATCCTCGAGCAGATCCCGGCGCTGGATAACGGCGAGAAACTGCAGCCATTCGGTGTCGCTGGTGATGGATATCGCGCACCACTGGTCTTCACCGAGGCACGGGAAAATGCCTTCTGGCGCATTGTGCCGCGAGGTATTGCCTTGGGCCACGAACGATCCGGGTTGCAGCGACTCCTCGAGGAATTGCTCGGAATTGGCATTAAGGAAAATTTCCGCCTGCGACAGGCTGACATTGCCGCCCAGTCCCGTGCGCTCGCGACGGATCAGCAAGGCGAGGACACCGGTTACACCTACACGTGCCGCCAGGTGATCCGGATAAGTAGTGACGCCATCGGCGAAATAGTCCGGTAGTTCCGGGTCACGCCACAGGGAGGCGAGGCCAGTGCTGGCTCGCACCAGAGGGCCATAACCAAGCGTGCGGCTTTGTGGGCCAGTGTTGCCCATGGCGCTGCTTTCAAGCATGACCAGGCGAGGGTTGACCTCTTTCAGAACGTCATAACCCAGGCTGAGGGACTCAAGTGTGCCCGGTTTGAAATTTGAGAGCAGTACGTCGGACTTCTCCACCAACTGTTTAAACAGTAGGCGACCAGCCTCGCTGCGCAGGTTGACGCCCATGCTGAGCTTGTTGCGATGACCCTGGGCAATGGATGGCGTGATAGGTTCGCCGGTCATTGATTGGCGGCCGCCATCAGGAAACGCACGGTTTTCCACCTTGATGACTTCCGCACCCTGGTCGGCCATCAGCCGTCCAGCCTCGGCACCCGCGATAATCACACCCAGATCGAGGACTCGAATCCCTTCCAGTGGGCGACGCTTGAAGGTTGAGGCGAACGAGCGTACGGGATCACCGCAGGTATGGCCTGCCAGTGCTTTCCAGACGCTATCGTGATGCTCTCCCAAGCCGGGTGCCGGTTTGCGGATACCCGCGCGCTGGCCGTCGAATTCCAGATAACCCGACGGCACACGCCCGGTTCGTCCCGGTGCTACCTGGAGGTCATCGAAGGCGCCACGGACTGCGAAATGCTCATCCTCCAGCACTTGGGCTGGCGTGGCGACGATGGCCAGTGGAACACCTCGGCGCTGGCCTTCAGCCAGCAACTCGACTGCCGTTGATTGGCTGAACAGCTTGCCAATCAGTGCATTGATCTCTTGAGCCACGGCCATACGCTTGGCGATGTTGGCATACATCGGGTCGCGGAAGGGGTGGTCATCGCCCAACCAGTCGCACATACCTTGCCATTGGCGGGGATTGAGCACGCAAAGGCGCATGTATCCATCCCGACAGGCGACAATCGGATAAAGCGGCACGGCGGGTGGTCGACCATGGGGAGTGGAGTCCAGGGCCGACTTCCCGGCAGCGGCACTACCGGTCACACCCATCCCCGGGTCCATCAGCTGTGCAATGGCCTCATGAATTGAAAAATCCAGATGGTCGCCAACACCGGCCTGCAAACGTTGCCAGTGGCCCAACAAGGCAACCCAACTTGCCTGAATGGCCGCGGACTCCCAGCACAGTTTGCCCGGCGGCAACAACGGCGAGTGACCGGGCTTACCCGAACGGCAGAGAACGCCGCCCATGGCGGTGTGCACGGCGTGTGAGGCTTTGAAATCGCGGTAAGGGCCAGTGAGGCCGAAATCGCTGATCGACAGTTGCAGCAAGTCAGGTTTGTGCTCGCGCAATGCTTCGAAGCCCAAACCCAGAGCCTCCATTACTCCCGGTCCCTTGCCGTCGATCAGCAGATCGGCATGTTCGAGCAGGCGCTTGAAGGCTTCACGCCCTGCATTGTCCTGTAGGTCAATGACCACACTTTGCTTGTTGGCGTGGTGGGTGACGAAGTAAAGGCTGACATCATCGAGCAGTGGTTCGCAGACGCGAGAGGCGTCACCTTGGGGCGGTTCGACCAGAATCACCTGGGCACCGAAGTCGGCGAGCACACGCGCAGCCATATCGGTTTTGCCATTGGCCAGTTCGATAACTCGCATGCCGTCCAGGGGCAGCGCTGAAAGGGCGATTGTCTCGTCTTGGCGCATGGGTTCGATCCTCTTGGGTTAAACCGTTATTATTGTGGTAGAGCGGTAATCATATATATCATTGCAATAGCTGTGCGGCAATGCTGTGTTAGCCATTGCCGCGCAAGTATCAGGCGCTCAAAACCCGTCGGGTTTCTTCGGCCACTTGTTGGGGAGTGATGCCGAACATCCGGGCGGCGTTCAATCCGAGCAGGGCTGCCTTGTCTTCCTCACTTAACTCGGGCACTTGCTCGAACATTCCGGCCACCAGTTCGCGCGAGTAAGGGAAGGTCCCCTCGCTGTGCGGATAGTCGGTGGCGAACAGGAAGTTGCTTATACCCAGGCCTTTGATGGTGAGCAGGCACCCCAGGTCGTTCTGGAATGAGCAGTGCACTTGGTCGCGGACAATCTGGCTAGGTTTGCGGCTCAGCTTGGGATGAATTGACGGCGCATGGCCTTCATAGACCTCGTCCATCCGCTCCGCTAGCCCCAGCAGCCAGCCGGCACCGGCTTCGACGAACAGAATGTGCGCGTCAGGGTTACGGTCCAGAATACCGCCGCCGATCAGTGCGGCAATCACGTCGACTGCATCGTTCATCTGCCGGGCATAGTTGAACAGGGCAGCGCCCGGGCCGCGGATGGCGCGCAGATTGACGTTACCAGTGCCGGTATGGAACACCATCGGCACTTTGGCTTCAGCGCATAGCGCAACGAATGTATCCCAGGCCGGATCGTTGTAACGGGGGGCGGAGTCCAGCCCGGCAGGGGGCATCATGACTGCACGGAAACCTTTGGCGATCACCCGTTTGAGCTCTTCGATACCGTCTTCGATGTTCACCAGCGGGATAATCGCTGCAGGTATGAGCTTGGAGCGAATACCTTCGAGGTAATCCCAGGCCCAGTCGTTGTAGAGACGGCAGGCTTCTCGTGAGGCATCACGGTCAGGAATGCGTGAGACCAGCAACCCCAGGCTTGGGAAAACGAGCTCTGCATCGACACCATCGCGCTCCATGTCGGCAAAACGCAGCTTGAGATCACGTGCGCCGAGGCGACGTACATCCAGATCGTCAGAGTCGCCGACCTTATGGGTGTGGAAGTCCACCGGGATCTTGAAAACAACGTTGTTGCCGAGCTTGTTCAAACGCATGCGTTTGTCGTCGATTTCGACGTTGGGAGCCCAGTGCTGGAGGTTGGCTGGCAGGCCCTTGGTGAACAGATCGGGCGGCTCAACGATATGGGCATCGCAGCTAAAAACAAAAGGACGCATCTTTAAATTCCTCGTGAAAGTTTAAAAGGCTTTCGTTATTTGCACGATCAGGCCAATTCGCGTCTTAGTTGTGCGGCACTGCCTAACCAGGCGGAGCCGAACATCGCGCGTTTGAGGTAAAGGTGAAGGTCGGCTTCCCAGGTGTAACCAAAGCCACCATGCAATTCGATGGTGCGTCTGGCGGTGCGCAGATAAGCGTCGCTCAGATGTGCCTTGGCCAATGCGGCATGACGGCTGAAGCCAGGGTCCTGGTTGGCTGTCGTTTGTGCGGCATGCCAGCACAATGGTCGATTGGGTTCGCCTTCGAGGGCGATGTCGGCAATCTGATGTTTGACCGCCTGGAACTGGCCTATCTGAACGCCAAACTGCTCGCGAACTTGCGCGTATTCAACCGCCAACTCGACACAGCGAATGGTCCCGCCGCACGCATCTGCAGCCACAAGCGCGCGGCCAGCGGCCAGCAGGTCGGCGGCGTGTTCGATACCACCGGGTAACGGCTCGACCTGCGCTTGATCAATGTCAATTTCCGCCAAAAAAGCGGTGGGATCGATACAGGAGGAGTCTCGGCGGAGCATGCCGTCGGCGTCCGGTGCAATAAGACCGAGCCCACCACCCGCGGTGCCGACCACAATCAGTGTCGGGGCGTTATGTCCGGGAACAGGTACAAAGCGCAGGGTGTGTTGCCCAGCGGTCTGAGGATCTACTTGCCAGCCAGTCGGTTGCCAGGCTGGCGTTTCCGCGTGCAGGGCCACGGTGCCAATCAACGAACCATCAGCCAGGCCGGATAACCATTTCGCTTTTTGTTCAGGGCTGCCGGCGCGGGCAATAGCCAAACAAGCCAGTTGATGGCCGATGAAGGGCAGGGGGGCTGCAGCAGCACCCAAGGTTTCCCCAATCAGTGCCGCATCGAACAGGTCCAGACCGATGCCACCGTACTCTTCGGGCACCAGCAAACCGGCAAAGCCCAACTCGGCAAAACCCTGCCAGAGGTTCGCAAGAGACTCCTGCCATCCATCGCTACGATCAGCGATGCGGTGCAACAAAGCAGAGTCCGCCTGGGTGGCGAGAAATTTCTGTGCGGTTTCTTGAAAAGCGAGTTGATCTTCGTTGAGCAGATAATTCATGGCGAGGGCTGCCTTCAAGAAGTCGCGACGTTGTCTCGGGGTAACCCCAGACCGCGTTCGGCAATGACGTTGCGCTGAATGTTGGAGGTGCCACCAGCGATGGCCATACCCAGTGAGCCCAGGTATTGGTTGAGCCACTTTTCCGGGCCTGCTTCGGCTTCGCGGCCAAAGGGCGACAGCATGAAATCGTTGCCGAGTATGTCTCGGGCGATATCCGCCACCTCGGCAGCAATGCGCGTGACGATTAGCTTGTTCATCAGGGCCACGTTGCCGGGCTCTTTCTTGGCCAGACGTAACGCGAACTGACGCTGCATGTTGTGAAAGTGCGCGCTCACCATCCCCTCCAGTTGAATCAAACGATCGCGTACTCGCGGATCATCAATGGCCGGGCGCCCATCAAGCTGACAACGCTGGGCAAGTTCGACGAGTTTGCGATGCAGGGTGACGGAAGTCTCGGCAGCACCCATGAATCCCGAACGTTCGGCCGACAGAGTGGTCTTGGAAACCTTCCAGCCTTCCCCGCGGGCACCTACAATCCAGGTAGCGGGCGTGCGTGCGCCGTCGAAAAAGACTTCGCTGAACTCTTCACTACCATTGATCTGTCGCAGCGGACGGATTGTGATCCCCGGCTGGCGCAAGTCCACCAGCAGATAGGAAATACCGGCGTGCTTGGATGCTTGAGGCTCGGTGCGAACCAGCATGAACATGAAGTGCGCCTTGTCCGCACCCGAGCTCCAGATCTTTTGCCCGTCGATGATCCATTCGTCACCTTCCAGGCGCGCCCGGGTTCGGATGGACGCCAGATCCGAGCCTGAGTTGGGTTCGCTGTAGCCTTGAGCCCAGCGAATTTCACCGCTCAGGGTCGGCGCAATGAACCGCTCTTTCTGCCAGGGTTCGGCGCAACCGAGTAAGGTTGGCACCAGCATGCCGTAGCCGACACCAGGCACTTCCATGGGGGCCCGAACACGATTGAACTCTTCCTGGATAATCTGTGCCCGAGCCAGATCCGGCGCTTGCTCCGATCCGCCATAGGCCTTGGGCACGTTGCGGTACAGGTAGCCACGTTCAACAGCTGCTTGTCGAAACAGTCCTTTGTCGGATGTTTTAGGCTGCCAGTTTGCGCCGAGGAAGTCGGCGACTTCCTGGCGAAAGGCACTCAGGGCCTCGACATTCGCGAAGTGCTCGCTGGCGCTGCTCATTTGTTCTGTTTCCCGGCAGACAACTCCCAATGCCGCGCCATCATCCGTGCTGCACGAACTTTAAGGTCGGTAGGTGGCTCAGGCAGCACAAGCGCGCCCTGGGTACGAGAAGGCAGGGCCACCACGGCGTCACAAAGCACAGTGTCCTCACCGCGCTGGTTCACCATTTTCAGCTTGACGTCCACCAGGAAAAGACCGTTTTCCTCGCGCTTGCCAACGACTTCGCCCGAGATGAACTGGGTATCGCCCATGTAGTTGAACTTGCGGATCTCATCGTATTGCTTGTAGACCCAGCCGCCGTCACCCACCCAGTCGGTCAGATAGCGGAACAGGTAATTTTCACGCATGACGCCATAGTCGTACGCCATCGGGTTGCCAATGGCTTTGGCCCAGTCGCTGTCCCAATGCAGGCGCTGAGCGACATCCGGAATACCCTGGGCATTTTTCACGTAGAACGGTGCGATACGCTTGCGGTTTTGATTCCACATACGACCGGTACGCAGCCCGTAAGGCACCCAACCGTAGCCGCCGCCATGGAAGTTTACGACGTCGGTCACAGTCAAAGGACCGCTTGCGCCGCCGGGCAGTGCATCACCGACATTCAGGTCATCAAAGTACAACGGCGTGGCACCGCGGGATGTTTCGGCGCTATAGATCTCGTCGATACGCGCCAGATCTTCGTCGCTGTACTGCGCCGGACTGATGTCTTTGTATTTGCCGGTCTCGCGCGCTTTTTTACGTTCGGTAAGGATTGCCCGATAGCGATACACCGAGACCACTTCACCGCGCTGGTTAACCTTGATCTGGCTGTTGAATCGAGTCACCGAACGCCCGGCGAACTCTGATTGCTTGACCTCAAGACCGTCTTCACCACCAAAGCTATAGAGGGTGTCACCCGGGAAAATAGGTCGGTAGAACGTCCATTCGCCACCGGAAATAAACATGTGAATGCCACGGAACAGGCTTTTGGTGTTGGCCTTCAACTCGGCATTCATCGGGTCACCCAGCATTGGGCGGTTGATAACGCCGGCCATCATCGACGGCGCAATGACCGAGCCCCAACGGGTGCCCGCGGCATATTCAGGGTTGCAGAACAGCGGGTTGTCGCTGCCGCAGGCGTAGGCGAAAGAGCGAATATTGTCGACTGTGGCGGTGCCAATCTGTTCCTGATCACGGCTGGCCATGTCTACGTCGAGCAACAGGTGGGCGCGTTCGATGTCGTGGTCGGTCAGCTCGTAGGCAGTGGCTTTCTTGAAATCTTCAGTCAGGGCTTGATCGGTCATGATGTCTCCGTGACAAACGAATAATGAGTTAAGGGCTTAGCTGCCGGTGAACTGCGGGTCGCGACGTTCCATGAACGCCTTGACCGCCTCTTTGTGGTCGTTGGTTTGCGCCGAAAGCACGTTCAGCGTGGCTTCCAGATCGAGTGAAGCCGGCAAGGGCATTTCCAGCGCGGCGTTCAGGTTTTGTTTCATGTAGCGTTGAATGATCGGCGAGCCGCTCGCCAGGCGTGCAGCGAGGTCTGCGGTGGCTGCTTCCAGGTGATCGTCGGCGACCACCTGGCTCGCCAGGCCTATGCGCAACGCCTCTTCGGCCTTCAGTCGGTCACCAAGAAACATCAGCTCGCGGGTCTTGGCAGTCCCCAACAAGCGAGTGAGGAAATAACTGACGCCGTAGTCACCCGACAGACCCGCCTTGGCAAACCCCGTCATGAAGCTGGCGTTATCCGAGACCACGCGGAAGTCGCAGGCGGCAGCAATAGCCATTCCCACCGAAACGGTTGCACCACGAATCATGGCGATGGTTGGCTTGGGCATTTCGAACAACAAACGGGTGGCGTCCATGTTGCGCCGCAACCAGTCAATACGCGTAGCCAGACTGTCTGGGGCGCGCGGGCGTGCCGGCGCTACGGCCGCTTCCGGGCTTTTCTCTGCCGACTTGCCGCCAGCCAGGTCTCCACCCGCACAGAACCCTCGGCCCGCTCCGGTGATCACGACAACGCGTGCTTCGGGATTGGCCGCAGCGTCCTTGATGGCATCAGCGAATGCTCGCATCAACGCTGGATTGAAAGCATTCAAGCGCTCGGGACGATTGAACGTCAGCGTTAGAACGCCGTTGTCCAGATGGCTCAGTAACACTGATTCAGACATGCGAGGCTCCTGTTCCAGACTGTTCATTGCGCCACCGAGGTGGAAGGAGTTTCGGCTTGCGCATCGAACAGCTGTCGAACTTCGTACTGGCTGATTTTCAGTGACGGAGTGCGAGGCAGCCTGTCGACGGCCTGCCATTTGACGGGCACCTGATAGGCCACCAACTTGTTGCGTGCGAAAGCAACGAGATCTTTTTCGTCCAGGGTGGCACCTGGCTCCAATTCAAAGGCAGCAACGGGTACGGCGCCGAGGCGTTGGTCGGGCATACCAACGATGCATATTTCCTTGATTGCCGGATGCTCGCGCAGGATCTGCTCGACATCGCGGGGCAGTACTTTGAAACCGCCACGAATAATGGCGGAATCCACCCTGCCGCGAATAAAGAGAAAACCGTCGTCGTCTATCTCGGCGAGGTCTGTGGTGCGAACCCACTGTCCCGTCCCTACCTGTGCGGAGCGCACTTCCAGCAGGCCGACGATGTTATTTCCCAACGGCGTACTGGTCTCAGGATCGATGACTCGCAGCTCGCAACCTGGCTGTGGTCGGCCAACCGATCCACGTTTATCAGCGGAATAGCGTTGATGGTCGCGCAAGCTCCAGCCGGCTACGGCACCCGCAAACTCGGTAGCTCCATAGGCATCGAGCAAGGGAATGTCATAGATGGCTTCAAAGGCTTGCTGCAACTCGGGATCAAGCGGTGCGCTTCCGGTGCGTATGGCCAGCAGACTATCGATTGATTCCTTGGGGACTTGTGCATCAAGAATCATGCGAATGGCAGTCGGTGGTAGCGACACCAGTTTAGGGCGATATTTCGATACAGCTCGCGTCCACTCTATGACCGAGAACTTCTCAAGAATGACGATTGAGCGACCGGCGATGATGGCTGCAACGGCTGCATACATGCCGCCAATG
Organism: Pseudomonas sp.; assembly: GCF_051660785.1. Taxonomy (GTDB): domain Bacteria; phylum Pseudomonadota; class Gammaproteobacteria; order Pseudomonadales; family Pseudomonadaceae; genus Aquipseudomonas. The sequence continues at coordinate 78,414 of NZ_JBOFQE010000075.1, forward strand.
TGCACCAGGGGAATGCAAAGCATCGCGGGCGATGTCTTCAGCTCTGCTTTTCCGGATGCGTTTTTCTTATTTTCATAATGGGCAGCATCAAGCAATGAATGCTCGAAATTGGAATAAGGCAGTGCGATGCGCTTGGCAGGACCTGTGGTGCCGCTGGACAACATCATGATGGCGATCCCTGTCTGAGAGGGGGCGCTGATCCGTTCAGGGGCAACAACAATCTCCGGCAAGGCCTGCACCGTCAGTTCGGCTCGGGAGCTAATGCTCAAGGCCAGGCAGCCCTTGTCCGCCACCGCTTGGCGAATCGCAGACGACTCCCAGTCCTGTTCGTCGGCGATGACGGCATCTACCTGCACCGCCGCCAGATCGCTGGCAATTTTATCGGCCGACTGGAAAGGGTTGAGGGTTACTACGCATCGGTGGGTAGCCAATACCTGCAACAGCATGGCCACTGCAGCCGGCTGGTTGCGCAACAAGATACCGACCGAAGCCCCTTCACCGAGACCGGCAGTGGCCAGCAGGGTTTCGCCCCGCTGCATGATCGAAGCCACGTCGCCCCAGCTGTACCACCGCTCCTGATACTCCAGGGCAGATTGGTCAGGGGCTAGCGCGAGGACACTGCGAATGCTTGATGCGAGGTCTAACGTCATGGTGGGCTCTCGTCACTGATTTCCATTGCTTGCCGGATTGAGGGCAAGATGTCGCGATGAAATTATCGTATCAATGAGCTGTATGATTAAGCAAATTATTTCTTTTTGATACAGAGTGCATGATTTGCGCCTGGCTCGGATAAGCCAAGGCCGGCAACGGTTTGGTGGCAGGGAGGGAGCCTTTGGCTGGAGGTTTTGTGAGGGCGGGGTTGGCAAAATCAGAGCGGTGATGGGCGTGACCATATAGACAGCCAAAAAAACGCATGCAATGATAATCAGCATAATGATTTATAGTTTTATTCGTTCAATCCTGTTGAGCGGGCGCTGTGAGACGGCGTGGTAAATCGTCGTTATATAAGGTGCTCGATCCGTACTGCTATAAGCGATGGAGGTTTCACCCATGCCAGGCCATTTCATCTTCAGTGCGGACTCGCACGTACGTGAACCTAACGATCTCTTTCGCGATGGTTTGCCAGCATCTCTGCGTCAGCACGCTATTCATGCTGTGCGTGAAGGCGAATCCCTTATCACCCGCACCGATGAGGAAGTGATCTTCAAAATGCGACTTAACGTAGTGGACCTGGAGGGGGTCAAACGCGTCGGGTTGCACGATCTCAATGGCCGTATCCTGGATATGGAAAAAGACGGAATCGACGCTGAAATCTGTTTCCCGAGCCTGGGTTTATGGGCTTATGCCATCAAGAATATTGACGCTGAATATGCGACGGCGCAGGTGTACAACGACTGGAACAATGGGTTCTTCGCCGGCCATCTGGATCGTTTCGTACGGTGTGCGATTCTGCCGATTCGTGATCTGCGCCACACCGTTGAAGAGCTCAAGCGCGTTGCGCGTCTGGGCTTTACCGCCGCCATGCTGCCTTCTGTTACGCCGACGGGCGTTCCTCGCTACAACGACCCTGCATGGGATCCTGTATTCCGTGAAGCCGGTGCCTTGGGCGTGGTTATTGTGATGCACACGGGGACCGGGCTTGAGACGGTGATCCATGAGCGCGGCCCTGGCGCTGCCGTGGTGAACTACACCCGACAAATGAACGACGGTATTGATGCCGTGACCTACCTGGTTTCGGGTGGGGTGCTGGATCGCAACCCTCAGTGTCAGGTCGCGATCATCGAGTGCGGTGCCAGTTGGTTGGGGGCTCTGGCCGAGCGTATGGACGAGGTTTATCACGCACACGCTGCTTTTGTTCAACCGAAGTTGTCGGTCAAGCCGAGCGAAGTCATTCGTCGGCAGATCAAGGCTTCCTTCCAGCATGACCGCGCCTGTATCGCCGCGCGTGCCGTCACCGGGCATGAAGCTTTGATGTGGGCCTCGGACTACCCGCATGCCGAAGGCACTTTCCCGCATTCGCGTGAGATCGTCGCCAGCCTGTTCGACGGGATAGAGATCAGTGAAAAGGAAAAAGCCGATATTCTGGGCGGCAACGCAGCCCGACTGTTCCGCTTGCCGCGCCCGGAGTTTCAGTAACGCTTCCGAGCGTCGTTGATAGCAGCACAACAATAATAAGGACTTGCCATGAGCAGACTAGATGACGACAGGTTCTTCGACCCGGTGATCGAAACGATGCCGCGCGAAGAAATCGAGCAACTGCAGGAGGCCCGCATCCTGCAATTGTTACCTTACGCCTATAGCCAGTCGGCGCTGGTGCGCGAGGTGTGGGATGCGGCCGGCGTCAAGCCCGAAGACATCCGCTCCCTGGCCGACTTTCGAGAGAAAGTGCCCTTTATCGACAAGGACACCATCCGCAGTTTTCGTGACCGTCACGGCGACCCCTACGGTGGATTGGCCTGTGTAGGTCCACCCCATCTGCGTGGAGTCGGTTTCACTTCCGGGACAACCGGCGACCCAACGCCATTGCCGCGCTCGGATTACCACGTTGCGCTTGCAGGTCTCAAGCGAGAACTCTGGCACATGGGTGTGCGTCCAACGGATTATTTCACCTATGCCCTGTTCACTTTCCGCGAAGGCCTGAACACTGATAAGTGGCTGGACTCGGGCATGCGCCCGATTGCAATCCAACACTTGCCGGACCAGATGCCACATTTGGTTCAGGTTTCCCGGCAGTTCCGGCCCAAGGCACTCTTCATGCTTTCAACGCCCTTGATCATGGCGCTGGAGCAGTATCAAAAGAACACCGGTGATGATCTGAGTGAAGCTTTTTCTTCGTACGGTGGTGCCGTGTTCGGCGGTGAACCGATGAGCCCGCATTTCCGTCAGGTTGTCGAGTCGTGGGGGCTTGAGATCTTCGAACTAAGTTCGCTGGGCGACATCACCACCACCATGGACTGCAAGGCCCATGACGGCATGCATACCTGGGAAGACCTCGCGATGATCGAGCATCTGGATCCGTCCGGCTCGGCCCCGGTCGCTGACGGCGAACGGGGAGAGCTGGTGGTCACCGCATTGCTGGACGATGTGGCTCCGCTGATCCGTTATCGCACTGATGACCTGGTGCAGTTCACTCGAAAACCTTGTACCTGCGGACGCACTCACGGACGTTTGAAGCCGATTGGACGCAAGGGCGACGAGATGCTGATCCAGGGGCGCTCGATTCTGCCGATGGATATTTTCCCGCTGATGGAACAGTTTCCAGAAACCTGTACGGGCTTGTTCCAGATGGTGCGACCGCAGCGCGAGATGGACGTCCTGACGTTGCGTGTTGGGTATGACGAAAATGCATTGACCGATGGTGTCGAGGCGTTGGGCGCGAGAGTTGCCGACACGTTGTCGTCAACCCTGCAGGTGCAGGTCAATGTCGAGCTGGTCAGCAACGATTCGCTGCTGAAAAACGGTCCGCCAAACAAGATCCCTCGGGTGGTGAAATCATGAACAGTGAACAACCGTCGTTTACCGTAGCTCCGATGGCGGTCGGTCGTTACCGGGATGCGGCTGGCGTACGCCAGGCATTGGCTTATTCGGCACTTGAAACCGAGCGTTCGACTCGCGCCATGAGCAGGATTCTCGGTACGTTCCACTTCCGTACCGGTGAGAATCTGATGGTGACCGCCTTGATTGACGAGTCAGTTCAGGCGCTCGGCATGGAACGGTCGATCATGCAGTACAACATGGTTGCGGTGTCCGCTGACTCATCGCTTTACGATGCCAAGCGAGTGGAATCGATTATCCGTCGTTTCAAACTGGTGGGTGCGTTTGGTATTACTCAGGCAACTCTGACCGGACTGCAAGGACTTGGCCATGACCCGGAACAACTCTTCCAGGGCATGGTGATCTGGGCTTGGCCTGGGGCTTATGAAGCCCTGGTTGGCAAGCCTGGCCTCAATGTTTATCGCTGTCTGGAGCTAGGGCCGGCAGTCGCCGTTGAGTGCAATGTTGGTGCCGGGGCGCATGTTGACCGCTTCGAATGGCAAGTCGAGGAGCAGGACGGTGAAGTGACCCTGAGTAGCCGACTGGAGCGCTGTGAGGTGTTCCAGCACTACCGAACGGGCATCAAAGGAAAGGTTGTTCATAGCGTATGCCGTTGTGGGAATCCTGACCCACGTATCGTTCCGGTTTGAAGGAGGGTCGATTTCATGTCACAGCAGTTAACGTCACTGGCCTCTTTCACGCAGATTCGTCAGCACGGTCTCGCCGATGTACTGAGTGAACATCGCCGCTCTCGGCCACAGCTAGACGCCGTCGTGGATGGCGATCTGCGCTTGACCTGGCCGCAGCTCGATGCCCGGGTCAATCGCTTGGCCAATGCACTGGAGGCGTCAGGGCTGGGGCAGGGCAGTCGGTTGCTGTGGCTCGGGCAGAACTCGTTCAGGGTGCTTGAGTGCCTGCTGGCCGCCGCGCGTATCGGGGCTATTTTTTGTCCGGCCAACTGGCGCCAGAGCGAGCATGAACTGGCGTTCGTGATCGATGATTTCACCCCGGGAGTTGTCTTCTGGCAGGACGCGGAAGTTGGAGAAACGGTGAAGGGGGCCCGAAGACTTTGCCAGCATGATTGTAAGTGGGTGCAATCTGATCTGGGAGGTTTCGACGGTTATGAGGACTGGCTGGCGGGGTTCCCCGAGCACCGTGAAGCGTCGCGAATTGATGAGCAGCTTCCGGTGCTCGCGATTTACACGGCCGCTTTCGCAGGCAATCCAAACGCCGCATTACTCAGTCACGCCACTATCCTCTATCAAGGCCTGATGGTGGCTTACGCTGAAAGCGTCAGCGAGTCTTCTGTGTTCCTAAATTCGGGGCCACTGTTTCATTTGGGCACACTGGTCACCACGCTCTCCACCTTTATGTTCGGTGGCAAGAATGTGTTCATTCCTCGAGTCGACGCCGAACAAATGTTGGCGTTGATCGAGAGCGAAGGGGTTACTCATGCCTTCGTCGCCCAGCCGACGATTGAACAGATACGCAAGATCAACGCCGAAGGTCAGTACGACACATCCAGTCTGTGGAGCTCACCATTGGCGCCGGAGTGGACCAACCCTCTAGTCATGCCAATGTCGGCGCCCCTCAATCGCAAGCCAGTGCTGTACGGCCAGACTGAGATCATGGGGTTTGCAGTCATGGGCTGGTTGGGCGGGGAGGGCGCGGGGCGACCGTCACCACTGGTGCAGGTTCGCATCGTCGACGACGAGGGTCATGAGGTGCCTGCCGGGGAAGCTGGCGAAATTGAAGTGCGCGGCTTGCAAGTCATGAACGGGTACTTCAATCGACTTGAGGAGAATGATCAGCGTACTTGGGATGGTTGGTATCGCACCCGCGATTTGGGCAAGCGATTGCCAGACGGTTCTGTGGCGTTCGTCGGCCCGAAAACCACGATGATCAAGTCGGGGGTAGAGAATATCTATCCAGCGGAAATCGAAGGTTGTCTGCGGCTATTGCCACAGGTTCAGGAAGCCTGCGTGATTGGTGTCCCGGATCCAACCTGGTCGCAAAACGTCAAGGCGATTGTGGTACTGCGACCTGGACAAACCCTCGCCGAGGCTGCGTTGGTCGATCACTGCCGGCAGCGTCTGGCCTCTTATAAAAAACCCAAGCAGGTGGAGTTTGTTGAAGCCTTACCCAAAGGCCGAGACGGGCAGATCGATAGAGGGGCGGTAGATCGCATGTACGGTGGTGGAGGCTATCCGTCCATGGGTTAAAGATTTTTACACGCGCATTTTGACGCGCACGCATCGTTGGTTGCACAAACGGTGGGTGCGCGTTTTTTTTTTGCCCTCAACCAGGTAGCGCATTCCGTCCCGCGACTGTTTCAAGCTTGAAAAGCGACTGCAAATCCTCGCATCTATTCCGGCAATCAAAAAACCTAACGGTATTTTCAGGTTAATCATATTGACGATTAATCACATACAGGATTAGTATGATTGCTATGTTAATTGAGTGGCGAACTGATACTGAAAATCGCCCCTCAGTGGTGCATGAGGCTGGGGATAGCCTGGAAGATATCGATGCTCGACATGAAGAAAAACACTCCGCATAACAAATTCAAAAAAGGTTTGGAGGTTCAAATGTTTGAAGGCAGGTTTTTGCGTAGAAGTCGTTGCAGCCGCGTTTCGATGCATGCAATTGGAGTCTGTCTCGCGGCGGGTGTCGTACTGCCGGCGGGGGCCATGGAAATCGATACTGGCATCGAAGGTTTTACTGGCCGTTTCGATAACACCCTGCGTTACAACCTTGGAACGCGCATCGATGGTCGTGATAAGCGAATTGGTAATAACGCTAACTCGGACGAGGGCGATTACAAGTTCGACAAGGGGGATATAGTCACCAATCGCATCGACCTGCTTTCCGAGTTGGAGCTGGACTGGCAAGAAAAGGTTGGTATGAGGTTGTCTGGTTCGGCGTGGTATGACCAGGCCTATGACGATGACGACGTCAAGAAAAACCCCGCTATTGCCGGGCCGACCAGTTACGATAACAACAAATACTCCAACTATACAAAACGCTACTACAACGGCCTTTCCGGCGAGATTCTCGATGCGTTTGCCTACACGAACTTTACCGTTGCGGAACGTCCGGTAAACGTGAAGGCGGGCCGTCACGTTGTGTACTGGGGTACCTCCATTTTCTCCCAGGCAGGCATTTCCTATAGCCAGCACCCGATTGACGGTCAGAAGAGTGCGGCTTCACCGGGTATCGAAACCCGCGAAACATTCATGCCGCTCACTCAGATCTCCATGCAAAGTCAGGTGACTGATACGCTCTCGCTGGCGGCTCAGTATTACCTTGATTGGGATCATATTCGCGTTCCACAAGGTGGCACCTTCCTTGGTTCCACCGACTTCCTGATGGAAGGTCCGGATCGCTTTGGCGGGAATACCCCGCTGGCAAATTTCCGTGCTGATGACCCGCTGGGACCCAACCACAAATCGGGTAACTGGGGGGTGGCGGCGAAACTGACTGTTCCGCAACTCAATGCCACGACCTTCGGTCTCTACTACCGGGAGTTCGATGAGAAAAACGGTTTCTGGGTGTTCCGCGAGCCGGAGAACCCTAGAGAATTTCGTGCCGTGTTCCCACGCGATACCAAGCTGATCGGCGTGAGCATGGACACCAGCATTGGCCCGTATGCTGTTGGTGCGGAACTGATGACGCGGCGTAATGCGGGTTTGAGTTCGCTTGGTTTGAGCACGGCTAATGAAGGTGCTCGAGGCAATACCTGGCACGCGCTGGTCAACACCATTTTCTCCCTGCCGAATACGCCTCTGTATGACACGGCCACGATGGTTGCGGAAGTGTCGTATGACTACCTTGAAAAGGTTACTGAAAACGAATCGCTGTTCAATGGCGAAGACACGGTAGGCTGTCCTCTGGGCAAAGAGTCTGGCTGCGCGACGCGCAACGCAGTGGGTTTCAACATGTCGCTCACGCCGCAATACCTGCAGGTATTCCCTGGTGTAGATCTCTCGGTGCCAATGACGCTGGGTGGCGGTATCAGTGGTAACACGGCTGACTTTGGCGGTACCAGTGAAGGTCTTTATACCTATTCGGCTGGCTTGCAAGCGGACTTCCGCAAGCAAATGACGGCGTCTTTGATTTTCGCCGATTCCTCTGCCGAAATCCGACGCAACGGGTCGACCTACTATGGTGCCGGCACATGGCAAACCACTGACCGTGGCCGGGTAACATTGACCCTCAAAACCACGTTCTAACAGTAGTTTCACTCGGCAAAGTGATGCCCCGGCGTATCAAGTTCTATTCGATCAACGAAGCCTTTGCGTGGCTTCGTAGTGAGCTTGGACGTTGGGGCATTTCCTTGACCAGAAAAGACCTTTTGCCTGCGCAGTGTTGCCTTTGATGGCGATAACGTCAGTCTCGATTGCATTCCATTGCTGACGACCGGATTCCTATACGAAGCATCGGTCTCATTCGTTCGTGCAATTGCACCACTCAACCCCCCAATTCTCACGCCTACGATTTACCGTTCGCCCGAACGCCCTTTCAGCGAGGAGAGTGAAATGGTTGAAACCGCAAAGGCAATGTTTCTCGCCCGTACACTTGGTCCGTCCGGCCATGCCCCCTTACGTCGATCGGCCTCTGTCAGGCGCACGTCATCTATTGACGTACTTTGGCCAGGTGGTTACGGCAGCGCCGGGCATTTCTGTGGGATTGCCCGAGACATCTATAGTGACAGGCCAGATAGCGCACCGCGGACCCTGACCTTGCAGCGCTTCGAGGCAGTGGTGAGTCGGGAGCGCGAGATCACCCGACTGAGTACAGTGCCAGCCCGGCCGTCGAGCACTTCACTGGTTGGGCTCAATGCCGGCAGCCAATTGCGCAAGGCCCTCGAAAGTGCACTGGCGGAGGATCTGGCCAACAGTGCCCCACTATACCTGCTGCTCGACGACCTGGCGGGCGCAAGTCTGGTGGCCAATTGGGCATGGTCGCGTTGGGAAGATGGCTGGCTGAGCCAATTCATACCGAGTTTCGATGCTTTGGCGCTGGAGCAGCGCCGTAGTCGCATGACCGGTGTTTGCACCGGTTTTGCCGAGGGTTCCTCGGCCATTTCGGATATTCGTGGTGAGTTGCATGATGCCAGGCCGGTCTCCGCGCTTGCGCACCCGGATGACCCGGCGGGCTGGCATAAGCTGCCGGCGAGCAACGGCGTGAACATGCGCCGTGCGCGTCGTATCGATGTGTGGTGTGAAGATGACCGTCTACAGATCGAGGCCATGTTTCAGGACAGTGCCAGTAGCCCCAGCGGTGAGCGTATGGCGGTGCACGAATATGGCCTGCAAGCCACTGCCGATGCCCACAGCGGAGAGATTCTGAGCCTGGTGGCGCAGCCAAGAGTCCTGCCATACCAGGAATGCCCAGCGGCGGCTGGCAATGTCGCACGCCTGATCGGCCTGCCGCTGGCCGGGTTGCGCCAGCAAGTGCTGGTGACGCTGCGACGGGAACTGGGGTGTACCCATCTCAATGATGCCTTGCGAGCACTGGCTGAGGTTCCTGCGCTGGCCGCGTACATCCAGTCTCGATGACGGGTAGCCAGTAGGGTTAATCATTCTTCAGCGTTAGCGTGACTACGCTCGTCACCCACTCAATCAATGCGCACGAATCCAGCGCAAGTGAGGTTCCACGACCATCGCCTGGAGCTCAATCCGGGTCGACTCCGGAGTCACGATCCGAAATCCAATCAATGCGCAGATTAAAGTCGCCATCCCGAAGCCGCAAACTGCGCATTCAAACCCCTGTGCAATTTCATTTCCTTTCCAGGCGATCAACTGTCCGACAATAGAGGGAACGAGCATACCGGCAGAAGTCTGCAGCGCATTGTGGATTGCCAGCATTGAACCTCGTTGCTGCACGGGAGTGAAATGCGAGGTGATGGTCATACTGAAGCTGGGCAACACATTGACCAAGGCTGTTCCAAGTCCCATCAATGCCGTGATCAGCACGGGTTGATCAGTTGAAATGCCGATCAGTGCAAAAAGTAGTCCGCCCAAGGCGCTGCATATCAATGGAGGGGCAACCATTGTCCAAAAAAGGCTTGCCCCGCGTTTTAACGCTTTCTGCGCAAGGCTGGAAACCGTCAGTCCAGTTATCATGGCCAGAACGGTTACCGTCAGCATGTAATAGCCGGCCTGCAGGGTACTCAGGTTCAGTCCTTTTTTGAGGTAAACAACGGTCCAGCTGACACCTAGGGCGCTGGGTACGTAGCAGAAGAAGGCTAGCAAGGTAATACAGACAAATGTGCGGTTGAGCAGCAGCGCCTTATAGGGGATTTTGGTTTCGGCACCTTTCTCGGCATGGTCGCCGTGAAGTTGCTGACTGCCTTCTCGACCAAAGGCCAGCCACAAACAGAGCCAGATCAAACCAGCCACTGCCAGGCAAAAATAGGCCAGGCGCCAGCCCAAGTGCTCAATAGCGTATGGAAGGATGGCTGCGCCAATTAATCCACCGAGCATGATCGAACTGTAAATGAGCGACGAAGGCAACATGCGTTCTTCAGGATTGAACCATTTGAAGCAGGCATGTTGGGTGACCGCCGTTGCAGGCCCTGTGCCGATGCCCAGCAATAGCCGACTGGCGACCAGTGCTGAAATGCCGCTGCTGAACGTCACCAGCAATTGCGCCGCCATCCACACGAGCGACATGCCCGCGAGTATCCAGCGCGTCGGCAAACGGTTGGCCATGAAGCCGACCAGCACGCCTGACAATGAGTAGCAAAAGAAGAATGAGCTACCGACTATCCCGAACTGTTCGGGGGTTAGCGCCAATTCATCAATGATCTGCACGCCCGCGAATGCGAAGATGGTCTTATCCAGTGCACTGATGATCATCACGACCAACAGCAAGGCGATAACAACCTTTCTCCTCTTGATATTTTCCGACATGTTCTTCTCTCTCTCAAACGAGATACTCGACGGCACAGGGGATGGTGTTCGGGTTAGACGAGATAGGCTTGAACCAGCCTGGCCCAGTAGCTTGCGCCGTAAGGAATGGCCAAATCGTTGAAGTCATACCCAGGGTTGTGTACAGAGCAACCGGTAGGACCGCTGTTGCCATTGCCGAGCGCCACATAACAACCGGGGACGCGCTCAAGCATCCATGCAAAGTCTTCGCTGCCTAACCCGCCTTTGCTTGCACCTTTGATGTTGTTCGGACCGACCAGGTCGCTGATCACCTGTCTGGCGAGGGCGGTTTCTGCTGCACTGTTGAAGAGCGTGGATACCTTGGGGCGGTAGTCGACCTCAACTTGCATGTCGTGAGTCATCGCAACGCCCCGGACAACTTCACCAATACGTTTCTGCAGGAGCGCACGCACTTCAGGCGTTGTCGCGCGCACGCTCAATTGCAAGGTTGCATGAGCAGGAATGACATTAGGCGCTTCCCCGGCATTCACCATGCCCACAGTAATGACCGCAGTTTCAGCGGCGGGTACATTACGAGCCACGATGGTTTGCAAGGCTAAAATGGCTTCGGCAGCCGCGACTACGGGGTCCTTGGCCAGATGCGGCATGGCACCATGACCGCCTTGGCCCAGCAGGCGGATGGTCACCTCATCGGAGGACGCCAGCATCGTGCCGGGCTGGACAACAAAGTACCCGACAGGCAATCCGGGGGCGTTGTGCAAGGCGTAAACCGCGTCGCACGGGAATCGCTCGAACAAACCGTCATTGATCATGCTCAATGCGCCACCCAGAGTCTCTTCCGCCGGCTGGAAAATGAGATTCAGAGTGCCATTAAAACATTTGCTTTCTGCCAGATACCTGGCCGCGCACAGGAGAATCGCGGTATGCCCATCGTGGCCGCAAGCGTGCATCTTTCCCGCATGCCTGCTCTGATGCGCCAGGTTGTTGTCTTCCTTGATAGGAAGTGCATCCATGTCCGCGCGTATGCCAATGGCGCGCTTTCCATCACCCAGTTCCAGCACGCCGACAACACCGGTGCCACCGATGCCCTCATGGACTTCGTAGCCCCACTGACGCAGATACCCCGCTACGAGTTTGCTGGTTTCAACTTCTTCAAAGCCAAGTTCTGGATGTTGATGGATGTGTTGGCGGATCTGCATGAACTCTGCTTGAAGCGCTTCGATTTCCGGCACAAGACTGGGTAGTGAATGCATGGGTTTCTCGCGAGGGTTTGTCCGATGAAGTCGAGCATGCCAGAGCGTTTTTCCCAATGAGTAATCGTCTTTGCGTATGCCTATAGCTTTTCTGGTGACCCGCTGACTTTGCGCTAAAGCGGATTGGCGCAAGGGTTACCCTGGAATTCGTAAACGATGTCCTCTGCCAGAATGCTGGCCGCTTGAGTGAGCAGTTCCGCTTCGCGGCTGATGAGCGAAAAAACGAATCCAGGCACTTGTTCGCAAACCTCCAGCACATCGAGTCTTTCGCTGAGATTGCTCAAGGTCATATGGCGCATCGACCAGAAGCTGACCGAATCTGTGCGTAACGCCAGCTCCAGATACATGACGAGAGAGGAGCAGACCATGACGTTTTCGGGCGGGGCGAGTCCGCAGTCACTGAATAGCTTACTGACAGGTGAGTCCTCGAACGTGTCGGGAAGGATCCACATCAACTCGCGCAGTTCGGCAAGGGAGTTCAAATTCCGTTGAGGATGGCCTTTGCGCACTGCCAGCACACCGGGTTGCAAATACAGCTCTACCGCTCGAAATCCTTCCAGTTGACGCACTCCACCATGGGAAGTCAGGACCAGGTCCAGGCGTCCTTCGCGTAATCCTTCGATGAGCTTGTTAGGCCTCAACTCTTCAATCTGTATCGAAACCTTTGGGTGGCGAGCACTGAATCGGGCCAGGCAATTGACGAACTGAGAACTCGGGGTGACGGGCGATACCCCAATGGTGATGTGGCCGCTCGTTCGGCCTTTGAGTGTTTCGATTTCATCCTTGGCTCGTCTGACCTCTTCAAGAATCAGGCGAGCACGGCTCAGTAGATGTTCTCCATAAACCGTCAGGGTGATTCCTCGATTGGAACGCACCAGGAGATGCACGCCTAGCTCTGACTCGAGGTCCTTGATGCTCCGGGATAAGGAAGGTTGGGAGATATGCAGGATTCTCGACGCTTCCTGGATGCTGCCGCTTTCGCAGATCGCAAGCAAGGCGCGCAGTTGGTGAAGTTTCATTGCGGCTCCAATGCAGTGGTCACAGGCGCCTGCACAAGGCGTTGTCTGAACGGCGAGCAGGTTAACAACAATGTCCGCCGCTCGGTAACGTGGTTGCGGTCATGGTGAGGGCTGCCTGGCCACGAGTTGCGGGTAAATTTGTCATAGGCAGTGCATCGGAGCCGAGAAAGTCCGGCTCCGAAAAGTCGCTTGTTTGTACGGTCGTGAATAATTAGTTGGCGACGTTTTTGTTAGTCATTATTATCATATAGATTATTATCCTAATTAGAGTAACGGGTGCCTATTATGACGATGCCTTCCGCCCTCCACGGCCGCCTGCGTTTGCCAGTCATTGGCGCCCCGATGTTTCTGGTCTCCAATCCGAAGCTTGTCGCTGCCCAGTGTCGTGCCGGTATCGTGGGTTCCATGCCGGCCCTGAATGCACGTACCAGCGAGCAACTCGACGACTGGCTCGCGGAGCTGACGCATCAGCTTGCCCAGCCGCGCATCGATGATTGGGTGGGTGGTCCAGCACCGTTCGCCATCAACCAGATCGTGGCGCGCAACAATACCCGTCAGGCAGCCGATCTGGCCCTGCTGGTAAAGCATAAGGTGCCAATAGTGATCACCAGCGTCGGATCGCCCGGCGAGGTAGTGGAGGCTGTGCATGGCTACGGCGGGCTGGTGTTTCACGACGTGGTCAGTGTGCGCCATGCGCAAAAGGCTGCCGAAGTCGGTGTCGATGGCATTGTTGCCGTTTGCGCCGGTGCGGGCGGGCATGGTGGCACCATGAACCCCTTTGCATTGATCAACGACATTCGCAGCTTCTTCTCCGGCACTTTGCTGCTGTCAGGGAGCCTTGGCTCTGGCAAGGACATCCTTGCCGCACAGGTGATGGGGGCAGACCTGGCTTACATGGGAACCCGGTTTCTCGGCACCGCCGAATGTGAGATCGACGACCTGTACAAGCAGATGATCCTCGCTTCCAATTCCGACGATATTGTTTACACCGATCTGTTCAGTGGCCTGAGTGGTAATTACCTGAAGAAGAGTATCGCTCGTACCGGACTCGATCCGAATGCACTGCCGCCCTTACCAGAGAGTGGGATAGGCACCGGTGGCCATGGCGAATTCAAACTGTGGAAGGACATTTGGGCCGCAGGGCAGGGCGTCGGTGCAATCACTGACCTGCCTCCAGTTGATGTCCTGATAGCTCGACTGGAAGACGAATACCGTAGCGCATTGAGTCGCTGCCAGGCACTGGGGGTTCGCCCATGACGACGATGCAGCAGGTGGTTACGCGGGAGGATCACGGCGCCTGTGTCGTGCTGACACTGAACCGCCCTGAGGCGTTGAACACTGTCACCGATGGGCTGCTGGAGTCGCTCGAGCAACACCTCGATGTTATCGAAAAGGATGCCTCGCGAGCATTGGTCATTACCGGACAGGGCCGTGCGTTTTGCGCCGGCTCCGATCTCAATGAACGCGATGGCGATCCAGCAGTGCGTATGGCCCGAGTGCATCGATTGGTCGAGCGACTGGCCACTTTTCCCAAGATCAGTGTGGCCGCACTCAATGGTTTCGCGCTAGGTGGCGGCTTGGAGATTGCCATGGCGTGCACATTCCGGGTGGCTGTAGCGACGGCGAAGCTCGGTCTGCCGGAAATCAAGCTGGGCCTGATTCCGGTCTACGGGGGTACCCAGTTGTTGCCCCGCCTTATCGGTCAGAGTGGAGCGTTGCAGATGATGCTCAGCGGCGAGCCGGTAAGTGCAGAGCATGGTGAGCGCATAGGCCTGGTCGATCGATTGGTCAGCGACGGCGACGATGTACTGCAGCAAGCGTGTGCCATGGCGCTCGCGCACGGCCAATACAGCCTGCCTGCGCAACAAGCGATTCGCCGAGCCGTTCGCGAGGGTGCGGATCTTCTGCTCAGCGATGCGCTGCGGCTCGAGCGTGAGCTGGGGCAGGTCGTTTCTTCCAGCGAGGATGCCCATGAAGGCCTCCTGGCGTTCGTGGAAAAGCGCAAACCGGTATTCAAGGGTCGCTGACGTGGGATCACGTCGATCGCTTTTGCCCTGATCGTCTGAATGAAACCGACAACCCGGGTTACGCCTACCCAAAAAAACGCCGGCGATTGCGCCGACTTTTTTATCTGACTCCACAAGCTCAATACTGACGTTGCGGTAAATGCACGACGATGCCATCTAACGTCGAATCGAGTTTGATCTGACAGCACAATCGGCTGTTCTCGCGTACGTCCAATGCCCCTTCGAGCACACCCAGTTCGTCGTCAGTTGCAGCGTCGATCCTGGCAACCCAGGCGCTGTCGACATAAGTGTGGCAGGTGGCACAACTGCAGGTCCCACCGCAGTCGCCAAGGATGCCGGGCACCAGGTTTTGAGTGGCGACTTCCATGATGGATTGGCCTTCTCGGCCTTCCACTTCGTGCGCGGTTCCGTTGTATTCGATGTAGGTGATCTTGAGCATGTTGAGTACCGTGAATGGCAATGTCATTGAATGACGATGGCTAGCAGGTGCGGATGCTCTGTACCTGTATGTCTTGACGAACCTGGCCTAGCAACTGATGGACTTCGACCAGGCGCTGCTCCAGATTGATAAGGCGTTTGTGCATGTCTTCCATGCTCGGCGCGACGTCGCTCGTGGCAGCTGGCATGTCCGGAGCGGCGACCAACACGGGTTTGATGAAGTGGTGAATGTGCTTGCGCAGATCGGC
Source organism: Pseudomonas sp. (assembly GCF_051660785.1). Taxonomy (GTDB): domain Bacteria; phylum Pseudomonadota; class Gammaproteobacteria; order Pseudomonadales; family Pseudomonadaceae; genus Aquipseudomonas. Next base: position 93,829 of record NZ_JBOFQE010000075.1, read on the forward strand.
TTCTTGCCAGGGTGCTGCCATTTTGATCATCAGCAATTCACGGATGATCCAGTCAACCAGGAACTCAGGGTCGAGATCTTCGCGCAATTCGCCATTGGTCTTTGCCGCATCGACCACTGGAAGCAGGATGGTACTGACCTTTTTGCGAAAAACCTGGTTGAAGATCTGCACGCCCGCCTGTGTTGTTTCATTGCCGAGCAGCCGTTTGAGCAGGACGTTCTCCGGCGTTTCAATCACCGCCCAGACCAGCAGGCGCTCGACTCGCTCGCACAGATTGCCAGGACCGTTCAGGATTGCGGTTGCCTCGCTCTCGAATGGGCGAGACTGCCTTTGCAATGCAGCACCAAATATTGCTTCCTTGCTGCCAAAACGACGGTACAGGGTTGCCCGCGATATTTCAGCTTCGCGGGCGATGTCATCCACTGTGGTCTTGTCCAGGCCCAGCTTGTCCAGACAGCGTTCGGCAGCTTCTATGACCCGCTGGGTCAACTGAGCATCACGATCTTCGGGCGCACCGGGCATTGTCTGTTCTCTGAGCTTGGTGGTCATGGATGCTTACTGCGCCTCGTAGATTTCATAGATCAGGCGGCCCTGCTCATCGCGGGAGCCTTTGCCAATGGCTTGAACGGTGTTCAGCCACTTGTAACGCTCGTCACCGGTCTCAAAGCGAGGCGTGGCAATCAGCGGTGTAGCGCCGGTCTGGGTCATCTGCGCACGCCCCTCGTAGGAGACGAAGATTATAGCGCCATCGTCGGTCTCCAAGGTCAGGCGTACATCGATGGACAGGGTGCCATCTGCACCGATCAGTGCCCAGTCGGCTGCGGCGCGGCCCTTGAGTTTTGCGTTCAGGCGCTCGCCTTCCCAGCGAGATGCCAGTACGTCGACAATCACGCGGGTCCCGCGTGGGGTGTTCGGGATATAGACCGGTGTTTCCAATTCCAGAGTGGCAGTGGCCAACGGGATCAGAGTGATGGACATGTTGAATTCCTCTTCTTGTCGTTGTCAGGCGTGGGAGTAGGATTTGTCGGCATTGGCGGCATAGAAGGAAATCTTCTGCGCACGGTTGGCCTTGCCGGGGGTAAAGCGCACAGGCATATGGTTGATGCCATTGGTGAAGTTGGAATGCAGTCGCTCTATGTCTCCGTCCAGCCGGATATCCGGCAGGCGGGTGACGACCTCTTTGATAAAAGCCATCAGTTCGGAGCGTGCCAGCATGGCACCGAGGCAGCGATGGATACCCGTCTTGGAACCGAAAGCCATGTGATCTCGGGCGTTTTTGCGATGGATATCGAACTCGTCGGGATTGGAGAAAATTTCTTCATCCCGGCTGCCTGAGCAATACCACATCACGACCTGATCACCTGCCTTGATGGTTTGTCCACCCAACTGATAATCCTGGGTAGCCTTGCGCGCAAAGGCCAGGGCCGGGGAGGTGAGACGCAGCATTTCCTCGACGGCATTGGGCAGCAGTGACAATTCGCTGCGCAGCATTTGCATAGCTTCGGGGTTTTCGATGAGTAACTTGGTGCCATGCAGAATCTGCGTACGCGTGGTTTCATTGCCCGCGGTGGCGAGAATCAGAAAGAAGCAGCCCAGATCGAATTCGGACAGATGTTCCCCTTCCATTTCAGCCATGGCGATCTGGCTGAATACATCATCACCAGGTTGTACGCGACGTTGATGGGCCAGTTTCATGGCGTACCCAAACATCTCCCGTCGTGCTCGCTCCATGCCGGCGTTGCTGGAAACTCGCGTATCACCGGCGCCGAACATGGCATTGGCCCAGTTGAAAAGATTCTGCCGATCTTCGGCGGGCACGCCCAACAGATCGGCCACCACTTCAATGGGCATATGGGCGCCCACATCATGGAAATCGCAGACGCCGTCTTCGATCACAGCATCAATGGAATCCACCGCCAGTTGGCGGATGTGCTCCTCGATTCTGGAAATGGCCTTGGGGGTGAAGCCACTCATGATCAGCTTGCGCAGGGCGCCGTGTCGGGGTGGGTCGCTGAGGATGATCATACGGTCGACGGTGGCGGCAAGCGTTTCCTCGGGTACTTCGGCCGGGGTGACATTGGTCCGGCTGGAGAAGACTTCGGGATTGGCCTCCACTTCCGTAATGTCCTTGTAGCGCGTTACCGACCAAAAGCCGGTACCGTTTGGACGCGCTGTCCAACTGACAGGATGTTCGCTGCGCAGGAAGGCAAAGTAGTCATAGGGGACACCCTGTTCGAACACGTGCACATCAGATAAGTCGATATCACCAAGCTTCATGGTCTTGCGCCTCTATTGGTCTTGTTTGAGACGATCAAAACATAAAGTATCTTCTGGTGATACGCAAACATTGATTTGTCTCATCGGTCCGTTTAGCTTGTATCCCACAACAACAATGCCGCTGTGTGCAGCTCTGAGACGATGTGAGTTGAACGTCTCAACAGCAAACCTGGCGGATGAGGGCAAGCGAGGAGGTGGTGTCATGCGAGATGGGGAACAGGTAGAGGTGTTGATAGTCGGGGCAGGTCAGGCCGCAGGTGAACTCGCGGTGGTTCTGCGTCAGGAAGGCCATGCGGGGCGGATACTGATCGTTGGAGAGGAGAGTTGCTTGCCGTATCAGCGTCCCCCTCTCTCCAAGGCATACCTTGCCGGCATGATCGACCTGCAAGGTTTGTTGATTCGACCGCAGACAGCTTACGAGCGCGCCGCTATCGACTTCCTGCTCGATACTCGGGTCGAGTCCATTGACCGCACGACCAAGCAAGTTCGTCTGGCCGATGGTCGATGCATCCGTTATGAGCGCCTGGCATTGGCCACGGGGGGCCATGCCCGGCGACTGAGTCTGCCTGGCAGCGATTTGCGAGGGATTCACTATCTGCGCAATCTCGCAGATGTTGACGACATTCGCCCCCAGTTCCGCCCCGGACGTAAGTTAGTGGTAATAGGCGGCGGCTATGTCGGACTGGAAGTGGCCGCTGTTGCTGTTCGTGCTGGTCTGCAGGTGACCGTTCTGGAGACCGCCTCCAGAGTATTGGCACGTGTCACGGCACCTCAGCTTTCAGCTTTTTACGAGTCTTTGCACCGCGAGAATGGCGTGCGGATATTGACAGGTATAGAGGTGCAAGGCTTTGCCCCTGGTGAATGTCCAGTGGGTGTCGGTGAAGTGTTGTGCAAGAGTGGAGAGCGGATCCAGGCGGATTTTGTCATCGTCGGGATCGGTCTCGTACCCAACGTTGAGCTGGCCCAGGCGGCAGGTTTGCTGGTCGACAATGGCATCGTTACCGATGTGACCGGACTTACTCAGGACCCGAATATTGTCGCAATAGGCGATTGTGCCAATCAACCGAGTCTCTTCTATGGAAGACGTTTGCGTCTGGAGTCAGTGCCCAGTGCAGTAGAGCAGGCGCGATGCGCGGCCGCGACGCTCTGCGGCAAACCGAGGCGTAACGAGTCGCTACCCTGGTTTTGGTCGGATCAGTATGACCTCAAGTTGCAGATGGCTGGCTTGTCTCAAGGTTATGAGCGTGTCGTGATACGTGGTTCGTTCGAGCTGCGTTCGTTCGCCGTCTTCTATTTGCAAGGAGCCAGGATCATTGCTGCGGATGTGGTAGGTCGTCCAGCAGACTTCATGGCAGCCAAGCGCCTGATCGCGGAACGACTGGTAGTGGAGGACGAGAGGCTGGCCGACGATTCTCAGCCACTCAAAGTGCTATTTGCCAATTCGGTTAATTGAGGTGAGCCACCAGGCTCAATGTTTGAGCCTGGTGGTGAGACTTGCCAGCAACCGCACTTATGCCGATGGCTTGCCTTGCGTCAATACAGAGCGAGCATTGGACAGCTCGAGGAACCCGGCATGGCCGTGGTACCGACCCATGCCACTGCCATTGACGCCGCCGAACGGCAGGTTTTTCTCGACGTAGTGCATCATGACGTGATTGATCGTGACGCCGCCTGATGAGCTGCCGTGCAATGTCCGCTCAACGAAGTTCTCGTCGTCGCTGAACACGTACATGGCCAGGGGTTTGCCGTTGCCATCGATATGTTCGAGCACTTCGTCCAGTTCGTCATAGGCAAGAATGGGCAGCACGGGGCCGAAAATTTCCTCCTGCATGATTCGCGCATCCCTGGGGACGTCCACCAACACCGTCGGATGGATCGTAAGGGTTTCGCGATCCGACTGACCGCCACACAGAATGCGTGCGCCGCGTTCAAGCGCATCGTTGATGTAGCCCAGTATCCGATCGAAGTTTCGTTCATTGACGATGCGTGGCTGTTTTTCCAGCTGCAACTGCCCGTTTTCATAAAATTGATGGGCGACCATTGCCTTGACCTTCTCGCCGAATGCTTCTGCGTCGTTGCGCGGAATCCAGGCATGGTCGACGGAAAGGCAGAGCTGGCCGGAATTGTTGAAGCGTCCGCCAACTACTTTAGCGGCAGCTTGCAGCAACTCGACATCCGGTCCAATGATGGCTGGGCATTTACCGCCCAGCTCAAGCGTTACACTGCTCAGGTGCCGTGCAGCGGCTGCCATCACTCGTTTACCGACCGCCGGGCTGCCGGTGAAAAACACGTGATCAAAGGGCAGTTCCTGCAAGCGTTCTGCAACCTCGATGCCGCCTTCGAACACGGCAACATCATTGGGATTGAAGGCTTCAGCAATCAGTTTTGCAACCACTCGGCTGGTAGCAGGCGTTAGCTCGTTGGGTTTGATAATCGCGCTATTGCCGGCCGCGATGATCGGCACGAGAGGTGCCATGACCAGGGCGAACGGGAAATTCCATGCACCCAACAACAGGACGTTGCCGCGAGGCTCATACAAAATGTGTGCGGCGGTATTCGGCAGGTAAGGTGAAGAAGGCACAGGTTTGACGGCCATCCAGTCGGCCAGCTGGGCCACTGCTGTGTCGATATCCCCTAATACCGAGGCGATTTCACCTGACTTGCCACCCGTAGGTGTCTTGCGCAGGTCTTCGAAAAGCGCCTGTTCGATATCGTCGATGTGCGCCACGATCACTTCGCGAAGTCGCAACAGGCGCGCTTTACGCAGGTCGACTGTTTCATCGCGACGTGCTCGTCGAGTCTGGCGCTGACTGGTGAAGGTATTTTCGATAGAGGCGTTGAAAGCGGTTTCCAGAGTCATGAATTAAAGCTCCTCAAGGCATGCGGATCACGGGCTTGATGGCAGAACCATCATGGGCGTCGTGGATGGCCTGGTTGATGTCTTTGAAGTCATAGAAACGCAGTAGCTTTTCAACCGGCAGCAGGCCAGCTTTCCAGTACTCGATGAGTTGAGGGATGAACAATGACGGTACCCCACCTTCGCCCGCCATGATGCTGCCTTTGATTCGGGTATTTCTCGACTGCACTTCCATTGGGTTGAAGGTGACGCTGGCTTGCGCACCGGCCATGCCCACAAGAACAGCCGTACCGCCGTGTCCCAGCGCCTGAATAGCCTGTTCCATTACCTTTGGAATACCTGTGGCCTCAACGACACCATCAACCCCGCCACCGCTGAGTTCACGTATAGCCTGGACGGCGTCCTGATCACCGGCATTGATGACATGAGTGGCGCCCAGTTCGAGGGCAAGCTCCAGTCGGCTTGCGACCCGGTCGACCACAATGCGTTGGGTGCAACCGGCGATTTTTGCCGCCATCAATGCCGACAAGCCCACACCGCCAGCGCCAAACAGGGCAAAGCTGGTACCTGCGCGTGGGCGCAAGGTATTGAGCACGGCTCCGGCACCGGTCTGAATACCGCAGCCTAAAGGGGCGAGGATATCCAGAGGCAATTGGGTGTCGATTTTGATCACGCTACGCTCGCTGGCCAGACAGTGGCTGGCAAACGAAGACTGGCCCAGAAAACGTGCAAACACCGGCTTACCGGCCAGTTGATGGGTGCAGCTACCGTCGCTGCAGCGGCCACCCGACATATTCAGTTCGCGAAAAGAGAGGCAGTAAGACGGCTGGCCGGAAATGCACTGAGGGCATTTGCCGCATGAAGTGGTGGTCATGATCACATGATCCCCGGGCACAACACGAGTCACTCCCGTACCGACTTTCTCGACAACGCCGGCACCTTCATGTCCGAGCAGCGCCGGCCACGGCATCTGTGGATTGGCCAATACCGTCAGGTCGGTATGGCACAGTCCTGTGGCAACAATTCTCACCAGCACATCGCCCGGTCCAGGCTCAACCAGGTCAATTTGCTCCATTTGCAGTGGGGCATTGGTATCGAAAGCCAGCGCGGCTTGAATCTTCATTGAACGTTCCCTTTAGTTGTTTTTCGGCGTTTTTGGCGCAGCAGGAGCTCAAGAGTGGCAGGCAGTGATCATGAAAATCATCTGCATGATTGTATCTATATGGCTAAAACAAATCTTTTGCGATGGCCTGAGCAGAATGCGTGCCTCAGTCCATTGACACCAATGATACACATGATTATTGTGATTACACAATTTCTTGGGAGGACCTTTCCTCTCAAACATTGGGCTTCTACCCGCCGATAAAACAAACAATAAGCTGGAGACTGCGATGAAGACAGGCAAACCAATCGTCGAAACCGAAGGTGCAGTACGCCTCTTGTCAAAAGCAGGGGGTGTGCTGGCAGTAGGGTTCACTCTGCTGTTTCATCAAGGGGTTTATGCCACTCCTGGGGTGACGCCTGAAGAGCTGAAACAGCTGGGAACGACACTCACTCCCTGGGGTTCGGAAATCGCAGGAAATAAGGACGGCACCATCCCTGCCTACACAGGGGGCGTGAAACCGCCAGCGGGTGCGAGCGCCTCCGACAAGCATCCGCTTGATCCTTTTGCCAATGACAAGCCGGTCGTGACAATCACTCCGGCTAACATGGCGCAATACGCCGATAAGCTGACGCCGGGTACCCAGGCCTTGCTGAAGCGCTGGCCGGATTACAAACTCAATATCTATCCGACTCGCCGCGGCTTTCCACAGATGGCACCGGATCGAGCTGAAGGCTCAATCAAAAACGCAGCGAATCCAGAGTGCAAAACCACGGATGATGGCGTTGGATTGCGGGGCTGCTGGTTTGGCACGCCGTTCCCGATTCCCAAGAATGGCTATCAGGCCATGTGGAACGCCCTGACGCACGAGCAGACCGAATACGAACTGCGGATGCAAAGCTGGATCGTCGACTCGTCGGGCCATCCGACGATGACCAACGATTCCATACAGCAGGCTGACTTCCCATTCTGGGATTCGACAGCTGCGCCTTATTCGGGAGTGGCTGAAAACTATTACCGCTTCCTTAACAAGACGATTGCGCCTTCACGCGATGCCGGGCAGAAATCCATCGTCTGGTACCCAGCGGAGTTCGATCACAAGGATCAGCGAATCTGGTCTTACACCACTGGCCAGCGCCGTACCCGTCTCGCGCCGGAACTGACCTACGATACGCCGAGCGCTTCATTGTCCGGGGCGTTGAATTATGACGAACTGGGTCTTTTCGCTGGTCGCATGGATCGCTTCGATTTCAAACTGGTTGGGCGTAAGGAGATGTATGTACCTGCCAATCAGTACCGCATGCTGGCAGCGTCGCCAGAGCAAGTGCTCGGTAAGCAGTTTATCAACCCGGATGTGTCGCGTTGGGAGTTGCGTCGCGTATGGGTAGTAGAAGCAACCCGTAAGGAAGGTAAGCGCCATATTGCCGCCAAGCGCAGGTTCTTCATCGACGAGGACTCCTGGTCGATTTTGACCGCTGAGTCGGAGGATGATGCCGGTAAGCTGTTCCGGGTGCAGCAATCCAATGGATGGCCGCAATACAATCGCAACGAGTTCGGTGCTGCCGGGAATATGGATTATTCCACTGTCGCCTACGACCTGAGCAAAGGTCAGTACCTGCTCAGCAGCTTCATCGATCCGGCAAGTGGTTGGGTGAAGCAGGTCAAGCGCTTCCCAGACTTTACTTTCCGCTCGGAATCCATGGCCGGTACCGGCGTTCGCTAAGCAAACCCCTTCGCCGCGGCACGATTTTTTCGTGCCGCGGTTTTTTTTCGCCTGCGATTTGTCGAGTCAATGTTCGGTTGACGATAAACATGTATAGGATTAGTATGATTATGCGAATTGCTTGGCGCGATTGCTTTGAACGGCTGCCAGGAAATTCGCTTACATCACTCCGCACAACAAGTTTAATAAGAAGTCTGGAGGTTGAAATGAGCCATTTTGGCTTACCTTTATATGCCCGCTGTTTTCGAACAGCCCTGCACATGCAAGGTGCGTCAGCTGCCAATCTCAGATGGATCGGCGGCTGCTTCATCGGCGCCGCTTTGCTGTTAGGTGCCAATGCGAGCGAGGGCACACGCCCTGCTATCGATCCCTTGTTCACTCCGGTGGTGCAAAGCAATCTGGCGCCTTCCACTCAGTTGGTCGGTCTGGCCCGTGCCGGGCAACGCCTGGTTGCGGTTGGGTGGCGAGGGCACATCGTTTACTCCGACGATCAAGGTCGCAGCTGGCAGCAGGCCGACGTGCCGGTCAGTGCCGACCTTACCGCGGTCAACTTTCCTACTGCTGAGTCAGGTTGGGCCGTCGGTCACGGGGGCGTGATTCTGCGTACCCGCGACGGTGGCAAAACCTGGGTCAAGCAACAGGATGGTTTTGCTACCGGCAAGCTGATGACCAGCTACTACCAGCAGCGCCTTGATCAGGCCAGCGAAGCCGAGCAGGCGCAATACGCAGGCTTGATGGATCAGGTGCGTCTTAATTACGAGACGGGACCCGAGCAGCCTTGGCTGGATGTGTGGTTCGAAAATGATCAGCACGGGTACGTGGTCGGTAGCTTCAATCTGATCATGGAAACCCGTGATGGCGGTGAACACTGGACGCCCATGCTCGACCGGATGGATAACCCTGAAGGCCTGCATTTATCGGCGATCAATGCCGTTGGTGACGAAGTGTATATCGCCTCGGAGCGAGGGACAGTGTTCCGTCTGGATAAAGCCAGTCAGCGCTTCATCGCATTTAATTCCGGCTATATCGGAAGCTTCTTCGGCGTGACGGGGGATGCCCGTGCGGTGGTTGCTTACGGCTTGCGCGGTAATGCCTGGCGCAGTCTGGATAAAGGTGTGACCTGGGAAAAAATCGACACGGGCACGGAGACCACTCTAACGGGAGCCGCCATGCTCGACCACGGACGCGTGGCGGTAGTCAGCCAAGGCGGTACGTTGCTCCTCGGTGACGCCGCTACCGGTGCTTTGCAGCCAACACAGCTGCTTCGTAGCGTGCCCTTCGCCAATATCGAACCCGCGGCTGCAGACAGTGTGGTCATCGTCGGCACCCAAGGTGCCCAGCTCGAGCCTTTGCCGGCTTCCGGCAGCTGAGGCTGGTGGTATGGAAAATCTGGAGAAATCATGGCTGTAGATACCGAATCACTTCGCCTGCCCGTGATACGGGACATCAAAGACTTCGACAAAAAATCGGGTGACTGGCTGGAGCGACTGATCTTCAATCATCGCGCCTGGGTGGTGATGCTGGTTGTGGTCATTACCGTTTTTTTAGGATTGCATGCTTCGCGTCTGACGGTGCAGGCCAGCTTCGATGACATGATTCCTCATTCCCACCCCTATATCCGTAACTACCTGGACAACAAGAGCGAACTGAAGGGCTTGGGCAACTCAGTGCGCATCGTGGTCGAAAATACTCAGGGTGATATTTTCGACAAGGACTACCTGGCTGTGGTGCGTGATATCAATGACAAGATATTCCTCACGCCAGGCGTAGATCGTGCCTTCATGCGTTCGGTCTGGACGCCAATCGTTCGCTGGACCGAAGTGACAGAAGAAGGCTTTCGCGGTGGTCCGGTCATGCCGTTCGACTACGACGCCAAGGAAAAATCAATAGCCCAGTTCCGCACCAATACGCTGCGCGCCGGTTTGCCTGGAACGTTAGTGGGCAAGGACCTTAAGTCGAGCATGATTTTTGTACCCCTGCTCGATGTCATTCCCGAGACCGGTAAGCCACTGGATTACAGTGAGCTCTCGACTTTTCTGGAAAAAGAAATCCGTGACAAGTATCAGGGCGCAAGCGATGGCCACTATCGTGTGCATATCATTGGCTTTGCCAAGCTGGTAGGCGACCTGATCGACGGGTTGATTCAGGTCATGATGTTTTTCGCCGTTTCGGCCCTGATCGCTTCATTGATCATCTACCTCTATACCCGCGATCTGCGAAGTACTTTGTTGTTGGTGGTGACAGCGACTATCGGCGTGGTCTGGCTGCTGGGGCTGTTGGAGTTGCTTGGCTACGACCTTAATCCCTATTCGATCCTTGTCCCTTTCCTGATTTTCGCCATCGGTTTATCCCATGGCGCCCAGAAGATGAACGGGATCATGCAAGACATCGGGCGGGGGACGCATAAGTATGTGGCTGCCCGTTATACCTTTCGCCGGTTGTTCATGGCCGGGCTGACGGCGTTGATTACCAACGTGGTTGGTTTTGCCGTGCTGATGATCATTGACATACCCGTGATTCGCGACCTGGCGATGACCACCAGTCTGGGTGTGTTGGTGCTGATCTTCACCAAGCTGTTCTTCATTCCGGTAGCACTTTCCTATATTGGCGTCAGTCAATCAGCCGCCAAGCGCAGCCTGCGGGAGAATGAGGCCGGACAGGGCATCACCGGCTTTTTGCAACGGTGCACCGAGCGTCGTCTGGCCTTGCCACTCGCTTTGCTGGCCATTCTGGTCGGCGGGGGGGCCATGGCAATCAGCCTGACCAGCCTGAAGATGGGAGACCTGGATGCAGGGGCGCCAGAGCTGCGTCCTGATTCGCGCTTCAATCTGGATGTCGGATACATCAATGAGCATTACGGTATGTCGAGCGATCAATTCGCCGTCATCCTCAAAACCAAAAACGAAGGCATGCGCGACTATGAATCGTTGGTGGCGCAGGACATTCTGGCCTGGCGTCTGCAACAGCTGCCGTCAGTGCTGGCAACCGCCTCGCTGGCGGGCGGGATTCGGCGAGTCGCGTCGGGTTCGTTCGAAGGTAATCCGAAGTGGATGACGTTACCGCGCAATACCCAAACGCTCGGTAACGTCACGCAAACCCTGCTGGTGGGCAGCCCTGAGCTGATGAACCCCAACGCCAGTGTTGCTCCGGTCATTGCCTACCTTAAAGACCATCGCGCTGACACATTGAGTGAAGTGGTCAAGGTGACCGAAAAATTTGCCGCGGAGTACAACACGCCTGACCGACAGTTTTTGTTGGCAGCAGGTCCGGCCGGTATCGAGGCGGCCACCAACATTGTGGTGAAGCAGGCCAACTATCGCATCCTGGGCTTGCTTTATGCCGCTGTCGCGGTCCTGTGTTTCATCACCTTTCGCAGTTGGCGAGCGGTGGTGGTGGCCATGGTGCCGCTGGTGATTACTTCGTTCCTTTGCGAGGCCTTGATGGTGATGCTGGGTATCGGCGTCAAAGTCGCTACCTTGCCGGTCATTGCCCTGGGTGTGGGCGTGGGTGTTGATTATGCCCTGTATCTGTTGTGCGTTCAGTTGGGCGCGCAGCGTCGCGGGATTTCCCTCGCGCAATCCTATGGGCTCGCACTGAATTTCACAGGCAAGGTTGTGGCTTTGATTGGTGTGACCATGGCGGCGGGGGTGGTGACCTGGGTCTGGTCGCCGATCAAATTCCAGGCCGACATGGGCATCCTGCTGACGTTCATGTTCCTCTGGAACATGCTCGGTGCCCTGACGCTGATACCGGCATTGTCGTATTTCCTGTTGCGTGATGTCGGTCGCGACGTCAATGCGCAATCCACCACGGTCCCGCTTCCCCTGGCAGGGCTCGATCCTGTAGCCGACAGTGGTCTGGAGCAGGAAACAGAGCTTCAAAAACGCATGGCCAGCAGAGCTTGAAGCCTGCGCCATTCTTTGATGAGCAAGGAGGAGACTCGCATGGCCTTGAGTGATAAAGACACACGCTGGAAAACCATCATGTTGGCGTTGGTGGCTGCCGAGGTGGCTTCGGCTTTTGAGGTCAGCATGGCGTTCGCGGCGTTGCCGACGTTCTACAGATTGTTCCAGGATCCGGCATTGGTGGGGTGGGTCATTACCGCCTATCTATTAGTGGCAGCTGCCGCTTCTGCGATCTGTGGTCGGATCGGTGATTTGTATGGGCGCAGTCGGGTGTTGATCGGCATGTTGATCCTGGCAGCGCTTGGCTCATTGATCAGTGCCTTGTCCTCCTCCCTGGAAGGGATTGTCTTCGGACGGGCCGTGCAAGGGGTGGCGGCAGCCGTGCTGCCTCTGTGTTTCGGCCTGGTGCGGGAAAATATCAGCCAGGCGCGTATACCACTCTGTATTGGTATCGTCGCAGGAACCGCTTCAACGGCGGCAGGTATCGGTTTCGTATTGGGTGGGGTGTGCATTGACTACTTGAGCTGGCACTGGATTTTTTACATCAGTACTGCAGTCGCCGTGCTGGGTTTGCTGTTGGTGATTGCGTTCCTGCCGTCGTCGGCAGGCAAGGCCAGCGAAGAGACGGTCGATATTCTCGGCGGTGTGATGTTTGCGCCGGCAGTGGCGGGGGTTCTGTTCGCCTTGACCAAAGGCAGTGCCTGGGGTTGGTACGATCAGCGCACTCTGTGGCTAGGAGGTGGCAGCCTTGCTTTGCTGGCGTTCTGGGCCTGGTATGAGGCACGGCATAGCAATCCGCTGATCGACGTCCGACTGTTCGCCAACCGCCAGTTAGCCATGTCCAATCTCTGTTACGCCTTGATCGCCTTGGGAGCAATGCAGTTTGCCCAAGTGCTGTTTGTTTTGTTGCAGCAACCCACCTGGACTGGTGTCGGGCTCGGCATGGCTGCAACGGCTGCAGCGGCATTGAAATTGCCTTCGTCGCTGGTGGCTATCGTCGCGGCACCTTGGGGCGGAGTGGTTGCGGGACGTCACGGCGGCAGACGTGCGTTGCTGTATGGTTTGTTCTTCCTCGTGACGGGATGGGCGGCATTGACCCTACACCACAGCACTATCTGGTTTGTCGGGTTTGCGGTGATCCTCAACGGCATTGGTACGGCCATTGCGTTCAGTGCCGTACCCAATCTTATCGTCGAGGCGGTACCGGCGAATCGGGTCAGTGAGGTGACGGGTTTGAGCCAGGTGATTCGCACCACCTTCATGGCTATCGGGGCGCAGATGATCGCCTTTATATTCGCTACTCAAACGATCAGCGACCCGGCTCAAGGTCCCGGTACGTACCCGGCGGGACCGGCGTTCCAACTGGCATTTTTGACCATCACCCTGTTGTGCGTGCTCAGCGTCTTCGCTGCTTTGGCCTTGCCCAAGCGCCGGCCTGATGCATCGCGCGAGGCCGTGGCGCAACCTGCCAGTCATTCGTAGCTGCAACGCACTAAAGGCCGTCGTCCGAGTGATATCGGGCGACGGCCTTCTCCTTTTTCAAGTCAAGATTATTCCAATGACGCTACCAGTGTTGCCAAGCGATCGGCACTGTCGAGGAAGTCGCTGAGCAGGTCATAAAAAATCTCTTTGACTGTCGTTTCCCCATGCATGTCGCCAACGATCTGGCCTACTGGATGCGTCAGAAAATCGCTGGCCCGGGCCCGCTCGATACGTGCGCGGGCTTCGAACACCGACAGCGTCTGTAGCGGCATGGCCAATGGCTTGGGGGCGCCCGGTTGTTCGAAGGCATCAGTGAACTTGCTGCGTAACATCCGGCATGGCTTGCCCGTCATGGCGCGCGACTGAATGGCCTCTTCAGAGCGCGCGGCAAATAAGCGGGCTTTCATTTCCGGAGTGAGCTCGCTTTTGTCGGTGCCCAGCCAGATAGAACCGCACCAGATACCGTCGGCACCCATTGCCAGGGCCGCGGCCATTTGCCGGCCACGACCAATGCCGCCGGCTGCAAGCACGGGTATCGGCGCCACCGCATCGACCACCTGCGGCCATAGCACCATCGAGGTGATTGTGCCGGTGTGGCCGCCTGCTTCGCTGCCTTGTGCCACCAATAGATCTACGCCAGCCTCGACCTGGGCCTTGGCATGATCCAGTCGGCCAACCAGGGAGCCGACCTTGATGCCGCGTGCTTGCAGTTCGCGCACCTTTTCCTTGGGTGGCGTGCCCAGAGCGTTGACCACTAGCTTGATCAGAGGGTGACGCAACGCCACTTCAATCAGCTCTTCAGCGGATTCGGGCGTCATGTGCAGGCGATCCATGTATTCACTGACCATGCGCTCGACTTCGGTTTCGGGAAGCGGCGCCATGCCAGCGTCATCGCATAGTTTCTTGAGGAAAAGCTGATTCTCGGCGGGAAGTTCAGGGTGACGCTTCTCTGTCGGGTTGTCACTCGCGGCATATTTGTTCGGGATCAGTATGTCCACCGCGTAGGGTTTGCCATCGGTGTGCTCGTCGATCCAGGTCAGTTCTTGCTCCAGTTGCTCGGGAGTAAAACCACTGACACCCAAAACTCCCATGCCGCCGGCCCGTGACACCTCAGCGACAACATCTCGACAATGCGAGAAGGCAAAAATGGGGAGGTCGATGGACAACATCTCGCAGACTTTTGTTTTCATTGTTAGCGCTCTGACTGTCGTGGAATTCGCAATGACCGGAGCTATGACCGGTTGCCTATTATATTAATGATATATACTATTTATTCAAATGGTCCGCTGTGATCTCTGGCAGCAAGCGGTTCGAACAGAACGAGGAGAAGTCCGTGAGCAATCCCAATCTGGTAATCGACAGTAAGCAGTTTCGTAATGCATTGGGGGCTTTCGCGACCGGGGTCACGATTGTTACCACGCGCGACGCCGAGGGTACCGATGTCGGCCTCACCGCCAGTAGCTTCAACTCGGTGTCGCTCGAGCCGCCGATGATTCTATGGAGCCTGGCAAAAACCTCCGGCAGCCTCTCGGCGTTCATGACCGGCGACTACTTTGCGGTGCATGTGCTTGCCGCCGAACAGCAATCACTGTCGGATCGGTTTTCCAAGCGCGGTATCGATAAATTCGCTGGTTTGGAGCTGGAACGTGGCCCTGGACAGGTACCTTTGCTCGGCGATTGCGCGGCCCGGTTCAAGTGCAAAACCAGCTTTCGTTATGAGGGCGGTGACCACATCATTTTTGTCGGCGAAGTCATCGAGTTTGACCACTCCGCTCATCCACCACTCGCCTTTCATGGCGGCAAATACGCCAAGGTTCACCCGCGCGCACTGGAAAATCCGGTGGATGTCGAAGATGTGAACAGCAGTTTCAATAAGGACTATCTGGGCTTTTTGCTTGGCGTGGCGTCCATGCAACTGTACCAGCCGGTGCGCAAGGATTGGCAGCAGTTGGGTCTTACCGAGTGCGGCTATTTCGTGCTCAGTGTGCTGGCTGCCGGCAAGCACAAAACCCAGGGTCAGATCGAAGAACTGCTTAAACCCAGTGGTCACCGTCTCGGTGACGAAGAGCTGGGCAAGTTACTGCAAGCCGAGTTGGTAACAGTGCAGGGCGATGGCCTGGCCCGTCAGTTCGATCTTACTCCACGGGGTCATGAATACGCGGTCAAGTTGTTCGTGCAGGCTAAATCGTCGGAGCAGAAAGCGATCACCGGATTGGATTGGGACGATCTGGCGTTGCTCAAAAATCTGCTGAAAAAGGTCATCCGCAATACGCGTAACTGATGGCGTACGCAATATGAAAAGCCCCGGTGCAGACCGGGGCGTAGCGCATTAGCCGAGGCGTCGAAACAGTGCATGCTGTGTGGCATTTGCGATCAGTCTGCCTTCGAGGTCGTAGATAGCTGCGTTGACCAGCCCAGTGGCACCTTGCAATGAAGGGCTGTGCACATCAAACAGCAGCCACTCATCGGCACGAAACGAGCGATGGAACCAGAGGTCGTGAGTCAACGTTGGCGCAAAAAAGTCACGGCTCATGCGCGTTGCCACATGTGGAAGCAGCATTGCACTGTTGATCCAGGCGTCGGACATATAAACCAGCGCTGCTTCATGCAGCCTCGGGTCATCGCTCAGGCGATCACGACTGCGAATCCAGTAGCGCATGCTCGGTCGGCGATCACCGCAAAAAAGGAAGGCCTCGCCCTGCAGTGGGCGCAGCTCGTGCAGATGCCTGGCCTTGAGCATTCTTCGATTACCGTCGCTGAGGCGATCCTGGTGCAGGTCGGCCAGTTGTGCGAGATCCAGCAGTGAGTCAGGGGGCGCAACTTCGGGCGCCGAGTCCTGATGACTCGGCCCGTCTTCCTCGGTTTGAAAACACAGGCTGGCGCGGAACGCGACCTGCTGCCCGATCATTGATTGCACCTCCAGGTTGCTGAAGCTGCGGCCTTGCAGTGTGCTCTGAACCTGGTAGCGCAATTGAGGATCGAGTGGCAGCGGTTTGAGAAACGTAGCGTGCAGCGAGCGCAGCCGTCTTTGCGAATCGAGGCCGTGAGCGGCAGCAGTCACGGCTTGAGCCATCAATTGCCCGCCGAAAGCGTTGCCTGTCAGATTCGCTTCACCGTATTGACTGATGAACTCATCCCCGTCGAATTCCAGTTGCAACAAGGCGGCGAAATCGCCCGGGCGTGGAATACGGCTTGAAGGTGCTTGCATGCTGATAGTCCTGTTCGAATGAAGGGCGGGCGGTCGCCTGAACCTTGGCCAAAATGGAAGAAATTTTTGGTGAAACCTGAGGCGTGTGAAATTTGTCAGGTTGATTAAACATATAACTCATTGATATGATTTTTCCAAGCCGACGGGTCTTCACCCGTCATCGGAAATTGATCACGGGAGAGGACCATGGCGAGTTTGGACTTGAATGCGCTGTTTGGTCTGGAAGGCAAATTGGCGCTGGTGACCGGGGCGTCCAGTGGCTTGGGCTTGCACTTTTGTCGGGTGTTGGCCGCAGCCGGTGCGCATGTGGTGATGACTGCGCGGCGTGTCGAGTTGCTGGAGGAGCTGGCTGCGCAAACTCCAGGCCAGGTTTCCACGGTTCGAATGGAAGTTAGCGATGGTGCCGGCGTTCAGCGCGCCTTTGATGAAGTGGTTGAGCGCTTTGGCGTGCCGGATATCGTGCTCAACAATGCTGGAGTTACGGTCACCAAGCCTGCGCTTGCGCAAACAGAGGCAGATTTCGATGCGGTGATTGGCACTAACCTCAAAGGCGGGTGGCTCGTGGCCACGGAAGCGGCCCGGCGCATGGTTGCCGCCGGTAAGGGCGGGGTCATCGTCAATACGGCCTCGATACTGGGTGAGAGAGTCAGTGGAGCGGTGGCGCCTTATGCAATATCGAAGGCCGGTGTCATTCAGGCGACGAAGGCCTTGGCTTTGGAACTGGCACGCCACGGCATTCGGGTAAATGCCTTGCTCCCCGGTTACGTGGTCACTGATCTGAATCGTGAGTTCCTCTCCAGCGAACCTGGCGAACGCTTGCGTCAGCGCATCCCGAGTCGGCGCTTCGGCGAATTATCGGATCTCGACGCGCCGCTTTTGCTGCTGGTGGGCGAGGGTGGGCGACATATCACCGGCGCCACGCTCGCTGTCGATGGCGGGCATCTGGTCAGCGGTCTTTAGGAGAACACAGGTGGACGCTCAATCACGCAGTGCAATCGAGCAGTACCTGAGCTACGTAGGTCAGGCTTCTCGTGTCGAGTTGAAGTTGGCTGATTTGCTTTCAGGCGGCGCTATTCAGGAAAACTGGCGCATCGACGCCCAATTCCACGATGGACCTTATCGCGGCTTGCAAAGCCTGGTGATTCGCACGGATGCACCTTCCGGGGTGTCGGTCAGCCACGGTCGTGCCCAGGAATACGCTTTGCTGATTGCAGCTTTCGAAGCCGGGGTCACAGTCCCTCAGCCCTTATGGCTATGCGAAGACCGTTCCGTGCTGGGTCGGCCATTTTTTGTGATGCGTCGAGTTGAAGGCACTGCCAGTGCCCATCTCATTGCTCGCGCAGATTCCAGGTATGGCGGTGACCGACGCGAGCTCGCCGAACGCTTGGGCCGGGAGATGGCCCGTATCCACTCGATCCGGCCGCCACGTCAGGATCTCGATTTTTTGCCGCTCTATGACGAAGCTCCAGCCCATTACTTGATCGCGCACTTCCGCAACTTTCTCGACAACTACCGCACGCCGTATCCGACGTTGGAGTGGGGCCTACGTTGGCTTGAACGGCATGCCCCTGCGCGTGGTGAATTTGTGTTGACCCATCGTGATTTTCGCACCGGAAACTACATGGTGGACGAGGCTGGTTTGACGGCCATCATCGATTGGGAGTTTTCCGCCTGGAGTGACCCGCTTGAGGATATTGGCTGGTTTTGCGCTCGCTGTTGGCGATTCGGCCAGCCGTCACTGGAGGCGGGTGGTATCGGCGAGCGCGAGGACTTCTATCGCGGTTACGAGGCAGAGAGTGGACGACGTATTGATCGCGAACAGGTTCGGTATTGGGAGGTGATGGCGCATGTGCACTGGGCGATCATTGCCATCCAGCAGGCCGAGCGACATGTCTCGGGGGAAGAGCAATCGTTGTTGCTGGCTTTGACGGGGCACATCGTCCCCAAGCTGGAATGGGAAATTCTCAACATGACGGAGAATGATTGATGCGTACGCGACCTGAAGGTGCCGATTTGCTGGAAGCTGCGCAGGGTTTGCTGCGCGAACGCCTGCTGGGAGATTTGCCACCGCAACGTAAACATGAAGCGTTGATGATCTGCAATGCGATGAACATTGCTGCGCGTCAGTTGCGCAGTGGAGAGTTGCCGCAACGCGAGGAACTGCAATCATTGCAGGCACTATTGCAACTGGGGCAGATAGATCTGTTGGCCGGTAATCGCTTGTTGGCTTTGCGCCTTCGTGAAGGGTCTGGTGACCCGGGAGAATCGCAGCGTGAACAGCTCATCGCTCATTTGCGCCGCAGTGTTGGCCAGGCGGTAGCTGAAAGCAGTCCTGAGTACCTTAAACAGTAATGTGTGGGGGCAGGGCTTTCGGCCCTGCCGTCCAGTTTTAGCGTACTTCGAACGAACGCGCTTGTTTGCGTGCAGCTTCTACGTCCATTTGAGCCTGGGCTACCGGGTTTCCAATCATCGTGTACTTCAAGGACTGGGTCAGCGCCGTAGTGCGTGGCACATCCAGAGACTCCCAGATTGCCCGCACGGTGCCTTGCACGGCCGCCGGTGGCTTTGCCGCGATCTTTGCCGCCAGCTCATGGGCTCGATCCCACAATGATTCATTTGACGTGATCTCCGTCACCAACCCGATGCGCAATGCGGTTTCGGCACCAATCCTTTCGTCATTTCCCAGTAAGGACATGCGCAGCACTTCGCCCAAAGGCAGGCGGTAGGACATGCCGATAGGTTCAACGGCACAAACAAGCCCGTAGGAAACATGGGGATCAAAGAACTGCGCATCTTGAGAGCAAATGATCACGTCACTTTCGTTGAGCCAGTAGAAGGCCCCGGCGCAGCACAAACCATGAACGGCAGTTACGACTGGCTTCCAGACTTTGTTCGAGCGCGCACCCAGGCTTTCGCCAGGGTCACGGGCATTCCACAGGTTGTTGGCATGGCCCACGGGCTCGGTGGCATGGGATTTTACGTCGGCACCCGTGGAGAACGCCCGGCCTGCGGAACCGCGCAGAACCACCGCTCGTACATCATCATTGTCACGGATGTGCGCCCACAGGTGATCGAACTCGTGCAGCATCGTCAGGGTAAACGAGTTCATGGCCTCGGGGCGGTTGAGGGTGATGGTGCCGACGCCATCGTCGGACAGATCAAACAACAGGGTAGTGTATTCCATGGTCGCACTCCTTGAAAATATTGTTGGTTTTGTCGGGCTCAACGGCCGGTCCATTGTGCGGGGCGTCGTTCGAGAAAGGCTTTGGGGCCGATGCGCGCATCTTCACTGGTAAGTACCCGGTGAGCGGCCTCTCTATTCAGGGCCCAGAGTGCTTCCAGACTACAGTCCGTGCTTCTGTGCGCCAATTGCAGGCTTTCACGCACAGCCAGAGGGCCTGCGCTGGCAATTTTGCGGGCAAGATTGAGCGCCGTTTCGAACACCTGCTCCTGCGGCACCAGATAATTGGCCATACCCAGTTCATAGGCGCGACGCGCACTGAGCGGCTCACCGCTGACGATCATTTCCAAAGCAACGGCCCGTGGCAGCACGCGGGGTAATCTGAACATGCCGCCACCGGCAGCTACCAGGCCACGCTTGACCTCTGGTAGTGCCAGTTCAGCCTGTTCGGCGCATACCAGCATGTCACAGGCCAATGCCATTTCAAGACCGCCGCCGACCGCTGTAGCGTTGATTGCGGCGATCCACGGTTTGCTCAGGGGAGCCTGGACGAAGCCGGCAAAACCACCGCGTTTGGTTGCCAGATTACGTGCATTGCCTGAGGCGATTTCTTTTAGGTCGGCGCCTGCACAAAACATCTTTTCACCTTTAGCGGCAAGAATGCACACACGAATCTGCGGGTCGTCTTCTATGCGGATCAGACAGGACTCGATCAGCCCTGTCATTTCGCTGCTGATGGCATTGCGAGCTTCGGGGCGGTTGAGCGTCAGAACGGCAATGTGTTGCTCAATGATTTCAAGCAACACCGGGCTTGGAGCGATTGCATGACTCATGGGGCAATCTCGCTGGCAGCGGGGTGGATATGCCCGGCATCCTGCGACGCCGGGCTTCGATCAGCAGGCGCGAAAAATCGGCTGGCGCCAATCATCATTGATCGGGTTCCACTCCACCGAAACAGCCATGCCAATCTTTACTTGCTTCGGATCGATACCGACCAGGTTCGACACCAGGCGAATGCCCGGGGCGTCATCAAGCTCGACAACGATCGGGATGTAGATGAAGTCTTCTACACCCGGAAACGGTGAGCGATTACACACTGCGTAGCTGTAGACCGTGCCAGTGCCAGCCAGCGTCGGCCATTGCGTGTTTTGGCTCTGACAGTGCGGGCAGTAAGGCGTGGGCGGCATGCGAAAGTGTGCGCAATCGCCGCATTGCGCGGCCACCAGTCGACCCTCGCGAGCAGCCACCCAAAAAGGTTCGGTCCAGGGGTCGGTGGTGATATGGACATGTTCGCCCGGAAGGGCACGCGACAGATGCTGGCTCATGCGGATCTCCTGAGAATAAGGCCGGATACCGGAATCGAGGCCGGACCGCCGGTCACCAGTGCCAGTTCGGCATCGGCTACCTGGTTGATGGCTGTACCGCGCAGTTGCTCGACACCTTCGAGAATGTGGGTCATGCCGATGATGTAAGCCTCGGACAACTGGCCGCCATGGGGGTTGACCGGGATAGAACCGGACATGCGGATCGCGCCGCTTTCGACGAAGGCACCGCCTTCACCCTTGCCGCAAAAGCCGTAGTCCTCCAGTTGCATCACTACCATCGGCGTGAAGTGGTCGTAGAGCAGGGCTACGTCGATATCGCTCGGCTTGACACCGGCCTTGGCGTAAAGGCGATTGGCGACATCCTTATGACCGGATGAGGCGAAGTATTCATCGCTCATACCCATCCAGGCAAAGGCGCGGCCCCATTCGGCGCGGCCGCCATGCGTGGCGGCGCTGACCAGAACCGGCTTTTGTTTGAGGTCTCGCGCACGTTCGGTCGAGGTCGTGATAACTGCCACTGCGCCATCGGTTTCCAGGCAGAAATCCAGGCGGCAAAGTGGGTCGGCAAGCATGGGGGAGGCGAAATATTCTTCCAGGGTCAGTGGCGTACGGCGGATGGCCTTGGGACGATTCATGGCGTTCAGGCGGCTGTTGATAGCCACCTCAGCAAAAGCCTCGCGACGGGTACCGTACAAGTGCATGTGACGGCGTGCCAGCACCGACATCAAATGCCCCGGCCCTACCAGGCCGGAAGGCTGAAGGAAGGAGTTTTCCGGATCCGGCTTTAGTGCACCGAACACGGTTCCAAGACGCTGGGCCCGCTGCTGCAGGGACATCACGGTGACTACATATTTGGCGTCGCCTGCGATAATGGCGGCCGACGCGAGACCGATGGCACCGGCCGAACCTCCGCCACCACCAGTCAGTGTGGCGGTGAAAGTGACCTCCGGAATACCGAGCATCTCCATGATGCTGGCCGTGTCCATGGTATCGATGTACCCAGCCTTGGCGCCGCCGTAGTAAGCGAAACCATCGATATCGCGAACAGACAACCCGGCATCGGCACAGGCGCCGAGAATGGCTTCGCCGATCATCTCGTTGATGGTCCGGGGCCAGGATTGCCCGCGGACGTAGTACGGCGTGGCACCGACACCGACGATGGCGGTCTTGTCGCAATGTTCCCAGGTCATTCGCACTCTCCCTCTCGACATTCATCGACTAGGTGGATGAATGTCATGGATGAATAAACATATAGATTATTATTGTGATATTGATGATTGGTCAAGGGCTCGTGACGAGGGGTTAATCACTTCAATCTTTGGAGAAATGAGACGATGGCTTCATTGAATACATCATTGCGATCACCAGCGACCATGTGTCCGGCGCCTTCGATATCGACATATTCGGCATGAGGCATCAGATCCAGCAGGAGGCGAGCGCCTTCTTCGCTGACAACGTCGCTCTGCCGGCCTCTGATCAACAACGTCGGTGCTCGGACTTCGGCGGCAGCGTTTTCCATGCGCAGGTGCAGATCGGCCAGACGCTCACGGGCGCTTCTGGCCTGGAAGGCTGGATCCCAATGCCAGTAATAGCGGCCGTCTTCCTTGAGTCGCAGGTTTTTCATCAAGCCCTCATTAGTGGGTGGCTTGGGGCGGTTGGGGATGTAGCGCGACACAGCTGCTGCCGCTTCTTCCAGATTGGCAAAGCCTTCGGGGCTGCCCATCATGAAGTCACGAATATGCCGCACGCCTTCAGGCGACATGCGTGGCACTACGTCCACCAGGACCAGCGCTCTTGCACGTGCTGTTTGCGATTCGCCCATTGCCAATAGGGCAGTAGCGCCTCCCAAGGAGGCGCCAATCAGCACTGGCGGTTGCTCAAGCGTGTCGATGACTGCGTTCAGGTCACCAATAAAGGCATCTGTTGAATAGTTACCATCGGCTGCCCAGGCGCTTTCGCCATGTCCGCGTAGATCCACTGCGAGCGTATGGAACCCGGCCTGTGCCAGCTGCCTGGCGGCTTTACCCCAGGAATGGCGGGTTTGGCCACCCCCGTGCAGCAGGATTACCGGTGGCGCATCGGTGCGACCACCGACATCGGCGCACAGCGCCAGATTCTGAAAGCCGGTGAAGGTTTGGCGCTGCAGTGGCATAGCTAATTCCTTGTACTTGTTTGAATGGAATTTTTTTAGCTCAGGTTTTTCGGGTGGGCGTCGGCAAGTCCGGATCCAGTTCGGGATCGATGACGCCATGGCAGAACAATTGATATACCGCCTCGCCAAATCGATCGGCCAATTCCTTGCGTTGTTTGACCGTCTTTCCTTGGGAAATGGCCATCAAACCTGCGAAATCCAGGGCCGATGCGATGAAGGCGAGGGCATCCGGATCGATTGGATCGCCCTTGGCCGGCTGTCGCATGCGCTGTTTTGAGGCTGCGCTGCGAAAGCGCCTCAAGTAGGCGATCGTGGTTGGGTCAGCCAGTGGACCTTGCTCAAGAATCCTGTAAACCCGAGAACGAATGATTGATTCATCCTCGGCGGCCAATCGCGACACCAGTGAATAAGGGTTGCTGAAGGGGCGGGAAGCATCGGTGAGTTTGAGCAATTGTTGCTCGAGGTTGGCGTGCATCTGTTCGATCAGCGCAGCGCGGCTCTTGAAGTGGTAGTAGGCCGTGCCTCGTGTCACACCAGCGCGCTGTGCGGTGGCCTTGAGGTTGACTGCGGCCTCTCCACCTTCGGCCATCAGTTCCACGGCGGCGGTAATCAACTGCTCGCGAGTGATGCGTCCATTTGCGCGTTCAGTGCCGGCGGCAGGTGTCGGGGGCGAGCTCAAGCGATTCTCCAGATGACAGTGCTCTGGACTTAATTGTACATGCGTGAATAAATAGTTGTAGGGCAAAAAGCGGCGTCGCTATGATGCGGGCAGGTGTGGATTCGATACTCACAAGTAAAAAGGATTGCCCATGGCCTTGCCCCCTTCGCCTATGCAGATGTACGCCGTTGTAGGTCAGGAATTGAAGCTGGAAAGTTACCAGCTGCGACGCGTTGACGTCCCCGAGCCTGGAGTAGGGGAAGTCCGCATTGCGATCAAGTGTACTGGGGTAGGGTTCGCCGATGGATTGTTGAGCACTGGGCAATACCAACTCAAACCACCACTGCCCTTCATTCCCGGTTGTGAGTTCAGTGGAGTAATCGATGCTCTAGGCCCGCAAGTCATAAATGTGGACGTTGGACAACCGGTGTCTGCGATTGCCATGGGCGGCGGTTTCGCCGAGTACGCAGTGGTACCGCAAGCGTCGTTGACACGACTGCCCATTGGGATGGGATTTGCCGAGGCAGCAGTTTGCTGGGTTGACTACACAACAGCCTTGCACGCGTTGCGTGATCGTGGCCGGGTGCTACCTGACGAGACGGTGCTGGTGTTGGGCGCGGCGGGTGGTCTCGGTCAGGCAGCGATTCAGATTGCTCGTCTGCTGGGGGCCAGGGTCATTGCGGCAGCTTCCAGTTTGGCAAAGCGCGAAACAGCATTGAGTCTGGGGGCTTGGCAAGTGCTTGACTACACCGACTCCAGATGGACTGAACAACTCAAGGCACTGACTGAAGGGCGAGGAGTGGATGTCATTTTCGATCCAGTTGGTGGTACGGGGCTGGAAACGGCTTTCCGCCGCTTGGCGTGGGGAGGTCGACACTTGGTCCTGGGGTTTGCCGGCGGCTCGATCCCTGCATTGCCCACCAACCTGCCATTGCTCAAGGGGGGATCGCTGATTGGTGTGGATGTGCGTCAGTTTGAACTTTATCAGCCACTTGAGGCAGCTGAGGCACGTGCTGAACTGGCTCATTTGATTGCTGCCAGGCGTTTACAGCCTGCGATCGGACGGCGTTACACCATGGCGAATTTTGCCGAGGCGCTCGCCGCATCCCTTGATCGGCAGCGTATCGGCAAGACAGTGCTTGAGATCAGCTCCTCATAAATGGGTAGAGGCCATGGCGACGGATATGGATTATTTACGGCGCGCCTAAGAAGTTGCAGAAAGTATCTATGCTACTGGACGAATTCTCACCTTTATCGAGCGTCGAAAGCTGATTTTTTCTGATTGTTAATCCTATGGTGTATTTAAATGATCCAATCAGTAGAATGAATGGGACGCTACATAGCTATCAGGATTGAACAATGAACAATATTGGCGAAACGCCTTCCATCTTCGGCTCAGCTGCTGTCAAGAAGCAGCCGCTGCATATTCCAAAGGCACCGCAGATCGTTGCATCGCGCTTGAAGAAGATGATTGTTGGCGGTGAGCTCAAGGAAGGGGATCTGCTGCCGGCAGAGAGCAAGCTGATGGAAGAGTTCGGCGTGTCCCGGCCGACCATTCGCGAAGCCTATCGAATTCTTGAGTCTGAGCGTTTGGTGACCGTCTCGCGTGGTGCTCGCGGTGGTGCAGTCATTCACTCGCCGGATCCGGACCTGATTTCCAACTATGCATTGATGGTTCTACAGTGCGAAGGGACCAAAGTGGCGGAGGTCTATCAGGCACGCATGGCGTTTGAGCCATCAGTTGTGCGATTGGTAATCAAGAATGCGCGCAAGACTGCGCCGGATGCTCTGCGCCTGGCAGTGGCCAAGGAGCGTGAAGCGCTCGATGACGCTTCTGCCTTTGCCCAGTCCATTGCCAATTTTCACCGTGTGTTGGTGGAGTTGTCTGGCAATCGACCTTTGATCCATTTGTGGTCGGCAATTCACCAGGTGGTCGAGCGTCATCAGGCGCTGGTAGTGTCGGTATATCGACGCAATCAAGCCACCGACGACATTATCGCCAACGCCTCGGTTGGGTTACGTTCGCAGGAAAAATTGATCAAGTTGATCGAAGCCGGCGATGAAGACGAGGCTGAAAACCACTGGCGCAAACATATGCAGGCTGCCTATAAGACTTGGGTCAGCGGTTACGAAGAAATGTCACTTTCTCAGTTGCTTCAGGACTGATGCTCAACGCCAGGCTAACGCTTGGCGTTTTCGTCAGGATTTGCATAGTATCCGACCGCTACTATGTAATGTCCGCTGCGTTCCAGCAGGGTTTCTTTCGGTTCTGGCTTCTGCGTAACAGGGTTGCGCCAAAGATAGTGGGTGAGGGCTTTATCTCGCCCCTTTATGGCGGTCAGCATCTGTTGGCCAACGGGTTGTCCATCGACGGACATCAGTTGGCGAAAATCGGTACCGATCAGGCGCCGGTTGTACCCATGGGCGACCATTTTCATGTTGTCGGTATCGATGACAAAGACGTACAAGTCGTCGCGCGTCAGTTTAGGGTCCAGTTGGTTGATACGTGCAATCGTATCGTCGGGCTTATTCTTCAAGTCCTTTAATGCATCGTCGAGTAAAGCTTGCGCAGCGATCGGGCTCGAGCGAGGCAAGTAAAAACCAACGGCAAAGACTTTGTCGTCGACACGCTGGTAATAGGCCAGCTTGCGCTCGACCTTGCCATCGTGCCAATTCATCCAGTGATATTCCTGACTATGAATAGCCTGACTTTCAGGTTGGTTCAACGCCTTGGTAAAGGCCGCACTCAGTGACGGATCGATTAGCGCGTTGATATTGCGACCAATGTAAAGCGCAGAAGGACCACCACTGGCCAGCATTACGCCGTGCGTATCGACTACGTAAACATATTGCTCACCCTGGATAAACGCACCTTGGCGGCTGAATTCGGCCAGCGCCTGGTCGCCTACTTGACGATATCGATCGATCGCTTTCGCCAGCAAGTGTTGGGCTTGGTCGGCCTGACTTTGATAGCTTGGCTCCACCGCGGCACCTTCGGCAGAGGCGTGATTGATCAAGCACGACCCAAGAAAAAGCGACAGAACAAATCCCGAAATTTTCAAACAGAACTCCAGCGATATGGCTGCAAACCGCTTCAGCGAAGGGCCGCAGGCCAGGAAGGGTCGTACTTGGGCGCGCACTTTACGCCATCGCAAAACGAGGTCAAGCCCAATGGCTCGGCTTGTTCATGGTGGAGTTCCTGACATCCGCCCAGCGAGGAAAGACCAAAAAACAGTAGCGCACACATGATCGTTTTCATCTTCATCCCCGATTATTGTTATGTGAGGGTTTTAGATAGCGATCATTGTAATCGTATGCATGTATATTTCAAGGCGGCCTGGATGCCCGTATATCAGCCCATCATCGACGTTTGTAGACGAAGTCCTCTAAAGCCTGGCGGCACTCTCGAGTTTGCAAACGTGCGATGAAGTTCAGATTTTCCTCGCGAATGATGTTGAGCACGCTTTCTTGCTGGGATGCTTTCATCAAATGCTTGGCGGCTTGCAGTGCTTCAGGGGAGGCTGCAGCCAATCGTTCTGCGTAGTCTTTGGCAAAGTCCAGGCATTCCTGCCCTTGAGTAAAAAGATGTGTGCACAAACCCTGGGCGTGCGCTTGCTCCCCATCGATGCTTTCCCCTCCAAGCAGCAAGCGGGAGGCATATCCATGCCCCAATCGTTTGGGCAATAACAGGCTTGCGGCAAACTCCTGGCAGAGTCCGAGTTTTATGAAGGGTGTGGCAAAGCGACTCTTTCGAGTCGCCATTACGAAGTCGCAGTGCGGTAGCAACGTAGTGCCAATGCCAATGGCTGCGCCACAAACGGCAGCTATCAGAGGTTTGTCCAATGCCACTACTGCGGCCATGAAGCGGAAGGCAGGGGCGTCGAGGCTGTCTGGAGGCGTTTGCAGGAAGTCCGCAAGGTCATTTCCTGCGGTAAAGCATTCCGGGCCACCATGAATGATGACAACTCTGACGTTATCATCGGCTCCAGCAGACATGAGCATGCTGCTCAGGCTGTCGTACATGGCATTGGTCAAGGCATTGTGTTTGTCTGGACGATTTAGCGTGATCGTCAAGCAATGCCGATGACACTCGGCCCGGATATGTTCAGTCATGCTAAAAACTTCCTCAGCGTCAGCGACATTGGGAAAACGGAATGTTTTTGTCTACCCGAATTTCTCCTGGCATGCCCAGGACTCGCTCGGCGATCTGGTTTCGCAGGATTTCGTCAGTGCCACCAGCAATTCGCAGCGCTGCCGACCATTCATATCCGTGACTGAAACGTGTCGCTGGGGCCTCGGCCAGTTCGTTGGTCATGCCCTCCAGGCCCAGATTGTCCAAGGCCAGGGCCGATAGCTCCTGCAGAACATTGGCGTAAACCAACTTGCTCATGGCGGAAATTGGCCCCGGGGTTTCACCTTTGGACAGGGAAGTCAGCAGACGGAAGCGGAAATAGCGCAATCCGAGTTCCCGGGTCAGCAGGCTTGCAATCTTGAAGCGATCCTGCGTGACTGGGCTACCGCTCTTGGTGATTTGCTCCAGCAGCTCGACTACTGATGGAAGAGCTTGGCTTTCACCTCCCACGTTGACCCGTTCATTCATCAGGGTTGTCATTGCGCACTTCCAGCCGTCACCGACAGCTCCAACGCGGTAGCTGTCGGGAATACGCAGATCGGTGAAGAACACTTCGTTGAATTCCGACTCTCCCGAAATCTGCTCAATAGGTCGTACGTCGATGCCAGGTTGGCGCATATCGACCAGGAAGAAAGTCAAACCCTTGTGCTTGGTGGCTTCAGAATCGGTGCGGGCAAGGAGAATTCCCCAGTCCGCGACATGGGCCCAGGAGGTCCAGACTTTTTGTCCGTTGATCACCCAGTCATCGCCATCCTTGATTGCGCGGGTTCGCAGATTGGCAAGGTCGGATCCTGCCGATGGCTCGGAGAAAAGCTGACACCAGATCAGATCGCCATTGAGCGTTGGACGCGTAAAGCGCTCGATCTGTTCGGCAGTTCCATGGGTGCGCAACGTCGGGATGGCCAACTGCGTGCCAATGGTGACCAGGGGGCCGACCGGTACCGCATAGCGTGACTCTTCTTCCTGAAAGATCACTTCTTGCATTGGCGTGCCATCCAGTCCGCCCTCTACGCGTGGCCAACGGATGGCGGCATACCCGGCTTCTGCCTTTTTACGTTGCCACTGTCTTGCGTTTGCGGTGAATGCTTCGACGTCCTGATGCCCGTCGGCACCCAGCACGCTGGACACGTTGTCTTGCAGCCAGTCGCGAACCTGTTGACGGAATTCGGCTTCAGCCGGGGAATCGTTGAAATCCATGTTCGTCTCCTCAGTGGGCTTTAAGCAGGCTCAAGGATGTATCCGACAGCAGTCGGTCGACCCATGCCCCAGGCTCGCCCAGTGTCATGGCCAGCAAGCGAGAGCGCTTATAGAAGAAGTGGCAATCGGCTTCCCAGGTGTAACCGATGCCGCCATGCACATGCAGGCATTCACGTGCTGCGTATTCGAAGGCTTCGGTTGCGCTCAATCGGCAGGTGGCGGCGGCCAATGCGCGTTCGTCCGGACTGCCGGCATGCAGCGCCCAGGCGCCGTAATAGGCGTTGGAGCGGGCCAGTTCGATTTTCACTGCCATATCGGCCAGCTTGTGTTTGATGGCCTGATAACTACCAATAGGGCGACCGAACGTGTGTCGTTCAAGGGCATAGTCGCGTGCCAGTCCGCAGGCCGCTTCGGCTCCGCCGATCTGTTCAAAAGCGGTCAGAATGGCGGACTGGTCAACCACCTGTTGCATCGCGGCTGTGGCCTGTGCGCCCGTCAGCAGTCCAATGGCCTGCACGCCATCAGCTTGCAGGGCGGAAAACGGAATGATTTCGTCAGGACTGTTTAGGGGCATTACCTTCAGTCCCGAGTCACCTAGCTTGACCAGAACAACGACCGGTAGCCCGTCCTGCTGAGCCGGCAGCAATGCATATTGAGACTGGGCGGCATATGCCAGAGGTCGGCTACGGCCGTTCAGAGTCTTACCGTCGAACTGTAAAGGTTGCCCGTTCCAGGATTGCCCGGGCGCAACCAAGCCCGTCGCGACAATGGCCTCTTCACCGGCGATCGCTTGCAGCAGATCTTTTGCTTCAGGGGCTGCGCTGAGTTTTAGCAGTTCTGCAGCCAGAAAAACTGTGTTCTGGAACGGAATCGGCGCCAGTGTTCGGCCGAGTTCCTCAGCCAGGACACACAGCTCCAACATGCCCAGGCCCAGCCCGCCCTGATCCTCACCAATGGCGACTGCCGGCCAGCCTAGTTCGGCAACCTGTCTCCACAGATCCGAATTGAATGGCTGATGCGCTTGAAGCAACTGTCGCACCGTATGGAAGTCGCTGACTTCGCTCAGGAGGCGACGGGACTGGTCCCGAAGCATCCGCTGCTCATCTGAGAAATCAAAATTCATGGAAGCCCCTGCAGCGTTATTGTTTTTTAAACGTATTAATCATATACATAATAAAATCAGGTTGTCCAGTGATGCGCGTGGACCTGTGCGCAACACAGAAAAGATCTTGAAACGCCCCATTATTACGCGTTGCGTACTCGCGAAGAAGCGTTATGATTTCTATGTGTTATATTTAGATCATGTTTATCATATGGCTGATTATGCTGTTATGAAAACGACGATTCCACTGACTCAGGGTTGAAGTGATGAGCGATTTGAAAGAGTTTTCGTTTTCGAACGGGAGGGTTGCGGGCGAGCGTCGGCAAGTGCTCCATATACCCAAGGCGCCGCAGATCGTTGCTGGTCGAATCAAGAAGCAGATTGTGCGCGGTGAACTGAAGGAGGGAGATCTGCTTCAAGCCGAAGGCAAGCTGATGGAAGAGTATGGCGTGTCGCGTCCGACCATTCGCGAAGCTTTTCGTATCCTCGAGGCGGAGCATCTGATCACTGTTGCCCGAGGGGCTAAGGGGGGGGCCGTCATACATGCGCCGGATCCGGTGTTGATCGCCAATTACGCTTTGATGGTATTGCAGTTCGAAGGCACCACCGTAGCCGAGGTTTATCAGGCTCGGATGGCATTCGAGCCCTCGGCGGTTCGTTTTGTGGTCGAGAATTCTGCAGAGCGAGCACCGGCAATATTGCGCGAGGCGATAGAGCGCGAGCGTGCTTTTATCGAGGATCCGGCAGGCTTTGCCACTGAGGTGGCGCATTTTCACAAGGTGCTCGTGGAGCTATCCGGTAATAAGCCGC
This sequence comes from Pseudomonas sp., assembly GCF_051660785.1. Classification (GTDB taxonomy): domain Bacteria; phylum Pseudomonadota; class Gammaproteobacteria; order Pseudomonadales; family Pseudomonadaceae; genus Aquipseudomonas. The sequence goes on from NZ_JBOFQE010000075.1 coordinate 124,940, forward strand.
TGATCCATCTGTGGGGGGCCATGCACGAAGTGATTACCCGGCATCAAACAGCGGCCGTGGCGTTGCAGCGACGCAGCATTCCCGTAGAGACTTCTATTATGGCGGCAGTCGCTGGATTGAAGTCTCAAGAGAAGCTCATTGGCTTCATTGAGGCGCGCGACATCGATGGCGCTGAAGCACACTGGCGCAAGCATATGGTGCGTGCGAACAAAGTCTGGGTGACTGGGTTTGAGCATATGCGCATTACCGATCTGTTCCAGGTCGGTTGAGTCTCAAGAGCCACCGGATGGTGGCTCAAGATGTCTTCCCTAAGGTATCTCTCGTACATTAATTAGCATTTCAGCGGCGTTGGCCGCGTAGTCCCGGGTTGTTTCACGGCTGCGCAGGGCTTGGTGGCTGCGTTCGGGCTGAAAGCTGTAGCAAAGTGCAGGTTGGCCAAATTCAGCGGCGTTGTGGAAAAGGTCGTGATCGATCGTTCTTCCGCCAGCCACAAGGACAGCGCGTCGCAACAGATTGGCTTGTTCGGCGGCCTCTTCGTCGAGTGACTCTGTCCACTGGCGAAAACCACGCTCCAGCGTCTGGCCAGTGAAGGGGGCGGGGCCGGTGATACTTCCGTTATCCACCTGCCAACACATCACTTCTTCGCCATCGCGCAATACGCGCGCGCGGGTCGGACCCATGGTCGGGTGAATCCCGTTCCAGGCATAGACCTCGCGATCCTCAACGGTTATCTCATAGCGACGTTCGCAATCTCCGCGCTTGATATGCGCCAGAGTTAATCCCGTTAAATCGTGAGCATGTGTGCACTGTTGCCGCATGTCGATCAACGCGCCGATATCCGAAGCGCGGTTGATCAGAGGATTGCCGACGAGTGCCTGCAAAGGAACTTGAGCTCCGGAACAGGTCACCCAAGGTGTGCGCGGCGCCGCCATACGGACTGCCGTTATGTACACACCATCGTGCTCTATGGTCACGCCGAAGTGATGGAAGTCATCCTCCAGCCAGCCAACTACCTGCCCTGAGGTCACCTGGCGCAGAACTATCAGGCGGCGCAGACAACCACCCCTACGCGGGAAAGTATCGCTCATTGTCAGTTACTCGATGGGTCACAAGCAGGTGAGGTGGTTGCCCTGGAGGTGGGGCACGATATCGAGCAACCCAAGCCGGGCCGAATACTCGACTTCATCGAACATGTCTTCCTTGCACAGTCGAACACCTAATTGGCTTTGCATCAGGCAGTCGTGCGGCGAGTCGTAGTATTGGCCGTACACCGAGCGGGCGATGTGACAGGTGTCCGATGGGATCCAGTGGCCGGGGCAAGTGATTTCCAGTTGATCGACCAGGTATCCGGCCAAATACAGGTCTTCCAGATTCACTCGACCAGCCGATCCCGAACAGACCAGCACGATCGACCGGTCCTGGTGTTTCTGGAGTTGGCGGATTACGGCGGGCGCATTCAATAGGGCGGCGGCATATACATGCTTGGCGGTATCCGCCTTGCGCAGCGCGACAGTGCCGTTTGTCGTGGAAAATACGACATTGCGACCTGCCAAAGCCTCTCGCGACAAGGCAAGCGGGGAGTAGGTGACGAAGCCTGGAATTTTCTGCAGATGGTTCTCCCCGGCCAGTATGTAACTATCGGGTTCCAGGCCGTTTACTGTGTCGCAGGCCATTTGCCGGTTGGCTGCCGGATATACGGCTCTGGCGCCGTGGTGCAGGGCGGCGACAATAGTAGTGGTAGCGAACAATACGTCGATGACTACGGCAACTTTGTCGTAGAGGAAGTCTGGATCGAGGTCCTCCTTTCGCAGAACCACATTGATTTTTGGCATTAAATGACGCTCCGGCATGCGGGAATCGAAAAATCAGCTTTTTTGTCTAGAAACAGCTTAATCATACACATCATTGCACGCAAGGCTGAATCGTCTGGTTTCGCGGCCGCGTTGGCAGTTCTGTCACGATTATAAATGACGGCTTTGCGAGCAAGCCTGTTGTTTATCGTCTTAAACATACATATCATTATGCTCTATGTTGTCGAGTTAACAGGCGCAGGCTTGCTCGATGTTGGATGGTCAGGAAGGGGAGACAGACAGTGGCTCAAGCCTATATTTTCGATCATGTTCGCACGCCTCGTGGCCGCGGACGCTCCAATGGCGGTTTGCACGCAGTCAGCTCAACTGAGCTGGCGGCACAGGTGCTGCGTGCCTTGCGTGACCGCAATCAACTCGACAGCGCCGAAGTTGGTGAAGTCGCATTGGGCGTGGTTACGCCATTTGGCGAGCAGGGTTCCAACCTGACGCGTCCTGCGATTTTGATGGCCGGTTACGCTGAAAGCGTGCCGGGTCTGCAACTGGACCGGGCATGTTCTTCAGGGCTCGACGCGGTCAATATGATGGCTGCTCAAGTTATGGCGGGGCAGCTCGACCTGGCGATCGGCGGCGGTGTGGAGTCCATGTCGCGCGTGCCGATGGGCTCTCAGGGCAGTGCCTGGGCTCGGGATCCTGCCATTGCCTATGCCACCGCATTTGCGCCTCAGGGAATCGGCGCCGATCTGATCGCCACGCGCAGTGGTTTTAGCCGTGACGATGTCGATGCCTATGCACTGGCCAGCCAGCAGCGTGCGGGGCGTGCCTGGGATGAAGGTCGTTTCAAAAACTCCGTGATCCCTGTCGTCGACTCTCTTGGTTTTCCCTTGCTTGAGCGTGATGAGCACATGCGTCCGCAAACCCGTCCAGAAGACCTGGCCAGCCTACAACCAGCGTTCGCGCAGATGGGGACCTTGGGCGGCTATGACGCGATTGCCTTGCAAAAGTACCCGGATGTTTTCGAAATTGAGCATGTGCATACCGCCGGTAACTCTTCGGGCATCGTCGACGGTGCAGCTGGGGTGCTTGTTGGTTCGCTCGAGGCGGGAAAACGCCTGGGGCTAAAACCCCGCGCGCGTATCCGTAGTTTCGCGACCATCGGTACAGACCCGACCATCATGCTCACCGGCCCGGCTCCTGCTTCGCTGCGCGCTTTGCAGCGAGCAGGCATGAATGTCTCTGATATCGATCTGTTTGAACTCAACGAAGCGTTCGCATCCGTAGTGTTGGAATACATGCGTGTATTGGACATCGGCCATGAGCGGATCAACGTCAATGGCGGCGCCATCGCCCTGGGTCACCCTCTGGGTGCGACAGGCGCAATGCTGCTCGGGACAGTCCTCGATGAACTTGAGCGCACGGGTGGCAGTACAGCACTGGTCAGTCTGTGCGTCGGCATCGGCATGGGCGCGGCAACCATCATCGAACGCGTCTGAATTCGATCCTCACCCCATTCTGCAAGGACGGGTCATTGCATGTTTGAAACCATTGATTTTGCGTTGGGTAAAGATGGCGTTGCTGTCGTTACCATCGACATTCCGGGACAACCGGCCAACACCATCACCGAGCGATTTCGAGATGAGTTGGCAGAGATTGTCGAGCGAGTTGCCGCCGATGCCGATATTCGCGGTGTGGTCATTACCTCGGCGAAGAAGGATTTCGTCGCCGGCGGCGATCTGAAGGAAATCGTTCGCACGCTGTCTCGCGATCTGAGCGTGGCCGATGCCCGCGATATGGCCACGCAGATGAGTCCATTGTTGCGACGCCTTGAGAGCAGCGGCAAACCTTATGTGGCCGCGATCAATGGCTCCGCATTGGGCGGCGGTCTGGAGATCGCTCTGGCCTGCCATCACCGACTGGTTCTGGACAATCCACGCATTCTGCTGGGCCTGCCGGAAGCTACGCTGGGCCTGATGCCTGGGGCTGGTGGCACGCAGCGCCTGCCTCGGTTGATCGGGATTGCCAGCGCATTGCCGTTAATGATGAAAGGCACCTTGTTAGCGCCTGAAGCTGCATTGGCTAAAGGTATTGTCGATGGTGTGCTCAGCGTCGAGCAATTGCTGCCAGCCGCTCGCGCCTGGGTTCTTGAACACGCAGATGCCCAGCAACCCTGGGATAAAAAAGGTTATCAAGTTCCCGGCGGCGCGGGTTTTGCTGATGTTGAACTGGGTAACCTGTTTAACCTCACTGCCACTCAGATCGCTCGCGATACCGGGCGCAATCTACCGGCACCGATTGCCTTGCTCCGCGCGGTAGCCCACGGCACCTGCGTACCAATCGACGCCGGACTGCACATTGAATCCTGCGAGTTCGCCAAGCTGGTGCTTGATCCAACCGCCTGCAATATGGTCCGCACGATGTTTGTGAACAAGGGCGAGCTGGAAAAGCTGTCCCGTCGACCTAAATCCATCGAGCCGGCGTCGATCGCCAAAGTCGGGGTGGTCGGAGCTGGCCTGATGGGTGGCGGTATTGCCCATAGTGCCGCAGTGGCCGGGTTGCAAGTGGTGTTGCTCGATGCAACGGCGGAACAGGCCCTGGCCGGCCGCCAGCGACTGGCCGACGAGTTTGCCAAGCGAGTGGCGAAGGGACGTATGGCCCAGGAAGCTGCTGATGCGATCATGGCCCGTATTCAGGCTACCAGCGATTATGCCGAGTTTGCCGAGTGCGATCTGGTCATTGAGGCAGTATTCGAAGACTTGCAGGTCAAGACCGGAGTATTCGCCCAAGCGCAGGCGTTCATGAAGCCGGGTGCGATACTCGCTTCAAACACATCGACCTTGCCGATTACCGACATGGCCCGGGACTTGAACACCCCTGATGGATTTATCGGTCTGCATTTCTTTTCCCCAGTGGATCGCATGCCGTTGGTGGAAGTTGTGGTCGGTCAGCAAACCAGCGAAACCACTCTGGCGCATGCCCTCGATTTCATCCGTCTGTTGCGCAAGACGCCGATCGTGGTCAAGGACTCGCGAGGCTTTTTCACTTCGAGGGTGATCGCGGCGTATCTTCAAGAGTCGCTTGCGATGCTTGGCAGCGGCGTCAAACCGGCACTGATCGACAATGCTGCGCGCCTGGCCGGTTTCGCCATGGGACCATTGGCGCTGCTGGACGACATCGGCATGGAGAACGGCTACAAATCCTCACTGGCTGAACGTGCCGCGCTGGGTGATACCTGGAATGAACCCGCAGGCTTCAAGGTTCAGGAGATGTTCTGTGCAACCCTGAATCGGATCGGCCGTCGTTGTGGCAAGGGGTTTTACGATTATCCAGAGGGCAAGCGCGCTTTGTGGTCGGGGCTGGGCGAAGTCTACCCTGCCTTGTCCGTGCAACCCGATGTCGAAGAGATCAAGAAACGCATGCTCTACATCCAGGCGCTGGAAGCGGCGAAGTGTATGGAAGAGGGCGTGATCGGCAACTCCGCCGAAGGCGATGTCGGCTCGATTCTGGGGATTGGCTTTCCAACCTGGACTGGCGGTGTGTTCAGCTTGATCGATACCGTCGGCGGTACAGACTTTGTCGCTGCCTGCGATGAGCTGGCGAATCACTTCGGAGAACGATTCCGGCCTTCGTCCTGGTTACGTCAGCGTGCCGAACGTGGTGAGCGTTTCCATGTCCGCGAACAATAAGCTTTGGCCTTGTAAAGGTATGGAGATCGATCGCCATGAACTTTGATTTTTCTGCTGATCAGGAACAGTTGCGCGACCAGGCCAAGCGCTTATTCGCTGACGGCCTGGTTCGTGCCCGGGCACTGCTGGAAAACCCAGAGACCCATGATAAGTCCCTGTGGGTCCAGGTTCAGGAGTTGGGGTGGCCGGCTGCCGCTATCGCAGAGGCCGATGGTGGTCTGGGGCTTTCGGCATTGGAGCTGTGTGTTCTGGCTGAAGAGGTCGGGCGCACGCTGGCGCCGATTCCCTTCAGTTCTTCGGTATTGCATGCGAGCACCGCATTGCAACAACTGACGGACTGCCAGGTCGCATCCACGCTGCTGGGTGAGCTGGCGGCGGGTGAAAAAACAGCCAGCGTCGCGTTCACCGAGCGCGGCCAGGCGGCATGGACCGAACGGCCCGAAGCGCGAGTCAGTGCAGGAAAGCTGAGTGGTCGCAAGGCCATGGTCGCCGATGCGTCAGTGGCAGATGTGTTCATCGTTTCGGCGTGTGCCGATGACGATGGCCAGGATTGGAGCTGGTGGCTGGTCGACGCGCAAGCTCCGGGAGTAAGCCTGGAATCGGTCGAAGCAATCGACCGGATCCGCCGTCATGCCGACCTTCACTTCGACGATGTCAGTTGCCTGCGATTGGGCTCTGCCGGGCAGGGCAGTGGGCTCGCCGAACGAGCTCTGGACGCTGCTGCTGTACTCAGTGCTTTCGAACAACTGGGGAGCGCCGAAGCAGCGTTAGAGTCGACCCTGGAGTATGTCAAAACACGGCAAGCATTCAACCGTGTGGTGGGTGGCTATCAGGCAGTCAAACACTCGCTGGCCGATCTGTATGTGAAAAACCAGTTGGCGCGCAGCCATTGCTACTACGGTGCCTGGGCCCTGACCCAGGCACCTGCGCAATTACCTCGTGCCGCCGCGGGGGCGCGTCTGGCCGCCACTGAAGCCTTGTGCCAGGCCGCTGAAACTGCGGTCGAGTTGCACGGTGGCATCGGTTTCACTTGGGAAAGCGATATTCAACTTTTCTACCGTCGTGCGCGGCTGATGGCAACCCAACTGGGTGGCCGTGCCTTTTGGGCTCGCCGTCTCAAGGCAGCCCTGCTGCGCGAAACGGCTTGATCGGATACAGGAGCGGCATCGATGGATTTTCAAGATACGCCTCAAGAAGCAACCTATCGCACGCAAGTGCGCGCCTGGCTGAGCGCTAATGCGCGCGCTTACGAAGTCCGACCTGAGGACGGTATGGAGCATGAGCGCTTCATGACGCTGGCCCGTGGCTGGCAACGACTCAAGGCGGATGCCGGCTATGTCGGCATCATGTGGCCAAAGGACGTGGGCGGGCAGGGTGGAAGCCCGATCGAACACGTGATTTTTCACCAGGAAGAAGAGCATTACAGCCTTCCGGTCATCCCTTTCGCAGTCGGTATCGGCATGTGTTTGCCGACGTTGTTTACCCATGGTTCGGCCGAGGTGATGGACCGCTTCATGGCCAAAGGCATGCGCGGTGAGGAAATCTGGTGCCAGTTGTTTTCCGAGCCGGCCGCCGGGTCCGACCTGGCAGGCTTGAGAACCCGCGGTGTACGTGAAGGCGAGGATTGGGTGATCAACGGTCAGAAAGTCTGGACGTCCTATGCCCATGAGTCGGACTACGGCATCGTGCTGGTGCGCACAGACCCGTCTGCACCGAAGCATAAAGGCTTGACCATGTTTTATGTCGACATGCGCGCCCCAGGTGTGGAAGTACGACCGATCCGTACGCTGCTGGGCGATGCGGAGTTCAACGAAGTGTTTTTCACCGACGTGCGCATTCCTGATTCACAGCGCCTGGGGGAAGTCGGTGAAGGCTGGAAGGTTTCCCTGAGCACCCTGATGTTCGAGCGACTTGCCGTCGGTGGAAAACCTTCCGGTGCACCCGTTGCGAGTGAACTGGCAGGACTATTCGATGCTGACGCCTTGGCACGTTTTTACGTGGCTGATGAAGGCATTTCCTTGACCCGCATGCGTTCGATGACAGCGGTTTCGCGCGGTGGCGTACCCGGCCCCGAAGCCTCGATCAACAAACTGGTGATGGCCAAAAATCTTCAGGACATGAGTGCCTGTGCATTGGAAGCGCTGGGTGCTGATGGCCTGCGCGAGTTCGACGATCCCCAGGCGCGGCGATTCAACTATTGGTACATGTGGTCAGCCGGTTTGCGTATTGCCGGCGGCACCGATGAAATCCTGCGCAACATCATCGCTGAGCGGGTACTGGGTTTGCCGCCTGAGCCGCGTAGTGATCGGGATACGCCTTTTAACCAGTTGGGCAAGGGCTGATCGGTCAAGCACCTCCTGAGTAAACAGCGCGATTAAAACATTGGATTGCGCAAAGCTGCAGGTCGACAAGCACCTAGGCCCCGGTGTGAGCGCCCCATGCCACCCACAAACCGTTGCTTGTTTGGCACTGTGGAGGGTGGCTTGGGAGAGGCGTGATCCATTGCTCTACCTTTGCGGCGCTGCAAGGCATGCCAGGTAGCATGGATGCGCCTGTGCATCGATCGAGCTTTTCGGGCGTACCGAGGTGCATTTGCTGTCGAAGCGCTAAGTGTTTTTTTAGTTTCAATGGTGTTTTAGCGTTTCGTCTACGAGCCCAGCGCGCGGTAATAGCTTGCCGCGTCGTTCAGCATCGACGAGATAAACGTGAAAGAGAATGGGTGAAGAATCAGCTCTTCGATATGATGCCAGTGCCACGCCAGAAGGCTCGCCGCGGCTATTAAACAGCCGATGGCCAACACGTTCAGCCATCGGCGTGCTCCTTCAAGATTAGTGTGGAAGGCGGGCAAGTACTTCGCTCAGTACACTGAGCAAGCCGCATTTTCTCGGCAGTCACGCCCGTTGTTATCTGCACGAATCAACGCAAACGATACAGGCCTTCCTGCCCCAACGTTGCCACCAGCCGTCCTTTCCGATCATGCACATGACCCAAGGTCAAACCCCGCCCCAGACTGGTCGAAGGACTGTGGGCAGAAACCAGCAACCATTCATCCGCCTGTACATCTTGCTGGTGGAACCAGATCGTGTGGTTGAGGCTGGAAACAAACAGGTCTTCCCCCAGTTTGTGCTCGCGGTGAGGCATCAGTGCGGTGATGCCGAACCAGAAGTCACTCAGGTAAGCGAGCACGGCGGGTTGCAGGCGCGTGGGCAGGTTGGGGGAATGAGTGGTGCGCATCCAGTAACGAATCCTGGCTTGATCGTCACGGCCGAGCACGAACTGTTCCGGGTCCGCCGGGCGTATATCCACTGAACGGGTTTTGCCGATAAATACCCGTTCGATGGGATTGAGTCGTTGATGGAAGGCTTCGCGAACTTGTGCCAGCCCCATCAAACTTTCCGGATCGGGCACGGAGTCACAATTGTGCTGATGTTCCATGCCGTTTTCACCGGCATGGAAGGACAGCGTGGCGATGGCAATGGAACGGCCATGTTGCACCAACCGAACCAGGCGTGCGGCAAAGCGCCGGGTTTGCTGGATGCGCTCCACTTCAATTGACAGCGGAGCGTTGACATCGCCGGCAGCGAGGAAACTAACTTGAAGCACATGGGGATGCAGATGCGCTTCAACGGTTGCGATGGCAGCAGCAACGGCCAGACCGAGGGTTTGCCCACCGTAGATCGCAGCATTTTGATTGGAGTGGAAGCAGTTACAGGTGAAGCGGTCCGGGCCTACTTCCAGCACGTCCAGTAGCGGCGTGATATCCACGCCATCCCAGGTAGTGGAGGTGGTGGCCAGATGTTGCACGGCGGTTTCAGAGCCCACGGAAAACTCCTGCACGCTTCTGGAAAAATGCGTCACGGCCCTCGGTAAAATCTTCGGAGCCGATCAGCAGCGCTTGAGTGTCGGCTTCCCAGTCAAGCAGGGTTTCCAGGCTCAAAGGGTGGCGCCCCAGCAACGACTTGGTCGCTGAAAGCGGTCCAGGTGCGCTGCTGGCCAACTCTTGGGCGCGCTGGAGTGCGGTCTCCAAAACCTGGCCAGGCTCGGCCAGAAAGTCGACCAGGCCCAGCCTCGCTGCTTCTTCGCCGCCGAGAATCTGCTGGAACATGACCAGTTGACGAGTACGAGGCAGGCCAATGCGTTGTGGAAGGGTCCAGAGGGAACCCCAGTCCGGCATGACGCCCACTTTGCCGAACACGGCTCCAAAGCGGCTGTCGGCATCGGCCACGACGAAGTCGCAGGCCGCCGCCAATGACAAACCCGCACCGAACGCAGCGCCTTGCACGGCAGCGATTACCGGTATCCGACCATTGACGATGGCGCGGATTACCCGATGTCCGCAACGCATGTCTTTGCGCATGACCATTGGCCGGGTATCCAGGCCATCCAGTGGCCCCCCCGCGCAGAAGTGCTGACCACCGCTGAGTACGATTACCCGGACCTGCTCATTGTCTTGCAGGTTCTCGAGCTCGTCGGCCAAGCGGCGATAGAGCTCGGGAACCAGGCTGTTGCGTTTCTCGGGCAGATTCAGGCTGACCAGGGCGACGGTATCGTGGTGGCTGACGGTGACGGCTGTGTTCATCGTGTAACTCCTTGGGTCGATGGGCTCAAAGCCGCTCGATGATGGTTACGTTGGCCAGGCCACCGCCTTCGCACATGGTCTGCAAGCCATAACGACCTCCGCTGCGTTCCAGTTCATGGAGCAGGGTGGTCATCAGTTTGGTGCCGGTTGCGCCGATAGGATGGCCCAGGGCAATGGCGCCGCCGTTGACGTTGGTTCGTTCACTCGGATAATCCATTTCTTGCAGCCAGGCCATGGCGACGCTGGCGAACGCTTCGTTGATTTCCACCAGATCGATATCGGCCATGCGCAGGCCAGCCTTTTGCAGCGCCCGGCGAGTAGCGGCGATTGGCGCAGTGAGCATCCACACCGGGTCATCACCCAGTACGCTCATATGGACAATGCGTGCACGTGGTTTCAGGCCATAACGATTGACCGCGTCTTCGGAGCAGACCAATACGGCACTGGCGGCGTCGGACATCTGGCTGCTGGTGGCAGCGGTCAACTGGCCGTCTGGCAGGAGTGTCTGCAGCGTGGCCATTTTTTCCAGGCTGCTACGGCGGGCCGTTTCGTCCATACGCAGATCGCCATAGGGCACGATTTCGTGGTCGAAACGCCCTTGCTCGATGGCCGCCAGAGCACGCTCGTGAGAGCGCAGGGCATAGGCTTCCATGTCCTGGCGAGTGAAGCCCCAGTGGCGGGCAATGCGTTCGGCCGCTTCGAACTGCGAGAGCTGTTGCGTGCCATAGCGGGCGCGGTAGGTTTGCGCCGAGGTCCAGGGATCGGCAAAGCCAAAGTCCTTGGCAATGTACAGCGCGGTATTGATCGGGACCTGACTCATGTTTTGCACGCCGCCGGCAATCACCACATCCTGAGTGCCACTCATGACCGCCTGGGCAGCAAAGTGCACGGCTTGCTGGGACGAGCCACACTGGCGGTCGATGGTGACGCCGGGAACGCTATCGGGTAGCCCGGCGCCCAGCCAGCAAAAGCGCGCCAGGTTGCCGGCATTGGGGCCAATGGCATCAATGGTGCCAAAGATGACGTCGTCATAATCCTCGGCGGGAATCGCGTTGTGTTCCACCAGTGACTTGATGACATGCGCGCCCATGTCCATGGGATGTGCCTGGGACAGGCTGCCGGCTCGTTTGCCGGTCGGCGTACGTAGCGCATCAACGATGTAGGCTTGCTTCACGGAAAACTCCTTGATCGAGTGGGGCGCGCTCAGCGAGCCTGAGTGTGGGGACGCAGAATGTTCTTGGCGATGCTCCAGCGGTGTACTTCCGATGGGCCGTCATAGATGCGGAAGGCCCGAACATCGGCGAAGATCCGCGCGACGATCGTTTCATGCGTGACACCCTGTCCACCGAGAATCTGCACGCTGCGGTCGACCACGCGCCAAATCGCTTCGGACGAAATGACCTTGGCGATGCTCGAGGCATGTCGCCCGAGATTGTCCTGGTCCAAAAACCAGGCGCAGTGCCAGACCGCAAGGCGGGTGATGTGCAGGTCCATTTCGTTGTCCGCCAGCTTGAAGCCGACGCCTTCGTGCTCACCCAGTGACTTGCCGAAAGCCTGGCGTTGAGCCGCGTAACGGGTCGCCACGTCATGGGCACGACGGGCTGCGCCGAGCCAGCGCATGCAGTGGGTCAAGCGGGCAGGGGACAGGCGCACCTGAGCATATTTGAGCCCCTCGCCGGGTTCACCCAATACGTCGCTGGCAGGCACCCGAAGCTTGTCGAAGCGCACCACCGCATGGCCGCCGGGGAAGCACGAATCCAGTGCGTCCATCGCGCGTACGATCTGAATGCCCGGACGGTCCATGTCAGCGAGGAACATGGTCGCTCGGCCATCTTCGAGCTTGGCCATGATGATGGCGAAACTTGCCCCCTCAGCCCCGGTGATGAACCATTTCTCACCAGTGATCAGGTAGTCGTCGCCGTCACGTACGGCGGTGGTGGCGAGCATGCCTGGGTCCGATCCCGAACCTGGCGACGGTTCGGTCATGCAGAAGCACGAACGAATTTCACCCAGGGCCAGGGGCTTGAGCCAACGCTCCTTCTGTGCAGCGGTCGCGATGACTTCCATCATGTGCATATTGCCCTCGTCGGGCGCAGCAATGTTCAGTGCTACGGGGCCCAGTGGCGAGTAGCCGGCCTCCTCGAAAAGAATCGCCTTGGCCCGATGGTTCAGACCCAGACCGCCCAACTCGCGGGGCATGTGCGAGGACAACAGACCGGCCTTGCGCGCCAGCGAGATCATCTCTTTGCGCAGGTCTTCAGTCGGGCCATGGGCTGTGCAGCGGGGATCTTTTTCGAGCGGGATAATGTGCTCAGCGATAAAGGCTCGTGTCCGTTGTTGCAAGTCGAGCAGTTCGGGTGACAGGGTGAAGTCCATGGTTATTTCCGCTTCAAAGGGCTGATGAAGATGGTCGAAGGTTCAAACCCGAATTCATGAATAGAACTTCAGGTTGTTCGAAGCCATCTCTCGCATTTGGGGAGTGACCTGATAAAGCCCACCAAGAGCGGCGTAGTGGTCGCAACGCGCAACCAGTGCCGGTAAGCCGAGCCAATCGGCATACTTGAGGGCACCACCCACTGGCCTTGGGAAGCCAACACCCAGGATAAGTGCCATGTCGATTTCAATGGCGCTTTCACAGATGCCTTCTTCGAGCGCCCGGGCAGCTTCTATCAGCGTCGGCAGCATGATGCGCTCGACGATTTCTTCGGAACTGAACTCACGACGCCCTTGTGGCTGCACGCGGGTCAACAGAGCCTGGGTGTCAGGATCAACCGACTTCACCAGTCGGCCCTTGATATCCCGATCGTAACGATAGAAGCCCAATCCGTTCTTCTGGCCCAGGCGCTGTTCGGCGACCATGAGCTCAACCGCATGGGTGAAGCCAGGCAACATGCGATCGCCATAGCCCTGACTGATGCAGTCGATCACATGGCGCGACGTGTCCATGCCAATAACGTCCTGCAAATACGCTGGGCCCATTGGCCAGCCAAAGGCTTCCATGGCCTGGTCGACGGCCTGGTAGTCTGCGCCATCATGAATCAGGCGCAGAAAGGCCAGCACGTTGGCGGTCAGGATGCGATTGACCAGAAAGCCAGGGCAATCCTTGACTACGATCGGCGTTTTACCCAGTGTTGCTGCATAGCTGGCAACCGTTGCGGCCGATTGCTCGCTGGTGTGTGGACCACAGATGACTTCAACCAGCGGCATGACTGGTACCGGGTTGAAGAAGTGCATGCCCACGAAGTTTTCCGGGCGTTGCAGCGCACTGGCTATTTCAGTAATGGACAACGATGAGGTGTTGGACGCCAGTACCGTGGAATCAGCCACCTGGGTTTCGACTGCCGCCAACACGGTTTTTTTCACGGCGAGGTTTTCCACCACCGCCTCCACCAGCACGTCGACTTTATCCATGCCTTGATAGGTCAGGGTCGGCGTAATCGACTCCAGCACTCGTTCTGCCTGGAACTGGGTCATACGGTTGTTGCTGACCTGTTTGTCCAGAAGTTTGCCGGCTTCGGCCATTCCCAGATCCAGCGCAGCCTGAGAAATGTCTTTCATGATCGTCAGTACGCCATTGGCAGCACTTGTATAGGCGATGCCGCCACCCATAATGCCAGCGCCCAATACGGCGGCGCGGGACAGCTTGCGCGACGCCTTGGCGTAATCCCGGGTTTTCTTGCGCAGGTACTGATCATTGATGAACAGTTGGACCAGTGCCTGAGCGGCCTGGGTCTGGGCGACTTGCGCGAAGGTACGGTTCTCTTCGATCAACGCCTCAGCCAGGGATAGTCCGGCACTGCGCTCGAGCAGCTCAATGGCCAACAGTGGAGCGGGCACCAACGGATTGCGGGCAATCACGGCAGCCTTGGCATTGGCGCTCTGTTCCGTGTCCAGTGCAAAGCTCAGGCTGCGCTGGCGCCGCAACGCTTGCCAGTCACGCTGACCGCTCACAGCTTCGGCCAACACGGCTAGCGCACATTGGTGCACGGCTTGGTCATCGACTACTTCGTCGACGGCACCGAGTTGTTTGGCCGCCGCAGAAGTTTGAGGTTTCCCGGAGGTAATCCAGTCAATACTGGCCGCTGACCCAATCAGGCGTGGCAACCTGGCAGTCCCCCCTAACCCGGGAATAATGCCCAGGCCGACTTCTGGCAAACCGACCTTTGCGGCGTTACCCAATACTCGGAAGTCGGTGGCCAAGGTGACTTCGAAACCACCCCCCAACGCCAGGCCATTGATAGCGCAAACCGTTGGAAGCGGGAGCTGCGCGAGTTCGTTAAACACCTGGTTCTGGGCCAGGTTGTAGGCCGCCAGTTCGCTTTCAGGCCGTGCAAACAATTGGGTGAACTCGAAGATGTCCGCACCCACGATGAAGCTGTCCTTGGCGCTGGTCAAAACCAGGCCAAGGACGTCACCGCTATCTCGAATGGTTTTGCAGGCGATGCGCAGCTCTTCGACTGTCAGGGCATCGAATTTGTTGACGGCCTCGCCCTTGCGGTCGAAGCACAGTTCGACCAGTTGATTGTCGAGGCGGGTCAGGTGCAGCGTTTGACCTTGATACATGCGAAAACCTGCTTTTTGTCGGTTTTATTTAGGCTGGGCTGGATCAGGCGCTGGCCAGGCGCGTGGCAAACGCCAGGCGCTCGCGGCATTCGCGAACCATGCGCTCAAGCAGTTCGTCACAGGTTGGCAAGTCATCGATCAAGCCAATGACCATGCCCGCCGTGATGATCCCTTCGTTGATCTCGCCAGCCTCCAGCGCAGCACGGCCGCGAGCACCCGCCACCAAAGGGCGAATGTCTTCAAAGGCACAACCGCCAGGACGACGCTCGGTGGCGACGACTTCATCGGAAATGGCGTTCTTGAATACCCGGGCACTGTTCTTCATGGTGCGGAAGATCAGGTTGGTATCGCGTTCGGTGCCCTTGAGCAGGGCAGCTTTTATGTTTTCGTGAATCGGCGCTTCCTGGGTCAGGCAGAAGCGGGTGCCCATGTTGATCCCTTCGGCACCCAGGGCCAGAGCGGCGGCCATGCCGCGGCCATCGCCAATGCCACCCGAGGCAATCACAGGAATGGTCAACGCCTTGGCTGCGGCGGGGATTAGCACCAGCCCTGGAATATCTTCTTCGCCTGGGTGACCGGCACACTCGAAGCCATCGATGCTGATGGCGTCGACGCCGAGTTTTTCAGCGCTCAGGGCGTGCCTGACGGCAACGCATTTATGGATGATGCGAATACCGGCCGCTTTCATCTTCGGCATGTATTCAATCGCTTTGTTGCCGGCGGTTTCGACGATGGTCACCCCGTTGGCAATGATTGCATCGATGTACTCGTCGTAAGGCGGCGGACTGATGGTCGGGAAAATGGTCATGTTGACGCCGAACGGGCTGTCGGTCATTTCCCGGCAGCGGCGGATTTCCTTGGCCAAGGCTTCCGGCGTTGGTTGTGTCAGGCCGGTCAGCATGCCCAGACCACCTGCGTTGGATACCGCTGATGCAAGCTCGGCGCGGCCTACCCACTGCATACCGCCTTGAATGATCGGATAACGGATGCCAAGCATTTCGGTAATACGTGTCTTCATGGTGACTTCCTCGTTCACTTGACTTTGCGTTCATCCAGGCCGAGGGCCCGGCCAATGATTTCTTTCATGATTTCGCTGGTGCCGGCGAAGATTCGCGACACCCTCGCATCGCGGTACATGCGGGAGATTCGGTACTCCTCCATGTAACCGGCACTGCCATGGAGCTGCACGCAGTCATCCATGACCCGGCCTTCGAGTTCCGAGGTCAGCAATTTGGCGGATGCAGCGGCTTCGGCACTTAACCGGCCGGCGTTGTGTTGCAGTACCAACTGGTCGACCCAGGTCTGCTGGCAATCGAGCAGGGCGCGCATCTCAGCCAGCTTGAATCGACTGTTTTGGAAGGTGCCGACCGGCCGGCCGAAGGCTCGACGATCCTTGACATAGGCCAGGGTCAGGTCGAAAGCGACCTGAGCGTGAGCCATTGACTGGATGGCTGAAAGCAAACGCTCTTCGGCCAGACCTTCAGCGAGGTACGTAAAGCCTTTTTGCGGATCGCCCAGACCGTTGCTCTTCGGGATGCGTACGTTGTCGAAGAAAACAATCACCGTGTCCTGGGCATCGAGGCCCATCTTCGCCAGCGGCGTACGACTCACCCCCGGCCAATCCGCTTCCACCAGAAACAGACCGATTGAATAGCGTTCACTGCCGGTGCGAGCTGCGACGACCATCAAGTCGGCATTGAGCCCGTTGGAGATGTACATTTTGGAACCATTGAGTATCCAATGATCGCCACAGTCCTCAACGCGCGCTTTCATGCCGGCCAGATCCGAACCAGCATCCGGTTCGGTCATGGCGACGGCGAGGATGGTCTCGCCACTGACGCAGCCTGGCAGATAGCGCTGGCGCTGCTCTTCGGTGCCGAAGCGTTGCAGATAGGGCCCGACGATGCGTGAATGCAGGGTAAAAAACACCCCTATGTCGCCGTGACGAATCACTTCTTCGTAGACGATCTGCTCGTAGCGCAGATCGTCTACGCCGGAACCGCCGTAAGCTTCATCAGCCCACATCAGCAGCAAACCCTGGGCGCCGGCCTTGCGGAAAATTTCCCGATCACAGCGTCCGGCTTCACGCCAATGGTCGATGTGGGGGGCTATTTCCTTCTGCACGAATTTGCGAACCTGATCGCGGAACAATTCATGGTCGCTATCAAAGATCAGTCGATTCTGGAGCATGTGTTGTCCTCTCAGGCCGCGTCGTTACGTGGATGAAAGCGCTCACCCCGCTCGGCACGGGCACGCAGCCAGACCGAAGGGCGGAAACGCTCGCCGAACGCATCGGCCAGCTCATCGCAACGGGTGACGAAAGCTTGGGCACCCAAGGTATCGATCAGGGAGAGCGTGCCACCGGTCCAGGAGGGGAACCCCAGGCCGAGGATGCTGCCCAGATCGGCGTCGGCAGCGTCGTTGAGAACGCCTTCCTCGACACAGCGTGCGGTCTCCAGCGCCTGGATATAGAGCAGGCGGTCCTTGACGGTCTCGACATCCAGTTGTTGCGCGGCACGAGGGAAGTGCTCCGCAAGCCCCTGCCAAAGATGTTTCTTGCCACCCTGTGGAAACTCGTAAAAACCACCGCTACTCTTGCGGCCCAGGCGGCCCAAGAAATTCATTAATTCGACGACTGGCCTTGCATGTAGGCGCAGGAATTTCTCCTCCAGGCCATCTTTGTGAGCTTGATCGATGACGCTTTTCTGCAGATCCAGCGAAACTTCATCGGTCACAGCCAGCGGGCTGGTGGCTGCACTGGCCAGGCGTGCGGCGTTTTCGATCAGGGCCGGGTTGACGCCTTCGGCCAGCATCGCCATGCCTTCATCGGTGTAAGTACTGAAGATGCGGCTGGTGTAGAAGCCCGGACTGTCATTGACCAGGATCGGGGTTTTGCGCAGTTGACCGACGAAGTCCAGGGCGCGGGCAATGGTTTGCTCACTGGTCTTCTTGCCAACGATCACTTCCACCAGCGGCATGCGCTCGACCGGTGAAAAGAAGTGCAGGCCGATGAAATGGTCCGGGCGCTCGGAGCACTCGGCCAGGCCAGTGATTGGTAGGGTTGAGGTATTACTCGCAAATACCGCATCGGGTGCGAGCACTGCTTCGGTTTTGCCGATGACGGATGCTTTGACTTCACGGTTCTCGAAAACAGCTTCAATGACCAGATCACAGCCGTCGAAGGCAGCATAGTCAGAGCAAGGTTCGATCAGTGCGAGGATCGCATCGGCCTTGTCTCGGGTCTGGGTGCCGCGTTCGATGGCTTTGTCCAGGATCCGTCGCGAGTAGTCCTTGCCCCGCGCTGCAGCGTCGGCGTTGGTATCAAGGAGCATGACCTGGACCCCTGCAGCAGCGCTGACGTAAGCGATGCCAGCGCCCATCATTCCTGCACCCACTACACCCAGCTTGCGCACTGTGCTTTTTGCTGGCCCGACCGGACGCCGGACGAGTTTGTCGGCGGCGCCCTTGTTGATGAACATCGTACGCATCAGGTTGCGTGCCACTGGGTTGGTCAGCAACGTGCCGAAGTATTTGGCTTCGACTGCCAGTGCCTTGTCCATGGGCAGTTGAGTGCCTTCGAACACCGCCGAAAGAATGGCCAGCCGTGCCGGGTAGTTCTGTGCGCCGGCGGCTTTGGCCAGCGTGGTACCAAATTGGAAGGAGCGGGTTGCGTGCGCAGCCAGGCAACCGGCGTCACCTGGAATCCGATAGCCTTTCACGTCCCACGCTTGACTTGCCTGCGGGTTGTCCAGCACCCAGCGACGCGCTTGCTCCAGCAAGCCGGTAACGTCGACCAGTTCATCGACGATCCCCAACTGCAAGGCTTGCGCAGGCTTCAAGGTGTTGCCTTCAATCAACAGAGGCAAGGCCTTTTCTATACCGATCAAACGCGGCAGGCGTTGGGTGCCGCCTCCGGCAGGTAGCAAGCCGACAGTGACTTCGGGCAGACCGACAATGGCTTTTGGGTCATTGACCAACAGCCGTCGATGGCACGCCAACGCCAGCTCCAGACCACCGCCCAGCGCCAGACCATTGAGCGCGGCGACGAAGGGCTTGCCGCCGGTTTCGATGCGACGCATCACCGCGTTTTCTCGATCGAAGCGGTGCGAAGCTTGCACTGCATCGATACCTTGGTCGAAGGCGTCAACCAGATCCTTGAGATCGGCACCCGCGATAAAGCCGGATTTTCCTGAGGTCAAGACCGCACCGCGAATGGCAACGTTGGTCAGCACTTCTTCGACTGCTGCCTGCAGATCGTTGACGAATGCAGGCGTAAATACATTCACCGGGCGGTCAGGCAGGTTGATGGTAATGATGGCTACGCCGTCGGCGCCCAGGTCTAATTTCAAGGTATTCATAGCGTTCGATTCCATGCTCAGATCCGCTCGATCAAGGTGGCGGTGGCCATGCCCGCAGCGGCACACAAAGTGACGAGTGCAGTGTTCAGATCCCGGCGCTCCAGTTCATCGAGCACGATGCCAACGAGCATCGCGCCGGTGGCGCCCAGTGGGTGGCCCATGGCGATCGAGCCGCCATTGACGTTGACGCGTTCGGGATCGAGGTTGAAATGGCGCATGTATCGCATCACCACCGAAGCGAAGGCTTCGTTGACTTCGAACAAGTCGATATCGGCGATGGTCATCCCGGTTCGGGCCAGCAGTTTTTCGGTGCAGGCCGCAGGGCCCGTGAGCATGATGGCGGGCTCTGAACCGATTGAGGTGTAGCTGCGAATACGGGCACGAGGACGCAGCCCTGTCGTGCGACCGAACTCGGCATTGCCGAGCAAAATGGCCGCCGCACCGTCAACGATCGTGCTGGAGTTACCGGCAGTGTGGACGTGACGGATGGCTTCGATATCCGGATAGCGCTGCAGCATCACAGCGTCAAAGCCATTCTGGCTGCCAGTGGCCTCGAAAGCGGGTTTGAGTCGAGCCAGATCCTCCAGGCTCGCCCCATGGCGGATGGCTTCATCTCGCTTCAGCAGTGGCTGGCCGAGCAGATCCTTGACAACGAATTGCGATTGCTGGAATCGACCTTCGGCTTCTGCAACGGCCGCTCGTTGCTGGCTGCGCAGGGCAAAGGCATCGACGTCTGCTCGACTGTAGCCATCTTGCTCTGCAATCAGGTCAGCACCGATGCCCTGGGGGATGTACCAGGTTTTCCAGATCACTTGAGGGTCGGTGTAGACGGCACCGCCATCGGAACCGATAGGCACCCTCGACATGCTCTCCACACCACCGGCAACGATGGCCCGTGCTTCGCCCGCGCGCAGTGTCGAAGCCGCAAGGTTGACTGCTTCAAGGCCAGAGGCGCAGTAGCGATTGAGCTGCAGGCCCGGCACGCTCTGGTCGTAATCGGCAGCCAGGGCGGCGATCCGGGCAATGTTGCCGCCTTGTTCACCAGCGGCCATGACGCAACCCAGCAGTACATCATCGACCAGGCTGGTATCGAGCTGGTTGCGATCGCGCAGGGCGCTCAAGGTCTGGGCTGCCAGCGCGGTAGCACTCACTTCATGCAGTGCGCCATCCGGGCGGCCCTTGCCGCGTGGGCTGCGTACGTGGTCGTAGATAATGGCGTCATTCACGTCAAGGATCCCTCAATGTCTGCGCGGCGGCGAACTGCCGCATGAGGCTTAAAGATTATAATCATACATATAATAGAGCAAGAGGCAGGAGCATCGGATTCGTATGAAAACCGGTTGTTTGGAGAATCGCTCACGCAGATTGACAGCTGATTAAATCATATACATCATTATGACTAGTGATATTGTTTTGTCTGCTAAATCATTGCCGCAAATAAAGGAGTTCCGAATGACTCTCGAAACAACACCTTTGCCGGACCTGGCCCGTTTACGCGCATGGCTGGAAACTGAAGTGGGCACCGTGCAGTCCTTGAGCGTGAGCGCAGTTCAGGGCGGTGCGAGCAACCTGATCTATAAAGTCAATGCCAATGACCTTCAGTTCGCGCTGCGTCGACCGCCCCTGGTGGCTAACGACGCAAGCTCCAACAACATTCTGCGCGAGATGAAATTGCTGCGCGCCATAGCCGAGACGCAGATACCGCATACCCGGTTGGTCGCGGGTTGCGAAGATCCCGAGGTCATTGGAGCGCCGTTCGCTTTGCTCGAATGGCATGCTGGTTTTGCCGGTAAATCACCTTTGCCGCCGGGCATAGAGGGGAACCCCGAAGCCTCGCGACAAATGGCTTTCGAGCTGGTCGATGCCCTTGCCGAATTGGCCATTACAAATTGGCAAGCAATCGGTTTGGAGGGCTTCGGCAAGCCTGAGCAGTTTCTCGAACGCCAGGTATCGCGCTGGAGTGCGCAGCTCGAGCGATACAAGGTTCGCGATATCCCCGGACTTGATGAGCTGGGGCAGTGGCTTGTCGCGAACACCCCGGCAATGCAGCGATCGGCCCTGATCCATGGTGATTACCAGTTCATCAATGTCATGTATGACGCCTGTGAGCCGGTCAAGCTCAGTGCCATTGTCGACTGGGAGATGGCGACCATCGGTGATCCGCTTCTGGATCTTGGCTGGATGCTGGCCGGTTGGCAGGAGGTCGGTGAGGAAGCGACCTATGCGAATTACATCGACTGGCAGTGGATGCCTACCCGGCAGGAACTGGCCCGGCGTTACGCCGATAAAACCGGTCTGGATATTTCCCGGTTGAACTACTACATGGCGCTGTCGATGTTCAAACTGGCGATCATCATGGAGGGCGCGTATGCCCGCTATGTAGCCGGCAAGTCCACCCACGAGGTCCATGCCCGGATGGAACACGACGTCCCGGTCATGGTTCAGCGCGGCTTGCGTTTCACCACTCTTATTTCCTGATCATCCAGAAAAGGTCGAAAACCATGTGGGATTTCAGTACTGAACCGGCGTTTCAAGAAAAACTCGATTGGATGAGTCGCTTCGTTAAAGAAGAGATCGAGCCGCTGGATACGCTCTGGCCAGACATGAGTGCACCGTACGATACCAATAACCATGTCGCGCGTTCGATCATCAAGCCGCTGAGTGATGAGGTACGTAAACAAGAACTGTGGGCCTGTCACTTGGGTTCGGAGTTGGGCGGGCAGGGATATGGTCAGATCAAGCTCGCGCTGATGAATGAAATTCTTGGACGATCGAGTTGGGCCCCAACCGTGTTCGGGACGGCAGCGCCCGATACCGGCAATGCCGAGATTCTGGCCATGTTCGGTACTGCACAGCAGAAGGCTACGTATCTTCAGCCGCTGCTGGATGGAGACATCGTTTCTTGCTATTCGATGACCGAACCACAAGGTGGTGCTGACCCATCAGTGTTTACGACGACAGCCGTGCGTAATGGTGACGAATGGGTGATCAATGGGGAGAAATGGTTCTCCTCAAATGCTCGTTACGCAGCCTTTTTGATTGTGATGTGTGTCACCGACCCGGACGCACCTATTTATGCAGGTACCTCCATGCTGTTGGTACCAACAGACACCCCTGGGGTCAACATCCTGCGTAATCCAGGTGTCTATGGCGAAAACCCGGGGGAGGGAGCCCACGCTTATATCAGGTACGAAAACGTGCGGGTACCTGCCGATGCCTTGCTGGGTGAAGTCGGAAAAGGTTTTGCAGTTGCGCAGGCGCGCCTTGGTGGTGGTCGGGTGCACCATGCCATGCGCACGGTGGGTCAATGCCAGAAAGCTATCGACATGATGGCCGAGCGGGCACTTTCGCGTGTCACCAAAGGTGAGCCGCTGGCCAGCAAGCAGATGGTCCAGCAGTACTTGGCAGATTCATTTATCGAGCTTCAGCAATACCGCTTACTTGTTTTGGAAACGGCATGGCGGATCGATAACGGCCATGACTACAAAGCCAACCAGATGTTCATCGCCGCGATCAAAGCGGCCGCACCGAAGATTTATCACGACATCGTCCAGCGCACGATGCAAGTCCATGGGTCGCTCGGCGTATCGGACGAAATGGTGCTTGGCCAAATGTGGACCTATGCCGCTTGCATGGGATTGGTCGATGGTCCGACTGAAGTGCATAAAGTGACGGTCGCCAAGAACCTCCTCAAGCGCTACCAACCGGCACAGGGGCTATTTCCAACTGAGCATCTGGTATCGCGTCGCGCTGCGGCAATGGAGAAATTCAAGGACTACCTGGAGTAAGCGGCGATGGACACGATCGATTATTTCAACCTCACCGGAAAGGTCGCGCTCGTGACGGGTGGCAGCCGGGGCCTGGGGAGGGAGATTGCTCTGGCCTACGCCCGTCAGGGTGCGGACGTGATCATTGCCAGCCGCAAGCTTGAAGCCTGCCAGGAGGTCGTAGGCGAGATCACCGCAATGGGCCGGAGAGCATTGCCCTTTTCTTGTCACATGGGGAAGTGGGCCGAAATTGAAACGTTGGTCGAGACCGTATATGCCGAGTTCGGTCGTATCGATATCTTGGTGAACAATGCTGGAATGTCTCCCCTAGCGCCAGCCTCTCATGAAACAGGCGAGGCCTTGTTCGACAAGGTGCTGGAGGTCAATTTCAAGGGGCCATTCCGTTTGAGCTCACTGGTGGCGTCTCGTATGGCCAGGGGAGATGGCGGTGTCGTTATTAACGTCAGCAGCACTGGGGCACTGCGGCCGCTGCCGGCGGTAGTGCCTTATTGCGGAGCCAAGGCGGCGCTGAATGCAATGACTGAGTCTATGGCCAAAGAATATGGACCAAAGGTTAGGTTCAACACGTTGTCGGCAGGACCGTTCTTGACGGATGTGGCGAAGGCTTGGCCTGTCGAGGCACGTGAGAAATTCGACAATGCCTTGGGGAGACCCGGCCAACCTAATGAGGTTGTTACGGCTGCGCTTTATTTAGCGAGTCCGTTCAGTAGTTTTGTCACTGGCAGTCTTGTGAGGGTTGATGGTGGTATCAGCTGATTCAGAGCCCCTGCAGCTGTATGTCTAAGAGCGTGCGCGCAGTGCCAAGGCCGGCAGCTTCGCCGACGCCGTGCGTCGGTTGGTGACATTGGCTGCAGGGGCAAGAGCGTCTCCGAACTGGAAGTTTGCGCCTTGGTGTGCGTTCTAGCATCGGCTCGATATCACGGCATACAGAGTTTCACACACGTGCCCTAACTAAACTTGAGCGTTTCCATCGCGCGACTGGTTATGGCTGGCTGATTCCGTCCGTAATGAAAAGAATTCCAATCGAAGTGAAAAAAAATGGTCAGTTTGCGTTCCTGGCAGAGCACATGCCGACGCTTGCCAAGGGGCGCTGCGCAGTTTGATCAATAGTTTGTCAGTTTCGATTATGAATGCTACGGCACACCTTTTATCCATTTGGATGACTTTCGGGAAGATCTCCTTGGCTTATCTCTGATCGCTAGCTGTAGATCTACTCTGATCGTAGTCCTAATACTATGCAGTCCTTCATTGCCTTCATCCATTTATCTCTACCGGCTTGACCTAACCTAGGTTCGGTCAGTCAAGCCACCTCCTAATTCGTCAGTGCCAAGATAGTAAACTATTTCGACATAGGGGAGCGCAGCATTTCGCGTAACCACTCTGGGGCAGTTTCCATTTTAAGATCTATTGACTTCATTTTATTTTCTAATGACCACTGAAGGTATGTGGGCAGCAATTTCAATAGGCTGTGTAAACCCAAAGTTTCTAGTGACTATTATAGAAACCTTTAGGTGTATCGAATGCTTCGTGCGACGCGCCGCGGGTGGCAGTTTCGCCCAGGCCACTCGTTGCATAAGTGATACCAGATGTGGGGTTAAAAATGTTGCCAAGCAGGAGGTGTCGGTGTCGTACCGCGGAAATTTCTCTCACAATGGCACGGAACTTCATGCGAAGATTCGCAAACCGACCGCTTCTAAGCCGAGACTTGTCAAGAGACGCTGCGCGTCAATAATTTGTCAGTTTCGTTCATTCAATGCCAGCGCTACGTGTCTTAGCCACGCCGACGATATCAACCGGTTTTGAGCGGTAAAAATTGTTAGACCGACAACTGTGAAATGCACACCAGTTGACCACCCGTTTGCATTCGACCTGACCCCATATTTCACATTCCAGATTTTTTGCGATTTAAATGGTAGGATTGATCGGAGTTTTCTAATGCACGCTGCATTGCTTTGGACAGAAATTCCTCCCGTTCAATATATTTAGCCTTAGATATTCTATCTTTTTTCAGAGCTTCTAGTAGCCGTTTTCTGCGTTTCTCATAGCCTTCATACGTTCGAGCAAATTGAACATTATGAATGATCTGCTCGTATTTAGATTTGATCTTAAACGCGTTGTCAACATACTGCAAGAAACTCTCTAAAACGGCATGCCCACTCATGGATAAAGCACGTTCTGCCAGCATCTTGTTGGTTAATAGTGTTTGTCTGAAAGATTCGGGGTTTAGCGCTTGGGTTTCAGCAATGAGTTGTGCTGCTATATTGGTACAAAACGCATGCCTGAATAGGTGCGCGCAGGCCTGCTCTTCGATTCCAGCCGCACGTCGAATGATTGAAAACTCTGTCGTAATTGTGTCAATTCCCAAAGGGCGTCCCCCACGCTCAGTGACAAAGAGGAAGCCGTGATCTGGAATATCTTTGAAACGCTTCATCACCACGCGGCGTTCACCCCGAATGTAGTTTATAAGCTCGTCAACAAGCGCGGGGCTTAATTCAATAGCTCGTGTGACACCGGTCCTGCCTTGTTTTAGTGTGTTAACAGTGATCATGGGTTTTTCGACTTTGGCGGCGGAAATCACAGTGGCGATAGTGATAGCCTGAACTTCTGCTCTCCTGGCACCTAGTTCTTCAAAGAGTGAAATCATTATGTGTCGTCGAGTGCACAGAAATTCTGATGTGGAGATTTCATCGATAGCCCTGCGCAATTCTGCAATGGTCTTTTCTTGGATAGGTCTGCGTGTTCTAAGGGCGTTTGCTGTTCGAAAGGACCTGTGATGAACACTAGAGCATTTGAACGCCTTGCCATTTCGATATAGAACAGCATCTACCATCTCTATAGGGATGGTGCCGCCAATGCCAACAAAATTAGGAATGCCGCTTAGATTGCCGACAAATGCAAGAAAGCTTAAACACCGTCTGCCGATTCCTGTAATGGTTCGCTCGGTTCTTTTAAGCTGGTTAGGTTTGTCAGGTTTTTTTTCTTTTCTTAATCCATCTATAAAGCAACAAAAGTCATCGTCAGAAATTGACGTTAAACCTAAATTATTATAATAGCAAAACCTTATTAAGTGGCTGATTTGACTGGCATATTGTCCAAATGTCCCTCCTTTTGTGCCGCTTCTTGAGGGGCCATGACCACCTCGGCCGGACTGAGTCCGCAATTTGATCATATAGCTATTTGCAGGTAGACAAGGGGATCCATCGGGCCAAGTCATGAAAGGTATATTATTTCCATCGATCGTTTGTATCTTGCACTGCGATACATAATCGTAGAGTCGGAGCTTAAGGATGGGAGTGAATAGTTGAGACGTTCCCGGAAAATCAACGATTCGCTTCATAATCGGACGCCAACTTCAGTGGGCTTGTGGGGGAGACGGTTTTCAGTTTAGAAAAAGGTGGTGGATTCAGACCTAGAATACTTATCATCCGGCTGAGAGCATCATCAATGCGCTTTTGCCTCAAACTTGCATTAGCAGTACTGGAAATGGTGAGCAAGTCTCTTCGGTTAACTTCTAACACTTGAAGCAATACCATATTTACAGCCTGTAATGACGATATTGAAGATTTCAGGTTTGCAATTTGGTCAAGTAATGCGGCTAAAGACCTTTTTGGAGGTCTGGATTCTTCTTTCCCATATCTTGAAAGTGTGCTCTGTGCGTGGTTTCGTAACTGGTTAAGACATTCAAAATTATTAGGGGGCGCGCTTGCCGTAAGCCTCTTCTTCAGCGTATTTAAGCTAATGGGGTTGATCGTCAAGCGCTCATTATCTATTGTAAATTCGAGCGCCAAGGAGCAGAGGCGGCCCTGGCTCCTAAGCGCAATGATGACCTGTTGATCTTCAGCATACGAGCCAGGGTGATTTATAATATCAGTGAGTAACCTGAAAATATTACAGATGGATCTATCAATCAGCTCGCGCTTGGTTTCAGTTGTCATCATATTTCTCAGCTAATAATGAAAAGGACTTTTAGGGATTTTCCATTCTCGTCATTAAAGAAATGTGGTTCAATCCGGGCCTTGCCCTCCTCAACAAGAGCGGAGAGATAATCTTCGATTTGATGCTCATCAACCAGTTTGAATGTTGTAGTGCCGAATCTCTCAGCTAGCAGTTGCTGCAGATTTTTATAATTTTCAAGTCGATCTTTCTTTGCCAGTTCTGCAAAGTAACGGACACCCGCACCGCGGATTTCCTTTGCATCTAGAGATTCAGTCAAGTAGTGCCAGACATGTTCAACATCTCGATGGCCGAGCATCCAACGCAAGGTGTCCAATTCGCCGAAACTATTGGTGTAAAAAAACATGATTGCGAAGAAGCGTCGTAGCTGGTGCTGACGTACGTAATAGCGCTCGCCATGTTCGTTCAGATCGCTTTCGAAGTAGTCGCAGGCAAAGTCTAGGTGGCGATTATAGTTATAAAGTGAGCAGCCCTGGAAAAAAATGGTACCCAAGACTGACGGGCTGGAAAATAGATCAGATAGATCGTCAATGACTTTGAGTCTTTTTAGTAGTTTTTGAAAACGTTGAAGCTCAGTAATCATTTCAACTGCAATGGCATCAATTGGTCGCGACTCACGTTGTCGCATCCCGAAAGCCTTTCTTGTGGATTTGGCGAGACCGAAAATTAGCCATGATTTGCTGGCGTCTAAACAGGTTGATGCATTCAAACTGACTAATTCGTCGACACGACGCGCCATGATCATACCGATCACGAGTTGCGCGCTGCCAAAGTAAACACAGATTAGTTCTAACAAGCCATGATTAGCCCGAAGATTGTTGTAATAGTCTTTTCTACTTCCTTTTCGCGATTTTCCACTTTTGACTCGCCGATTGCTAGCTATGCCTAGCTTCTTAATTCCAAGGTTAGCCAGTTCAGGTCCGATGATCTCAATAAAGGCCGCACTTGATAATTGAGTCATAAGGATTCTTTGAGCCTTGCAGAATGAAGCTACCCCGATAAAGCCATTCAGTAGTTTTCTACCATGTTGTAGGTGAAATTCAATACTGCGGCGGAATAGTCTAAGCAGATTGGTAGATGGTACGCTTTTAAATCGCGATGGTGTTTTAAGTTCAGGTACATAATCGGCTATCGAGTCTAATTCGATAGGGGTTGGAAGGCCTAACGTGCTTAGCGCTGAAGTGCTGAGTAATGCATATCTGTAATAGAAAAATCGCGACTTTTGTAATGCTGTTAAATTGGTGGTTGTAACACTAACTGGATCGAATTCTTTTTTGTAAGTTGGTGCGTTAGGGTAAAAATTAAGGATCTGTAAAGGTGATTTTGATGATTGACCACCCCATAACGTGTCCGGATAGAGCATGTCCGAGAGCGCTCGAGTGTTGAGGAAGTAGCCTTGATGATTGCCACCGTAGTATAGTCCTGCTTTCATCAGTGCTGCCCGAGCTCTTGGGATGTCGGACGTGCCAAAGCTTAACGTAAACTTCTCAGGTGCATCATCACTAACCTCCAACATGCTAGGATATCTCGCGTGTATTTCTTGGACGTCTAGGTCGCTGATTCTATTCATTTCTTGAATGCAAAAAGTAGAAACGCGGGCGCGCCATGCGTAAACGGTTTCTTCTGCAAAAGGTGACGATGCCAGTTTGTTCAATATAGCTTTTAGATCATCGCCGTTTATTCCTGCAAGACCATATTGAATTAAGTCGTAACTATCAGCATTTATCAAAATATAATCTATTATTTTTTTTGAGTGCGCTAATCGCACTTGCATACTGCGGAGTCCTAGTGTTGTGAACTCTCCGTTAATGCCAGTTGTACTGATGATCAATAAATGCTTCAGGGAACGCAGCAATTGGCAGTGTTGCGTATCTGTTAATAAGCTTCCATCCGCTATCCGAACACTCCAATCGAGTGTATAAGGAGTTTGCTGTATCGTTTTAACCAACCATTGGTTTTCACAAAAATTATTTAACAGCCAAGGGGCGAGGGTATACGGTAATACTTCGGAAATGCCGAAGTCATCAAGGAATTCATACCCGGGCGTCAGACCAGTGAGCAGGGACATAGATTAGAGTCTCCATTTTTTTTGCGTCAACTAGCTTCAGTGCTGATTGTAAATGTCTTTTTAATGATCGGTTATACCCGCTAGAAATTTCTGATTTTATCTTCTCTGCCAGCGACGACCAATATTCGGCGATACCACAAACTCTAGTTCTATCCGTGGAGTTAATCACCGCGGCTTCGACTGAGAGGAGTGAAGCTAGAAACGGGACGCTAATTGAAAAAACGGCCTCCGATGTTTCGACTTCGTTTAGCTCCGCTTTGCGTTCGGGGTCTGATGCCTGCGAGGGAATTTCTTTAATTCGATGGTTTTCAAGGAAGCTGTGTAGCTCCGCGATACTATTAAATTGTGTAGCTCGAAAAAGATATGGGCTGTCTTTCATTGCTTCGCATACGAGCGCCTTTTGAAAAATTCGGATCCACCGTGCCTTGATGAATGCGAGCAGCGGATCCGGGAGGTAGTGGCTAAGTAAGTCTGGATAATAGTGCTCATGACCAAGAGCCTTTGACATGGCTTCCGTACTTCTGCTTTGAATGAATATTTCAATAGCTCTAGATGCCCTAATTTTAGTTAAGCGTACTCGCTTTATAAATTCCAAAAGCTCATCCTCAGGAAGATCACTATGAGGTTTGAACTCCTCAAGTAGCTCATCGCGCAAATTTTTATAAACACGAAATTTCCCACCGTTCCACGTGGTGGCAGTTGCCTTTTTAAAAGGCATAAGCGCTTTTCCTGAGGTGATAAATAGAAAGCGGTGGTCGTCGTTATTTGCAGCTTTAAGACTCCTTCGAGCTAAATCAGTAATCTCAATAATATCCTTTACTACGCTATATGATTTGTCGCTTAATTCTACAATCTGCTCCCGAACATTAGGCTGCTTACGATTTTTATAGCCAATGAGAAGGCGTTTTTCCTCATCGAAGCCGATAAGTTGCCCGTGGTGATCGTACAGCTCGAGACTAATCAGAAAATCCGTTGTAATTTCTGGGTGCTCTAGTACAAGTAGGCATTGGAGGGGGAAAAGGCTCCTTGCTACAGGGAACCCAAAAATATTTGCGAGGTGTAAGGCGTCACAAATTTCACCCGTGTTATGTTCGA
This sequence comes from Pseudomonas sp., assembly GCF_051660785.1. Taxonomy (GTDB): domain Bacteria; phylum Pseudomonadota; class Gammaproteobacteria; order Pseudomonadales; family Pseudomonadaceae; genus Aquipseudomonas. The sequence continues at coordinate 154,836 of NZ_JBOFQE010000075.1, forward strand.
AAACTTTACAAAGGAATGATGGAGGTACCCTATATGTGGCCTCCGTGTTCTCCAAGGTGGCGCAAATGTCGGCCAGGCTATACATTTTTGAACGACCCGAGCCGCCCTCATATTTGGGTATCGGAGTGCCTTGCTGAGCAAGTAGAACTCGATTCGAGTAGCGAGATTTTAAGTTTTCTAGTTGAGCTGTTGCCCAACCGCGAACAGTCGATATATCTTTTTTAATGTGGAAAAAAATAACATCGATTGCTTCAGAGTCTGTGCAATGGAGTGGGATGCTGGTTAGCGTTTTTTCTTGCACGAGAAGTCCATCGGCCCGCTGTTTCACCTGAGTCTCTGAACCATGTTTGGTTGACGGAGGGGGTCTTTTGAACGGTGATGAAATACTTGACCATATTTCTGGTTTACAAAGGCAATGTTGGATTGCATTAAGAAATTTATTCCAGCTTTTTATCCTTGCTTTCGCATCTCTGTTTTCTTCTTTTGCACTGGTGAAGTGTGCAATTGTGAAGTCGTTCATGAAACGCTTCAGACCTGCTTCATTTTTGAACTCTCGCAGAGGCCATAAGACATGGTTAGCACCAATGTAATCAAACATTAGATTGATTTCGGGTGGACAAGTGTTTGTGCGGTTACGGAAAAATTGCTCAAGAGAAGCGTGGATTAGCCCAACAAGCTTTTGTCCGTAAGGCTCCACTAGCTGGCTCAGCCGAAGGTAGATAGTAGGTTGGCGTGGCGAGCTCATGGGCCACCCTGCCCAATACCACCTCTTGAATTCGGTTGCAGATGACACCTTTTCGCACACGTTCTCGTCGGGCTTGAAAAAGATTGGCTGCCAATTGACGGCGTGGAGGGTCGGATCCAAAATTTTCGCAAAATTAAACGCCTTATAGATGTCTCGGCAGTATCGGCTCGCGATCGGCTTCGAAAGGTCTACTAGCTCCTTTCCTGCCATGGCGGCCGTAAAACCTTGAAGAATTTTTTCGATCGTCGGACGCCTGACTGTCGTCATCGAAATCCGATGGGCGGACACGTCGCAGTAAGCTTCCAAAAATTTAAAAGCCATCAGGATGTTGGATCTCGCACCTGACCCACCACGTGCAAATTCTGTTTGGGCTATCAGGTCACCTACGTCCTCATCGATTGCGGAGAACGCGTGGAAGCGGATGGCGAGCGAGTCTTTGACAATTGTCATTTTTTTTCTCCGCGGGTTAGCTTATCCTTCGTCAAGGTTTACTGCTTCTTAGGGTTATTTGACGATAGACGCTAATTAGTAAAACGAAAGAGCTGGGTTTCGAACTGAACCTGGATTTCAAAGAAGATTTGGCTGATGAAGCCATTGATGCTTTCCTCGACGCGTTCCTGAAAGAAGCCATGGAAGCCAACGGTCTGGGCTATGTTGGCGGCGACGACTTCGGTCTGGTTTGCCTGCAGAAGCGTGGCTCGGTATCCGAAGAGCAGCGTGCTGCTGTTGAAGCCTGGCTCAAAGGCCGCAGCGAACTGACCGAAGCAACCGTCAGCCCGCTGCTCGACGTCTGGTACCCGGAAAAGCCGATCAATCCGGTAGCTTGATGTTCTGAAAAAACGGCGACCTGAGGGTCGCCGTTTTTTTATGTCCGGAAAAGCAAACGCAGCCTCGTTTCACTCTGTAGCAGCTGTCGAGTGAAACGAGGCTGCGTTTTTTCAATCTTTACGCCAATTCAAAATCACCAGCGTCAACACCCCCGCCACAATCCCCCAGAATGCCGAACCGATGGAAAACAGCGTCAGCCCCGACGCCGTGACCATAAAGGTAATCAACGCCGCCTCCCGCTCCTTCACTTCGGTCATGGCAATGCTCAGGCCATTGATAATCGAGCCGAACAACGCCAGCGCCGCAATCGACAGCACCAGCTCTTTAGGCAGCGCCGCAAACAACGCCGCCAATGTTGCGCCGAACACCCCGGCAATCCCGTAGAAAATCCCGCACCAGACCGCCGCCGTGTAACGCTTGTTGCGATCTTCATGGGCATGCGGCCCGGTGCAGATCGCCGCGCTGATGGCCGCCAGGTTGATCCCGTGGGAGCCGAATGGCGCCAGCAACAGCGAGGCGATGCCGGTGGTGGTGATCAGCGGCGAGGCGGGCACGGTGTAGCCGTCAGCACGCAATACCGCGATGCCGGGCATGTTTTGCGAAGTCATCGCCACCACAAACAACGGAATGCCGATGCTGATGGTCGCGGCCAGGGAGAAGTGCGGCGTGGTCCAGACCGGTGTCGCCACTTCAAGATGGAAACCGCTGAAGTCCAGCAGCCCCATGAACCCCGACAGCGCCGTGCCGATCAACAGCGCCGCAAGCACCGCGTAGCGCGGCGACAGGCGCTTGACCAGCAGATAAGTGAAGAACATTCCCAATACGAGGCCGGTGCGATGCTGGGCGGCGACGAAGATTTCGCTGCCGATCTTGAACAGGATCCCCGCCAGCAACGCTGCGGCCAATGATGCCGGAATCTTTTTCACCAGCCGTTCGAAGCTGCCGGTCAGGCCACAAATCGTCACCAGCACCGCGCAGGTGATATAGGCGCCGATGGCCTCGCCGTAGGACACGTCGCCCAGGCTGGTGATCAGCAACGCTGCGCCGGGGGTCGACCAGGCGATGGTGATCGGCGTGCGATAACGCAGGGACAGGCCGATCGAGCACACCGCCATGCCAATCGAGATCGCCCAGATCCACGACGAAATCTGCCCGCTGGTCAGGCCCGCCGCTTGTCCGGCCTGAAACATCAGGACCAGGGAGCTGGTGTAGCCGGTCATCATCGCAATGAAACCGGCGACGATCGCCGACGGCGACGTATCGGCCAAGGGGCGGAGCTGCGTGTGCGTGGCGTCGTTCATGACAGCGGTGTTCCTTATGGCTAACGGTGACTTCAGCATGGCTTTTGTGGCGAGGGAGCAAGCTCCCTCGCCACAGAGTTTGTACGGACCTCAAATCCATGGATTCAAGCCTAAACTCAAAAGTAACCAACCGTTGCGATACAGCAGAAGCGACAAACAGCCGTACAGTCGTGTTGCCACCATCCATTGTGTACAATCGCGGTGTTTTTTACGCGATACTTGCCAGCGACCCACTGTGCCGTATTACAGTCACGGTCAATTCGCCGCAGTTCTCCCGACTCGAGTGCCCATGAACGAACAGTTGCAGCCCCTAAAGAAACAACCGCGAGCAGGCAAAGCCGGCCGTAGCGGTACCCAGGACGATATTGTCTACGCGCATATCTTCGAGGCCATCCTCGAACAGCGTCTGGCGCCCGGCACCAAGTTGAGCGAAGAAGCGCTGGGGGAAATTTTCGGGGTCAGCCGCACCATCATTCGCCGCGCACTGTCGCGCCTGGCCCATGAAGGCGTCGTGCTGCTGCGTCCGAATCGCGGCGCCGTCGTTGCCAGCCCGAGTGTCGAAGAAGCTCGTCAGGTGTTCCTGGCACGGCGTCTGGTTGAGCGCGCGATCACTGAACTGGCGGTTCAGCACGCCACTGCCGAGCAAATTGCCGAGTTGCGGCAGATGGTCAACGACGAACGCGACAGCTTCTCCCGTGGCGATCGCGGCGCCGGCATCCGTTTGTCGGGCGAATTCCATCTGAAACTGGCCGAGGCAGCGAAAAATGCGCCGCTGATCAGTTTCCAGCGCAGCCTGGTGTCCCAGACTTCGTTGATCATCGCCCAGTACGAAAGCGGCAACCGTTCGCACTGTTCGTACGATGAACACACCCAACTGATCGACGCCATCGAAGCGCGCAACGGTGAGTTGGCGGTGGACCTGATGATGCATCACATGGATCACATCGACAGCAAGCTCAACCTCGACGAAGAGAGTGCGTCGGATGATTTGCATGCGGTGTTTTCGCATTTGTTGCAGACCAAGAAGCCTGGGCGTTCGTCAGCGAAAATCTGATGGACCGAGGTGCCTCAATCGCTGGCAGGCCAGCTCCCACATTGATTTGTGGTGTCCACACTATCTGCTGTATTTCCCCCAAACTGTGGGAGCTGGCCTGCCAGCGATAGCGATCTGACCGGCAACAAAAATCCCCCGGGCTGCAAAGCAACGGGGGATTTTTTATGCCCGAAAAACCTTAGCGCTGATGCACCTGATTCCCCGCCGCATACGTCTGCAGAACAGTCCGGTCATCCCCCAGTGTCATCAACACAAACAACGTCTCGGCAATGTTATTCGCCTGCTTCAGGCGATAGCTCAGCAGCGGCGTGGCGTTGTAATCGAGCACCAGGAAGTCCGCGTCCGTGCCTGGCTGCAGGGTGCCGATCTTGTCTTCCAGACGCAACGCGCGCGCACCGCCGAGGGTCGCCAGGTACAGCGATTTGAACGGGCTCAGGCGCGCACCTTGCAATTGCATGACCTTGTAGGCTTCGTTCAACGTTTGCAGGAGCGAGAAACTGGTACCGCCGCCCACGTCGGTGCCCAGGCCGACATTGAGTTTGTGCTTCTCGGCCATCGGCAGGTTGAACAAGCCGCTGCCGAGGAAGAAGTTCGAGGTCGGGCAGAACGCAATCGCCGAGCCGGTTTCCGCCAGTCGCGCGCACTCGTCGTCACACAGGTGCACGCCGTGGGCGAACACCGAGCGCTCGCCCAGCAACTGGTAGTGATCGTAGACGTCGAGGTAGCCCTTGCGCTCCGGGAACAGCGCCTTGACCCACTCGACTTCCTTCAGGTTTTCGCTGATGTGGGTCTGCATGTACAGATCCGGATATTCACTGAGCAACTGGCCGGCGAGGGTCAGTTGTTCCGGGGTGCTGGTCGGGGCGAAGCGCGGGGTGACCGCGTAATGCAGGCGGCCTTTGCCGTGCCAGCGCTCGATCAGCGCCTTGCTTTCCACGTAGCTGGATTCGGCGGTGTCGGTCAGGTAGTCCGGCGCGTTGCGGTCCATCATCACCTTGCCGGCGATCATCCGCAGGTCCAGCTGCTCGGCGGCTTCGAAGAAGGAATTCACCGATTGCGGGTGCACGCTGCCGAATACCAGCGCGGTGGTGGTGCCGTTGCGCAACAGTTCCTTGATGAAAATGTCCGCGACTTCATCGGCGTGAGCCTTGTCGGCGAACTGGCTTTCGCAAGGGAAGGTGTAGGTGTTGAGCCAGTCCAGCAACTGCTCGCCGTAGGCACCGACCATGCCGGTTTGCGGCAAGTGAATGTGGGTGTCGATGAAACCGGGGGTGATCAGCGCATCCTGATAATGAGTGATCTCGATGTCGGCCGGCAGGCTCGGCAGCAATTCGCTGGCGTGGCCGAGGGCGCTGATCTGGCCGTTATCGACCACCAGCAGGCCGTCTTCGAAATACTCGTACGAGGCTTCGATACCTACTTCGGCAGGGTCGGCGATGCTGTGCAGGATGGCGGCGCGGTAGGCTTTGCGAGTCAAAGGCATGGGGTTTCTCAACTGGTGGCTTGGCTGCGGCGTGAAGCAGGCAGCAGTTTGGCGATCGATGATCCGGCGCTGGCAGTTTGCTGGCCGAAACTGGCGTTATAAGTGGCGATGATTTCGCCGGCGATGGAGATGGCGATTTCCACAGGCAACTTGCCTTTGACTTCGCCGATGCCCATCGGGCAGCGCATGCGTTGCAGCACGGCGCTGTCGAAACCACGGTCACGCAAGCGGTGTTCGAACTTCACCCGTTTGGTCTTCGAACCGATCAGGCCGAAGTAGGCGAAGTCGTTGCGCTTGAGGATCGCGGCGGTGAGTTCGAGGTCGAGCTGGTGGTTGTGGGTCATGACGATGCAGTAGCTGCCGGCGGGCAGGTTGTCGATTTCATCCACCGGTTCTTCGGCGACGATTTTGCGCACGCCGTGGGGGATCTGTTCGGGGAATTCGGCTTCCCGCGAGTCGATCCAGCGCACCCGGCAGGGCAGGCTGGCGAGCAGCGGCACCAGCGCCCGGCCGACATGGCCGGCACCGAACACGGCAATCTGCGCCTGGACCTGGCCCATCGGTTCGAACAGCAACACCGTCACGCCGCCGCAGCACTGACCGAGACTGGCGCCGAGGCTGAAGCGCTCAAGGTGCGTGTCCTGCTTACCGCTGGCCAGCATCTCGCGGCCGATCTGCATGGCCTTGTATTCAAGGTGCCCGCCACCGATGGTATCGAAGGTCTGGTTGGCGCTGATGACCATTTTCGAACCGGCGTTGCGCGGCGTAGAGCCGAGCTCTTCGATGATGGTCACCAACACGCAGGGTTCACCCCGGGATTGCAGGTCGGCGAGGGCGTCGATCCAGTTGTACATGTTTCACCTCAACATCTCTGTTGTCTGTTCGGGCCTCATCGCTAGCAGGCTAGCTCCCACAATTGGAATGCATTCCCCTGTGGGAGCTAGCCTGCTAGCGATTGGCCGCGCCTCGGTATCAGAGCGAAGCCAACTCCGGCTCAGCCTCAACGGCCTTCGCCGCCTTCAACTGCCGCATCTGCTCACACCCCCACAACACCCGCTCCGGGGTCGCCGGTGCGTCGATCTTCGGTTGATGCTTGTAGTCACCGAGGCTCGCCACGGCATCCTTGATCGCACACCACGACGCGATGCCCAGCATGAACGGCGGTTCACCCACGGCCTTGGAATGGAACACCGTGTCTTCCGGGTTCTTGCGGTTTTCCACCAGCTTCACCCGCAGGTCCAGCGGCATGTCGGCCACGGCCGGGATCTTGTAGCTGGCCGGGCCGTTGGTCATCAGTTTGCCCTTGTTGTTCCACACCAGTTCTTCCATGGTCAACCAGCCCATGCCCTGGATGAAACCGCCCTCGACCTGGCCGATGTCGATGGCCGGGTTCAGCGAGTCACCGACATCGTGGAGGATGTCAGTGCGCAGCATTTTGTACTCGCCGGTCAGGGTGTCGATGATCACCTCGCAACAGGCGGCACCGAAGGCGTAGTAATAGAACGGCCGACCACGGGCCTGACTGCGGTCGTAAAAGATTTTCGGGGTCTTGTAGAAACCGGTGCTCGACAGCGACACCTGGGCGAAATACGCCTGCTGGATCAGCGCTTCGAACGTCAGGATGTGATCGCGAACCCGTACGTGGCCGTTGTGGAACTCCACGTCTTCTTCGCTGACCTTGTACTGGCGGGCGGCGAATTCGACGAGACGTTTCTTGATGATTTCCGCTGCGTTCTGCGCTGCTTTACCGTTCAGGTCGGCGCCGCTGGAGGCAGCAGTCGGCGAGGTGTTCGGCACCTTGTCGGTGTTGGTCGCGGTGATCTGCACGCGGTCCATTTCAACCTGGAACACTTCGGCCACCACCTGCGCAACCTTGGTGTTCAAACCCTGGCCCATTTCGGTGCCGCCATGGTTCAGGTGGATGCTGCCGTCGGTGTAGACGTGGACCAGCGCACCGGCCTGGTTGAGGAAGCTGGCGGTGAAGGAAATACCGAATTTCACCGGAGTCAGCGCCAGGCCTTTTTTCAGGATCGGGCTGTTGGCGTTGTAGCGACGGATCGCTTCGCGGCGCTCGGCGTACTGGCTGCTTTCTTCCAGTTCGGCGGTCATTTCCTCGAGCATATTGTGCTCGACGGTCTGGTAGTAATGGGTGACGTTGCGCTCGGTCTTGCCGTAGTAGTTGGCCTTGCGCACTGCCAGCGGATCGAGGCCCAGATGGCGGGCAATCGCGTCCATCACTTCTTCAATGGCGACCATGCCTTGCGGGCCACCGAAACCACGGTAAGCGGTGTTCGATGCGGTGTTGGTCTTGCATCTATGACCGTTGATGGTCGCATCGCCCAGGTAGTACGAGTTGTCGGCGTGGAACATTGCACGGTCGACAATCGAGTTCGACAGGTCCGGCGAGCAGCCGCAGTTACCCGCCAGTTCCAACTGAATGCCGTGCAGGCGCCCGCTGTCGTCGAAGCCCACGTCGTACTCGACGTAGAACGGGTGACGCTTGCCGGTCATTAGCATGTCTTCAACACGCGGAAGGCGCATTTTGGTCGGCTGGCCGGTCAGGCGCGCAATCACCGCGCACAGGCAGGCCGGGCTGGCCGCCTGGGTTTCCTTGCCACCAAAACCACCGCCCATGCGGCGCATGTCGACGACGATTTTGTTCATCGACACGTCCAGCACTTCGGCCACCAGTTTCTGTACTTCTGTGGGGTTCTGCGTGGAGCAGTAGACGATCATCCCGCCATCTTCAGTCGGCATCACCGAAGAGATCTGGGTTTCGAGGTAGAAGTGCTCCTGGCCGCCGATGTGCAGCGTGCCCTGGATACGATTTTTTGCTGTCGTCAACGCGCCCGCCGAATCACCGCGCTCATGGGTGTGGCTGTCCAGCACGAAATGCTTTTTGCGAAAGGCCTCGACTACGTCCAGCACCGGTTCCAGGTCTTCGTATTCGATCACCGCGGCCATGGCGGCTTTGCGTGCGGTCTCCAGGTCTCGGGCGGCGACGGCCATTACCACCTGACCGACGAACTGCACGGTGTCGATGGCCAACAACGGGTCACCGGGCATCAGCGGGCCGATGTCTTTCAGGCCCGGCACATCTTCGTGAGTGATAGCGATGCGCACACCGTCGAAGGCGTAGCACGGCTTGGTGTCGATGCTGATGATTTTTGCGTGGGCACGGTCCGAGAGCCGTGCGTAAACGTGCAGCTGATTGGGGAACTCCAGCCGGTCGTCGATGTACTGCGCTTCGCCGGACACATGCTTGGCGGCGCTGTCGTGCTTGACGCTGCGGCCGACACCGGTGGTCAGGTCCTTGGCGAACAGTTCAGCCAGTTCGGCCTGGGTCTTCTCTACGGCGTGATGGTTAGACATAAGCGGTCACCCGAGTCTCGATGTGCGGCGTTTGCAGTTCGATGAAGTATTTGCGCAGCAGGTTCTGCGCGCTGAGCAGGCGATATTCCTTGCTGGCGCGGAAGTCCGAGAGCGGCGTGAAATCTTCGGCCAGTGCGGCGCAGGCGCGTTCGACGGTGGCGTGGTTGAACGGCGCGCCGAGCAACACGGTTTCGCAGTTATTGGCGCGTTTCGGAATCGCGGCCATGCCGCCGAACGCCACGCGGGCATCCGCGATGACACCGTTGTCGATGCGCAGGTTGAACGCCGCGCAGACAGCGGAAATGTCATCGTCCAGACGCTTGGAAACCTTATAGGCACGGAACAGTTGTTCGGCGCTGGCTCGCGGCACGATGATCTTCTCGATGAACTCGCTTTCCTGGCGCGCGGTGACGCGGTAATCGATGAAGTAATCTTCCAGCGCCATTGTGCGGCGGGTTTCGCCTTTGCACAAAACGATCTGCGCGCCCAAGGCGATCAGCAGCGGTGGCGAGTCACCGATCGGCGAGGCATTGCCGATGTTGCCGCCGAGGGTGCCCTGGTTGCGGATTTGCAATGAAGCGAAGCGTTGCAGCAATTCGCCGAAGTCCGGGTACTCGGCTTTCAACGCTTCGTAGCAGTCGGAGAGGGCGGTCGCGGCGCCGATTTCCAGGCGATCGTCGAAGCGTTCGATGCGCTTCATCTCGGCGACGTTGCCGACGTAAATCATCACCGGCAGCGTGCGATGAAACTGGGTGACCTCCAGCGCCAGATCCGTACCGCCGGCCAGCAAGCGGGCCTGTGGATAAGCATCGTAGAGGTCGGCCAGATCGGCCACGGTCAGCGGCACCAGGCAGCGCTTGTCGCCACTGTTGAGTTCGCCGATATCGGTAGGCGCGATGGCTTTCAGGCGAGCGATGGTGTCGGCTTCGCGAGCATCGAACTGATCCGTTTGCTTGCCGCAGCAGGTCTGTTCGGCGGCGGCCAGGATCGGCCGATAGCCGGTGCAGCGGCAGAGGTTGCCGGCCAGCGCTTCGTGCGCTTTATGCGAGTCCGGTTGATCGCTGTTCTTTTGCAGCGCGAACAGCGACATGACGAAGCCTGGGGTGCAAAAACCGCATTGCGAGCCGTGGCACTCGACCATGGCTTTCTGCACGCTGTGCAGTTCGCCTTGATGCTTGAGGTCTTCGACACTGATCAGTTGTTTGCCGTGCAATGACGAAACGAATGTCAGGCACGAGTTGAGGCTGCGATAGCGAATGTGTTCGCGGCCATCGTCATCCGTTTGCAGCTCGCCGACCACCACGGTGCAGGCGCCACAGTCACCGCTGGCGCAGCCTTCTTTGGTGCCGGGTTTGCCCACATGGTCGCGCAGATAATTGAGCACGGTCAGGTTTGGGTCCAGGGCGTGCTCACTACGGAGTTCCTGGTTAAGTAAAAACTGGATCACGGAAGGCCTCGCAGACTCATTATTGTTGTTAACCGACTTGGACCGAATTTATCAGGTCTGACTTTGCGGTCAATGATTTTCTGACTTAAAGGTCAGGAAACAGCATTTTGTCGATCAACGACTCGTTCCTTCATTATTGACCCTCGCGGGTTAGCCTGCTTTTTGCTTGATTCGTGCCAAAAACCGCTGAGTGGGCACTCCGCCATGACCCTTCATGTGCGCTACACTGCGCCGCTTGTGCAGATCGAAGAGTTTGAAGGACAACCATGACGTTCAAGGCGCCGGACAGCCTCGCCGAGCAAATCGCTCACCACCTCGCCGAACGCATCATTCGTGGCGAAATGAAGCCCGGGGAGCGCATCCAGGAACAGAAGGTCACGCTGGCCCTCAATGTCAGCCGCGGTTCGGTCCGTGAAGCCTTGCTGATCCTCGAGCGCCGCCACCTGATCGCGATCCTGCCTCGACGCGGTGCCCACGTCACCGAGCTCACCGCCCACAAGGTGCAGAGCCTGTGCACGCTGATGGGCGAGATGTACATCCTGCTCGCCAATGCCGTGGCTAAAGGCTGGCAGGTCCAGGCCGACATGGCGCCGTTCGTGCAGATCCAGCAACGCCTGGCCGCCAGCTACGAGCGCCAGGACATCCGCACCTTCGTCGATGACAGCTTCAACGTGATGCGCGCTGCGTATCCGTTCGCCAACAATCCGTACTTGCAGGAAACCGTCGAGAACCTGCAGCCGGCCATGAGTCGTGCGTATTTCCTCGCCCTGGACCAGCGCAAGGCGTCGATGAGCGAGTTCCTCGAACTGTTCGAACGCTTGCTCGCCGCCGTACTGGCCCGTGACTTTCCGCAGATCCGCGAAGTGCTGACGGCCTATGCCCAGCGCAGTTGCGATCTGGTGGTTTCTGCCCTGACGGACGCTTAAGCGTGCGGCTCAAGTGCATAAAACTGGCCGGGTTCAAATCCTTCGTCGACCCGACCACGGTGAACTTCCCCAGCAACATGGCGGCGGTGGTCGGGCCCAATGGATGCGGCAAGTCGAACATCATCGACGCCGTTCGCTGGGTGATGGGCGAAAGTTCGGCGAAAAACCTCCGCGGCGAGTCGATGACCGACGTCATCTTCAACGGTTCTACCAGCCGTAAACCGGTGAGCCAGGCCAGCATCGAGCTGGTGTTCGATAACTCCGACGGCACCTTGCTCGGTGAATACGCCGCCTACGCGGAAATTTCCATTCGCCGCAAAGTGACTCGCGACAGCCAGACCACTTACTACCTCAACGGCACCAAATGCCGTCGTCGCGACATCACCGACATCTTTCTCGGCACCGGCCTGGGCCCGCGCAGCTATTCGATCATCGAGCAGGGCATGATCTCCAAGCTGATCGAGTCCAAGCCCGAAGACTTGCGCAACTTCATCGAAGAAGCCGCCGGCATTTCCAAGTACAAGGAGCGTCGGCGCGAGACCGAAAACCGCATCCGCCGCACCCACGAAAACCTGGCTCGCCTGACCGACCTGCGCGAAGAACTCGAGCGTCAGCTGGAGCGATTGCACCGTCAGGCCGAGGCGGCCAAGAAGTATCAGGAATACAAAGGCGAGGAGCGTCAGCTCAAGGCCCAGCTGTCGGCCCTGCGCTGGCAGGCATTGAACGAACAGGTCGGGCAGCGCGAAGCGGTCATCGGTAACCAGGAAGTCACCTTCGAAGCCTTGGTCGCTGAACAGCGCAACGCCGATGCCAGCATCGAACGCTTCCGTGACGGGCACCATGACCTGTCCGAACGCTTCAATCTGGTGCAGGGGCGCTTCTATTCGGTCGGCGGCGACATCGCCCGGGTCGAGCAGAGCATCCAGCACGGTCAGCAGCGCTTGCGCCAATTGCAGGACGATCTGAAAGAAGCCGAGCGCGCACGTCTGGAAACCGAATCGCACTTGGGTCACGACCGCACCTTGTTGCTGACCCTCGGCGAAGAGCTGGACATGCTCACGCCGGAGCAGGAAGTTACCAGCGCCGCCGCCGAGGAAGCCGCCGCCGCGCTGGAAGACTCCGAAACCACCATGCATGCCTGGCAGGAGCAGTGGGATACCTTCAATCTCACGGCCGCCGAGCCGCGCCGCCAATCCGAAGTTCAGCAGTCGCGGATTCAGCAACTCGAAACCAGCATGGAGCGTCTGGCCGATCGCCAGAAGCGCCTTGGCGAAGAGCGCGCGTTGCTCTCGGCGGACCCGGAAGACGCGGCGATCATGGAGCTCAGCGAGCAACTGGCCGCGAGCGAAGCGACCCTCGAAGATTTGCAGGCCAGCGAAGAAGCCCAGGTCGAACGCCTTGAGCAACTGCGTCAGGAACTGCAGTTGGCCCTGCAAAATCAACAGCAAGCCCAAGGCGATTTGCAGCGCCTCAATGGTCGCCTCGCGTCCCTCGAAGCCTTGCAGCAAGCCGCGCTCGATCCCGGCACCGGCACTGCCGAATGGCTGCGCGAACAACATTTGGCAGACCGTCCGCGTCTGGCCGAAGGACTGAAAGTTGAAGCGGGTTGGGAGCTGGCGGTGGAAACCGTGCTCGGCGCCGACCTGCAAGCGGTGCTCGTGGATGATTTCGGCGATTTCGATTTGGCCGGTTTCTCCCAGGGCGATTTACGTTTGCTCAGCCCGGCGAGCGATGGCGTGCGCGTGCCGGGCAGTCTGCTCGATAAAGTCGAGGCGCAGATTGACCTGTCGCCGTGGCTGGGACAGGTCAAACCGGTCGAAAGTCTCGAACAGGCCTTGGCCCTGCGCAGTCAGCTGGCCGCCAGCCAGAGTTTGATCAGTCGCGACGGTTACTGGGTTGGTCGGCACTTTTTACGCGTACGTCGGGCCAGTGAAGCGGAAAGCGGTGTGCTCGCTCGCGGTCAGGAAATCCAGCGGTTGAGCATCGAGCGCGAAGAGCGCGAAGCCACGGTCGAAACCCTGGAAACCCAACTTCAGAACCTCAGGGCGCAGCAGCGTCAACAGGAAAACGGTCGTGAACATTTGCGCCGTCTGCTGCAAGACGAAGCGCGTCAGCAAGGCGAATTGAAAGCCCAGTTGTCTGCCGGTAAAGCCAAGGTCGAGCAGCTGACGTTGCGCCGCACCCGCCTCGATGAAGAACTCACCGAGCTGGCCGAGCAACGTGCGCTGGAGCATGAAAATATCGGCGAAGCGCGCCTGCAATTGCAGGAAGCCCTCGACGCCATGGCGCTGGACACCGAGCAGCGTGAGTTGCTGCTGGCCCAGCGCGACAGCCTGCGCGAGCGACTTGATCGGGTGCGCCAGGAAGCCCGGCAACACAAGGATCACGCCCATCAGTTGGCGGTACGCCTCGGCTCGCTCAAGGCGCAACATGACTCGACGCGTCAGGCCCTAGAACGCCTGGAAATGCAGTCCGAGCGCCTGACCGAAAAACGCGAACAGCTGAGCCTCAATCTGGAGGAGGGCGAAGCGCCGCTGGAAGAATTGCGCCTCAAGCTCGAAGAGTTGCTCGACAAGCGCATGACCGTCGATGAAGAACTCAAGACCGCGCAGATCGCTTTGGAAGACGCTGACCGTGAATTGCGTGACGCGGAAAAACGTCGCAACCAGGCCGAGCAGCAATCGCAGTTGATTCGCGGACAGATGGAAACCCAGCGCATGGAATGGCAAGCCCTGACCGTGCGCCGCAAGACCCTTGAAGATCAGTTGCTGGAAGACGGCTACGACCTGCACGGCGTGCTCGGCACGCTGACAGCCGAAGCCAGCGAGAAGGACGCCGAGGAAGAACTCGAACGCATTGCCGCACGCATTCAGCGCCTGGGTGCGATCAACCTGGCGGCCATCGACGAATACACGCAACAATCCGAGCGTAAACGTTATCTGGATGCGCAGAACGACGATCTGGTGGAAGCGCTGGACACGCTTGAAAACGTGATTCGCAAGATCGACAAGGAAACCCGAAACCGTTTCAAAGATACCTTTGATCAGATCAATGGCGGTTTACAGGCGCTTTTCCCAAAAGTTTTCGGTGGAGGACGCGCGTATTTGGAACTGACGGGCGAAGATCTACTCGATACAGGGGTGACGATCATGGCGCAGCCGCCCGGAAAGAAGAACAGCACCATCCATTTGCTCTCCGGTGGCGAAAAAGCCCTGACTGCACTGGCCTTGGTATTTGCCATCTTCAAGTTGAATCCGGCGCCGTTCTGCATGCTCGATGAAGTGGATGCGCCATTGGATGACGCTAACGTTGGACGCTACGCGCGGCTGGTCAAGGAGATGTCGCAGACGGTGCAATTCATCTATATCACCCACAACAAAATCGCCATGGAAATGGCCGAGCAATTGATGGGTGTGACGATGCACGAACCGGGTTGTTCGCGTCTGGTGGCAGTGGATGTCGAGGAGGCGATGGCGATGGTGGAGGCCTGAGTCGGCGCTTGTGGGGCAAGTATTTTTAGTCTGTAGGACTTTTTTACCTGTCTTGACTTGCTGGCCAATCGACATATTCGCGCAAGCCATTGTGACAGACGGTGTAAAGTTGCCTTTGGTCGTGCTAGTTTAATGTCAATTTTTCGTATACGTGGGCAAAACGCCTGTCAGAACATAGAGTTGGCGCCACGTTTTAAAGCGGTTTGCGAGTTGTAAACCCCTTATTTTTCAGCATTTTTTATAGAGGCACGGGATTACATGGAAATCGGTCTGCGCGAGTGGCTGATCGTCATCGGCATTATTGTCATTGCCGGTATTCTTTTCGATGGCTGGCGCCGTATGCGCGGCGGCAAGGGAAAACTGAAATTCCGTCTTGACCGAAGTTTGTCCAATCTGCCGGACGAGGACACCAGCGCCGAGCTGTTGGGCCCGCCCCGCGTGCTGGATACTCATAAGGAACCGCAACTGGACGAGCACGATCTGCCGTCGGTGAGCATGCCTGCCCGTGAACCGCGTGAATCGGGTTCCAAGCGCGGCAAGCGTAGCCATGGCGAACCTTCACAGGGTGACATGAACCTCAGCCTTGACCTTGATGGCGGCCCGAGCTTCAGCAGCCGTGACGACGATTTCCCGGATGACACCAAGGCTTCGCCTTCGGTCAGCGACAAGGAACAACCGCAAGCCGAAGAAGTGCTGGTGATCAGCGTGATCTGCCGCGACGCTGCCGGCTTCAAAGGCCCGGCGCTGTTGCAGAACATTCTGGAAAGCGGTCTGCGTTTTGGCGAGATGGATATTTTCCACCGCCACGAAAGCATGGCCGGCAACGGTGAAGTCCTGTTCTCCATGGCCAATGCGGTCAAGCCGGGCATCTTCGATCTGGACGACATCGACCACTTCAGCACGCCGGCGGTGAGCTTCTTCCTCGGTCTGCCGGGTCCGCGTCATCCGAAGCAAGCCTTCGACGTGATGGTGGCCGCGGCGCGCAAGCTGTCCCAGGAGCTGAACGGCGAACTGAAAGACGACCAGCGCAGCGTGCTGACCGCCCAGACGATTGAACACTACCGTCAGCGCATCGTTGAATTCGAACGTCGCGCCCTGACCCAGAAGCGCTGATCTGTAGGAGCCAGGCTTGCCGGCGAAGGCGATCTCAAGTACGCCTTCGCCGGCAAGCCTGGCTCCTACAAAAATCTACAGATTGAGCAGCCTCGGCTGCTCTTTTGCTTTATGAGAGAACACCCATGACCGCCGCCAAAACCCGCATTCTAGAGCTGCGCGCTGAGCTGGATCAGCACAACTATCGCTACCACGTGCTGGACGAGCCGAGCATTCCGGACGTCGAGTACGACCGGTTGTTCCACGAGCTCAAGGCCCTCGAAGCGGCCAATCCGGACCTGATCACCAGCGACTCGCCGACCCAGCGTGTCGGCAGCGCGGCGCTGTCGGCGTTCACCCAGGTGCGCCACGAAGTGCCGATGCTCAGCCTCGGCAACGCCTTCGAAGAAACCGACATGCGCGAGTTCGATCGCCGGGTGACTGAAGGCCTCGACCTGCCGGCCGGCGACTTGTTTGGTGGCGGCGCGGCGGTTGAATACAGCTGCGAACCGAAGCTCGATGGCCTGGCGGTCAGCCTGCTGTATCAGGACGGCGTATTGGTACGCGGCGCGACGCGCGGCGACGGCACCACTGGCGAAGACATCAGCGTCAACGTGCGCACCGTGCGCAATATCCCGCTCAAGCTGCAAGGCACAGGCTGGCCGGCGACCCTGGAAGTGCGCGGCGAAGTGTTCATGTCCAAGGCCGGTTTCGAACGCCTGAACGCCACGCAACTGGAAGTCGGCGGCAAGACCTTCGCCAACCCGCGCAACGCCGCGGCGGGCAGCTTGCGCCAGCTCGATTCGAAGATCACCGCCAACCGTCCGCTGGAGTTTTGCTGCTACGGTATCGGCCAGATTTCGGCGGACATTGCCGACACGCACATTGGCAACCTGAAGCAGCTTCAAGGCTGGGGCATGCCGATCAGTCGTGAGCTGAAACTGGCGCGCGGCATCGATGAATGCCTGGATTACTACCGCGACATCGGTGAGCGCCGCAACGGGTTGGCCTATGAAATCGATGGCGTGGTGTTCAAGGTCAACAGCATCGCGTCCCAGCGAGAATTGGGGTTCCGTGCGCGCGAACCGCGCTGGGCGATTGCCCACAAATTCCCGGCCATGGAAGAGCTCACCGAACTGCTCGACGTGGAATTCCAGGTCGGCCGCACCGGCGCCGTGACGCCTGTGGCGCGCTTGAAACCGGTCAAGGTCGCGGGTGTCACCGTGGCCAATGCAACCTTGCACAACATGGACGAAGTGGCGCGTCTGGGCCTGATGATCGGCGACACGGTGATCATCCGTCGTGCGGGTGACGTGATTCCGCAAGTGGTGCAAGTGGTCCTGGAGCGACGTCCGGACGACGCGCGTGCGGTGCATATTCCCGAGAAGTGCCCGGTCTGCGGCTCGCATGTCGAGCGCACGCAACTGGTCAAGCGCAGCAAGGGGCGCGAGACCGTCAGCGAAGGTGCGGTGTATCGCTGCGTCGGTCGTCTGGCCTGCGGTGCGCAACTCAAGCAGGCGATCATTCACTTTGTGTCCCGTCGCGCCATGGACATTGAAGGCCTGGGCGACAAGAGCGTTGAGCAGTTGGTTGATGAAGGCCTGGTGAGTTCACCAGCCGACCTGTATGCCTTGAAGTTCGATGACATTGTCGATCTGGAAGGCTTTGCCGAGCTGTCGAGCAATAAGCTGCTCGCTGCGATCAAAGACAGCAAGACACCGAGCCTGGCGCGGTTCATCTACGCCCTCGGGATTCCCGACGTCGGCGAAGAGACGGCGAAGGTGCTGGCGCGTTCCCTCGGCTCGCTGGAGCGGGTCCAGCAGGCGTTGCCGCAAGTGCTCACGTACTTGCCGGATGTCGGCCTGGAAGTGGCTCACGAGATTCACAGTTTCTTTGAAGATGCGCATAACCAACAGGTGATTGCGGATCTGCTCAGGCACGGGATGCAGATTCAGGATCAGGGCGAGCTGGGGGCGGAGTTCGCCGCCAGCACCACGCTGGGCGGTTTCCTCGACAAGCTGCACATTCCCTCGGTCGGACCGGGCGGGGCGCAGAAGCTGGCGGACAGGTTCGGGTCGCTGGAAGCGGTGATGAATGCTGATTGGCTGGACATGCGTCAGGCACTGCCGGAGAAGCAGGCGAATTCGGTTCGTGAGTTTTTTGCAGTTGCAGATAATCGCCAGATTGCTGAGGCTGCCGAAAAGCAACTGCGCGATTTCGGCATGCATTGGCAGAGCGAGAAGAAAGTGGTCGAAGGCTTGCCGCTGGCTGGCCAGACCTGGGTGCTGACCGGTTCGCTGGAATTGATGAGCCGTGATGTCGCCAAGGACAAACTCGAAAGCCTCGGGGCCAAGGTGGCCGGTTCGGTGTCGGCCAAGACCCATTGCGTGGTCGCTGGGCCGGGGGCAGGTTCCAAATTGGCCAAGGCCAATGAACTGGGGCTGAAAGTGCTCGATGAAGAAGCGTTTGTCGCGTTTCTGAAAAAACACGGTATCCAGGCCTGAAACAACACCTGTGGCGAGGGGATTTATCCCCGTTCGGCGACGCAGTCGTCGCAAAATCGGCACGCGCGGTATGCCTGGTCCATCTGGGTTGCTTTGTTTTGGGGTTGCTTCGCAACCCAACGGGGATAAATCCCCTCACCACAAAAGCAATTCACACAGGTGTTCTCGTGGGAACGATCTTCGCGCAGCAATGATCTAGTCTTGGCAAGCCCCAGGGAGAGATCGTCATGTACCGCTTCTTCGAACAGCTCAGTTCGCGCATCGCCGCGCCCTTCATCGGCGAAAGTTCGCGCAACAGCAAGGTCTGGCATTGCCGCTGCGGGCAATCGCTGTTCTTTCGCAACAGCCAGTGCCTGGCCTGTTCGGCGGCGCTGGGTTATCAGCCGGAGCAGAGCCGCCTGTCCTCGCTGCAGCCAGGCTTGCAGGCGGACACTTGGCTGCTCGACGCCGATCCTGAAGCCGGTGTGTTCCGGCGCTGCGCCAATCTCGATTCTCCCGCCGCGTGTAATTGGTTGCTGCCGGCCAATGACCACGATGCGCTGTGCATCGCCTGTAGCCTGAATCGCACCATCCCGGACCTGTCGATTGCCGAAAACCACGAACGCTGGCGCAAGGTCGAAACTGCCAAGCGTCGTCTGGTCGCGCAGCTGGTCAGCCTGGGTTTGCAGGTGATTCCCAAAACGGTCGACGAAGATGTCGGCCTGGCGTTCGACTTCATTGGTGTCGACCTTGAAGGCAAGCCGCCGACCACGGGGCACGCCAACGGTCTGATCACCCTCGATATCAAGGAAGCCGACGACGCCCACCGCGAAAAGGTCCGGGTGCAGATGCACGAGCCTTATCGCACGCTGCTCGGGCATTTTCGGCATGAGGTCGGGCACTATTACTGGGACCGATTGATCGCCAACAGTCACTGGCTGGAACCGTTCCGCAGCCTGTTCGGCGATGAACGTTCCAGTTACGCCGACGCCCTCGAACGCCATTACCAGCAAGGCGCGCCGCTCGACTGGCAGCAACAATGCGTCAGCGCCTACGCCACCATGCATCCGTGGGAAGACTGGGCGGAAACCTGGGCGCATTACCTGCACATGATGGACGCGGTGGACACGGCGCTGGGGTTTGGCATGAGCGCGCGGGAAATGGATTTCGACTATCAGCCGTTTCCGTCCGAGACGCTCTACGATCCACAGCATCCCGGCGGCGCGGCGTTCCTGTCGTTCGTCAATGCGTGGATCGAACTGGCCGGCATGCTCAACGAGCTGTCGCGCAGCATGGGCCAGCCGGACTTCTATCCATTCGTCCTGCCCCCGGCGGTGATTGCCAAGCTGCACTTCATCCACCTGGTGATCCAGCAAGCGGGCGGCAGGGCGGATGAGGTGCTGCAAGACCTCTAATCCTGCACACGGCGCGTCCGTTTGTAGCAGCTGTCGAGCCTGCGAGGCTGCGTTCGGCTGCGCAGCAGTCGTAAAATCAGGCGGCGCGGTCTTTCAGGTAAATCGGTAGTCCCGAATTGACGACTGCTTCGCAGCCGAACGCAGCCTCGCAGGCTCGACAGCTGCTACGAACGGTGATGTTTCACGTCCTGTGCATGTCCTTGACCTGATTCATATTTTTAATCCGCTCGAACGGTTGTAACTTCGTCTCAGACAGGTACAATGGCGCGGCTCGCCGTCAGGTGAGCGTCGTTATGGTGACCCCATCGGTCCCCCCGCAACGATTACCCGTGAACCTGGTCAGATCCGGAAGGAAGCAGCCACAGCGGGAACATTGTGTGCCGGGGTGTGGCTGGTGGGGTTGCCTCCATAACGCACCGCGAGTCCTCTCTCGCGTTATCGGTTTAAAAATACAAATTTGTTGTGCTGCCATGGTGTTTGTTCCAGGCGGCGTTTTGTCGTTTCCGTTTTCAGAATGAACATACAAAAAGGAGGCCGATGTGTCGTATCAGACACGTCGGCCTCCTTTTTTCATTTTTGCCACTAAGGCTTGGACAAGGCCTGGTCAACCGCTGCAATCAGCTTTCCCAGATCCTTCGGGGTGGCTTTGTGAATGACGCCGAACAGATACGCCCGCTGCTCATCTTCATCGCCCAGATCCGCGAAAAAGGCTTTCAGCTTTACGTCCAGCACCTCGGCAAGCAGGAACAGGGCTTCGACGCTGGGGGTATAGGTTCCGGTTTCAAAGCGGCTGATGGTTTTGGGGTCAAAACCGGTTTTTTCGCCAAGTTCAGCCTGAGTAAGCCCCGCGACCTTGCGGTAGCGTCGGATGGCTGAACCCAAACTTGAAATTTGCATCGCTCAATTCCCATTTAGAATCAAGAACTTAACGATAGATTTTTGCATTAGACAACTGCATGATCCATCACCTTGCTTTGCAAAATGTGATGCGTTTCGTAGAATCGCCGCCAATAAGGGGTGTTTGGTGACCTGTTTCCAGAAAATGGGCGATGCGAAACCGCCAGCATTGCGCTCCCTCGCCGGCCTTGCACGAGGTTTTTGAGACTAGCCGATCTTCGGTTCTGCGAGGTCGTCAAATGCGGGTCATGGAGTGAAAACGTGTTTGCGCAGTCCCACCGCTAGCGACAGCGAGCCTGATTCATGGATGAGAAATACCGCAGGGCCGTGGATGCCGCCGCCATTTTTTCCGAGACCGACCTGAGCGGCCGGATTACCCACGTCAATGATCAGTTCTGCGCCGTGTCCGGTTATAGCCGCGAAGAGTTGCTCGGGCAGAACCATCGTCTCCTCAATTCCGGCGAGCACACCGCTGATTTTTTCGCCGGCATGTGGCGCACCATCGCACTGGGTAACGTCTGGAAGGGCGACATCTGTAATCGCGCCAAGGATGGAAGCCTGTACTGGGTCGCAAGCACCATGGTGCCGGTGCTCAATGACGCCACCGGACGGGTTGATCGATACCTGTCGATTCGTTTCGACATCAGCGAAAAACGCCAGATGTTGCATTCCCTGCAATGGCGGGTCGGCCATGACGTGCTAACCGGGCTACCCAATCGCGCGTTCCTCTCGGATCTGCTGGACCAGGCGCTGGAGTTCTCCCGGCAGGAAAACATTCCGCTCGCCGTGTGCATGCTCGACCTCGATGGGTTCAAAGCGGTCAACGACGGCTATGGGCATGCCAGTGGCGATCAGTTGCTGGTGGAAGTGGCCAAGCGTCTGCGCCAGATCGTGCGTGGCGAGGATGTGGTGGCGCGGTTGGCCGGCGACGAATTCGTGCTGGTGCTGCGTTATGTGCGGGACCTGCCGGAATTGCGCGCGGCGCTGAACCGGGTGCTGGGGGCGATTTCGGCGCCGTACACCTTGCATGGCAAGGACATCAATGTGTTCGCCAGCATCGGCGTCACGCTGTTTCCCCTCGATAATGAAGATGCCGAAACCCTGCTGAGGCACGCCGATCAGGCCATGTACGTGGCCAAGCAGCGCGGTCGCAACCGATTTCATCTGTTCGATGTGTCCAGGGATCAAGAGGTCAAGGCCACTCACCAGACGGTCGAGCGGGTGCGTCAGGCGTTGATCGCCGATGAGCTGCGTCTGCATTTCCAGCCCAAGGTCAACATGCGCCTTGGTGTGGTTGTGGGTTTCGAGGCGCTGTTGCGCTGGGAGCATCCGCAGAACGGCATGGTGCCGGCCCGGGATTTTTTGCCGCTGGTGGAAGAGACGGACCTGATCATCGACATCGGTGAATGGGTGATGGATCAGGTGTTGACGCAGTTGCATCGCTGGCAGCAGATGGGGCAGGGCTGGCCGATCAGCATTAATATCGCGGCACGGCATTTTCAGCGCGCGGATTTCGTCGAGCGGCTCAGGCACGTCCTCGCCCGGCATGCCGACGTTGCTCCGCAGATGCTCGACCTGGAAATCGTCGAATCGGTGGCGATCGAGAATATCCAGCACGTCAGCGCCTGTTTGCAGGCCTGTCAGGAACTTGGGGTGCAGTTTTCGCTGGGCGACTTCGGCACCGGCTATTCGTCGCTGAGCTACCTCAAGCGTTTGCGCACCCAAACCATCAAGATCGATAAATCGTTTGTGCGCGACATTCTTGATGATCGCGATGATCTGGCGCTGACCACGGCCGTAATCGGCCTGGCCCGAGCGTTTGGCCGGCAAGTGATTGCCGAAGGGCTGCAAAGTATCGAACACGGGGAGCTGTTGTTGCGACTGGGGTGCGACGTTGCCCAAGGCTATTTCATCGCCCGGCCGATGCCGCCCGCCGAGGTGCCGGATTGGGTCGCGGGGTTTGTCGCGCCGCCGCAATGGCAGGTGCTGGATCAGGTCGGCTGATGTCTTGAGATCACCGCTGGACCCCTGTGGGTGTGAGCCTGCTCGCAATAGCGATATGTCAGCCACCGTCAATGTTGACTGGCAGACCGCTATCGCGAGCAGGCTCGCTCCCACAGGTTCACAGGTTCAGTTCACAGGTTCAGTTCACGGGTTTCCGGGGCCGCCAATATAAAGCCGGATAATGTCATCAATCTCCCCCGACATTTTCATCCGCAGCAACGTGCGCAGTATGCGTTGCACCGGCACCTTGGGGTCGTTGCGCACGTAGCAGCCGACGGTCTGTTCCTGCAGCACCGCCACGCCTTTGAGTTGCTGGCCGGGCAGCAGCCGCTGATTGAACCAGTCCAGCGTCCATTGATTGCTCACGGCGTAGCGATAGCGCCCGGCAGAAAGTTTTTCGAGGACTTGTTCCTGGTTGCGCGCGTCTTCGCGGTGCAGTCGGTTCGCCTCGAACAGGGGTTGCAGCGTCGGGTAACTGTAGCCATTTACCGTGCCGACAGCTTGTGGCTGCAGGTTCGCCAGCACCATTGAGGTCGACGGATTCTGCCGGCTGATCAGCATGTCGCGCTGAAACCATAGCGGAATGCTCCAGATGTAGTCACCGGACTGATTCGGCAGCCAGGACTGCGCGGCATAGCAGCGGACATCGACCTCGCCGTGTTCCATGGCGTTTTGCACCCGCGCCCGTGGCAGCACATGGAATTCGGCTGGCACGCCGACCTGGGTTGCGAGGCTGAGCATCACGTCAAACAGGATGCCCTGTGTCACGTGCCCGCGTTCCAGTTGCACCATCGGCATCGCCCAGCTGTCGGGCACCACAAAGCGCAGCGGCGCTTCGGCGGCGGCGACATTCAGACTTATCCACAGCAGTGCCCCCAAGGCTAAACGCATAAACGCTCCGGTACATCGCAAACCTGAGCCGATAAAAGCCCCCCAAAGTGCATCTTAGCCAGATTAGACGAGCGCACCGGATGCAATTTTGGCCTTGCTCCGCTAGCATTAGCCGCTTCTGTTCCTTCGTTGCGACGGTTTTCGATGAGTTATCAGGTTCTTGCACGTAAGTGGCGTCCGCGCTCGTTCCGCGAAATGGTCGGCCAGACCCATGTGCTCAAGGCTCTGATCAATGCCTTGGACAGCCAGCGGCTGCACCACGCCTACCTGTTCACCGGTACGCGCGGTGTGGGCAAGACCACCATCGCGCGGATCATCGCCAAATGCCTGAATTGTGAAACAGGTATCACTTCGACGCCTTGTGGCGAGTGTTCGGTGTGCCGCGAAATCGATGAGGGCCGCTTTGTCGACCTGATCGAGATCGACGCCGCGAGCCGGACCAAGGTCGAGGACACCCGCGAGCTCCTCGATAACGTGCAATACGCGCCGAGCCGTGGGCGCTTCAAGGTCTACCTGATCGACGAAGTGCACATGCTCTCCAGCCATTCTTTCAATGCGCTGTTGAAAACCCTTGAAGAGCCGCCGCCCTACGTCAAGTTCATCCTGGCGACGACCGACCCTCAGAAACTTCCTGCAACCATTCTTTCCCGGTGCCTGCAGTTCTCCCTGAAGAACATGACCCCGGAACGCGTGGTCGAGCATTTGACCCACGTGCTGGGCGTCGAGAACGTGCCGTTCGAAGACGATGCACTGTGGCTGCTGGGCCGCGCCGCCGACGGCTCGATGCGTGACGCCATGAGCCTCACCGACCAGGCCATTGCCTTCGGTGAAGGCAAGGTCATGGCCGCCGACGTGCGCGCAATGCTCGGCACGCTTGATCATGGTCAGGTCTACGACGTTCTGCATGCGCTGATCGAAGGCGACGCCAAGGCGTTGCTCGAAGCCGTCCGCCATCTGGCAGAACAAGGCCCGGACTGGAACGGCGTACTCTCGGAAATTCTCAACGTGTTGCACCGTGTCGCCATCGCACAGGCCTTGCCTGAAGGTGTCGACAACGGTCACGGCGACCGCGATCGGGTGCTGGCACTGGCTCAAGCCTTGCCGGCCGAAGACGTGCAGTTCTATTACCAGATGGGTCTGATCGGCCGCCGCGACTTGCCGCTGGCGCCGGACCCTCGTGGTGGCTTTGAAATGGTCTTGCTGCGAATGCTCGCGTTCCGACCGGCAGACACTGCGGACGCCCCGAGGCAACCGCTAAAGCCAGTGGGGATCAGCCAGGCCACAGTTGATTCCGCAAATTCAGTGGCTGCCGCGCCGGTTGTGGCGCCGGTAGTCACTGTGGCAGTTGCACCCGTTGCGCCGGCGCCAGAGCCGGTCGCTGCACCCGCTCCAGAACCTGAACCCGTTGCGCCCGTCGTCGTGACCAAGCCGGTGGTTGTTCCTGTCGCGATCGAAGCGGTGGTCGACTTGCCGTGGAATGACCCGGTCGAGCCCGAACCCGTCCAGCAACCCGCCGTCGAGCCGGTCCTGGAAACGGCCAGCGAACAACCCGATCTGCCGCCCATGCCATTGCCGACGCCTGACAGCGTGGTGCCGGACGCGCCGGAGTGGGCCGCAGCGCCGATCCCGGAGCCGTCAGTGGCTGAAGTCGACGCCGCCACCCCGGGCGTGGACCTGGATGACGAGCCGCCGCTGGACGAAGATTACATCGAGCCCGACATGGATTCGGCTTACAGCTACCTCGATGAACTGGCCAGCGAGCACACCGCCGAGCCCGCGCCGGAAGCCGAGCCTGAGCCGGCCGCCATGCCAGCCACCGGTTTGGCCCTGCAGTGGCTGGAGCTGTTCCCGAAACTGCCGATCTCCGGCATGACCGGGAGCATCGCCGCCAACTGCACCCTGATCGCCGTCGATGGCGACAACTGGCTGATGCACCTGGACCCGGCCCACAGCGCCTTGTTCAACGCGACCCAGCAACGGCGTCTCAACGATGCGCTGAACCAGTTTCACGGGCGTACGCTGACCCTGAGCATGGAGCTGATCAAGCCCGAGCAGGAAACCCCGGCCCAGGCCGCGTCCCGTCGTCGTGCGAACCGTCAGCGCGAGGCCGAGGAATCGATCCACGGTGATCCGTTCATCCAGCAAATGATGCAACAGTTCGGTGCGGTGGTCCGCAACGATACTATTGAACCTGTCGAAGCCCTGGTCAGTCAGGGCTAATAACTGAAGGCGTTTGGCCCTGCGGGCCGAGCGCTGTTTAAATCCAAGTACTTTTGAGGTGATTCCCATGATGAAAGGTGGCATGGCCGGCCTGATGAAGCAGGCGCAGCAGATGCAGGAAAAAATGGCCAAGATGCAGGAAGAACTGGCCAACGCCGAAGTCACCGGTAAAGCCGGCGGCGATATGGTTACCGTGGTGATGACCGGTCGTCACGACGTCAAGCGCGTGACCATCGACCCAAGCCTGGTTGAAGGCCTGAGCGAGGATGATAAAGAGATGCTGGAGGCCGTGTTCGCCGCTGCCGTCAACGACGCCGTGCGCAAGATCGAAGCCAACAGCCAGGACAAAATGGGCAGCATGACCGCTGGCATGCAACTGCCACCGGGTATGAAACTGCCATTCTGATTCGCCAAAGCGCGTCGGATGAGCTACAAAAAAATGCCAGGCATCGTTCCTGGCATTTTTGTTTTTGACTGTTGGAAAAGTGGGGCCTTTGAGGCAGCCATCGCGGGCAAGCCCGCTCCCACATTGGAATGCGATCCCCTGTGGGAGCGAGCCTGCTCGCGATGAAGTCACCCCGGTCCGCCTGAAGAAACATCGAACGCCATACCACCACAAAGGTCTGCTCCCTATACCATCGAATTCAACATTCAAGGAGACGCTGACATGTCTGATCCACTGACCCTCAACCAACGCATCGTCCTGGCGTCCCGCCCCACAGGCGCGCCGACCCCGGAGAATTTCCGCCTGGAAAGGGAAGCGCTACCCGACCTTGTCGACGGCCAGGTCCTGCTCAAGACTCAATACCTGTCGCTGGACCCCTACATGCGCGGTCGCATGAGTGATGCGCCGTCCTACGCCGCACCGGTGGAAATCGGTGAGGTGATGACCGGTGGCGCTGTCAGCCGTGTCGAGCGCTCGCTGAACCCGAAATTCCACGAAGGCGATCTGGTGGTGGGCGCCACCGGTTGGCAGAGCCACAGCATCAGCGATGGCCGCAACATCATCCCGGTGCCGAGCGGTTTGCCGACCCCATCCATGGCCCTGGGTGTGTTGGGCATGCCGGGCATGACCGCCTACATGGGCCTGATGGACATCGGCCAGCCCAACGCCGGTGAAACCCTGGTAGTTGCGGCTGCCTCGGGCGCGGTGGGTTCGGTGGTTGGCCAGGTGGCGAAGATCAAAGGCCTGCGTGTGGTTGGCGTGGCGGGCGGTGCGGAAAAATGCCGCTACGTGATTGAGGAATTGGGATTCGATGCCTGCGTCGACCACAAGAGCCCGAACTTCGCCGATGAGCTGGCGCAGGCATGTCCCGAGGGTATCGATATTTACTACGAGAACGTCGGCGGCAAGGTGTTCGACGCGGTGGTGCCGCTGCTCAATGCCAAAGCGCGCATTCCACTTTGTGGCCTTATCGCTTCCTATAACGCCAGCGAAGCACCGACCGGCCCGGATCGCTTGCCGCAATTGCAGCGCACTTTGCTGACCAAACGGGTACGCATCCAGGGCTTTATCGTGTTCGACGACTACGGTGATCGTCAGCCGGAGTTCGTCAGCGCCATGGCGCCATGGGTGCGAGACGGCAAGGTCAAATTTCGCGAAGACGTGGTCGATGGTCTGGAGAATGCACCCGAGGCCTTCATCGGTCTGCTGGAAGGACGCAACTTCGGCAAACTGGTGGTAAGGGTCGCTCAGGACTGAATAATTGACGCTAAACAGAGGCGCGGGTATAAACCGCGT
Source organism: Pseudomonas sp. (assembly GCF_051660785.1). Taxonomy (GTDB): domain Bacteria; phylum Pseudomonadota; class Gammaproteobacteria; order Pseudomonadales; family Pseudomonadaceae; genus Aquipseudomonas. Next base: position 182,226 of record NZ_JBOFQE010000075.1, read on the forward strand.
CTCGTTGTTATGTCGGACGTTTCCCCATGAGCTTCAGCCCTTTGATTCGCCAACTGATCGATGCCCTGCGAATTTTGCCGGGGGTCGGTCAGAAAACTGCCCAGCGCATGGCGCTGCAACTGCTTGAGCGTGATCGCAGCGGTGGTTCGCGACTGGCTTCGGCACTGAGCCAGGCCATGGAAGGGGTGGGCCATTGCCGGTTATGCCGCACGCTGACCGAAGACGATCTTTGCCCGCAATGTGCCGATACTCGCCGTGACGACACCTTGCTCTGCGTGGTGGAAGGTCCGATGGACGTCTATGCCGTGGAGCAGACCGGTTTCCGCGGTCGCTACTTTGTGCTCAAGGGTCATCTCTCGCCGCTCGACGGGCTGGGGCCTGAGGCCATCGGTATTCCGCAGCTGCTGGCGCGGATCGAAGAGGCGGACACGTTTACTGAAGTCATCCTGGCCACTAACCCGACCGTGGAAGGTGAGGCGACGGCGCATTACATCGCCCAGTTGCTGAGCAATAAAGGCCTGGTTGCTTCGCGTATTGCCCACGGTGTGCCGTTGGGAGGCGAGCTGGAGCTGGTGGACGGCGGTACGTTGGCGCATTCGTTTGCGGGGCGCAAGCCGATAGCCTTGTAGTGACTGAGCGGGCCCCATCGCGAGCAGGCTCGCTCCCACACTGGATTTGCGGTTATCACAAATCCCCCTGTAGGAGCGAGCCTGCTCGCGATGCGGGCAACGCGGTCCATCTGATTCACACAATTCTATTGAAAACCAAGCAAGCGCTCGGTTAACTTCGCTGAACCTTCAGTGGAGCTCGCCGATGCCTGCCTTTCAGGAATACTTCGATCCCAGCCACCAATTGGTCCGCGACAGCGTCAGACGTTTCGTCGAGCGCGAGATTCTTCCGGACATTGATCAGTGGGAAGAAGCTGAAAGCTTTCCCCGTGAGCTCTACCTCAAGGCCGGTGCGGCGGGAATCCTGGGGATCGGTTATCCCGAATCCCTGGGCGGCAGCCACGAAGGTGATGTGTTCGCCAAGGTCGCGGCCAGCGAGGAGCTGATGCGCTGCGGCTCCGGCGGGCTGGTGGCCGGCCTTGGTTCACTGGACATTGGCCTGCCGCCGATTCTCAAGTGGGCCAGGCCGGAAGTGCGTGATCGTGTCGTGCCGCAAGTGCTGGCCGGCGAGAAAATCAGCGCGCTGGCCGTCACCGAACCCAGCGGCGGCTCCGATGTGGCCAACCTGCAAACCCGCGCAGTGCGTGACGGCGACTTCTACCGGGTCAGCGGCAGCAAAACCTTTATCACCAGTGGCGTCCGCGCCGATTTCTACACCGTTGCGGTGCGAACTGGCGAGCCGGGTTTCGGCGGCATCAGTCTGCTGCTGATCGAAAAGGGCACGCCCGGTTTCACCGTCGGCCGTCAGTTGAAGAAAATGGGTTGGTGGGCGTCGGACACGGCCGAGCTGTTCTTCGATGACTGCCGGGTGCCTGTGGGAAATCTGATCGGCGTCGAGAACATGGGTTTCGCCTGCATCATGGGCAACTTCCAGAGCGAACGCCTGGCGTTGGCGTTGATGGCCAACATGACGGCGCAGCTGGCGCTGGAGGAAGGCCTGAAATGGGCGCGTCAGCGCGAAGCCTTTGGCAAACCCATCGGCAAGTTTCAGGTGCTCAAACATCGCCTTGCGGAAATGGCCACGGCGTTGGAGGTGTCACGGGAGTTCACTTACCGACAGGCGGCGAAAATGGCGGCGGGACAGAGCGTGATCAAGGAGATTTCCATGGCCAAGAATTTTGCGACCGACACGGCTGACCGGATCACGACAGATGCGGTGCAGATTCTCGGTGGCCTCGGGTATATGCGCGAGAGTCTGGTGGAGCGGCTGTATCGGGATAACCGGATTCTGTCGATCGGCGGCGGGACGCGGGAAGTGATGAACGAAATTATCAGCAAGCAGATGGGGCTTTAGTGGGTGGTGTGGCTGCTGGCCTCATCGCGAGCAGGCTCGCTCCCACATTGAATCTCCTGTGCACACAAACTTTGTGTTCGACAGCAATCTAATGTGGGAGCGAGCCTGCTCGCGATGGCGTCGGTGCAGACGCCGCTTTACTTGTCGGTAAGCGCAAACTGCGTCAGGCAGAAAGTAGGAATCCCCATCTCTTGCAGCCGCTGCGAGCCACCCAGCTCCGGCAGATCAATAATCGCCGCCGCTTCATGAACCCGCGCGCCCATGCGCCGAATCAGGTTCGCCGCCGCAATCAGCGTACCGCCGGTGGCGATCAGATCATCAAACATCACCACAGAGTCGCCTTCGCACAAGCTGTCGGCATGCACTTCGAGAAAGGCTTCGCCGTACTCGGTCGCATAGCCCTCGGCCAGTACGTCGGCCGGCAGTTTGCCTTGCTTGCGAAACAGCACCAACGGCTTGTTCAACTGATAGGCCAGGACCGAGCCGATCAGGAAACCACGGGCATCCATGGCGCCGATGTGCGTGAAGTCCGCCTCGACATACCGATGGGCGAAGCTGTCCATCACGAAGCGCAGGGCCGTGGGCGACTGGAACAACGGGGTGATGTCGCGAAAGATCACGCCCGGCTTCGGGAAGTCGATCACGGGGCGGATCAGGGATTTGATGTCGAAGGCGTCAAAGGCCATGGTCGAAGAATCCTGGCAGGCTGCAAACGTCGCAGTATAACGGCGGCTGAACCGTTTCGCTCAGCCGCAATTGTTGCTGTCAGCCTTCGAGCGAGCCGCCGGCCAGGGCGCAGAGCTGGATCGGGTCGAGGATATGGATTTCCTTGCCCTCGGCGGCGATCAGTTCGTTCTGCTGGAAGCGCGTGAACACCCGGGACACGGTTTCCACCGCCAGGCCCAGGTAATTGCCGATTTCGTTGCGCGACATACTCAAGCGGAACTGGTTGGCCGAGAACCCCCGGGCGCGGAAACGTGCCGACAGGTTGACCAGGAACGTGGCGATGCGCTCGTCGGCCGTTTTCTTCGACAGCAGCAACATCATTTGTTGATCGTCGCGAATCTCGCGACTCATGACGCGCATCAGCTGACGGCGCAGCTGCGGCAGTTGCAGGGCCAGTTCGTCGAGGCGTTCGAAGGGGATTTCGCACACCGATGTGGTTTCGAGGGCTTGCGCCGAAACCGGGTGCTTTTCGGTGTCCATGCCCGACAGGCCGACCAGTTCGCTCGGCAAGTGGAAACCGGTGAGCTGTTCTTCACCGCTATCGCTCAGGCTGAAGGTCTTGAGGGCGCCGGAGCGTACTGCATAAACAGAATCAAAGGTGTCGCCCTGGCGGAACAGAAACTCGCCTTTTTTCAGCGGACGGCCGCGTTTGACGATTTCGTCCAGCGCATCCATGTCTTCCAGATTCAGAGAAAGTGGCAGGCAGAGGGGGGCCAGGCTGCAATCCTTGCAATGAGCCTGGCTGTGAGCGCGCAGTTTTACTGGCTCGGACATTTCTTCAATCCTTGTGGGAAAACACACATAAGCCGTAAGGGTAACTCACGGGAGGACATTCGGGCCAGCCTGTGGCGAGTTTGCCGCCACCTCAAATAACACGTGAAAAGCGCTGGCGATTTTGTTGCTGCAGATAGGCATCAAAGACCATGCACACCGAGCGCACCAGCAATCGTCCGGCGGGCAGCACGTTGATTCGTTCATTATTCAGTTCAATCAATCCGTCATCATCCATACCCTGCAACTGTGGCCACAGCTCGCCGAAGTAACCGCGAAAGTCGATGTTGAAGGCCTTTTCGATCTCGGCGAATTCGACGTTGAAACTGCAAATCAGCTGCTGAATCACCGCTCGCCGCACGCGGTCATCGGCTGCGCACAGCAGGCCGCGGTTAGTCGCCAGTTGAGTGGCGGCCAAGGCGTTCTGGTACTGGTTCAGGTCGCTGTTGTTCTGGCAGTAGAGGTCGCCGATCTGGCTGATGGCCGACACCCCCAGCCCGATCAAATCGCAATGACCGTGCGTGGTGTAACCCTGAAAGTTGCGCTGCAGGGTCGATTCTTCCTGGGCAATCGCCAGTTCATCGTCGGGAAGGGCGAAGTGGTCCATGCCGATGTAGCGGTAACCGGCAGCGGTCAGTTGTTCGATGGTGCGCTGGAGCATTTCCAGCTTCTGCGCCGGCGTCGGCAGTTCGTTGCCGTTGATTCGCCGTTGTGGCATGAAGCGTTCCGGCAGGTGCGCGTAGTTGAACACCGAGAGCCGGTCCGGTTGCAGCGCAATCACTTCGTCGACCGTGCGGGCGAAGTTGTCCGGTGTCTGTTTCGGCAAGCCGTAGATCAGGTCGATGTTGATCGAGCGAAATTGCAGGGTCCGGGCGGCGTCGATCACGGCGCGGGTTTCTTCCAGGCTTTGCAGGCGATTGACCGCCCGTTGCACCGCTGGGTCGAGGTCTTGTAGGCCAATGCTGACCCGGTTGAAGCCCAGTTCACGGAGCAGGCCCATGGTCGACCAATCGGCTTCGCGCGGGTCGATCTCGATGCCGTAGTCGCCGGAATCGTCATCCAGCAGGTTGAAGTGCTTGCGCAGCTGAGCCATCAACTGGCGCAGTTCGTCGTGACTGAGAAAGGTTGGTGTGCCGCCGCCGAAGTGCAGTTGTTCGACCTTTTGCGTCGGGTCGAGGTGGCAGGCGATCAGCTGGATTTCCTGCTCAAGGCGCTGCAAATAGGGCAGGGCGCGGCCACGGTCCTTGGTGATGACTTTGTTGCAGGCGCAGTAGTAGCAGATGTTCGCGCAGAACGGCACGTGCACATACAACGACAAGGGGCGCAGGGCTTTGCGGCTCTCGCGCAGGGCGTGAAACAGGTCGAATGTGCCGATCTGTCCGTCGAATTGCACTGCGGTCGGGTAAGAGGTGTAGCGCGGTCCCGCCAGGTCGTAACGGCGGATCAGATCGGTGTCCCAACGAATGGCGTCGAGCATCATGCGGGCATTCCCCCGGATAGGCTGGCAGTGTCCGCGAGTCTATGGGGTGCGGCGCTGGGGCATCTTGATTTGCATCAACGGTCATCGGTGGCCGCGGGTGGTTTTTGTGGCGAGGGAGCTTGCTCCCGCTGGACTGCGCAGCAGTCCCCTTCTTTTCAGGTAAAGAGTAGGGCCGCTTCGCGCCCCAACGGGAGCAAGCTCCCTCGCCACAGGTCTAGTGCCCCATCAGCCAATGCTGATGTGGGCCAGGCAAGGTCCAGATGCCGAATACCATCACCAGCAACCCGCCCGTCATGCGCACACTGCGTTTGCGCAACAACGCCGTGACCCGTTCCGCCGCCAGCCCGGTGGCCAGCAGCACCGGCCAGGTGCCGAGGCCGAATGCGAGCATCAGCAATCCACTGTCCAGCGCATTGCCCTGACTCGCCGCCCACAGCAATGTGCTGTAAACCAGCCCGCACGGCAGCCATCCCCACAGCGCGCCCAGCAGCAATGCGCGGGGCAGGCTCGACACCGGCAGTAGCGTGTTGGCAACCGGCTGGATATGCCGCCACAGGCCGCGTCCGAGGCTTTCGATACGGGTCAGGCCGCTCCACCAGCCGGCGAGGTACAGGCCCATGGCGATCAGCAACAGCCCGGCGATGACGCGCATGAACATCGCCGCCGGACTGTTTGCGACTGCCCAGCCCGCCAGGCCGATCAGTAGGCCGGCCGTGGCATAGCTGAGAATTCGTCCCACGTTGTAGGCCAGCAGCAGGCGAAAGCGGCGGCTGCGTTGCTCCTTGGGTATCGCCAGGGTCAGCGCGCCCATCAGGCCGCCGCACATGCCCAGGCAATGCCCGCCACCGAGCAGACCGAGAATCACCGCAGAGACCAGCAGTGGCGCCAACTCAAGCATGAGGCGGTGCCTTGTCGTCCGGCTTGCCCGGATGGCCGCTGGCTTCGTCGACCGCGGCCTTGTGGTTCGGGTCCTGGTCGTCGAACAGAATGCTGTGGGCCGGGCCGTCGAGGTCGTCGTACTGACCGCTGTCGACCGCCCAGAAGAAGATATAGACAGCGATGGCCACGATCAGCAGCGCGGCCGGGATCATCACGTAGAGAGCTGGCATGTGGACTCCATGCCCGCGCGGCTCAGGCCGGCAGCGGGCGGGTTTCTGGCGTGGTGCGGGCGGCAGGCGCGCTCGGCAGGCGAGTCAGGCGCAGGGCGTTCAGCACCACGGTCAACGAACTGATGGACATGCCGACCGCGGCCCATACCGGGGTGATCCAGCCGAGGGCGGCGAACGGCAACATGAGGCCATTGTACAGCCCGGCCCACAGCAGGTTCTCGATGATTACCCGACGGGTGCGCCGTGCGAGGCTGAAGGCTCGCACCAGCGCATCGAGACGGTTGGACAGCAACACCGCATCGGCACTGGTTTTCGCCAGGTCGGTGGCCGAGCCCATCGCCACGCTGATGTCGGCGGCGGCCAGCACCGGCACGTCGTTGACCCCGTCGCCGAGCATCAACACTTTGCGGCCTTCCTTGTGCAGCTGTTGCAGGACCTGCAATTTGTCGTCCGGACGCAAACCGCCCCGGGCTTCGTCGATGCCCAGTTCGGCGGCGACGCTGGCGACCATCGGCGAGGTATCGCCCGACAGCAGCAACGTGCGCCAGCCGCGAGCCTTGCAAGCATCCAATAGTGCCGGTGCATCAGCACGCAAGCGGTCATCGAGGACGAACCACGCCAATGGCCCCTGGCTGTTGCCGAGCAGCAACCACTGGCCTGCTTCATCGGGCATTACCGGCACGGCAGCGCCGCTGAGTTCGCAGACAAAACCCGGCTGGCCGATGCGCAAGCGCTGAGTGCCGATCAGGCCTTCGAGACCAAGCCCCGGCATACTGAGGACTTCTTCGGCCGCCAGCGGCGCCCGGCCAAATGCGCGGGCTATCGGGTGCTCGGAACGGTTTTCCAGAGCGGCGGCAAGACTCAGGCATTGATCGCTGTCCAGCGCGCCGAGAGGGCGGATCGAGCGCAAGGCCAGGCGACCTTCTGTCAACGTGCCGGTCTTGTCGAAAATCACTGTGTCGATCTGGTTCAGGCCCTCAAGGACATGCCCGCGCGTCAGCAGTAAACCGAGTTTGTGCAGGGTGCCGGTAGCGGCGGTGAGTGCAGTGGGCGTGGCCAGCGACAAGGCGCATGGGCAGGTTGCAACGAGCATCGCCAGGACAATCCAGAAGGCTCGCGATGAATCCAGTTCCCACCACAACAGACCGATGCAGGCGGAGGCGATCAGCGTCAGCAGCAGAAACCATTGCGCGGCGCGGTCGGCGATTTCCGCCAGTCGCGGCTTCTCGGCCTGGGCGCGGTCCAGCAGACGGACGATGGCTGACAGTCGCGTGTCCTGACCCAATGCCAGCACTTCAACAGTCAACGCGCCTTCGACGTTCAGAGTGCCGGCGGTGACCGCATCACCCTGCGTACGCGGTTGCGGCAGGTATTCGCCGGTCAGCAACGATTCGTCGATGCTCGACTGGCCATCGAGGATCTTGCCGTCGGCCGGCAGGATTGCACCGGGGTGCACCAACACTTGATCGCCGACGCGCAGTTCACTGAGCAGGATCCGCTCGCTCTGGCCGTCGGCACTCAGGCGCAGGCACGAAGCAGGCAACAGGTTGACTAGTTGTGCGGTGGCGGCGGCGGTGCGTTCGCGGGCGCGCCGCTCCAGATAACGTCCGGCGAGCAGGAACAATGCAAACATTCCCACGGCATCGAAGTACAACTCGCCGACGCCGGTGATCGAGGTCCAGATCCCGGCGATGTAGGCACTGCCGATCGCCAGCGACACCGACACATCCATGGTCAGGTGGCGGGTGCGCAAATCGCGCATCGCCCCTTTGAAAAACGGCGCACAACTGTAAAACACAATCGGGGTGGTGAGGAACAGCGCGACCCAACGCAGGATGGTGTGCAGCTCCGGGCTCAGGTCGATGTTGAATTCCGGCCAGGTGGCCATCGTCGCCATCATCGCCTGGAACCACAGCAGCCCGGCGACACCGAGTTGGCGCAGGGCCAGGCGGTTCTCGCTGGCCAGTTGTTCGCTGGCGCGGTCGGCTTGATACGGATGCGCGGCGTAACCGATGTGGCGCAATTCGCTGAGCACCTGGCTCAACGGTAATTGCGCGTCGGCCCAGCGCACGTGAAGGCGATGGTTGGACAGGTTCAGGCGCGCCTCAGCCACCGCCGGCAAGCCACGCAGGTGTCTTTCGATCAGCCAGCCGCAGGCGGCGCAGCTGATGCCTTCCATCAACAGGGTGGTTTCGGCGAGTTCGCCGTCGTGGCGCACAAAAGGCTTTTGCACATCGGCACGATCATAGAGCGCCAACTCATCCACCAACTGCACCGGCAACGCTTCGGGGTTGGCCGATGACTCGCTGCGATGCTGGTAGTAGCTTTCCAGCCCACCGGCCACGATCGCTTCAGCCACGGCCTGGCAACCCGGGCAGCAGAACTCGCGGGTTTCACCGAGGACGGCGGCGGTGAAGCGGCTGCCGGCGGGGACGGGCAGGGCGCAGTGGTAGCAGGGCAGTTGGGTGGTCATCTAAGTGGCCATGAAAACAATATTGTTAAAACCGGGCCAGGTTCTGTGGCGAGGGGATTTATCCCCGTTGGGCTGCGAAGCGGCCCCCTGCATTCTTCCAGTCATATTTCCGCAAACAGGTTTCACGACTGCTTCGCAGCCGAACGGGGATAAATCCCCTCGCCACATTGCGAGTTTACTTCTTCAGGTCTTCCGCGCCCTGCAGCGGCTCATCACCCAGCAACAGATCCTTGTCATGGCTGACCAGCTCTTCTTCGAACATGCGCCAGATATGGTCGTCTTGAGTGCCCAGCAATTCGACAAAGCGACGGCCTTCAATCTTGTCGCTCAACTGGCCGATGTAGCGGCCCTGTTCGGTTTCGCTGCGAGCCAGGGTGATCTTGCGATCCTTCTCGGGCTGGGTCGGCGAGATCAGGTTCAGTTCGAGGGTTTTCGGCTGGCTGTTGCCACTCAGGCGCAGGTCGACTTCGCCGGTCACGTCATCCAGGTGAACGCTGGCGCGCAGTAACAGGGTCTGGGCCAGCAGCTCGCGGTCCAGGGAGCGGTTGATGCCTTTGCCGGCCTCGTAGTAGTTGTCGTTGACCAGGTTATCCGGGTTGTTCACCGCGATCGTCACCATGGACAAGGTCAGGGTCACGGAACAGGCCAGGATGGCGATGATGATCCATGGCCAAAGATGCTTGTACCAAGGGCTTGCGGCGTTTGCTGCGGGCATGATCACTTCTCTCAACGAATTTGTGGGCCGATGAATCGGCTCTTGGCTTCAACGTGGACGCTGTCGTCGTCGGCATCCTTGAGGATGAATTTCACCTCGTTGGTGCTCGACGGCAATTTTTCCGGTGCGATCGACAGTTCGACCGGCTGGCTGAAAATCTCCCCGGCGGCGACTTTGATTTCGCGCTTGCCTTGCAGCTTCAGGTCCGGCAACCCGGAGGCTTCCAGCACGTAGGTATGGTCGCGCTGGTCTTTGTTCATGATCTTCAGGCTGTAAACGTTCTCGATCCGGCCTTCGGCGTTCTCGCGGTACAGCACGCGGTCTTTGCTGACGTCGAAACCGACCAGAGAACGCATGAAGAACGCGCCCGCCAGCAAGCCCATCATGGCCAGCAGCACCACGGCATAGCCGATCAGGCGCGGGCGCAGTTTATGGGTTTTTTGCCCGGACAGGTTGTGCTCGGTGGTGTAGCTGATCAAGCCGCGCGGGTATTCCATCTTGTCCATGATGCTGTCGCAGGCATCGATGCACGCCGCGCAGCCGATGCATTCGATCTGCAGGCCGTCGCGGATGTCGATACCGGTCGGGCAGACCTGGACGCACATCGTGCAATCGATGCAGTCGCCCAGGCCCTGGGCCTTGTAGTCGATGCCTTTCTTGCGCGGGCCACGGCTTTCACCTCGGCGCGGATCGTAGGAAACGATCAGCGTGTCCTTGTCGAACATCACGCTCTGAAAGCGCGCATACGGGCACATGTAAATGCACACTTGCTCGCGCAACCAGCCGGCGTTGCCGTACGTGGCAAGGGTGAAGAAACCGACCCAGAAATAGGACCAGCCGTCCGCTTCGCCGGTGAAAAAATCGATCGTCAATTCGCGAATGGGCGAGAAGTAACCGACGAAGGTCAATCCGGTCACGAAGCCAATCACCAGCCACATCGTGTGTTTACTGAGTTTGCGCAGGAATTTGTTGGCGCTCATCGGCGCCTTGTCGAGCTTGATGCGCTGGTTGCGGTCGCCTTCGGTGACCTTTTCGCACCACATGAAAATCCACGTCCAGACGCTCTGCGGGCAGGTGTAGCCGCACCACACCCGACCGGCGTACACGGTAATGAAGAACAGGCCAAAGGCGCTGACGATCAAAATACCGGAAAGCAGGATGAAGTCTTGAGGCCAGAAGGTCGCACCGAAGATGAAGAATTTGCGCTCCGGCAGGTTCCACCAGACGGCCTGATGGCCGCCCCAGTTCAGCCAGACCGTGCCGAAATACAACAGGAACAGAAACGCACCGCCCATCATCCGCAAATTGCGGAACAGACCGGTGAAGGCGCGGGTGTAGATCTTTTCTCTAGAGGCGTAGAGGTCGACGCTGTTGTTCGCGTCTTTGGCAGGTGGCGTGACGTCGTGTACCGGAATCTGATTGCTCATCGTTGCATCCCACGGCAGTGGAAAAATGCCTCGGTCAGTACGTGCCGACCGCGGTCAAAAAGAGGTGTTGCAGTGGCGCAATGATACGCCTGTAGCTCTAGATCAAGGGTGCGACCTTTGGTCACGTTGGTGGAAATCAATTGACGGTGTAATGACTTGAATCAATTGACTTGTGAATTATGGACGGTTTTTCAGGATCCAGAACGGATGGCGAGGTGATTCCTGGTCCATGCGTGGCCGAAACGGCAGGGGCAGGTTACAGGCCCCTGCCGCCCTGCATACACGACCGTCAAAGAGAATTTCATAAACAGGTGGCCGGCTGGACACGCTGCAGCCTGAATTATCAGACACAAAATACAAGCCAGTTTAAGTGGTGGAGCGTTTCGCTTCGGTATGTTTGTGTGTGGCGGAAATATGTTTATTTAATTGGTTCTAGTTGAATGTTTGAAGTTTTTGCCTGTTTCCAATAAGTTTGTTTTGTGTGTTCTTTGAATCACGCTTTATTTAATGTTAATGGAAACGGAATTCTATGATTTCTAAGAAAGTTAAGCGATTTGTACTGGGCTTGTGCCTGCTCTCTACTGCACCTTTGGCTTATTCGGTGGAGGGTGCTCCACGCCATATGATCTTCACTTCGGATACGCAATACCCGTGGACAGATAAGCTCGACCGCAGAGAGCCTGAGTCGGAAACGGATTTCAATAGTCGTTCCAAGTGGCTGGTAGAGTCCCAGTTTGCGAGTATTGCCGACTTCCGGAAGGTTAATGCGCAATCCCATGTACCACTGATGATCAATGGCGATATCACTGCTTTCGGTCACGGTTGGCAGCGTTCTTACATGGATTCGACATTGAAAAAATACTTCAAGGACGATTATCTGTATGGGTTGGGTAACCACGATTATGAGAATAACGTAGATGATTGCTTCAGCAATAGTTGCGCGGCCGGTAGTATTGTGGAGTTTAAGGAACACCATGAAGGCAAGGTCGATAATTTTGATTTGCAAGTAACGGGCAGTTTCATCAGCAGGCTGTATTCGGGCAGTCTCGCCTATTCCAAGAACATCGGCGATGTCCATTTGGTGCAACTCAATAATGAGCCGACCTATGCGGCCAGGATTTCTCATGCGTTAAACCCGACGACTTTCGAAATCAACAGTACCCTGGATTGGCTTGAAAACGATTTGAGAGTCGCCCGGGCTCAGGGGTATGCCATCATTATCAACATGCACAAACCAGAAGAAATGATGGGTGACAGCGAGCAAGTGCTGCGCTTCTACCAAATGATCAAGAAGTATGAGGTCACCGCCATTTTCGCTGGCCACTACCATGACCGAGGCGGCGATGCCTATGACGTGAATGGCGTGCCCATGTACCTCAGCGGCGCCACTTCCCAGCAAACCTATCTGATTGCCAGCTTCTCGGATGATCGCAAGCAATTGCACATCAACCTTGTGAAGAACAATCAATGGCAGGCCCGAGAGCTGCTGGATACGGTGCCGGTGAAATCGATCTGGGCCAGTCGCCCATGAAAAAGGCCCCGCCAGATCACTGGCGGGGCCTTTTTTGTTGCATCAAGCGTTTGCCTTACTGAGCGTCTTCCGCCGGCGCTTTCTCACCGTGAGAGAGGCTGTAGACGTAAGCGGCCAGCAGGTGAACCTTGTCGTTGCCTTGCAGCTGTTCTTGCGCAGGCATCTGGCCCTGACGGCCGTAACGGATGGTCTGCTGCAGTTGAGCGAAGCTCGAACCGTAGATGAACGCGGCCGGGTGGGTCAGGTCCGGTGCGCCCATCGCTGGCGTACCTTTGCCTGCCGGACCGTGGCACACCGCACAGTTGGCGGCGAACAGCTTCTGGCCGGCAACCGGGTCGGCCTTGGTGCCTTCCGGCAGCTTGCGGCCATCGAGGTTGGTCAGTACGAACGAGGCAACGTCCGCAACGCCTTGCTCGCCGATCACGTCAGCCCACGCCGGCATGACCGCATGACGGCCACCCATAATGGTGGTCTTAATGGTTTCTGCCTCACCGCCCCAGCGCCAGTCGGCGTCGGTCAGGTTCGGGAAGCCATAAGCGCCCTTGGCGTCGGAGCCGTGGCAGACCGAGCAGTTGGAGGCAAACAGGCGGCCACCCATCTTCAGGGCTTGCGGGTCCTTGGCCACTTCTTCAATTGGCATGGAGGCGAACTTGGCGAAGATCGGACCGAACTTGGCGTCCGACCTGGCCATTTCCTTTTCCCACTCGTGAACGCCAGTCCAGCCGGTCTGGCCGTTGGCGAACGCCGTCTGCTTCTCGGTATCCAGGTAGTTATAGCCCGGCAGCAGGCCTTTCCAGTTACCCAGGCCCGGGTACAACACCAGGTAGCCAAGGGCGAAGATGATGGTGCCCACGAACAGCATGAACCACCATTTCGGCAGCGGGTTGTCGTACTCCTCGATCCCGTCGAAGGAGTGGCCAACCGTCTCTTCGGTGGCTTCGCTGCGCTGGCCCTTGCGGGTGGACAGCAGCAGCCAGGTCAGGGCGAAGATGGTGCCGAGACTGAGGACTGTGACGTACAGACTCCAGAACGTAGTCATTCTTTGTTACTCCTAGAAGCTTGCTCGACGTGCTTGATGGCTTCGGGATCATCCGCGAAAGGCAGCAAGGTCGCGTCTTCAAACTCCGACTTGCGCTTGGGGCTGAACACCCACAGCGCCAGTCCGATGAAGGCCACCATCACAACAACGGTGCCCAGGCCACGAATCATCCCGATATCCATCTAAATCACCGTTTGCTTTTGATGATGGTGCCCAGGCCTTGCAGATAGGCCACCAGCGCGTCCATTTCGGTTTTGCCCTTCACAGCATCCTGAGCGCCGGCGATGTCTTCGTCGGTGTAAGGGACGCCGAGCGTGCGCAAGACTTCCATTTTCTTCGCGGTTTCCTTGCCGTCGAGCTTGTTTTCCACGAGGAACGGGTAAGCCGGCATTTTCGACTCGGGCACTACGTTGCGCGGGTTGTACAAATGCGCACGCTGCCAGTCATCGGAGTAACGACCGCCGACACGGGCCAGGTCCGGACCGGTACGCTTGGAACCCCACAGGAACGGGTGGTCCCAGACGCTTTCACCGGCAACCGAGTAGTGGCCGTAACGTTCGGTTTCAGCACGGAACGGGCGGATCATCTGCGAGTGGCAGCCGACACAACCGTTGGCGATGTAGATGTCGCGGCCTTCCAGTTCAAGGGCGGTGCGAGGCTTCATGCCTTCGACCGGCTTGTTGGTGACGTCCTGGAAAAACAGCGGAACGATCTGGGTCAGGCCGCCGACGCTGACGGCGATAACCATGAAGAAGGCCAGCAGGCCAATATTTTTCTCGACTGCTTCATGCTTCATCAGTGAGCTCCAACTACAGCAATCTGAGCGGCGGCTTCGGCTTCAGCCGGGTTCGAGGCACGTACGGTCCGCCATACGTTGTAGGCCATGAACAGCATGCCGCTGGCAAAGAACGCACCGCCCAGGGCGCGAACGATGAAACCAGGGTGGCTGGCTTGCAGGGCTTCGACGAACGAGTAGGTGAGGGTGCCGTCGTCGTTGATTGCACGCCACATCAGACCCTGGGTGATGCCGTTGACCCACATCGAAGCGATGTACAGAACGGTACCGATGGTCGCGAGCCAGAAGTGCGTGTTGATCAGGCCGATGCTGTGCATCTGCGCGCGACCGAACAGTTTCGGGATCATGTGGTAGATGGCGCCGATCGAGATCATCGCAACCCAGCCCAAGGCACCGGCGTGTACGTGGCCGATGGTCCAGTCGGTGTAGTGCGACAGCGAGTTCACGGTCTTGATGGCCATCATCGGGCCTTCGAAGGTCGACATGCCGTAGAACGCCAGCGATACCACGAGGAAGCGCAGGATCGGGTCGGTGCGCAGCTTATGCCAGGCGCCCGACAGGGTCATCATGCCGTTGATCATGCCGCCCCAGCTCGGAGCCAGCAGGATGATCGACATCGCCATGCCCAGGGATTGAGCCCAGTCCGGCAGTGCGGTGTAGTGCAGGTGGTGCGGACCGGCCCAGATGTACAGGGTGATCAGCGCCCAGAAGTGCACGATGGACAGGCGATAGGAGTAGATCGGACGCTCAGCCTGCTTCGGAACGAAGTAATACATCATCCCCAGGAAGCCCGTGGTCAGGAAGAAACCCACCGCGTTGTGGCCGTACCACCACTGGATCATCGCGTCAGTCGCACCCGAGTAGGCGGAATAGGACTTGAACAGGCTGACCGGCAGGGACATGTGGTTGACGATGTGCAGCATCGCCGTCACGACTATGAAGGCACCGTAGAACCAGTTACCCACATAGATGTGCTTGGTCTTGCGCTTGACGATGGTGCCGAAGAACACCAGACCGTAGGTGACCCAGACAATGGCCAGCAGAATAGCCAGGGGCCATTCCAGTTCGGCGTATTCCTTGGTGGTGGTGTAACCCAGCGGCAAGGTAACGATCGCGCCGATGATCACCGCTTGCCAACCCCAGAAGTGGAAGGCGGCGAGGCTGTCGGAAATCAGTCGCGTTTGGCAGGTTCGCTGCACGACGTAATAAGAAGTGGCAAACAGAGCACAACCACCGAAGGCGAAAATCACCAGGTTGGTGTGCAACGGGCGTAAGCGTCCAAAGGTCGTCCACGGCAGACCGAAGTTCAATTCCGGCCATACAAGCTGTGAGGCGATGAAGACACCAAGCCCCATGCCAAGGATCCCCCAGACCACCGTCATGATGGCGAACTGGCGGACTACCTTATAGTTATAAGCAGTCGGACTGATTGCTGTGCTCATTCTAAGGTTCCACGGTTTGGGTGTTTTATTAGGAGTAAAAATCGGCCGCAAGTATGGAGAAAGCGGGGGGTCATTGCAACGCGCCATGACCGGGGTCAATGCTTTCAAAAGCTGATTCTGCGGCCTTTCCATGCGCCGCGTAAGGACAAAATCGGCCTCGGACAAAATGTCGCAGCGAACGAAAAGGGTGAGGGGGTCAGGTCAGTTGTTACGGGGTGTGTTCAAACACAACGATCAGGTGACCGATGGCATTTGGCACGACAGCCGGTATCTACCAGCCTTTGCGGCCTGTCATCGAGCAGATTCGTCGAACACATCGGGTTGAGTCGACCTGGAACCGGCTCATGCCAGTCCGCATCGGAGCAAGCTTAGACCCGAATCTGGGGAACCGAAAGGAGGACTATCGGAGGGGTGCGACACTTGGTCGCAAAGAGGCAGGGAACTGCCGCATCCGGGAGAATGCGGCAGTAGAGCGGTCGAGATTTATTCGCGTTTGCCTTCAGCCTGCAAGCGCTCGGTGCTCAGATCGTGCGACAAGCTGTAAACGTAAGCGGCCAGCAATTGCACCTTGTCGTTGCCGAGCAATTCGTTCTGCGCCGGCATATGGCCCTGGCGACCGTGGCGAATGGTCTGTTGCAGCTGCGCCAGGCTTGTACCGTAGATAAGTCCGGCCGGTTGCGTCAGATTTGGCGCCCCCATGGCTTCAGTGCCCTGGCCATTTGCCCCATGACAGGCTACGCACGTGGTGCTGAACGCTTGCTGTCCGGCGTGCAGATCGGCAGTGTCGTCAGCGGGTAATGGCAGGCCGGCCAGGTCATGACGCACATACGCGGCCACGTTTTTCACGCCGGCCTCACCGAGGATTTCACCCCAGGCGGGCATGGCCGCCATGCGACCGCCCATGATCGTAGTCTTGATCATCTCGGCATCGCCGCCCCAGCGCCAATTGCTGTCGGCGAGGTTCGGGAAGCCGAAAGCGCCTTTGGCATCCGAGCCGTGGCACACCGAGCAGTTGGACGCGAATAGGCGACCGCCCATTTTCAGCGCTTGCGGATCCCTGGCCACTTCTTCCAGGGACATGGCGGCGAATTTGGCGAAGATCGGTCCGAACCTGGCGTCGGCTTTGTTCATCTCCCTTTCCCATTCGTGGACGCCGGTCCAGCCGTCCTCGTAACCCGGCAGGATGCCTTTCCAGTTGCCCAGGCCCGGATAAAGAATCAGGTAGCCCACGGCAAACACCAGCGTGCCGGCGAACAGCATGAACCACCACTGCGGCAGCGGGTTGTCGTACTCCTCGATGCCGTCGAAGCTGTGGCCCATGGTCTGGTCGACGCTGCCCTTGGTTTCGCCCTTGCGGGTGCCGATCAGCAGCCAGGTCAGGCCGATCAGGCTGCCGATGGTCAGTACGCAGATCCACGTACTCCAGAAGGTGGTCATGGCCGGGTACTCCTTGTTTCAGGTTCTTGGGTGCTGTCGGGTTGTGGCTCGTCGGCGAAGGGCAGCAGGCGCGCTTCGGCGAATTCCGGGCCGCGCTTGCTGTTGAACACCCACAGGGTCAGGCCGACGAAGGCCACGAACACAACGACCGTGCCGAGGCCGCGGATCAGGCCTGTGCTCATTTCAATGACCATGGCTCACCTCTTGCTCTTGATGGCAGTGCCGAGCACTTGCAGGTAAGAAACGAGTGCGTCCATTTCTGTCTTGCCCTTGAGGCTGGCAACCGCGCCGCTGATGTCGTCATCGGTGTACGGCACGCCGAGGGTGCGCATGGCGCGGATCTTGGTTTCTGTGTGGCTGCTGTCGACCGCTTGCGTGACCAGCCATGGATAGGCCGGCATCTTCGACTCGGGTACGACGTTGCGCGGGTTGTACAAGTGCGCGCGGTGCCAGTCATCCGAGTAGCGTGCGCCGACCCGGGCCAGGTCCGGTCCGGTGCGCTTGGAACCCCAGAGAAACGGGTGATCCCAGACGCTTTCACCGGCCACTGAGTAGTGCCCGTAACGTTCGGTCTCGGCGCGGAACGGCCGGATCATTTGCGAGTGGCAACCGACGCAGCCTTCACGGATGTAAATGTCGCGACCTTCCAGTTGCAGCGCGGTGTAGGGCTTCATGCCTTCCACCGGTTTATTGGTCACGTCCTGGAAGAACAGCGGGACGATCTGGGTCAGACCGCCGATGCTCACGGCCAGGACCATCAGCAGCATCAGCAGGCCGACGTTTTTCTCGATTGTTTCGTGTTTCATGGCGGACTCCTCAGGCCATCTGCGCGGCAGCGGCGACGTCGGCGGGCTGCGAGGCCCGCACGGTGCGCCAGGTGTTGTAAGCCATCAGGAACATGCCGCTGAGGAAGATCGCACCTCCTACCAGTCGCACGACGAAGCCTGGGTGACTGGCCACAAGGGTTTCGACGAAGGAGTAGGTCAGCGTGCCGTCTTCGTTCACCGCACGCCACATGAGGCCCTGGGCGATGCCGTTGACCCACATGGACGCGATGTAGAGCACGGTGCCGATGGTCGCGAGCCAGAAGTGCGCGTTGATCAGGCCGATGCTGTGCATCTGCGGGCGACCGAAGATCTTCGGGATCATGTGGTACAGCGCACCGATCGAAATCATCGCCACCCAGCCGAGTGCCCCGGCGTGAACGTGGCCGATGGTCCAGTCGGTGTAGTGGGAGAGGGCGTTGACCGTCTTGATCGCCATCATCGGCCCTTCGAAGGTCGACATGCCGTAGAACGCCAGGGACACGACGAGGAAGCGCAGGATCGGGTCGCTGCGCAACTTATGCCAGGCCCCCGAAAGCGTCATCATCCCGTTGATCATCCCGCCCCAACTAGGCGCCAGCAGGATCAGCGACATCACCATGCCCAGCGACTGCGCCCAGTCCGGCAGCGCGGTGTAGTGCAAATGGTGCGGGCCGGCCCAGATGTACAGGGTGATCAGGGCCCAGAAGTGCACGATGGACAGGCGATAGGAATACACCGGACGCTCGGCCTGTTTCGGCACGAAGTAATACATCATCCCGAGGAAACCGGCGGTGAGGAAAAAGCCGACGGCGTTGTGGCCGTACCACCACTGAACCATGGCGTCGGTCGCACCGGCGTACACCGAGTAGGACTTGGTGAAACTCACCGGCAATTCAAGGTTGTTGACGATGTGCAGAATCGCCACGGTGATGATGAACGCACCGAAGAACCAGTTGCCGACGTAGATGTGTCTGGTCTTGCGCTGCATGATCGTGCCGAAGAACACCACGGCATAGGCGACCCAGACAATGGTGATCAGGATGTCGATCGGCCATTCCAGTTCGGCGTACTCCTTGGAACTGGTATAGCCGAGTGGCAAGCTGATCGCCGCCAACAGGATCACCACTTGCCAGCCCCAGAAGCAGAACGCGGCGATTTTCGGCGCAAATAGCTGGGTCTGGCAGGTGCGCTGCACCGAATAGAACGAACTGGCGAACAGGGCGCAACCGCCGAAGGCGAAGATCACCGCGTTGGTGTGCAGCGGGCGCAACCGGCCGAAACTGGTCCACGGCAAATCGAAGTTGAGTTCCGGCCAGACCAATTGGGCCGCGAGAAATACCCCGAGCCCCATGCCGACGATGCCCCACACCACCGTCATAATGGCGAATTGGCGGACCACCTTGTAGTTGTAGGCGGTACTGATAGAAGTGTTCATGGTTCCCCATCCACGGTTCAGCCGAAGTGAGCGCGCTTGCAACAAAAAGGCAGCGCGTCCTTCGCCTGGAGTTATAGGCAGACTAAAAGCGAGGCAAGCATGGACAAAGAGCACAAGGCCAGTATTGACGGGGATCAATGGGTGCAGTGTGTGCGGGATCATGGATGGTTGTGGAATGCTGCCTCTGAACCTGCATCGGCAACGCTGATCCTCGCTCACGGTGCCGGCGCGCCAATGGACAGCGGCTGGATGAACGACATGGCTACACGCCTTTCCGGTCAAGGCGTCAACGTGCTGCGCTTCGAGTTTCCGTATATGGCGCAACGGCGTGTTGACGGGGGCAAGCGTCCACCGAATCCGGCGCCGAAACTGCTGGAATGCTGGCGTGAGGTGTATGCCGTGGTGCGACGCCATGTCACTGGGCGTTTGGCCATTGGTGGCAAGTCCATGGGCGGGCGGATGGCCAGTCTGTTGGCTGATGAGCTGGGGGCTGATGCCTTGGTTTGCCTGGGTTATCCGTTTTATGCGGTGGGGAAGCCGGAGAAGCCTCGGGTCGAACATCTGGCTTCTTTGCAGACTCGGACGTTGATTGTGCAAGGCGAGCGGGATGCGCTCGGCAATCGTGAGGCGGTCGAGGCTTACGACCTATCGCCGAGTATTGAGGTGTATTGGCTGGGGGCGGGGGATCATGATTTGAAGCCGCTGAAGGTTTCCGGGTTTACGCATGAGCAGCATTTGGCCAGCGCCGTGCAGAAAGTGGCCGAGTTTCTTCGGTGAGATTTTTTTGGGGGGGGGTATATCCATTGCTGCGGTAACGGCCACTTAGGGTTTCGCCCTTACGGCGACTCACTTTTTTTACAAGCGCCTAAAAAAAGTAAGCAAAAAAACGCTTGCTCCTACGTTCGGCCCGCTCGCTGAGGCTCGGGGTTCCTTCGCTCCGGGATCCATCCGGGGGCATCGCCTCCGGTTTGCTTCGCTGCACCTCCTCTCGATGTGTTCGACTTCGTCGAACGGTCGCTGCGCTCCCACCCCCCGGAAGAATCCCTCCCCTCAACCTTCCGACGTCGCCCGTGGATCAAGATCAAGAGCTGCAGCCGAGCTAACGCTCATCCTGTTGAGTGGTGAGAAGCGGATGCGCATTGTTTTTGCTTTCTGTGGGAGCCAGCCTGCTGGCGATGGCGGCCTGACAGCCGACCATTCTCTAACTGAATGCACTTCAATCAAAACTGTGGGAGCTGGCCTGCCAGCGATGGCGGCCTACGAGCCGACCAATCTCTTGCTGGTGTACCGGGCCCAACTGCAGGAGTGAGCCGGCTCGCGACGACGGCCGGCCAACCAATCTCTAACTGAATGCACTCAAATCAGAGCTGGCTTGCCAGCCAACCAATTACTAATTGAATGCACTCAACCCAACTGTGGGAGCTGGCCTGCCAGCGATGGCGGCCTACGAGCCGACCAATCTCTTGCTGGTGTACCGGGCCCAACTGCAGGAGTGAGCCGGCTCGCGACGACGGCCGGCCAGCCAACCAATCTCTAACTGAATGCACTCAAATCAGACCTGGCTTGCCAGCCAACCGATTACTAATTGAATGCACTCAACCCAACTGTGGGAGCTGGCCTGCCAGCGATGGCGGCCTCCGACCCGACCATTCTCTTACTGATGCACTCGGCCCAACTGTCGGAGCGAGCCTGCTCGCGAAAGTGGTCTGACAGAGAACATCAAAAGAACAGGTTTTCCGGCTTTTGCTGTCGGTAAACGCCAGGTGGATGTGGTGCATATCGCTTAGGTCGAGTCGTTCGTCTCGTCCGAAAATAGCGGGGAGTTCACCGCACACTTTGTAGTTAAAAAAATGAGCGGCGAAGTTTTTCCAATTGCGGATTCGCGCGGCTTGCCGGACATCAAGAAAAGTCAGTTCATCGCGACCGACTTTTTTGACCGGCTTGTCGATCTTTCTGGTGGTGGCCATCGAAGCCTCCAAAGGAGATGTATTCATGCTGACCAGCTTAGGGGATTGGGTTTCTACCAGCAAACGATAGAACGGACCCAAAAAGTGCACCAGTCAGCGGATTCTGGCGTGCTTGTAGGGCATGGCGCCCCTATGTGTAGTCACGCGGTGAGCCACAATAAAAAACCCGGAAGCTCTCGCTATCCGGGTTTTTTGCATTACCAATTCAATCAGCGGTTAAACCGCTCCACCAACGAGTATTGCGTGTTAGCCGTCTTCGTCAGCTCTTCACTCAACAATGCCGAGTTCTGCGCCTGTTCCGAAGTCTCTTCAGCCAGTTGGGAGATGTTACTGATGTTGCGGCTGATCTCTTCAGCCACCGCACTTTGCTCTTCAGTCGCGGCAGCAATCTGGGTGGTCATGTCGGTGATGTTGGCCACCGCTTCGCTGATCCCCACCAGCGCCTGATCCGCTTCCAGTACCCGCGCCACGCCTTCTTCCGCCTGACGATGCCCGGCTTCCATGGTTTGCACGGCGGTGCTGGCGGTTTGCTGGAGCTTGGCGATCAGCGCGTGGATCTGCCCGGTGGATTCGCTGGTGCGTTGTGCCAGTTGGCGCACTTCGTCCGCCACCACCGCAAACCCACGGCCCATCTCACCGGCACGCGCGGCTTCGATAGCAGCGTTCAGGGCCAGCAGGTTGGTCTGGTCGGCGATGCCTTTGATCACATCGACCACGCCGCCGATTTCGTCGCTGTCCTTGGCCAGTTGGGTCACGGTCAGCCCGGTTTCACCGACCACCACCGACAGGCGCTGGATGGCTTCGCGGGTTTCCCCGGCGATGTGGCGACCGCGACCAGTCAGGCGATTGGCTTCCTGAGTGGCATCGGCAGTGCGCTGAACGTGGCTGGCGACTTCCTGGGTGGTGGCGGCCATCTGGTTGACGGCGGTGGCCACTTGCTCGGTCTCGACGCGTTGACGTTCAAGCCCCGTGGAGCTGTTGTGGGCCAGGGCGTCGGACTGTTTCGCTTGCTCGGTCAGGTGCTCGGCAGTGTCCTGTAGGCGGGTCAGACAGGTTTTCAGGCGTGCTTCCTGGCTGAGAATCGACATCTCCAGACGTGCCTGAGCACCACGGCTGTCGGTGTACATCTGTGCGATCAGCGGGTCGGAGGTGGTTTGCTCGGCCAGGCGCAGCAAGCGCTTGAGGCCACGCTGTTGCCAGCTCAAGCCCAACAGGCCCAGCGGCACCGAAAGACCGGCAGCGAGAGCGAAGCCCCATTGGGAGTTGAGCGACGCACCAATCATGAAGCTCAGCTGGCTGACCAGAATGAACGGCAGCCAGTCCTGAAGCACCGGCAACCATTTGTCTGTCGAAGGAACGGCCGACTTGCCCTGGTTGAGGCGTTGGTAGAGCGCTTCGGCACGGCGGATCTGCTCGGCGGTGGGCTTGACCCGCACCGATTCGTAACCGATCACCTGATTGCCTTCGAACACCGGTGTGACATAGGCGTTAACCCAGTAGTGGTCACCGGCCTTGCAGCGATTCTTGACAATGCCCATCCATGGCAAGCCTTGTTTCAAGGTACCCCACATGTGCGCGAACACCGCGGCCGGGACGTCTGGGTGACGTACCAGGTTATGCGGCGCACGGATCAGCTCCTCACGAGAAAACCCGCTGATTTCGACAAAGTCGTCGTTGCAGTAGGTGATCACGCCCTTGGCATCGGTGGTGGAAATCAACCGTTGCTGAGCCGGGAAGGTCCGTTCGCGTTGTGTGGTGGGCTGGTTATTACGCATGGCTTTTTCAATCCGCAAGGCTTTGAGAGGTTGTCGGCGTCGTCAGGATTTAATTGAAATTATTTTTCAATAATCAGCGGCGCGTCGCAAAACGGCCATTGCCTCAGCCAGCGAGCATCGGGTAAGTGAACAGTGCGAAATGCAGCAGGTTCAAGCCGAAATGGGTGGCGATGGCCGCTCCCAAACCGCCAAAACGGTAGGCCAGACCATAGCCGACACCGGCCAGGCTCGCCAGCAGCACCCAGTGCCAACCCGCCCCCACATGCACCAGGCCGAACAACAGCGAGGCGAGCAACAGCGCCAGGTTTTCACCATTGGGCAGGTGTTTGAAGCAGCGGCTGAGGCCACCCTGGATGTAACCGCGAAACAGGGCTTCTTCCACCAGCGTCACCAGCAACAGATTGTTCAGCACCCACAGCCCGGCTTGATCCGGCCACTTCGGTGCCCAACTGATCATCCCCAGCAATAGCGCGCCGCCCAAGGCCAGCACGGCGCTCAACGTCAGCGCCAACGCGGTGGCAAAAACGGAAAGACGCAGTGAACCCCGGCCGACAATCCATGGGCACGCCAGCAACAGCCAGAAACCGATCAGGGGCTTGTCCAGATTCAGGTACATGGAAAACGGCACGGCATCGTCGGTGAAACGTTGCGGATTGATGGCTCGACCGTTGTAGAAACCGGGCAGCCAGTGCATCGCCAGTGCCAGGGCGAGGATGATGAACACGCCGTGGCCGAGGTAGCGAGCGACGGGCAGCTTTTGTTGGCGGACGGCGATGCCGGCGACCAGCAGTAATGCGACGGAGATACCGGCGAGCCAGCCGAGTTGGCCGTAGGTCAGCGGGAGGGCGTAACCGAGGGAGAGAAGGGCCAGGTAAGTCCATGGCAGGGCAATCATTGAAAATCCTTGTGTCCGGAAAGGTGCAGGGCGCCGCAATCCCTGTGGGAGCTAGCTGTGTAAACCCACCACGTTGTTCACGGATGCTATTCGGCTAATCGGTGGCAAATAACTCAGGCTGGCATGCGGGCGATGCCAGTTGTACTCGTGCAGCCACGATGTCAGGTAGGTCGCACGTT
>NZ_JBOFQE010000076.1:0-19161 GCF_051660785.1 Pseudomonas sp.
GCGAGCCTGCTCGCGATGGCGGTGTATCAGTCAAGCAGATGGCGACTGACACGACGCCATCGCGAGCAGGCTCGCTCCCACAGGGGATTTTCGGTGTTTTTGGACGTGTGTTTAGTTCTGTTTAAGGTTACTTCCTGAAAGCTACAGCGCCTTGCGCCGTCGCCTACAACCACGTCAGAATCCGCCGGCTTGTGCGCCTGGGGGGCCGTCGGTAACTTGGTTCGTGTCACTGATTCCCAGTGATCGGGTTTAGTAGCCCGGATTACCCCTCAATACGGTTGCATAAGCGTCACTCAGTCAGGTTTTCACCTGCACTTGATGGTGGCTGTGCGCATGGCACCCTCGGGTGCGCCGGGTTTGAGGGTGTTACCGGTCTACTAACTTGCGCACAGCTACCACCCCTTCCGTTTAGTAGCGAGAGAGGTTGTAGCTCTACTAAAGGTAAATCCCTCAATGTTCAAAATAACTCCGAATCCCCCAGAGACCGACGACGTCTCCCCCTACGAAACCCCCGACTCCAAAAAACTCAACGAAGCCGCCGACCGCGCCCTCGATTTCTACCTCAAACCGGTCATCCCCAAAGACACCCCACGCCGACCCAGCACCATTTACACCATCGCCCCCGACATCGATCACGAAACCCTGCTGGCCAACGCCTGTGAATCCCTGGCGTCGGCGAGCGTGATGCTCAGTGATTTCGCCGCATTGATGGAAGGCCCGCAGCGCAACACCGTGCTCGGCATTCAACAGTCCGTGATGCTGGGTGAACTGGCGGTGAACCGGATGCTGGATAACCTCGTTCCACCGACATAACCAACTAAGACAAGGGAGCCTTTGTGGTGAGGGGATTTATCCCCGTTGGGTGGCGAAGCCGCCCCAAAAACAGCCATCGCAGTGATTCAAGCAGATCGCGTGTACTGGGTCTGCGACTGCTCCGCAGCCGAACGGGGATAAATCCCCTCGCCACAGGGTTATGTGTCACAGGTTGGATTGGGGGTTAGAGGAGATTCGGGCTTGGCACCGGATCGATCTGCGCCCAATGCGAAGTATCTTCGCGATGGGCCTGCAAGTAAGGCAACACCGCCGCCAGCAGCGGCTCCTTGAACGCTTCCTGGAATCGATGCGCCAGCCCCGGAATCAGCTTTAACTGACTGCCGCGGATATGCGCCGCCAGGTGCACGCCATGCATTACCGGCAACAGAGGATCGGCCGTGCCGTGGACCACCAGCGTCGGTACCCGCAACTGGTTAAGCAGCGCCACACGACTGCGCTCGGCGAGGATCGCCATGATCTGGCGTTTCACGCCCTCGGGGTTGAACGCTCGGTCATAGGACAGCGCCGCCTGATGCAGCAACGCCTGCCGATCACTGACGGTCGGGCTGCCCAACGCCGCCAGCAAATCCGCCTGTTGCTCCAGCGCCACTTCGCGATTCGGTGCGCCACGACGGGACAACAACTGCACCAACGCCGCACTCGGCGCCGGCAAGCCCTCGGCCCCGGAGCTGGTCATGATCAGGGTCAGGCTCTCGACCCGCTGCGGCGCCATCGCCGCCATGTGCTGGGCGATCATCCCGCCCATGCTCGCGCCTAATACGTGGAATTGCTCAACCTTTAACGCATCCATCAGGCCAAAGGCATCGTCCGCCATGTCGGTCAGGGTGTACGGCGCCGCCACCGGCAGACCGAGTTTGTAGCGCAACACTTCGAAGGTCAGGTTGGCGTCGACCGGCGCCTGCCGCCAGGTCGAGAGGCCGACGTCGCGATTGTCATAGCGAATCACCCGAAAACCTTGCTGACACAGCGCGACCACCACCTCGTCCGGCCAGTGAATCAACTGCCCGCCCAGCCCCATCACCAGCAACAACGCCGGGTCGGACGCACGGCCAATGCTCTGGTACGCCAAGCTTACCTGCGCCAGATCGGCATGTTCAGTTGGAACGTTGACGTCGCAACGAGACGCCGCGAAAGACGGTAATCCAAACAACAACGCGGCCAGGAAGGCCGCTGTTGATAAAAATCGTGCACGCATGAAAAACACCGAAACGCAGAACCCCAGTAGAGCGCGAGTCTGATGAAATTTGATCAAGCGCGCTGCCACAGTTACGTGACAGTTTGATGAAGAATGCCGAGCGGTCATTTTCGGGACCGCGTCATCGTTCATCGCGAGCAGGCTCGCTCCCACAGGATTGATGTCGTACACACTATTTGTGATCGACCTAAATCCAATGTGGGAGCGAGCCTGCTCGCGATGGCGCCCTTAAGCCAACTGACTGCGCAACTGCCGTGCCGCCGCGACCATGTTAACCAACGCCGCCTCAGTTTCCGGCCACGCCCGAGTCTTCAACCCGCAATCCGGGTTCACCCACAACCGCTCCGCAGGAATGCGTTTAACGGCTTTGCTCATCAACTTGACCATCTCGGCCGTGTCCGGCACTCGTGGCGAGTGGATGTCATACACACCCGGCCCGATGTCGTTCGGGTAGTCGAACGCTTCAAAGGCTTCCAGCAATTCCATGTCCGAACGCGAGGTTTCGATGGTGATCACGTCGGCATCCATTGCCGCGATGGATTCGATCACGTCGTTAAATTCGCTGTAGCACATGTGCGTATGGATCTGGGTTTCGTCCCGCACGCCGGAGGCGCTCAGGCGGAAGGCTTCAACCGCCCAATCCAGATATTCCTGCCATTGCGCCCGGCGCAGCGGCAGGCCTTCGCGGAACGCGGCTTCGTCGATCTGCACGATCTTGATGCCGGCGTTTTCCAGGTCCACCACTTCGTCACGCAGGGCCAGGGCCAACTGCTGCGCCTGAATTTTGCGCGAGATGTCTTCACGCGGGAACGACCACATCAACATGGTCACGGGGCCGGTGAGCATGCCTTTCATGACTTTGTCGGTCAGGCTCTGTGCATAGGTGATCCAGTCGACGGTCATGGCGTTCGGGCGGCTGAGGTCGCCGTAAATGATCGCCGGTTTCACGCAACGTGAACCGTAGCTCTGCACCCAGCCGAAACGGGTGAACAGATAGCCGTCGAGTTGTTCGGCGAAGTACTCGACCATGTCGTTGCGTTCGGCTTCGCCGTGCACCAGCACGTCCAGGCCCAGGCGTTCCTGGACTTGCACCGCGTGGCGGATTTCGCTGTGCATGGCGTCGGTGTAGTCGTTGGCCGACAGCTTGCCTTGCTTGAACGCCTGGCGTGCCAGACGGATCGACCCGGTTTGCGGGAACGAGCCGATGGTGGTGGTCGGGAATGGCGGCAGTTTCAAGCGGGCCTGTTGCTGCGCGATGCGTTTGGCAAACGGCGAATGACGCTGGCTGTCCTTGTCACTGATAGTGTTTATCCGTGCCTTCACTTCGGCTTTGTGGATACGCGGCGACTCGACGCGGCTGGCCTGAATCGCCCGGCTTTCGGCGAGTGCAGCTTGCACCTTGGGCGATTGTGGATCGTTGAGGGCATCGCGCAGCACAGCGATTTCACCGCACTTCTGCACCGCAAAGGCCAGCCAACTTTTCAATTCAGGGTCGAGTTTGTCTTCGCGTTCCAGGTCCACCGGGCTGTGCAGCAACGAGCAGGAACTGCTGACCCACAGGTTATCGCCGAAGCGTTCCTGGGCAAATTGCAGTTGTGCGAGCACCGGCTCCAGTTCGCAGCGCCAGACGTTACGGCCATTGACCAGACCCACCGAAAGGATCTTGTAGGTCGGCAGACGATCGAGCACGTGCAGCAGTTGGTCGGGCGCGCGCACCGCATCGATGTGCAAGCCTTGCACTGGCAAACCGACGGCCAGACCGAGGTTGTCTTGCAGGCCGCTGAAGTAGGTCGCCACCAGCTTTTTCAGCGGCGAATACTGGAGGATGTGGTAGGCGCGCTCGAAAGCGTTTTTCCATTCTTGCGGCAGGTCGAGGGTGAGGATCGGTTCATCGATCTGCACCCATTCCACGCCCTGAGCGGCGAGGCGGCCGAGGATTTCGCCGTAGATCGGCAGCAGTCGTTCCAGCAGATCGAGCTTGTCGAAGTCGTTGCCTTTGGCTTTGCCCAGCCACAGGTAAGTCAGCGGGCCGATGATCACCGGTTTGACGTTGTGACCGAGGGTTTTCGCCTCGTCGACTTCGTCGAACAGCTGCTCCCAGCTCAGTTTGAATTGTTGGTCAGCGCTGAATTCCGGGACCAGGTAGTGGTAGTTGGTGTCGAACCACTTGGTCAGTTCCTGGGCGTATTGCGCCTTGGTGTGTTCCCCGCCGCAGCAGGCCGCGGTGGCGCCTCGGGCCATGGCGAACAGGGTGTCGAGGGTCGGCAGGCCGCGGGAGTCCTTGGCACTGTCGAAGCGCTCGGGGATCACGCCGAAGGTCAGGGAATGAGTCAGCACCTGGTCGTACCAGGCGAAGTCACCGACGGGCAGCAGGTCGATGCCGGCGTCCTTCTGCAACTGCCAGTGGGTGGCGCGCAACTGGCGGCCGACACTTTTCAGCGCTTCCTGATCGAGGTCGCCCTTCCAGTAGGATTCGAGGGCTTTTTTCAGTTCGCGGTCAGCGCCGATGCGCGGAAAACCAAGTGTGTGGGCCAGAGCCATGGTGAATTTCTCCCTGTAAAAGATGGCGCTATTGTCGACAGCCAACCCATCATGAGACAAACTCAACCTTTTCGTGTTGATCACAAGTTTTCCTCATGGAGCCATCCGGTGCTTGAAATCCGTCATCTGAAGACCCTGCACGCCTTGCGCGAAGCCGACAGCCTGGTCGATGCCGCCGACCGCCTGCACCTGACCCAGTCAGCCCTGTCCCACCAGTTCAAGGAGCTTGAGGAACGGCTGGGGATGCCGCTGTTCGTGCGCAAGACCAAACCGGTGCGCTTCACCAGCGCCGGTCTGCGCCTGCTGCAACTGGCCGACGCGACCTTGCCGCTGCTGCGTGGCGCCGAGCGCGATATCGCGCGACTGGCCGGTGGCACCGCCGGGCGTTTGCACATGGCGATCGAGTGCCATAGCTGCTTCCAGTGGCTGATGCCGACCATTGACCAGTTCCGCGATGCCTGGCCGGAAGTCGAGCTGGACCTGGCCTCGGGCTTCTCCTTCGCCCCGCTGCCGGCCCTGGCCCGTGGCGATCTGGATTTGGTAGTGACTTCCGATCCGCTGGAACTGGCGGGCATCACTTACGTGCCGTTGTTTACCTATGAAGCGATGCTCGCGGTGGCCAACCAGCACCGTTTGGCGAGCAAGGCCTACATCGTTCCGGAAGATTTGCTTACCGAAACGTTGATCACTTACCCGGTGGAACGTGATCGGCTGGACATCTTCACCCGCTTCCTCGAACCGGCCGACATCGAACCGGCGCAGGTCCGCACCTCGGAACTGACGGTGATGATGATGCAGTTGGTGGCCAGTGGACGCGGCGTGTGCGGCATGCCCCATTGGGCGCTGCATGAATACAGCTCACGAGGTTACGTGAAGGCCAAGCGGCTGGGTGAGAAAGGATTGTTTGCGACGCTGTATGCGGGGATTCGGGCAGACATGCTGGATGCGCCGTACATGCGCGATTTCTTGCTGACGGCCAAGGACACATCGTTCTCGACACTGGACGGGGTCAGCGCCGTCCGCTGATGGACCAAATGAAAATACACTCCCTCGCCACAAAAGCTCTTAACCTTCAGGATTCGGGTTGAGTTCACGCCACATGTGGATTTTGTCGAAGTAGTCTTCGCCGACGCGAACTGCCATGGGTTCGAGGCCGTACTGTACAAAGCCGCAACGCTTGTACAGGTTGAACGCGGCTTCGTTGCCGGCGGTGACAGTCAGCTGGATCAGTCGCAGACTTTTATGGTTCTGCGCTTCGGCCAGGACGGCTTGCACCAGTTGTTGACCCACTCCGCGCTGCCGCACAGTGCCGGACACGTACATGCCAAACAGCGTCGCCTTGTGTCGGGCCTTCTCCCGAGGCTCGAAGGCCAGGCCGACGATACCCGCCAACTTGCCGTCCTCGAACGCACCGAACACCACGTCCAGTTTGCTGGTCAGGCGCGACTCCCACCAACTCAGCGGCATCGCCGCACGTTCGCGCACACTCGAGGTGAAGGCCTGCGGATGCAGGTCGTAGGCTTCAAGCATCAGTGCCCGATAGTCCAGGGCGTGGCTGCCATCCAGTCGTTCAATCCACATGATCAAGCCGTCCGACGTTGCTCAAGCATCAGCCGCACCGCCAGCGCTGACAGAACAAACCCCATGAAATAACGCTGCAGCGCCAGCCAGGTCGGGTTGTTGACGAACCACGATGCGATGCCCGCCGCGAATATCGCGATCAGCAGGTTGACGCAGAAACTGACGCTGATCTGGGTCATGCCCAGCACGATGCTTTGAGTGAACACCGAGCCATGTTCAGGCGAGATGAATTGCGGAAACACCGACAAATAAAACACCGCAATTTTCGGGTTCAGGGCGCTAGTGAGAAAGCCCATGGTGATCAGTTTGCGCGACGAGTCCGGCGGCAACTGCTGCGCTTCAAACGGTGAACGCGCCCCGGGTTTGACCGCTTGCCAGGCCAGCCAAAGCAGGTACAGCGCGCCGGCCCATTTCAGCACTTCGTAGGCCATCGGCACGGCCAGGAATACGGCGGTCAAACCGGCCGCGGCGGCGAACAGATGCACGAAAAATCCCGCGACCACGCCGAGCAAAGACGTCACGCCAGCCTTGCGCCCCTGGCAGATCGAACGGGAGATCAGATAAATCATGTTCGGCCCCGGCGTCAGCACCATCAGCAACGCGGCAGCAGCGAAAATCAGCAAGTCTTGAAGCGGGATCATGGGGGCAATCCTGGCACGTGAATAATCAGCCGGTCGTGGTCAGCGACGCTCGATAAAACGGCAGGATCAGGTCTCGTGTCAATGGCGCCAATGTGAGATCGCCGTCAGTGGCCGGATCGATCCAGCACACTTCTTCGATCTCCGCGGCCGGCGATACGTCTGAATCGATGGTGAGCTGGAAGAGTTCAGCCTGTACGACAAATCCCGGCTCGTTGGCGGCAGGTGCCGAGAAGGGGCCCAGGTAGGTGGCGTGCGCGGGGTCGATAACCAGCCCAAGCTCTTCTTCCAGTTCACGGGCCAGGGCGTGAACCGGTTGCTCATGGGGCTCGATCTTGCCACCGGGTTGCATGAAGGCTTCGGTGCCGCGCTTGCGGACCAGCAGCGTGCGACCGTCGGGGCCGATCAGCAGGGCGGCGGCGATGCGGATGATGCGGGGGGAATTGGCGGTGGAAAGGGTCATGGATCAGGATTGGCCTTGGGTAAAAGCCGCAAGGATCACATGGGCACGGGTTCTGCGTCATCCCGAAAGATCTCTGTCAAACGCCGAGCCCATTGTAGGAGCGAGCCTGCTCGCGATAGCGGTCTTTCAGTCGACATCAATGGTGAATGTCAGTCCGTCATCGTCGGAACGCCGCCCGGAGCCGGCTCGCTCCCACAGGGATCAGGGCTGAGCCTGAACCACCAGCGGCGCTTCGAGAATCGCGGCTTCCACCTCCTCCGGCACTTTCACAAAAACGCTGTATTTCGCCCCTTCCATCGCTTCGAACGCGATCAGCTTCTCCACCAGCGGCCCGCTCAGCACTTTGCCCGCATTGAGCAGCAACATGCCGTTATCGGCATTGAGGTTGTGCGCCAGAATCATGCCGGCCGCCAAGTCCCGGGTGCTCATTACCTTGACCGTCGGATCGGCCAGCGACACATCGCTCAGGTAGGCGGCGCAAACTTTTATGAAGTCCTCGACCAGATCAGGATCGTAGAGCCGACCGGCGTACTGGCGGATATAGACCAGGGCTTCGTCGCTGTTCATCTGCCGCTCAAGGATCAGCCCTCGCTGCAACTCGATAAAATCCACCGCCAGTTTCAGCCACCGCGAACCCAGCGGAATCGCCTCGCCCTTGAGCCGGTCCGGAAACCCGGTGCCGTCCCAGCGTTCCTGATGGTGAAGGATCAGGCGCGCGGCATCTTTCATCGGGTCGAGGGTCATCAGCAACGATTCACTCTGCTTCGGATAACCGCGATAGCGCTCCTGATCGTGGTGGTGCAGCAAGTCCGCAGGCGTGGTCATCATGCTGTCGGTCCAGCTCAGCTTGCCGATGTTGTAGAGCGCCGCGGCCATGGTCAGGTCGCGGGTACTGCCCTCGTCCAGGCCATGGCGTTTGCAGTACACCCGCACCAGTTCGATGATCTGCCGGTTCGTCTGCTTGGCCGGCGGCAAACGCAGATTGGCCAGCAACGAAAACACCTCGGTGCCGGTGACATAGCTGTGTTTAAGCTCTTCGTAAGCCAGGTCGAGCATGTCGGCGGTCTGCTGCAGCTCGGAAGTGCGGGACGCGACGTGTTTTTCCAGGGTCGCGTTGAGCAGCTTCAATTCTTCGTTGCGATCCCACGTCTCTTGCACAAGACGCAAGCGTTCGCGCTCGGAATGCTGGTAGGCGAGGGATTGGCGCAAGGTCAGCAGCAACTCTTCGTCGTGCCAGGGTTTGCTGATGTAGCGGTCAATCTGCCCCTCGTTGATCGCTTTGACGATCATCGTCAGGTCGGCATAACCGGTGAGCAAAATGCGCAGCGTGTCGGGATGGCGCTGGTGAATGTGCGCCAGCAGCGTGGCGCCGTCCATATTGGGCATGCGCGCATCGCTCATCACCAGGTCGACGGGTTGCCGGGACATGATGTCGAGGGCCTGGGCCCCGCTGGTGGCCAGCAGCACTTCGTAGGGCTGGCCGCGCAAGAGCCGGCGCAGGCTGTTGAGGATCGATTCCTCATCATCAACCAGCAGGACCGTGGGTTTAAGGGTGACAGTCGTGGTGAGTTGCTCTTCCATGGCATTACCTCAAGCGAAACGGGCACATCGTGCGTCAGGTATCAGCCAACGGTCCTCTTTGGCCCTACCTGAGCTACAGGCTAGATGATTTTCGGCACGTCCCCTGGAAATGATTCGTTTCAGTCGATCGGGCGAAGTGCCGAAGGGGCGACTATGCTCAGTTCACTCGGATCCATTATCTATATCGCTTGGCCACGTGATCAGGGAAAGGATGCCCCTATGAGCACACTGCACCACATTGCCACCGCTCCCGGCGTATGCCTATGAATACGCTGCTGGCGCGAACCAACCGTCGAATTCTTATCGTCGACGACACCGCTTCCATTCATGCGGATTTCATCAAGATCCTCAGCCCGCCATCGATCGATGACGACGACCTGATCAGCGCCGAAAACGCCCTGTTCGGGACGCAAGCGACGGCCACACTGCAAAGTTTCATGCTCGACTCGGCGTTTCAGGGCCTTGAGGCACTGGACAAGGTCGAACGGGCGCTGGCCAATGACCTGCCCTACGCGATGGCCTTCATCGACATGCGAATGCCGCCGGGTTGGGACGGTCTGCAAACCATCGAACGCCTGTGGCAGGTTGACCCCAAGCTGCAAGTGGCGCTGTGCACCGCCTATTCCGATTATTCCTGGGAAGACATCGATGAACGCCTGGAACTGGGCGATCGCCTGCTGATTCTGAAAAAACCTTTCGATGCCATTGAAATCCGGCAGATGGCCAGCGCACTGACCGCCAAATGGCAAATGACCGAAGATGCGGCGCTGAAGATGTCGCTGCTGGAAACGGCCGTCGAAGAACGCACCCGGGAGCTGTCCGACGCCAACATCATCGTGCAGAACAGCCCGACCATCTTGTATCGCCTGCGGGGCGAACCCTCGTTTCCGCTGATGTATATCTCCCACAACATCACCAAGTACGGCCACATCGCGGCGAACCTGGTCGCCTCGGCCAACTGGGCCCGGGAATTGATCCACCCCGACGACCAATCGAAGGTCGACACGGCCATGGCCCGGGTGCTGGACCGTCATGCAGCGGGCGCTTCCATCGAGTTCCGGATGCGCACCGGCGACGGTGCCTTGCGCTGGGTCGAAAACCGCTATATCCCGGTGCGTGACGCCGAAGGACGGTTGCTGGAAGTCGAAGGCATCATCATCGACATTACTGAACGCAAGGTCGCCGAGGAGAAAATCGCCCTGCTGGCCCGCACCGACGGGCTGACCGGGCTGGCCAACCGGGCCACCTTGATCGAGCGCCTGCACCAGGCGTTCGCCGCGGCCCGTCGCGGCGCCACACCGTTCGCGATGTTCTACCTGGACCTGGATCACTTCAAACGAATCAACGATACCCTCGGTCATCCGGTGGGCGACCTGTTGCTGCAGGAAGTGGCCCGGCGGATCAAAGCCTGCGTGCGCGAAAACGATGTGGTCGCCCGCCTCGGCGGCGACGAGTTCGCCATTCTGCAGCTGGACGTCAGCGACCCGACCCAGTCCGCGTCCCTGGCGGCCAAGGTCCGCGATGCCCTGGTGCTGCCCTACTCCCTGGCCGGCAATGATGTGCGCGTTTCG
The DNA here is from genome assembly GCF_051660785.1 of Pseudomonas sp. Lineage (GTDB taxonomy): Bacteria > Pseudomonadota > Gammaproteobacteria > Pseudomonadales > Pseudomonadaceae > Aquipseudomonas. Next base: position 10,405 of record NZ_JBOFQE010000076.1, read on the forward strand.
GTCAGCATCGGCATCAGCAGTTACTCGTCGCTCATCACCAGCGCCGAAGGGCTGCTGACCCAGGCTGACATGGCGCTCTATCGCTCAAAGGAAAAGGGCCGCAACCAGTATCACTTCCATTCCGAGGAGATCAATCAGGAGGTGGTCGAGCGCATGACCATCGCCAGCGACCTGAAAGACGCCCTCGAACATAGAGAACTCGAACTCAGGTACTGGCCGGAAGTTGACCTCAGCACGGGCAAGATCCTTGGCATGGAAGCCCAGGTCATCTGGAATCACCCCAAGCGGGGTTTGCTCGAAGCGCCGGCGTTTCTGCCCGCTGCGGAAAAAACCGGCGCCATCATCGCCCTCGGTCACTGGGTGCTGGATCGCGCCTGCCAGCAAATGCGCCAGTGGCGCGACGAAGGCATGGCGCCGCCGGTGATTGCCATCAAGCTGTCCCTGGCCCAGCTCAAGAGCGGGCCAGAACTGATCTATGACGTGCTGCGCACGACTGCGCGCTGGGAACTGTGCGCCTGGGACCTGCGCTTCGATGTCACCGAAGCGACTCTGGCCCATACCAAATGGACCCACAACGACGTGCTGCCGCGCCTGCGGGAGCTGGGGGTGAAGATCGCCATCGACGACTTCGGCACCGAATATTCCTCGTTCGATTACCTCAAGACCTACCAGGTCAATCACCTGAAACTCGCCCAGGCGTTCATCGATACCGCGGCTCGCGATCCGTCCAGCGCCAACACGTTGCGGGCAATCATCAATTTCGCCCGCGAGGTAGGGATCGGAATCATCGCCGAAGGTGTCGAAACCCAGGAACAGCGCAGTTCGCTGATGGCCACAGGCTCGCCAATGAACGCTCAGGGTTACTTCTTCAGTAAAGCCGTCAGCAGCCAACAGGCCGCCCAATTGCTCAAGGCCGGCAGTATCGTGCCCACAAGCGGGCCGCCCCTGGACAACCCGCACACCACGGAGGGCCAGGGATGAAAACGTCGTCCGTCCAGACCAACCGGCGCATCCTGATCATCGATGACACGCCCTCTATCCATCAAGACTTTCGCAAGATCCTCGGCCCCGACTCCGACGATGAGCGGACCCTGGCCGGCACGGAAGAGGCGCTGTTCGGCACGCTCAAGCCCGAACGGCTGACGTTCCAGCTCGATTCCGCCTATCAGGGCCAGGAAGCGCTCGAACTGGTCAAGCGCGCCCGGGCCGAAGGGCGTCCCTACGCCATGGTGTTCACCGACATGCGCATGCCGCCGGGTTGGGACGGGCTGGAAACCATTGAACAAATCTGGAAGGTCGATCCGCACCTGCAAATCGCGCTGTGCACCGCCTATTCGGATTACAGCTGGGAAGACATGGCCGAACGGCTGGAATTCGGCGACCAGTTGCTGGTGTTGAAAAAACCCTTCGACAGTCTGGAAATCCGCCAGATGGCCAGTGCCCTGACCTGGAAGTGGCAGATGACGCAGGACGCGGAGTCGAAAATGCAAAGCCTGGAGCAGACCATCGAGGCGCGCGTCCACGAACTGCTCAAGGTGTCCCACCTGCTGCAATATGACGTACTGACCGAACTGCCCAACAGCACGCTGCTCGGAGATCGGTTGAACCAGTCCCTGGCGTTGTCCCGCCGCCATGACAAGCAACTGGCAGTGATGTTCCTGGGCCTTGACCGCTTCAAGCGCATCAACAATGCCCTGGGCCATCCGGCCGGTGACGAGATGCTCAAACGGGTCGGGCAAAACCTGGTGGCCACGGTGCGCGAATCCGACTCGGTGTTTCGCTACGGTTCGGACGAATTCGTGGTGATCCTCGCCGATATCCGCCATCCCCAGCAGACCAAAGGCATCGCCGAAAAACTCCTGAACGCCATCCGGGCGCCCCAGCACATCGCCGGCCATGACCTGAGCGTCACTGCCAGCCTGGGCATCAGCATCTACCCCGATGACGGCTTCGATGCCATCGCGCTGATCAAGAAAGCCGAAACCGCGATGCGCAACATCAAGGAAAGTGGCCCCAACGATTTCAGCTTTTTCATCGACGAAATGAACCAGCGCGCCCGGGATCAGCAAAGCATCGAGTCGGGTATTCGCCTGGCGCTGGAACGCGACGAGTTTGTGCTGCATTACCAACCCAAACTCGACCTGGGGACTGGCGCGGTGGTCGGTGCGGAGGCCTTGATCCGCTGGCAGAAACCCGGGCATGGCTGGGTGTTCCCGTCGGATTTCATCGGCGTGGCCGAAGACAGCGGCTTGATCGTACCGTTGAGCAAATGGGTACTGGCCCAGGCCTGTCGACAAGCCTGCGCGTGGCAGGCGGCGGGCTTGCCGAAGCTGTGCATGTCGGTGAATGTCTCGGCCATTGATTTTCGCCAGCGCGGGTTTGTCGAAGGCATCGAACAGGTGCTTGAGGAAACCGGACTGGACCCCTCGTTACTGGAACTGGAGATCACCGAAGGCGTCCTGATGCAGAACGTCGATGCCACCGTCACCGCCCTGAAACGGATCAAGGCAATGGGAGTGCGGCTGGCCATTGACGACTTCGGCACCGGTTATTCCAGTCTGAGTTACCTGCAGCGCTTTCCCATCGACGTGCTGAAAATCGATCAGTCGTTCATTCGCGGCCTCAGCCGTGACAGCAGCGACGCGGCGTTGGTCAGCGCAATCATCAGCCTGGGCAAGAGCCTCAATCTGACCATCATCGCAGAAGGAGTGGAAACCCTCGAACAGCTGGATTTCCTCAAGGCTCATCAATGCGAGGAAGGCCAGGGTTATTACTTCAGCAAAGCCGTGGAACCAGACGCCTTTGTGCAATACCTGACGTCCGTGAAGCCTTCCCCCTCCGCCGCCACATGACCGATGCGAAGCGACACACAGGCCACCCGCCAAGGAATCATCAGATGTCGCCATCCCTCTACCGTGTTCTTTTGCTGTCGTCGCTCGGACTCTGTCTGAGCGCCAACGGCGCGCCACTGGACGAGCCGCTTAAACCGCTGCCGCCGGTTCCACAGCAAAACCCGCTGCAGGTCGAACTGGGCCGTCAGTTATTCAATGAGCCACGGTTGTCGGTCAACGGCAGCCTGTCCTGCGCCAGTTGCCATCACCTGGAAACCGGTGGCGCTGATAACAAGGCGTTCTCCATCGGCTTCAACGGGAAGCCAGTCGCCATCAACACCCCCAGCGTGTTCAACGCCAGCCTGAACTTCCGGCAATTCTGGAACGGCCGCGCCGACACCCTTGAAACCCAGATCCACGCCGTGGTGCAGAGCCCCAGTGAAATGGGCAGCAACTGGGAACACGTGGTGCAAACGCTGTCCACCGACGCGGCTTATCAAACAGCATTCGCCAAAGCCTATGCGGACGGCGTGACCATGATCAATGTGCAAAACGCACTGGCCACCTACGAGCGCACGCTGCTCAGCACCAACTCGCGTTTTGACCAATACCTGCTGGGCGACACCGACATTCTCAGTCGCGAGGAGAAGTACGGATATCAACGCTTCAAGGACTATGGCTGCATCGCCTGCCATCAGGGGATCAACATCGGCGGCAACATGTTCCAGAAGTTCGGAGTGATGGGCGATTACTTCAAGACCCGTGGCAACCCGACCGAAACCGACCTGGGCCGCTATCTGGTGACCAAGGATGAAGAGGACCGCAACGTGTTCAAGGTCCCGAGCCTGCGCAACGTCGCCGTGACCGCGCCGTACTTTCACGACGGTTCGGCCAAAACCCTCGAAGACGCCGTAGACGTGATGTTCACGTTTCAGCTGGGGCGCATCCCCTCCAACGAGGACAAGGTGCTGATCATCAAATTCCTCAAGACTCTCACCGGGGAATGGGAGGGCAAACCGTTATGAAAATGTCCCATCGACGCAGCCTGGCACTTCTCGGCGTCGTGGCCCTGCTACTGGCCTCGACACTGCTGTTTCTGTACCTCAAATCCAGCTCGAACCAGACGTCGACCTACACCGAATCCCGGGATTTGATCCGCCAGATGAAACAGCTGAACGCCCAATGGGAAACCGAGATCCTCAAAGCGCGGATTGCCATCAGTCATAACTATGATCCATTGGTTTCGCCGCTGACCGAAATGACCCGCCTGTGGGAGCAGTTCCAGAGACTGGAAACCACTCACGATCGCGGCACGCCTGAGTGGCAAGCGCGACATGAGGCTTATCGAACCGCGATCACGGAAAAGACCCGGCTGGTGGAACAGTTCAAGTCCCATAACGCCCTGCTGCGCAACTCTCTGGCGTTCCTGCCTACCGCCGAAGACGATATCCAGGGTCAGCTGGCGGCCCTGCCTGACCAAGATAAACTGCAGGTGCAAAACATCGCCACCGACACCTATGACCTGTTGCTCAGCAGCCTGGAATTCGCCCAGGTCACCTCCGACGACAAGGCCGCGGACATATTGCTCGGCCTGAACAAAATGAGGGTGAACAGTCAGCGGCTGCCCGAGCAGTTTCACAGCCCGATCACCATTCTGAGCAATCACATCGAGCTCATCCTGCGTGAGCAGCCAGTGGTCAACCGGTTACTGGAGAACATCGCCGCCATCCCGGTGGCCGAGCGTCTGGATGACATCACCGGCCAGCTCAATGAAGATCAAAAGCGCACCGACGCCGTCGACCAGCGTTATCACTTTTACATGCTGGTGTTTTCAGTGCTGCTTGTGCTGTTACTGGTGTACCTGGCGATTCACCTGATGCGCAGTTTCACGGTGATCAATCGCGTCAACAAAGCCCTGAAAACGGTTAATGACGACCTTGAGCATCGGGTTGAAGAGCGCACCCGCGAACTCAAGGACACCCAGAGTGAACTGCTGGACACCGCACGCCAGGCCGGCATGGCCGAAATCGCCACCAATGTTCTGCATAACGTCGGCAACGTGCTCAACAGCGTGAACATCTCCGCCGACCTGGTGACGCGCAAACTACGCACCAGCAAGGCCCAGGGGCTGGGCAAGGCGATGCAGCTGATCAACGCACACCAGGGCGACCTGGGCACTTTTCTGACCCTGGACGAGAAAGGCAAGTTGCTCCCCGGCTACCTCAATCAACTGGTCGACGCCATTGCGCTCGAACAACAGAGCATGACCGAGGAGCTCGCCCAACTGACCAAAAGCGTCGACCACATCAAAGACATCGTCGCCACTCAGCAGTCTTACGCCGGCGCCAACAGCCTGATGGAACCGCTGCACATCAGCGAACTATTGGAAGATGCGTTGCGCATGAACTCCGGCGCGCTGACCCGGCATCACGTCACGGTGGTCAAGGAGTACAACGCAGTGCCGCAGGTCATGGGCGACAAGCACCGGTTGTTGCTGATCCTGATCAACCTCATCAGCAACGCAAAATATGCCATGTCCGACCTTAGCAACCGGCCGCGACAAATGACCCTGGGGGTGAAAATCGTCGAGGACACCACCCTGCAAATCAGCGTCAAGGATGATGGCGAAGGCATCGCGCCGGAGAACATGACGCGCATCTTTGCCCATGGCTTTACCACCCGCAAGGAAGGTCACGGGTTCGGTCTGCACAGCTGCGCACTGGCGGCTATCGAAATGAACGGCCATCTCAGCGCCCACAGCGATGGACCCGGCAAGGGTGCGCAATTCACCCTGCAGATCCCGCTGAAAACCGTCACGGAGGAGGCATGAGTGAGCTTTCGAACCGGCGCATTCTGCTGATCGACGACACGCTGTCCATTCATGATGACTTTCGCAAGATCCTCACACCGGACTCAGTGCAACACATCGAACTGGATGAGATGGAAGCCGCGCTGTTTGGCAGTGAAGTCAAAGCCACCACGCCCCTCTTCGAACTGGATTCTGCGTATGGTGGCCAGGAGGGCCTGGGCAAACTCACTCGGGCCTTGCAGGAAAGCCGCCCCTACGCCCTCGCGTTCGTGGACATGCGCATGCCCGAAGGCTGGGACGGCGCGCAAACCATCGAACAGCTGTGGCAGGAAGACCCGCGCCTGCAAGTGGTGGTGTGTACCGCGTATTCCGACTATTCCTGGGATGAACTGCTGGACCGTCTACAGGCCCATGATCGCTTGCTGATCCTGAAAAAACCGTTCGACAACATCGAAGTCCAGCAGATGGCCAGCACCTTGCTGACCAAATGGGAGATGACCGAACGCGCGTTTGTGCAGATGAGCCACCTGGAACATCTGGTGGACCAGCGCACCAGTGAATTCAAACAGGCCAGCGCAGCGTTGCAGCGGGAAATCGACGAGCGCAAACAGCTCGAATCGCAACTGGTGCAATCGGAAAAACTAGCCTCGCTGGGGCAATTGGCCGCCGGCGTCGCCCATGAAATCAACAACCCCATCGGCTTCATTTCATCCAACCTCGGCAGCCTCGATGGCTACTTCAGGCAACTGCAGGAAATGCTCGACGCCTATCGCGAAGCCGAAGAGGCGATTGCTTCGGGTGAGGTGATTGAGCGGCTTGGGCAGTTACGTGAGCGGATCGAACTGGAGTTCCTGCGCGACGACATCCCGTTGCTGATCAAGGAATCCAAGGAGGGCATCAACCGGGTCGGGCAAATTGTCAAAGACCTGAAGGATTTTTCACGCGTGGACTCCAACCTGGAATGGCAGTGGACCAATCTGCAACAGGGCATCGAATCGACGCTGAACATTGTTGCCAATGAACTCAAGTACAAGGCCGATGTGGTGAAGGCGTATCAGCCGCTGCCCGACATCGAGTGCCTGCCGTCGCAGATAAACCAGGTGATCATGAACCTGATCGTCAACGCTTCCCAGGCGATGGGCCCGCAGCGCGGCACCATCACCCTGCGCACCGGGGTTGAGGGGGAACGGGTGTGGATTGAGGTGGCTGATACCGGCTCAGGCATTGCACCGGACAGCCTGCAGAAAATTTTCGATCCGTTCTTCACCACCAAACCGGTGGGCCAGGGGACAGGGCTTGGGTTGTCTCTGTCTTACGGCATTGTGAAGAAGCACCGGGGGGATATTTCGGTGCGCAGTGAGCTGGGCGTGGGCAGCACGTTCCGGGTCGAGTTGCCGGTGCACCAAACAAATTCAGCGGCCTGAACACAATCCAAACTGTGGGTGCGAGCCTGCTCGCGATGGCTGCGTGTCAGTCACTATTAATGTTGTCTGACACGGCCTCATCGCGAGCAGGCTCGCTCCCACAGGGTTATGCAGTGTCCGGAATCAGGTGGCCTCCTGGAAATCCATCTCCGGTGGCTGGCGGCGGAAACCGCCGGTCAGCACCGCCAGGTACACCACGCCAATCGCCAGCCAGCTCAGGCCCAGGTAAATTGCCAGGTGATCGAGACTGACCATCAGCCACAAATCTGCCGCCAGGCCAATGAACGGGAACAACAGGAACAGCACGAACTCGCGCAGGCCCTTCTTCTCACCGCCGATCCAGTAGTGAAAGATCACCGACAGATTCACCAGACTGAACGCCAGGAACGCGCCGAAGTTGATAAATGAGGTCGAGGTGGTGACGTCCAGTTTCAATGCCAGCAACGCTACCACCGCGCACAACAGGATGCTGTTGACCGGCGTGCCGAAGCGCTCATGCAAGGTGCCGAAAAACGATTTGGGCAGCACACCGTCGCGCCCCATCGCAAACAACAGACGCGAACCACTGGCCTGAGCCGACAAGCCCGACGCGAATTGGCCGACGATCAAGCCGATCAGGAAAATCGTCACGAACAGGTCGCCACCGATATTGCGGGCGATTTCATAGGCTGCCGAGTCGACGCTGTCGAACTGGAACGACGGATGCGCGATCTGCACGAAATACGAGACGCTGACGAAGATCAGCCCGCCGATCAGGGTAATCAACATGATCGCCCGCGGAATGGTGCGGCGCGGGTCGCGGGTTTCTTCGGTCAGGGTGCTGACCGCGTCGAAACCGAGGAACGAGTAACAGGCAATGGCGGCGCCGCTCATGATCAGTGGCATCTGCATGTCGCCGTTGAAGAACGGCTTGATCGACCACAACGGCGTGCTCGCGTCACCACCGACGTAGTGGATGCACAGCGCGACGAAGGCGATCAGCACCAGGAACTGCACCAGCATTAGCAAGGCGTTGATGCCGTTGGCCAGTTTCAGGCCGACGATGTTGATCGCGCTGGTGATGCCGATGAACGCCAGCACCCAGATCCACTGCGGCACGGCCGGGAACGCGGAGTTGAGGTAGGCGGCGCCGATCAGCCAGATCGCCATGGGCAGGAACAGGTAATCAAGCAGCACCGCCCAGCCGGCGATAAAGCCGAGTTTCGGGCTGATCGCCTTGCGTACATAGCTGTAGGCCGAGCCTGCGACAGGGAACGCCGAGGCCATTCGGCCATAGCTCATGGCGGTGAAAAACATCGCCACCAACGCCGCCAGATACGCGGCCGGGACCATGCCGGCGGTGGATTGAGCGAGGATGCCAAAGGTGCCGAGCACAATGATCGGCGTCATGTAGGCAATGCCGAACAGCACCACCGAACCCAATGACAGGGTGCGTTGCAAACGAGCCATGAGCGACTACTCCGAATTTATTAGATTTATGGGCAGAGCCGAGTTCGGCAAAAATTTACGTCAAGTTCAAAAGCCCCCCTCACCCCAGCCCTCTCCCCATGGGGGAGAGGGGGAAAGGGAGCAGATCTCCATATGATTCAAATCCTGAGTTCGACTCGGTAATTCAGGTCGATGTAGCGCTTTGAATCGCTTCGGTCAGTCCCCTCTCCCCCCGGGAAGAGGGGGAAAGGGAGCAGATCTCCAT
>NZ_JBOFQE010000077.1:0-3160 GCF_051660785.1 Pseudomonas sp.
GTGAGCCTGCTCGCGATAGCGGATGTCAGACACTAAAGTGTTACCTGATACACCGCTATCGCGAGCAGGCTCACTCCTACACAGGGATTGGGTTAGCCCAGTAAATCCTGCAGCGTCGCGAGGTTGTCAGCCTCCTCGACCGACTTGTCCTGCCGCCACCGCAACATTCGCGGAAACCGCACGGCAATCCCGCTCTTGTGGCGTTTCGACAGGGCAATGCCTTCGAACCCCAGCTCGAACACCAGGCTCGGTTTCACACTGCTCACCGGGCCGAATTTCTCCACGGTGGTCTTGCGCACAATGCTGTCGACCTGGCGCATTTCTGCGTCGGTCAGGCCGGAATAGGCTTTGGCGAACGGCACCAGCGTTCGTTCGCTGGCGTCCGGCGGGCCGTCCCAGACCGCGAAGGTGTAATCACTGTAGAGACTCGCCCGGCGACCATGCCCGCGCTGCGCATAAATGAGCACCGCATCGACGCTGAAGGGGTCGACTTTCCATTTCCACCAGACGCCCATGTCTTTGGTACGGCCGACGCCATACAGCGCATCCCGGGCCTTGAGCATCATGCCTTCGACGCCGAGGCTGCGGGAGGCTTCGCGTTGGCGGGCGAGGTCGAACCAGTCTTCGCCGGTGAGCACCGGTGACGTAAGCAATACCGGGCTGTTGCAGGTGGCGACGAGTTGATCCAGTTGAGCGCGGCGCTTGACCTGAGGCTGACTGCGCCAGTCCTCGCCTTGCCATTCCAGCAGGTCATAGGCGAGGACCACCACCGGTACTTCTTCGAGGATTTTCTTGTCCAGGGTTTTGCGGCCGATCCGCTGCTGCAACAGGGCAAACGGCATTACCGCGGGAGTGGCCGGCGATTGCGGGTTGAAGGCGTCTTCGGTGTTGGGTCGAGGGCTTTTCCAGGCGACTATTTCACCATCGATCACCGTACCGTCGGGCAGGCCGTGCAACAGGCTGTCGAGTTCGGGGAAGCGCTCGGTCACCAGTTCTTCGCCGCGTGACCAGATCCACAGGTGCCCGTCCCGCTTGACCACCTGAGCGCGAATGCCGTCCCACTTCCATTCCACTTGCCACTGGCTCGCCGGGCCGAGCACCGCTTCGAATTGCTCGACCGGTTGCGACAAGGCATGGGCCAGGAAAAACGGGTAAGGCTGGCCACCGCGCTGGGCATGTTCGTCGGACGATTCGGCCGCGATCAATTTCAGGTAGCTGGCCGCGCTCGGGCGATTGGACAGGTCGGTGTACCCGACCAGTCGCTGGGCCACGCGTTTGCTGTCGAGCCCGGCCATGGCCGCCAGGGCGCGCGTCACCAGCAGCTTGGAAACACCAACGCGGAAACTGCCGGTAATGAGTTTGATGCAGAGCATCAGGCTGTGGCGATCCAGTTGCGCCCAGAGCGGGGGCAGTCGTTGGGCGAGGACCTCCGGGGACTCGCCGCGCAGTGGCAGCAGTTTCTCTTCAATCCACACCGCCAGGCCGTCGGTCGAGCTGTGGAGGGTTTCGGGCATAACCAGCGAAATGGTCTCCGCCAGATCGCCGACCGCTTGGTAACTTTCCTCGAAAAGCCATGGCTCAAGACCGGAAAACTCGACGGCCAGCTCACGCAGCACGCGTACCGGCACCAACTGCCGAGGTCGTCCGCCGGACAAAAAGTACACTGCCCACGCGGCGTCTTCGGGCGCAGCCTGGGCAAAGTAGGACTGCATGGCCGCCAGTTTGGCGTTGCTTGAAGTGGTCGCGTCAAGGTCCGCATACAGCTCGGCGAAGGCCTTCATGACGCCACCTCGGCGCGCTCGGTTTCGACGGAGGCGTTGTCTTCCTCATCGTCGCCATACTCCGTGCTGAAACCCATGGCATCGAGGCCCTGTTCGCGCAGATGGCGCACCAGCACCCCGACGGAACCGTGGGTGACCATCACCCGTTGAGCGCCGGTCTGCTCGATGGCCCAGAGCAGACCGGGCCAGTCCGCGTGGTCGGACAACACGAAGCCACGATCGACACCGCGTCTGCGCCGGGTACCCCGCAAGCGCATCCAGCCACTGGCGAAGCCATCGCTGTATTCGCCAAACCGGCGCATCCAGGTGCTGGCGCCGGCCGATGGCGGGGCGATGACCAGCGCCTTGCGCATCATCGGGTCGCTTTTCAGGACATCGCCCGCGTAAATCGTTGGCGGTATATAAACGCCGCTCTCGCGATACACCCGGTTCAGCGGTTCCACTGCACCATGCACCAAAATGGGGCCGATGCTGGCGTCAATACCGTGGAGAATCCGCTGTGCCTTGCCGAAGGAATAACAGAACAGCACGCTGGTTTTGTCGGCGGCGGCGTTGGCCTGCCACCACTGATTGATCTCGGAAAAGATCTGCGCCTGGGGTTGCCAGCGATAAATCGGCAGGCCGAAGGTCGACTCAGTGATGAAGGTATGGCAACGCACCGGTTCGAAGGGCGTGCAGGTGCCGTCGGGCTCGATTTTGTAATCCCCCGACGCCACCCAGACTTCGCCGCCGTATTCCAGGCGCACTTGGGCGGAGCCGAGGACATGCCCGGCGGGGTGGAAACTCAGGGTAACGCCATGGTGCTGCAAGCGCTCGCCATAGGGCAGGGTTTGCAGGCTGATGTCCTGGCCCAGTCGCGCACGCAAAATCCCTTCGCCGGGGGCGGCCGCCAGATAATGCTGGTTGCCGGTGCGGGCATGGTCGCCGTGTGCGTGAGTGATGACCGAACGCTCGACCGGCCGCCACGGGTCGATATAGAAATCGCCGGCGGGGCAGTACAAACCTTCAGGACGTGCGATAACAAGATCCATGTTGTTACCAAAATGGGGGGACTTGTTAGCTATGAGGTTTGCGCGAAGCCAGAAGTTCTATTGATTTTTTGAAGCCTGATGATCGTTCCCACGCTCCGCGTGGTAACGATCAGTTCAAGTGAAATACATCTCCTGTGGGAGCTAGCCTGCTGGCGATAGCGGTTCATCAGTCAAAACAATGTTGACGGATAAATCGCTATCGCCAGCAGGCTAGCTGTGTAAACCCACCACGTTGTTCACGGATGCTATTCGGCTAATCGGTGGCAAATAACTCAGGCTGGCATGCGGGCGATGCCAGTTGTACTCGTGCAACCACGACGTCAGGTAGGTCGCGCGTTGGTCTGAGCT
>NZ_JBOFQE010000078.1:0-94630 GCF_051660785.1 Pseudomonas sp.
CCGGCTTGCTGGCGATGGCGGTCTGACACTCACTGAAATGTTGACTGCTCTACCGCTATCGCCACCAAGCCGGCTCCTACAGGGGTGATGTGTGTCAGTGATTATTTGCTGTTGGTCAGCGCGTTGTAGCTGGTAAACAGGTTGCGGTAGTCCGGGATGTGGTTGGAGAACAAAGTGCCCAGGCCTTCCACGTCGTTGCGCCAGTCACGGTGCAACTCACAGGCCAGGCCGAACCACGTCATCAATTGCGCGCCGGAGGATGACATGCGGTCCCAGGCCGATTGACGGGTCAGTTCGTTGAAGGTGCCCGACGCGTCGGTCACCACGAACACATCGAAACCTTCAGCCAGGGCCGACAGTGCCGGGAAAGCCACGCAGACCTCAGTCACCACGCCAGCGATAATCAGCTGTTTCTTGCCGGTCGCCTTGATTGCCTTGACGAAGTCTTCGTTGTCCCAGGCATTGATCTGGCCGGGACGGGCAATGTACGGCGCGTCCGGGAACAGCGCCTTGAGCTCGGGTACCAGCGGGCCGTTCGGGCCGGTTTCAAAACTGGTGGTGAGGATGGTTGGCAGCTTGAAGTACTTGGCCAGGTCAGCCAGGGCCAGCACGTTGTTCTTGAAACGATCGGGCTCGATGTCGCGCACCAGGGAAAGCAGGCCCGCCTGATGGTCCACCAACAGAACGGCGGCGTTATCCTTGTCGAGACGTTTGTAAGAAGTAGTCATGGGAGTAATCCTCGCTTTTATCGATGCCGAACGGGCCGGCTTGAATGAATCCTGATGTGAGTTAAAACGCGGCCGGGCAAGGGTAGCCCCCGAGGTCCGGCACGCCAGTGCAGTACAACAATGTGTTCAACCGTTCATCCGACCGAACCGGCCTGACTGGAAGTCAGCAAAGGCCTGATGAATCTCTTGCTCGCTGTTCATCACGAACGGGCCGTGGCCGACAATCGGTTCGTCGATCGGCTCGCCGCTGAGCAGCAACACCACCGCGTCGTTATTGGCTTCCAGGCTGAGCTGATGACCATTGCGCTCGAACAACGCCAACTGTCCTTCGCGCACCAGTTCCAGGCCATTGACCTGAACCGTACCGCGCAGCACCACCAGCGCGGTGTTGCGACCTTCGTGCAGATCCAGGGTCAACGACTTGCCACCGTTGAGGCGCAGATCCCAGACGTCAATCGGCGTGAACGTGTGCGCCGGACCGGTGTGGCCATCAAATTCGCCAGCGATCAGGCGCAGGCTGCCGGCCTTGTCCTTGAGCGGGATGCTCGGGATGTCGCCATCGAGAATCGTCTGGTAACCGGCATCGGCCATCTTGTCCCTGGCCGGCAGGTTGACCCACAGCTGAACCATCTCCAGGGTACCGCCGCTCTTGGCGAACCCTTCGGAGTGGAACTCTTCATGGAGAATCCCCGACGCCGCGGTCATCCATTGCACATCGCCAGGGCCAATCTTGCCGCCGCTGCCGGTGGAATCGCGGTGCTCCAGTTCGCCCTTGTAAACGATAGTCACGGTTTCGAACCCGCGATGCGGATGCTGACCAACGCCACGACGTTCGGTGGTCGGGGTGAATTCGGCAGGACCGGCATGATCGAGCAGCAAAAACGGGCTGATGTGTTTGCCCAGGTTGTCGTAGGAAAACAGCGTACGAACCGGAAAACCGTCGCCGACCCAATGGGTCCGTGGGCTGGTGTAGATACCGATGATGTTTTTCATCCTGCCTCCAAATTCGTTGTGTGACGCGATGGATAAAGCTTAAAACCGCAGCGTTCGATGCACTAGACTGCAAAAATCAGTCTTAGCGTTCTATCTGGAGAACGATGGTGGAAGACCTCAACACCCTTTACTACTTCACCCAAGTGGTCGAACACGGTGGTTTCGCCCCGGCCGGGCGGGCGCTGGACATGCCAAAGTCCAAGCTCAGCCGGCGCATTGCCGAGCTCGAAGACCGCCTCGGTGTGCGGCTGTTGCACCGCACCAGCCGACACTGTTCGCTGACCGAAATCGGCCAGGCGTATTACCAGCGCTGCCTGGCCATGCGCGTGGAAGCGGAAAGCGCTGCCGAGCTCATTGAACGCAACCGCTCCGAGCCGCAAGGGCTGGTGCGCATCAGTTGCCCGACGGCGCTGCTCAACTCCTGGGTGGGGCCGATGCTGACCCGCTACATGCTCAAGTACCCGTTGGTGGAGTTGTTCATCGAGAGCACCAACCGCCGGGTCGACCTGATTCACGAAGGGTTCGACATCGCCCTGCGGGTGCGCTTTCCACCGCTGGAAAACACCGACATGGTGATGAAGGTGCTGGGCAACAGTACGCAGTGCCTGGTGGGCAGCCCGGCCTTTTGCGAACGCCTGTCGTCACCTGCTTCCCCGGCCGACCTCAGCGGTTTGCCGAGCCTGCACTGGGGCGCGGCGCAGCGCGAATATCAGTGGGAATTGTTTGGCGCCGATGGCGCCAGCGCGATGATTCGACACGCGCCGCGCATGGTCACCGATGACCTGTTGGCCTTGCGCCACGCCGTGCTCGCCGGGATCGGCGTTGCGCACCTGCCGAGCGTGGTAGTGCGCGATGACATAGCGGCCGGGCGATTGGTTGAACTGGTGCCGGGCTGGGCACCGAAATGCGGAATCGTGCACGCGATCTTTCCGTCGCGTCGTGGGCTGCTGCCATCGGTCAGAGCGTTGATCGACTTTCTGGGCGAGGAGTTCAGCCTCAGTGACATCGCTTGATCACTCGACACGCGGGGCTGGCGGAGTTTTTATTTCGGACATAATATCGATCCGGATTACAACCATAATATCCGCTCCCGCCTGAGGACATCATCATGCAAAGCCCCAACCGCGACGCCACACTCGCCCAATGGATCGCCCAGGAACAGGCCATGCGCTCGCGTCTGGCCGGGCCGGGCAGTTTGTCCATGGCCGAGGTCAGCGCGCTGTCGCCCGCCGAGTTTTTCGAGGGGATTGGCGACGGTGTATTGCCTTCACCGCCCATCGGCGCCTTGATGGATTTCATCCCTATCGAATGGTCGGCCGGGCTGTTCATTTTTCAGGGCACACCGGATTCGCGGCATTACAACCCGCTGGGTAGCGTGCATGGCGGCTATGCGGCGACCTTGCTGGATTCGTGCATGGGCTGCGCGATCCACACCCAGCTGAAGAAGGGTCAGGGGTATACGACGCTGGATTTGCGCATCAGCTATGTGCGCGCGTTGACCGGTGCCAGCGGACCGGTGCGGGCCGAGGGTAAAATCGTCCATTTGGGCCGTTCCACTGCGCTGGCCGAGGGGCGGATTTATGATGTGGATGGGCGGTTGTATGCGACCGGGTCAACCACTTGCATGATTCTTGAGGCTCGGGGGTAAGCGTCAAGACCGAGTCGCCACCATCGCGAGCAGGCTCGCTCCCACAGGGGATCTGTGGGGTACGCAAATACAATGTGGGAGCGAGCTTGCTCGCGATGACGCCCGACCGGACACCAACAATCCCCAGGCTGACGCCGATTCATGACTTGCGGTAAACATTGCTTTGCCCATCCAGCGGTTTTTCCCAGGGAGGCAGGCGGGGATACTCGTGCCCATTCCCACTGCAACCCCTGGAGTCATTCATGTCTATTCCCGCATTCGGTCTCGGTACTTTTCGCTTGCAAGGCCAGGTGGTCATCGATTCGGTGAGCACCGGCCTCGCTCTGGGCTACCGGGCAATCGACACCGCGCAAATCTACGAAAACGAAGCCGAGGTCGGTGAGGCCATTGCCGCCAGTGGTATCGCCCGTGAAGAGTTGTTCATCACCAGCAAAATCTGGGTCGCCAACTTCGCCAGGGATCGGTTGATCGACAGCCTCAAAGAGAGCCTGCGCAAACTGCAGACCGATTACCTGGACCTGACGCTGATCCACTGGCCATCCCCGGAAGATCAAGTGCCGGTCGAGGAGTTCATGGGGGCCTTGCTCGAAGCCAAGCGACTGGGCCTGACCCGGCAGATCGGCGTCTCCAACTTCACCGTCGAACTGATGCAACAGGCGATTGCCGCGGTCGGTGCCGGGACCATCGCCACCAACCAGATCGAACTGCACCCGTACCTGCAAAATCGCAAGGTCGTCGAGTTTGCTCAGCGTCACGGCATCCAGATCACCTCCTACATGACCCTGGCCTACGGCGAGGTATTGAAAGATCCGGTCATCCAGCAAATCGCCGACCGTCTGCAGGCAACGCCGGCCCAAGTCACGCTGGCCTGGGCCATGCAGTTGGGTTACGCGGTCATCCCCTCCTCCACCAAACGCGTCAACCTGCAAAGCAATATGCACGCCTGTGCGCTCAAGTTGAGCGAAGCTGATATGGCGTTGATCGAAAGCCTGGATCGCGGCCATCGACTGACCAGCCCGAAAGGCATCGCGCCGCACTGGGATTAAGCGTCAACCCTGTCCAGGCTCTGATCGAGAAGTTGCATGGCGCGTTGCAATTGTTCGACGGCGTCGTCGATCGATGCTGCAAGACCCTCGCCGCAGGCACGCTCCAGCGCCTCACAACATTCGATCAGCCGCCTCGCCCGAACCATGCGCGCAGCGCCCTTGATGCGGTGCGCCAGTTCTTGCAACCCCGGGCGATTGTTCCCGGCGTGTGCTTGAAGCAGACGTTCACGGTCATCCCGATTGCTCACTGCCAGTTCGTGCAGCAATTGATTGATCAACATCCGGTCTTCACCGACGTATTGCTCCAGCTCGCTCAAGTCGATCTCGGACGAGGGGGGGTGGCCGGTTTCCGTCCTTTCGAATTTGCTGGCCAGCCAGCTATTCAAATCCGCCAGCAAGATGGGTTTGAACAGGCAATCGTCCATGCCTGCTTCCAGGCACCGGACTTTTTCCTCAGGCTGCGCGTTGGCAGTGAAGCCCAGAATCAGCGTCGGCGGCAAGCCGTGCGCGCGCTCTTCATCGCGTATCGCGCCGGTTAACTCATAACCGCTGACATTCGGCATATTGCAGTCCGTGATGACAATGTCGAACTCGTTTGCACGCCACAATTGCAACGCGTTCTCGCCATCCTCGGCCTCCAGTACGCGATGCCCCAGATAGCTCAACTGACTGGCGAGCAACAGGCGATTGGCCGGGTAATCGTCAACCACCAGAATGGTCAGTGGTTGCGTGGGGCCCTGCAATCCGCCATCCACAGATTCACAGAGAGGCAGCGGTTTCAACGCCGTCAGCGAAAGACTGATGTCGACCTGCGAGCCTCGTCCCAGGACGCTGCTGAGCACCAGCCGGCCACCCATCATTTCGCACAACGTGCGGCTGATTACCAGCCCCAGCCCGGACCCCTTGCGGGCGGACTGCTGGCTGTTACCGGCCTGGACGAACGGGCGGAACAACCGCTGCCGGTCCTCTGCGCTGATGCCTATGCCGCTGTCTTCAATCTGCACATTGACTGCCAGATGCCCCGCCAAACCGGGTACCACACTCAGCGTCAGACTCACCTCGCCTTCACGGGTGAACTTGATCGCGTTGCTCAACAGGTTGGAGAGCACCTGTTTGAAACGCGTGGGATCGATCAGTACATCACGATCACTGCCTGCGCCCAGATCGACGCGCCACGCCAGGTTTTTCTCCCGTGCCAGCCCTTCGAACACGCGGCAAACCGACGTCACCAGCGCATGCAGATTGACGCGCTCGGGGATCAGCGAAAGATGGCCGGATTCGATGCGGGCAATGTCCAGGATATCGCCGATCAGCGCCAGTAATTGCTTCGCAGCCGTGGACGCGACTTCAAGGGCCGTACGGTCAGCCACGCCCTCTTCTGCCCGCTTCAAGGCCATTTCCAGGAAGCCGATCAAGGCATTCATCGGTGTGCGGATTTCATGGCTCATGGTCGCCAGAAACGTGGTTTTTGCGCGGTTGGCATCGTCCGCCGCGTCCTTGGCCTCCTGCAACAGCTGCATCCACTGCTGGCGCTGGCGGATCTGCCGACGTTGCCAGGCGATCCAGGCCAGGGCCAGCAGCAACAAGGCCCCGGCCGCGGCAAACGCCTGCAAAATGCCTTGGCGATGACGCAGCCAATAACTGTCATCGACCACCACATCGTTGCTCCAGCGGGCCACTAATGCGTCCATCTCATCGGGCGAAATGCTCAGCAACGCCTTGTTCAGAATCGACTGCAACTCCCGCGACTCAGGCCCGGTGGCCAGGCTGATGCGCGCTGGCTTATCGCCTACGGTACTGGTGATGTGCAACTGCCCACGGTAGTACCGGGCAATCAGATAACGGGTGATGAACAATGAACTGAGCGCGGCATCGGCTTGCCCTTTGCTCACCAGCTCAAGCCCCTGCGCCGGGTTTTGCACATCCACCATTCGCACGCCCGGCACGCGAGCCTGAATGAATGCACGCATCGGATGCTTGTGATAAATCGCCAGGCGTTTGCCCGGCAGATCGTCCAGCGTCTTTGGGCTACCTGGGGTTGTTGCACTCACCAGCGTGTATGGATTGGTCACATAGGACCTGGTAAAGAGCAGGCCGCCTGCACCCACGGTATCGGGGAATATGGCGGGCAAGACGTCGATCTCGCCGGTTTTGAGTCGCTGGACCTGCTGGTCCAGGGATTGGCCTCGCAGCACGTTGAAACTCAAGCCGGTGCGCTGGCTGATCAACGCCAACAATTGCGCCGTCAACCCGCTGAAGCGGCCCTCCGCGGTGTAGAGCATCAAAGGCGCAAAGTCTTCTACCGCTCCCACGTTCACTGTCGGATACCGATTGAGCCAGCGCTGTTCACTCTCACTCAGACTCACCCGCTGCTGTCCCGCTACTTTGGCCCTGCCGGCGCTCCAGCGCTGCTCGATGATCGTGCGCTGATCCATGGGGATCGCGGCCAACGCCTTGTCGACGAGGTCCATCAACGGCAGATTGTCCCGCGCCAGTGCGTAGCCAAACGGATTCGCGTCGAGACCGGACGGCCCCATCAGCTGAACGTAATTGAGGTAGTTGTTGTTGATCAGGTAATTGGCGCTGATCAGGTCCCCGAGGTACACATCATCCTGCCCATACGCCACCGCCCCGAGCGCATCGAGCGCCGATGGATACCGTTGCAGACTGGCCTGGGGATAGAACGCCGCAACGGTCTGCGCCGGCAAGTAGTCTTCGGCCATGGCAATTCGCTTGCCTGCCAGATTCTCGGGCATGCGCTCGTCCAGTCGCGTGACGATCATGGGCTGATCTTCAGCGTAGGCACTGGACAGGATCAGTTCGGGGTCGGCCGCTTCGAAATTGTTCGAGGTTCCGAGCAGATCCAGCTCGCCGTACTTGAGAGCCTCCATGGCCGCTTCCCGGGTGACATAACGCAGCACCTCGATCCGCACGTTCAGCAGTTGCGCGACCAGCGCAGAGTAATCGGCGGTAATGCCTTCCAGCTCATCGTGATTGCGCGTGACCTCGAACGGCGGGTAGTCCGGGCCGCTCACCCCGAGACGCAAGACACGCTTGTCGCGCAGCCATTGGCGGTCCTTTTGATCCAGGTGGATCTCGTAGCCCTCCACCGCGGAACGCCCCAGCAGCTGCAAGCGCTCAGGCTCGTCGGGGATCGCAGCCGACGCTGTTGCCACGAGGCACACCATGAGGATCAGCAGCAAGGCACGCACAGTCGGGCGCACTCAGATCAGGTGATTGCGTTTGGCGAAATCGCGCAAGTGCACACCAGAGCTCAACCCGAGTTTTTCAATCAAACGGGTCTTGTAGGTGCTCACGGTCTTGTGGCTCAGGTGCATGAGCTCTGCGATCTCTTTGTTTTTAGTACCCCGGGCCAGGTACTGCAGAATGGTCAGTTCGCGGTTGGAGAGTTTGTCGATCATCTGCTTTTCGCTGTGTTGCAGCGTATCCAGCGACCCGGTGGGCAGCTGTGCGAAATAGGTATAGCGCGCCATGACGGCTTGCACGGCTTTGTGCAAATGGTTCAGATCGTTGGTCTTTGAGACATACCCCAAAGCCCCCGCGCGCATGCAGCGCTCTTGAAAAAACAGCGGATCCAGGGAAGTGAACACCAGCACCACACACATCCAGTCATTTACTTTTATTCGCTCCAGCAGATCCAGGCCGTTACCGCCAGGCATGACCAGATCCAATATGACCAGGGCGATTGCATGCTCACGCAGTAACACCAACGCCTCGCCAACGTTGGCCGCTTCATAAATCAGTTTGAAACCTTCTCGTTCAAGGACAATTTTGACTGCGGCGCGAATCACCGGATGATCGTCGACAATCAGCACTGACTTCATGGCAATCCTCTGTGCAAAGACTTGACGAACACCCGTCCGAAAACACCAGGGCACACGCAGTGGCCATGCCAAGACTGTTGCATGAGGAAAAGGCAGAATCTACCTGTCAGAAATGACAGTTCAGACGAACGGTCAGCGGCAATCAACTGACGTACCGCTGATAGCGCTCCCGGGACGATGAATCAACGATCGTCATCAATGTCTGGATGCACTGCAGATCAGGCAGCGCCGCATGGCTGACCTGAATCTTCTGTTGTTCGCAGACCGGAATCAGCGGTAACTGTACCCGTTGACCGTCGAAAATCAGCGCGTGGCGAACCTGCCGGTTATCGAGGAAGTAACCGAACACATCCAGTTCGCCTGCCGCCAGCGCGGCATTGACGACCACCAGGTCGAACGGCTCGCACCCGTACTCGATCAGGGTCAGCATCGGCGCAAGGCTCTGCACCGGCGCCACCCGGTAATAGCCGAGCTGATTGAATAGCCGCTCGATGATCATGCGGTGAAAGTGCTGCTCGTCGGCGATCAGGATGCGCAAGGCTTTATTCGGCATCGTAGCCTCATGTGTGAATAGCTGATTTTGGAGCGGCGAGGCTACGGGAGGCGCACAGATGTTTCTGTAGGACTTTTCCGAAATAACCGCAGCCTCCGGGAATTACTGCCAACCGAACCGGCGAATGTAAAAACCCTTCACCGCTTGGGTCAGCCCCATATACGCCAGCAGAATCACCGGCAGGAACACGAAATACAGCGACGGCAGCGCCTGCAATTTGAAGTAGTGGGCCAACGGCCCCATCGGCAGGAAGATCCCGACGGCCATGATGACCCCGGTCATGATCAACAATGGCATCGCCGCGCGGCTTTGCAGGAACGGGATCTTCGGCGTGCGGATCATGTGCACGATCAACGTCTGGGTCAGCAGCCCGACCACGAACCAGCCGGACTGGAACAGGGTTTGATGGTCCGGGGTGTTCGCGTCGAACACGTACCACATCAGGGCAAACGTGGTGATGTCGAAGAGTGAACTGATCGGCCCGAAGAACAGCATGAAGCGCCCGACGTCGGCGGGTTGCCAGCGCTGTGGTTTGGCGAGCATTTCTTCATCGACGTTATCGAACGGGATGGCGATCTGCGAAATGTCGTAGAGCAGGTTCTGCACCAGCAGGTGCATCGGCAGCATCGGCAGGAACGGGATGAACGCGCTCGCCACCAGCACCGAGAACACGTTGCCGAAGTTCGAGCTGGCGGTCATTTTGATGTACTTGAGCATGTTGGCGAAGGTCCGGCGCCCTTCCAGCACGCCCTCTTCCAGCACCATCAGGCTCTTCTCCAGGAGGATGATGTCGGCCGCTTCCTTGGCGATGTCCACGGCGCTGTCCACCGAGATACCAATATCGGCGGTGCGCAACGCTGGCGCGTCGTTGATGCCGTCGCCCATGAAACCGACCACGTGGCCGTTGCCCTTGAGCAAACGCACGATGCGTTCCTTGTGCGACGGCGTCAGTTTGGCAAAGACATTGGTGGTCTCGACCGCCACCGCCAGTTGCGCGTCGCTCATGCGCTCGATGTCGTTGCCCAGCAACAGCCCTTGTTGGTCCAGGCCGACTTCGCGGCAGATCTTCGCGGTCACCAGTTCGTTGTCGCCGGTCAGCACTTTCACCGCAACGCCGTGAGCGGCCAGCGCCTTCAGCGCCGGTGCGGTGCTCTCTTTCGGTGGATCGAGGAAGGCGACGTAGCCGATCAACGTCAGCGCCTGTTCATCCGCCAGGCTGTAGGTGTCACGGCCCTCGATCATGGGGCGCGCGGCGACGGCGACCACCCGCAGGCCTTCGGCATTGAAGGCAGCCGTGACCTGGCGAATCCGCGCCAGCAACTCATCGCTCAGTGCTTCGTCAACCACACCGTGACGCACTCGCGTGCACACCGCCAACACTTCCTCCACCGCGCCTTTGCAGATCAGCAGATGCGGCTGATCGTGCCCGGCGACCACCACCGACATGCGTCGGCGGGTGAAGTCGAACGGAATTTCATCGACCTTGCGAAACGCCGTGCCGACTTTCAGTTCACGGTGGATTTCCACGTGTTCCAGCACCGCCACGTCCAGCAGGTTTTTCAGGCCGGTCTGGTAGTAGCTGTTGAGGTAGGCCATTTCCAGCACATCGTCGGAGTCATTGCCCCAGACGTCGACATTGCGCGCGAGGAAGATTTTGTCCTGGGTCAGGGTGCCGGTCTTGTCGGTGCACAGCACGTCCATGGCGCCGAAGTTCTGGATCGCGTCGAGGCGCTTGACGATGACTTTTTTACGCGACAGAAACACCGCGCCTTTGGCCAGGGTCGAGGTGACGATCATCGGCAGCATTTCCGGGGTCAGGCCCACGGCAATCGACAGCGCGAACAGCAGGGCTTCGGTCCAGTCGCCTTTGGTGAAACCGTTGATGAACAACACCAGCGGCGCCATGACGAACATGAAGCGGATCAACAGCCAGCTGATTTTGTTGACCCCGGTCTGAAACGAGGTCGGTGCGCGATCGGTAGCGCCGACCCGCTGGGCCAGGGCACCAAAATAGGTGTTGTTGCCGGTAGTGAGAATCACCGCCATCGCCGTGCCGGACACCACGTTGGTGCCCATGAACAGAATGTTGTCGAGGTCCAGCGGATTGTGGGTATCGCCGTTCTGCTGGCGCGGGAATTTTTCCACCGGCATCGACTCGCCGGTCATTGCGGCCTGGCTGACGAACAGGTCCTTGGCACTGAGCACCCGGCAATCGGCAGGGATCATGTCGCCGGCCGAGAGCACGATCAGATCGCCCGGCACCAATTGCTTGATCGGCAGTTCGCAACGTGGCGCCTCCCGGCGCAGCACCGTGGCGGTGTTGCTGACCATTGCCTTGAGCGCGTCGGCGGCCTGGTTGGATCTGCTTTCCTGCCAGAAGCGCAACAAGGTCGAGAGCACCACCATCGAGAAAATCACGATGGCGGCTTTCATGTCCTCGGTCAGCCAGGAGATCACCGCGAGCAAGGTCAGCAGCAGGTTGAACGGGTTTTTGTAGCAATGCCACAGGTGAGTCCACCACGGCAATGGCTGTTCATGCTCGACTTCGTTGAGGCCGAATTGCTCGCGCAGAATATCGGCTTCACGTTCACTCAAACCGTCGGTGTGGCTGCTGAGTTGCTCCAGCAATGGGCCGGTGTCGCTGTTGGCAGCCGTGACCAGGGTTTGCGCCAGCGTCGGCGGTACCTCACGGCTGACCGTGGTGTCGGTGAAGCTCTCCAGCAGCGCCAGCCGGCGAAAGTGCCGGCCGATGTGACGGGTGCGCAGGAATCCGGCGAAGAATTCCTTGAGCAGGGTAAGGTTCATGGCGTTGCCCCCCAGGGTCAGCCGGGAGACCTTCGAGCAGGCGTGTCGAGTCGCTGCGATGGCGACAGGCACGTCGAACATCACACACGGTAAAGCGTCGATGAGAGGGTGGTCGGGATACGGCCCAGGTGTGGCCGCGATCGGGATTTCCGCTGCTCGCTTTGCGGCGAGACAACGGCACGACAGGCTGCGCGTTATCTTGCCGGGAAGGTGCCGGTTATCGAAACCGGCCGACTACTGTCACTCGAACAAGTACCCACTGAGGGTCTCCGCTATTGATGAAAACGCGCGAAGCTTACGCCCCGATTTCTGGAGAGTAAACGAAGGAACGGTGGGCGGCGAGGGAATTGCCGGGTTCTTCAGGAAGGGTTCAGCTTTCAGGTTTTGTGCTGTTCTTTAGGGCCTCATCGCGAGCAGGCTCGCTCCCACAGTGGATCTCCAGTGAACACAGATTTAGTGGAAGACAGAGATCAAATGTGGGAGCGAGCCTGCTCGCGATGGCGGTTTAACAGACGCCGAAAATCTTAGCTGGCAGTGGCCAACAACAAATCCACCACCGACCGGCTATGCCCACGGTGCTTGCCATGGTCATACAACGACCCGGCAATCTCATCCGCCCGAATCGGCAGGATCGACAACAGCGTGTCGCTCAAACCATGGCTCGCCTGGCAGAAGCCCTGCATATAGATGCCGACCTTGCAGCGTTCGTCAGTGATCAGCTTGTAGTTGCGATCGACTTCGAAATCACCGAGGTATTGCTCCAGCGGCGCCAGCAGTTTGCGGTGCATCTGGCGCTCGTAACCAGTGGCCAATACCACGGCATCGTAGAGACGAACCGAAACTTCACCGGTGGCATTGTTGCGCACCGCCAGTTCGATGCCACGCTCGGTGGCGGTGGCTTTCTCGATCGTGGTCAGCGTACGGAACGCATGGCGTGCGATGCCCGAGACTTTCTGGCGATAGAAGATGCCGTAGATGCGTTCGATCAGGTCGATGTCCACCACCGAATAGTTGGTGTTGTGGTACTCGTTGACCAGGCGCTCACGTTCGCTGCTCGCCTGCTGGAACACCAGGTCGGTGAACTCCGGCGAGAACACTTCGTTGACGAACGGGCTGTCATCCGCCGGCTTCAGCGCCGAGCCCCGCAGGATCATGTCCACCTGCACCGACGGGAAGCTGTCGTTCAAATCGATGAAGGCCTCCGCCGCGCTTTGGCCGCCACCGATGATCGCGATGCTCATCGGCTGATTGTTCACGCACGGCTGCCTGGCCATCTGCGCCAGGTACTGCGAGTGGTGGAACACGCGACCGTCATCCTTGAGCGCCTTGAACGCTTCGGGAATGCGCGGCGTACCGCCGGTACTGACCACCACCGAACGGGTGGTGCGTACATGTTGATGGCCGGTGGCGTCGCGAGAGATCACCCGCAGCGCTTCGACCTGATGGTTGTGCAGCACCGGCTCGATGGTCAGCACTTCTTCGCCGTAGCGGCTCTGGGCTTCAAACTGGCCGGCGACCCAGCGCAGGTAGTCGTTGTACTCCATGCGGCACGGATAGAACGTGCCGAGGTTGATGAAGTCCACCAGGCGACCGTGATGCTTGAGGTAGTTGACGAACGAATACGGGCTGGTCGGATTGCGCAGGGTCACCAGGTCTTTGAGGAAGGAAATCTGCAGCTCGCTCTGGGTCGACAGGGTGTTGCCGTGCCAGCTGTAGTTGGGCTGCTTGTCGAGAAACAGAACATCCAGTTCGCCCTGGCTCGGCCCGCGTTCTTGCAGAGCGATAGCCAGTGCCAGGTTCGAAGGGCCGAAACCGACGCCGATCAGGTCGTGAACGATGGGCGATGCAATTGCCTGTGTCATTTCCAGTGTCCTCTGGATGAACCCCTCAACAAGGGGAATAAGCCTAAGTGACCTGATGCAAGACAGCAGGTCGTCTGTTGAGTAGGAACGAGGACAATGAAAAAAAATTTAGAGGGAGGGGATCAATGGGCGTCCCACTGCCGCATCCGCACGCGGCAATGTTTCATGGCGTTGACGATGTGCTTCTCTACCAGCGCGCGCGAGATGCCGAGTTGCTCGGCAATTTCCGGGTGCGACAGGCCATCGATCTTGCGCAGCAAAAAACTTTCGCGACACAGCCGCGGCAATTCCGCCAACGCACGCTGGAGCATTTCCAGGCGCTGGCCGTGGTCCAGGCAGTTGTGCGGGGATGGCGTGAAGTAGCGCTCTTCGTTGTCGAGCACGTCCAGCGACTCGACCTGGCGCAAGGCATTGCGCCGATGATCGTCGATCACCAGGTTCAGCGCGGTGCGATAAAGGAAGGCCCGAGGCTGCTCGATCGGCGTGTCACTGGATCGCTCCAGCACCCGCAGATAAGCGTCATGCACCACATCTTCGGCCACCTGACGGTTGCCTAGCTTGGCGTTCAGGAAACACACCAGCTCGCGATAGTAGTTTTCCAACATGACTCCCGGCCGCACAGGGTGCGGTTTCTGTCCTTGAGCCACCTCGGCGACCGCCGAAATAGGCAGTGGCAAGATGGTGGCAGTTCAAGCCGCGTAATTTATAGTAATTCTCATATAGATTTAAAGTACTGGTTTGACTTACCCGATAAATAGTCGTGTGCTACACCTGTAACCCTATGTGTCTGCGCCTAAATTCCCCGCTACTTTCCTCGTTTACAGGACAGCTCCCCGTGTCTGTCGGCTCCCCGACAGCGTTCGGCTGTCGCCGGTTTATGTGCGCAGGTTGAACGACGGGCCGATATCCATTGGCCGGAACCCTGCATGAAACGTCCCCGACAGACCCGACGCGCCCTGCTTGTAGCACTTTGTCTGATCCCCGTTATCGCCGTCGCCACCTGGCAAGTGATCCCGCCTGGCCGGGACCAATTCGCCACCGTGCAAGTCAGCCGTGGTGACATTGAAAGCAGCGTCACCGCGCTGGGCACCCTGCAACCCCGGCGTTATGTGGACGTAGGCGCCCAGGCATCCGGGCAAATCCAGAAGATTCACGTGGAAGTCGGCGACGTGGTCAAGGAAGGCCAGTTGCTGGTGGAGATCGATCCGTCCACCCAACAGGCCAAGCTCGACGCCGGACGCTTCTCCATCGAGAACCTCAAGGCGCAGCTTCAGGAACAACAGGCACTGCACGAGCTGGCCCGGCAGAAATACCAGCGCCAGCAGAACCTCAAGGCCGGCGGCGCGACCCGCGAAGAAGACGTGCAAACCGCTCACGCTGAACTGCGCGCCACCCAGGCCCGCATCGACATGTTCCAGGCGCAGATCCGCCAAGCCCAGGCCAGCCTGCGCAGCGATCAGGCCGAACTCGGTTACACGCGCATTTACGCGCCGATGTCCGGCACCGTGGTCGCCCTCGACGCCCGAGAAGGCCAGACCCTCAACGCCCAACAGCAGACACCGCTGATCCTGCGCATCGCCAAGTTGTCGCCGATGACCGTGTGGGCTGAAGTGTCGGAAGCCGACATCGGTCACGTCAAACCCGGCATGACCGCCCGCTTCACCACCCTCAGCGGTGGCAATCGGCGCTGGAGCAGTACCGTGCGGCAAATTCTGCCGGTGCCGCCCAAGCCGCTGGACCAGACCAGCCAGGGCGGCGGCAGCCCGGCCAGTTCGAGCAAAAGCGGCAGTGCCCGCGTGGTGCTGTATACGGTGCTGCTGGACGTCGATAACACCGATAACGCATTGATGGCGGAAATGACCACCCAGGTGTTCTTTGTTTCGGATCAGGCGAAAAACACCCTGACCGCGCCTATCGCGGCGTTGCAGGCCGGCACTGAAGCCAATGTTCAAAGCGCGAGGGTTGTCGCCAAAAACGGCAGCATCCAGCAGCGCGAGGTGCGCACTGGCATCAGCGATCGCCTGCGGGTGCAGATCCTCGACGGCTTGCAGGAAGGCGATCACCTGTTGATCGGCCCAGCCGACGGGAGTGGCGGCTGAATGCAGACGCCTCTGATCGACCTGCAGGACATCCGTAAAGCCTACGGCGGCGGCGATTCACCGGAAGTTCACGTGTTGCGCGGCATCGACCTGTCGATCCACGCCGGGGAATTCGTGGCAATTGTCGGTGCCTCCGGTTCCGGCAAATCGACGCTGATGAACATCCTCGGCTGCCTCGACCGCCCGACATCGGGCGAATACCGTTTCGCCGGGCAAAACGTCGCCGCCCTCGACAGCGACGAGCTGGCCTGGCTGCGCCGCGAAGCCTTCGGTTTTGTGTTCCAGGGTTATCACCTGATCCCGTCCGGCTCGGCCCAGGAAAACGTCGAGATGCCGGCCATTTACGCCGGCACCCCGGCCGCCGAACGCCACGCCCGTGCCGCCGCCCTGCTCGACCGTCTCGGCCTCGCTTCGCGCACCGGCAACCGTCCGCATCAACTGTCTGGCGGCCAGCAACAACGGGTATCCATCGCCCGCGCCTTGATGAACGGCGGCCACATCATCCTCGCCGACGAACCCACCGGCGCCCTCGACAGCCACAGCGGCGCCGAGGTCATGACCCTGCTCGATGAACTGGCGAGCCAGGGCCACGTGGTGATCCTCATCACCCACGACCGCGAAGTCGCGGCCCGGGCCAAACGCATCATCGAAATCCGTGACGGGCTGATCATCAGCGACAGCGCCCACGACAACCCTGAAGCGCAGACGTCGGCCAACCCCGGCGCACTGCAAGCGGTGGACTTGCGCAAGCGCTTGACCGATGGCGCGCAAGCCACCGGCGCGTGGAAAGGCGAACTGATCGACGCCGTTCAAGCGGCATGGCGGGTGATGTGGATCAACCGCTTTCGAACGGCGTTGACGCTGCTCGGCATCGTCATCGGCGTGGCGTCGGTGGGGGTGATGCTCGCTGTGGGTGAAGGCAGCAAGCGCCAGGTGATGGCGCAAATGGGCGCCTTCGGCTCGAACATCATTTACCTCAGCGGCTCATCGCCGAACCCACGCACGCCGCTGGGCATCGTCACTCTGGATGACGTCGCTGCGGTGGGCAGCCTGCCGCAGGTGACGCGGATCATGCCGGTAAACGGCCAGGAAGCTGGAGTGCGCTTCGGTAACCTCGACCACTTGAGCTACGTCGGCGGCAACGACACCAATTTCCCGGCCATCTTCAACTGGCCGGTGGTGCAAGGCAGCTATTTCACCCAGGACGATGAACGCAACGCTGCGGCCGTCGCCGTGATCGGCCACAAGGTGCGGACCAAGTTGCTCAAGGACGTGGCCAACCCGATCGGCCAGTACATCCTGATCGAGAACGTGCCGTTCCAGGTGGTCGGCGTGCTCGCGGAAAAAGGCGCCAGCTCCGGCGACTCCGACAGCGACGACCGTATCGCCATTCCGTACTCCGCCGCGAGTGTGCGGCTGTTCGGCACCCATAATCCCGAGTACGTGGCCATCGCCGCCGCTGACGCACGCAAGGTCAAGGAGACCGAAATCGCCATCGAGCAATTGATGCTGCGCCTGCACAACGGCAAGAAGGATTTCGAACTGACCAACAACGCCGCGATGATCCAGGCCGAAGCGCGCACACAGAACACTCTGTCGCTGATGCTGGGCTCGATTGCCGCGATTTCGCTGTTGGTCGGTGGCATCGGCGTCATGAACATCATGCTCATGACGGTGCGCGAGCGGACGCGCGAGATTGGTATCCGCATGGCCACCGGCGCTCGTCAGCGCGACATCCTCCGACAGTTCCTGACGGAAGCGGTGATGCTGTCGGTGGTCGGCGGGCTCGCCGGGATCGCCCTCGCATTGATCGTCGGCGGCGTACTGATCCTCAGCGAAGTCGCCGTTGCGTTCTCTTTGATAGCGGTGCTCGGCGCCTTCGGCTGCGCCTTGGTCACCGGTGTTGTCTTCGGCTTCATGCCGGCCCGCAAAGCTGCCCGACTCGACCCGGTCACGGCCCTTACCAGTGAATAATCTCTCCATGAAGCCGCAACTGAGTTTACTGACCCTCTGCCTGCTGCTCGGCGCCTGTGGCACGCCCGTCCAGCGCCCGGACAGCGGCATTGCCCCGCCCTCCTCCTGGCAATCGCCGCACATGCAAAGCGCCACCCGCAGCAATCTGCAATGGTGGACGCAGTTCGGCAGCCCGCAGCTGGATCAACTGATCGAACAGGCACGGGTCGGCAGCTACGACCTGGCCGCCGCCATCGCGCGGGTGCGCCAGGCGCAGGCTGAAACAGTGGTGGCCGGCGGTTCGCTGCTACCCGAAGTCACGGGTGCCCTGAACGCCAATCGGCAAAAACTGCTTCGTGGCAACGGTTACAGCCAGCTCGACGCTGACAGCGACAACAAGGCCGTCGATTACTTCAACGCCAGCCTCAGCGCCAGTTACGAAATCGATTTCTGGGGCGGTCAACGGGCTTCCCGTGACAGCGCGCAATTCGCCTTGCAGGCCAGCGAGTTCGATCAGGCCACCGTGGAATTGACGCTGCTCAGCGGCGTCGCCACGACCTATGCGCAGGCCTTGTCGCTGCGTGAGCAAAGTCGCATCGCCGAGCTGAACCTGGCGAACGCGCAGAACGTGTTGAAACTGGTGCAGACGCGCTTTGACTCAGGCTCGGCAACGGCGCTGGAACTGGCGCAGCAGAAGAGCCTGGTGGCGGCGCAACAACGGCAATTGCCGCTGGTGCAGCAACAGGCGCAGGACGCATTGATCGGTCTGGCCGCCCTGCTCGGCCGGCCGGTTCAGGAACTGGCGCTGGGTCAGGAGCGCTTTGATCAGCTGTCGTGGCCGACCATCGGGGCCGGCGCGCCCAGCGAACTGCTCACCCGTCGCCCGGACATCGCCCGCGCCGAAGCGCAGCTGGCCGCTGCACAAGCCGACGTCACCGTGGCCCGCGCTGCGATGCTGCCGAAGGTGACGCTGAGCGCGGAACTCGGATCGGGCGCGGATCGGGCGGCGGACATGCTGCGCAATCCTTTCTACAACCTCACCGCCGGATTGCTTGCACCGGTCTTCAACAACGGTCGCTTGAGCGCCGAGCGCGATAAAGCCACGGCCCGCCAGGAAGAATTGCTGGAGACTTATCGCGGGGCAATCATCAACGGCTTCGCTGACGTGGAAAAAGCCCTCAACAGCATTCGCGGGCTGGATGCACAGCGCCAGTGGCAAAGCGAGGAACTGAACCAGGCACAGACCGCATTCAACATCGCCCAAAGCCGTTATCAGGCCGGGGCCGAGGATTTGCTGACAGTGCTGGAGACACAGCGCACGTTGTACGCGGCGCAGGATTTGAATGTGCAGCTGCGGTTGTCGCGGTTGCAGGCGAGTATTGCGCTGTACAAGGCGCTGGGGGGCGGGTGGCAGGTTTTGTGATTTGAGTCGCCAGTGAGTCCGCAATCGCGAGCAGGCTCGCTCCCACAGTCGACCGAGCTGTCTGGATGAACGCGGTCAAATGTGGGAGCGAGCCTGCTCCGGGCGGCGTTCCGACGATTGAACGATAACGCGGTATTCCTGATTAGCTGGTAATCGGCTTGGCCTTCAAATGCCGCGCATACCAGGGCCGCTGCGGCACTTTGCGGAACAGCTCCGCCAGTTTCTTCTCGTCTTCGCCAAAGGTGATGCGCAACGCCAGCTTCATGGTTTCCGGGTCCATCTCAACCGACTTGCCCGTCTGCAACCCCGGCGTCGTGCTGCACCCATGAGTGCTCGGCCCCAGCCACGGATCATCCACTTCAACCCAACGCCCCGGCGCAAACCACGCCACGCCGTTGACCTCCAGCCGACTGACCTCCCCCGGATGAAAACGCTCATGCGCACGGAACCAGTCTTCCAGGCGATCATCGATCCAGCCGTGGAAATGCCAGAACACCGGGTTCACGTGGGAGGAAAACGGGTCACCCAGGAAGTCGTTTTCCGGCGCGTACCAGCGCGCGGAGAAGTCTGCCGGATCCCGGGCGAACGGCACTGGCTGGCCATTGGACGGATCACGCGGCACCGAGGCCCAGCGCATGTGCAGCCAGTCGTGCAGCCCCAGTTCAACCTCTGAACCGAACTGCCCCAGGGTGAGTTTCGACAGATAACGCGGATCACGGTAGCGCGACTCCCAGACCTGGAAGTTGCTGTGATACGTCTCGGCCGTCTTGATGTCGCTGACCCATTGCGAATATTCCGTATCGTCGTCGGCCAGCCAGGTCGGTGGCAACGCAGTGCCATCGTGGTTGTCGCAGTAATTGGCGAAGCCGATGCGATCCCTGGCCAGTTCCGGCTGCGGCAATGGAAAGTGCTGCCATGACGGCAAGTCCTGCATCGAACGCGCCGTGCCCAGCATGTGCCGGTGCATGAAGAAAAAGTCCACGCCCGAGCCGTTGCGATCCTTGCGCGCGCCACGGGCATCACGCTCCTTGTCCCTTGGACCGGGCTGCCAGCCAATGCCACGCAAGGCGTTGCGTTTGTCTTCGGACAGGGTGTGCCACTTGTCCCGCGAGGCATGCCAGAGCTGGTGAAACAGCCGATGTTCGGCGGACACCAGCCACGCCAGCAGCGGCGCGTTAAGACCGGCGCGCTCGCGAGCTTCGGGGAACACTCGCTTGACGGCGATGAAGCGGTTGTCCTGCGCAGTCATCATCAGCGGCCGATCAAGGTTCAACACCCGCCCACTGATCGTGCCGCTGCCGGCATTGCCGAAACCGGCCCAGACTTCATCCAGCGACATGCTGAATTCGTAATCCGGCGTGCCGTTGGCGGCGTCGGCACTGATCAGCCGCCAGCTCAACTCGGCAGGTTTGGCTTCCGCCAGATCGCCCAGCACGCGGTAGCGCGGCTCATCGCTGGAGCGCAAACGCTGGGCGGTGTCGAGGAACCCGATCAAGCCGCGCCCTTTGTGGCCGACGTCGAGAAACACTTCCAGCCCGTCCCGAGGCAGTCCTTCGATACCGGCGTCCCGCCCTTCGAAACGAATCTGCCAGACGCCGCGCAAGGTGTTCGCCAAATGCTGGCCGGCGACATCCGCCACATCGAATGAAGCTTCGCCGGGGGTGATCGTCGGATCCGGTTTCGTCCATTCGCGATGCCCATAAAAAGCCGCAGGCACGGCGGCGCCGGTCAGCGCCAGGCCTGCCATGAACCATCGTCGAGAAATCGTCATTGCCCTACCTGTGTCAGCCATGAAGCAGGCTTTATCCAAGCTAGAACGTTTGTTGCCCGCATAAATTTAAAAGCATCGCCAGCAGGCTGGCTCCCACAGGTGATCTGTGTCGCTCACAAATCCCCTGTGGGAGCCAGCCTGCTGGCGATGGGGTCATCAGCCCCACTAAATTTCCAACCGGGCCACTCGTTCTTCCCAGATAGCAAAGGCCCCTGCGCCCGCACCGGGGCGGCGAACCTGACTGAGATGGCAATGACAAAACCACGTTCGAAAAAGGCTCTCTATATCGGCCTGCCGCTAGCCCTGGCGATCAGTGCCGGTGCAGGCGTTGCCGCCTGGGATTACTGGTTCAAAGACAATCCCGGCTACCCGGTCAAGGTGATGAAACAGGCCGATGAGCTGCAAGAGCGCCTCCTCTCCTTCGACAGCCACGTCACCGTCCCGCTGGACTTCGGCACCGCCGGCAATGAAGCCGACAAGGACGGCACCGGCCAATTCGATCTGGTCAAGACCGGCCGCGGTCGCCTGTCCGGTGCGGCTCTGACGATTTTCGGCTGGCCGGAAATCTGGAACGGCGCCAACGCCCCGCATCGCCCCACCGCCGGTTTCGTCGACGAAGCCCGGTTCGAACAGGAAACCCGCTACAAAATCATCAGCACGATGGTTCGCGACTTCCCCAATCAGGTCGCCATCGCCTACACCCCGGACGATTTCCGGCGCCTGCACGGCGAAGGCAAGTTCGCGATTTTCTTGAGCATGCTCAACGCCTATCCACTGGGCAACGATCTGAATGCCCTGGACAAATGGGCTGCTCGTGGCATGCGCATGTTCGGTTTCAGTTACGTGGGCAACAACGCCTGGGCAGACTCATCCCGACCGCTGCCGTTCTTCAACGATTCGCGGGACGCACTGGGTGGCCTGTCGGAGATCGGCAAGCAGGCGGTGCACCGCCTCAACGATCTGGGCGTGATCATCGACGTGTCGCAGATGTCGACCAAGGCGCTGGAGCAAGTCGCCCGGTTGAGCCGCACTCCGATGGTCGCCTCGCATTCGGCACCGCGCGCCCTGGTGGACATCCCGCGCAACCTCAGCGACCAGGAAATGCAGCTGATCAAAAACAGCGGCGGCGTGGTGCAGGTTGTCGGCTTCCCGACCTACATCCGCCCGTTGAGCCAGGCCACTCAGGACAAACTGAACGCCCTGCGCGCACGCTTCGACCTGCAACCGTTGCAAGGTCTGGAGATGGCGCTGATGCCGGGCGATCCGATCATCACCGTCTGGTCTGAACAGCGTTTCGGCGAATACGCCAGCCAGCTCTACGCCATCGTCGACGAAGAACCGAAAGCTACCCTGAAGGACTACGGCGACGCGATCGACTACGCGGTGAAGAAAATCGGTATCGACCACGTCGGCATCAGTTCCGACTTCAACGACGGCGGCGGCCTCGATGGCTGGAAGGATGTCAGCGAAGCCCGCAACGTCACGGCCGAGCTGATCAGTCGCGGCTACAGCGAGGCCGATATCGCCAAGCTCTGGGGCGGGAATTTCCTGCGGGTGTGGGACCAGGTGCAGAAGTCGTCCAGACCGCTAGCGAAAAACTGATTCCTCTTTGCAAAAGCGAACCGAGCTCAT
Source organism: Pseudomonas sp. (assembly GCF_051660785.1). Lineage (GTDB taxonomy): Bacteria > Pseudomonadota > Gammaproteobacteria > Pseudomonadales > Pseudomonadaceae > Aquipseudomonas. Next base: position 22,359 of record NZ_JBOFQE010000078.1, read on the forward strand.
GACTAACCGCCGTTCATTCCTCAAGCAGGCCGGTATTCTCGCGGCTGGCCTGCCATTGAGTTCTGCCGTGAATCTGCCGGCGCTGGCTGCCAATCCTGCGCCGCTGCCCAAGGACAAATGGGCGCAATTGCGCTCGTTGTTCGACCAGGATCCGGACTACCTGCACTTCGCCAACTTTCTGGTGACGTCCCACCCTCGCCCGGTGCGTGAGGCGATTGAACGCCACCGCGCCAACCTCGACCGCAACCCTGGCCTGGCGATGGATTGGGACCTGGGTGAAACCGAAAAACGCGAGCAAGAAGTTCGCGTCTGGGCCGGTCGTTATCTCAAGGCCAAGCCTGAGCAGATCGCGCTGACCGGCAGCACCACGGAAGGCCTGTCGCTGATCTACGGCGGCATTCATGTGCGCCCGGATCAGGAAATCCTCACCAGCGAGCACGAACACTACGCCACCAATTACGCCTTGGGTTACCGCCAGCAAAAGGACGGGGTCAAGGTGCGCAAGCTCAAGCTGTTCGAGAACAGCCACAACGTTTCGGCGGATGAAGTGCTGGGCTCGATTGCCAAAGGCATTCGTCCCGAAACCCGCGTACTGGGCATGACCTGGGTGCAGTCCGGCAGTGGCGTAAAACTGCCGATCGGTGAAATCGGCAAACTGGTTGAGGAGCAGAATCGCAACCGCGCGGAAAAGGACCGCATCCTGTATGTGGTCGATGGCGTGCACGGTTTCGGCGTCGACGACCTCGACTTCCCCGACATGCACTGCGACTTTTTCATCGCCGGCACCCACAAATGGATGTTCGGCCCGCGCGGCACCGGGATCATCTGCGCCCGTTCCGCCGAGCTCAAGGATGTGACGCCGACGATTCCGACGTTCTCCGAAGCCACCACCTTCTCGACCATCATGACCCCCGGCGGTTATCACAGCTTTGAACATCGCTGGGCCTTGGACGAAGCGTTCAAGCTGCACCTGGAACTGGGCAAGGCCGAAGTGCAGGCGCGCATCCACACCCTCAACACCTACGCCAAAAACCGGCTGCTGGAACACGCGCAGATCGAACTGGTCACGCCCAAGAGCCCGGACCTGTCGGCCGGCTTCACCTTCTTCCGGATCAAGGGCCGCGACTGCGAAAAAATCGCCGCGCAGTTGATGGAGAACCGCGTGGTCTGCGACTCGGTGGACCGCGACGTCGGCCCGGTGATCCGCATCGCGCCTGGCCTGCTCAACACCGAAGAGCACATCGACCGCTTCATGGCCTTGCTGAGCAAGATCGCCTGATGCAAAACCCTGTGGCGAGGGAGCTTGCTCCCGCTGGGCAGCGAAGCGGCCCCAAAGAAAGGGACTGCTGCGCAGTCCAGCGGGAGCAAGCTCCCTCGCCACAGGGCCCCCCGTTTTCTTTTGAATCGAGACGACAGATGAACCGAGATCTATTGATCGTGCCGCTCAAGGCACTCGCCCTGACCGCCCTCTTCGCCGGTCTACTGCCAACCGCTGCCCAGGCCACCACCGCCCCACAACCCGGCAAAGTGTTCAAGGACTGCCGCGACTGCCCGGAAATGGTCGTGCTGCCCGCCGGCACTTTCACCATGGGCACACCGGACGATGAAGTCGGTCGCGAGCCCGACGAAAGTCCGATGCACGAGGTGACCTTCGCCAAACCGTTCGCCATGAGCCGTTTCCAGGTGACCGCCGGTGAATGGGACAGTTACGTGCGCGAGAGCGGTGTGACCATCGCCAACGGTGATACCCGTCCGGGTCGCGAGTGCGTCGCCAGCAAGCCGCGTTATCCGCAGACCCCGCGCCAGCCTGCGGTGTGCATGAATTTCGATGACGTGAAGAACTACGTCGCCTGGCTCTCGAAAAAGACCGGGCAGAAATACCACATGGTCAGCGAAGCCCAACGCGAATACGCCGCGCGCGGCGGCACCAAAGGGCCGTTCCCCTTCCCGTTCGATGAAGGCAAGGAATACAGCATCAGCAAACACGCCAACACCTACGGGCCGGCGGACGGTTACAGCTACAGCTCGCCGGTCGGCAGCTATGCACCGAACGCGTTTGGCATGTACGACATGCACGGCAATGTCTACGAGTGGGTCGAAGATTGCGAACACCCGAACTACGTCGGCGCGCCCACCGATGGCAGTGCCTGGGTAGAAGCCAATTGCGAAGCGGTGCGCATTCGTGGCAACGACTGGGGCGAAGCGCCAGTGTTCTCCCGCTCCGGCAACCGCAACAGCCAGTACCCGCAAGAGCGTGGCGACTGGATAGGGTTCCGTATCGTGCGTGAGCTCTAAGTCATAACCCTAATCCTGTGGGAGCGAGCCTGCTCGCGATAGCGGACTGACAGTCGACATATCTATTGACTGTGATGCAGTCATCGCTAGCAGGCTAGCTCCCACAGGGTCATGTGTTTGAGTCACGAATGCCGCCAGTCGGCGACCTTGTAAATTAACCCCTCGATCAGACGTTCTACTGGGTATCTGCCTTTATACCCAAGGAACTGTCTTCCATGACCCAGCCTCCCCGTGGCGCCATCGGCGAGTTGTTCGCCCTGTTGAAACCGTTTCGACTCATCGTCGCCGCGTCCATTTTCCTGGGCATGGTCGGCGGCTTGAGCGTCACGGTACTCTTGGCGACCATCAACAACGCCCTGCATTCGGACACCGGCCTGACCCAAGGCGTGGTCGCCTTGTTCGCGGGCCTGTGCGTCCTGGCGCTGCTGAGTTCGATCTGCTCGGACATCGGCACCAACTACGTCGGCCAACACATCATCGCCCGGCTGCGTAAACAGCTCGGTGAAAAAGTCCTGTCGGCACCGATCGAACACATCGAGCGCTACCGCAGCCACCGTTTGATTCCCGTGCTGACCCACGACGTCGACACCATCAGCGACTTCGCCTTCGCCTTCGCCCCGCTGGCGATTTCCCTCACCGTGACCCTGGGTTGCATGGGTTACCTGGCGATTCTGTCATGGCCGATGTTCCTGATCATGGTCGCCGCGATCCTGATCGGCACCGCGATCCAGGCGTATGCCCAGAGCAAGGGTGTGCAGGGTTTCATGGCCGCCCGTGACGCTGAAGACGAGCTGCAAAAGCACTACAACGCGATTGCCGATGGCGCCAAGGAACTGCGAATTCATCGGCCACGTCGCCAGCGCATGTTCGTTTCGGGGATCAAGGCCACAGCCGACTTCATCTGCAAGACCCAGGTGCGCTCGGTCAACACCTTCGTCATCGCCAAGACCTTCGGCTCGATGCTGTTCTTCGTGGTCATCGGCCTCGTGCTGGCGCTGCAATCCTTCTGGCCAAGCGCCGACAAGACGGTGATGAGCGGTTTCGTGCTGGTGCTGCTGTACATGAAAGGCCCACTGGAGCATTTGATCAGCACGTTGCCGATTGTCAGCCGTGCGCAGATTGCCTTCCGCCGGATCGCCGAATTGTCCGAGCAGTTTTCCACCCCCGAACCGCATTTACTGCTCAGCGATCAGGGCAATGTGAAACAGGCCGTGCACGAACTGAAACTGGCCGATGTGCGTTTCGCCTTCCCGGCTGCCGAAGGTGCCGCGCCGTTCCAGTTGGGCCCGGTCAACCTGACGATCAAGCAAGGCGACATCACCTTTATTGTCGGTGAGAACGGTTGCGGCAAGACCACGCTGATCAAGTTGCTGCTGGGCTTGTACACGCCGCAGCAGGGCGAGATCCGCGTCAACGGTGAAACCATCGATGCACAGAATCGTGATGACTATCGCCAGTTGTTCACCACGATCTTCGCTGACTATTACCTGTTCGATGACGTGGTCCAGGGCGACACGCACATCCCGGAGGACGCCAACAAATACCTGCAACGTCTGGAAATCGCGCACAAGGTCAGCGTCAAGGACGGCAACTTCACCACTACCGACCTCTCCACCGGCCAGCGCAAACGCCTGGCGCTGGTCAATGCCTGGCTCGAAGAACGCCCGGTGCTGGTGTTCGATGAATGGGCGGCCGACCAGGACCCGACCTTCCGCCGGATTTTCTATACCGAGCTGCTGCCGGACCTCAAGCGCCTGGGCAAAACCATCATCGTGATCTCCCACGATGACCGTTACTTCGATGTGGCCGACCAGTTGGTGCGCATGGAAAGCGGCCGGGTCGTCACCGAGCTCGCGCCTGCCTGATCACTGCACACCCCCGTGCGGTGAGCAGATTACCTGTGGCGAGGGAGCTTGCTCGCGCTGGACTGCGCAGCAGGCCCTATTCGAGGACCGCTTCGCGCCCCAGCGGGAGCAAGCTCCCTCGCCACAGTGAAGTCCTCTGGCCACAAAAGCGCGTCGTTTCTTCTTTCTGAAAATTATTTGACGGGTTTCTTTCCGGTTTTTGGTTTGTGCCGCGTCTAATAATCATTCTTATTAACAAAAACTCTGCACAACACTTTTCAGGAGCTCAGGTAAGTAATGCGACCTCAACCACGCCGCACACCTCTCGCGTTGGCCGTACAGCGCCCGACATTGCATCGCACCCTGTTCACCAGCGTACTGCTGACCGCCACCTTGCTGGGGAGCTCGATGGCCAATGCTGCACCTGTAAAAGTGAATATCGCCGTGCAGCCGCTTTCCAACGCGCTGACCGAGCTGGGCATGCAGACCAACCTGCAGATCCTCTACAGCCCGGACCAGGTGGCCGGCATCAAGTCCCGTGCAGTCTCCGGTTCGCTGGAGCCGTCCGAGGCCCTGAGCGCCCTGCTCAAAGGCACCGGTATTTCGTTCCAGATCAATGGCAACAGCGTCACCCTGGTCTCCGGCGGCGGTTCGGGCCTGCAACTGGGCGCGACCACGATTTCCGGCCAGGCCCTGGGCCTGACCACTGAAGACACCCACTCCTACACCACCGGCGCCACCACCACCGCGACCAAGCTGCCGCTGACCATCCGCGAAACGCCGCAATCGGTGACCGTGGTGACCCGTCAACAAATGGACGATCGCGGCGTACAGAGCGTCGGCGACGCACTGCGCAACACCCCCGGCATCACGTCGCAGAAGTACGACAGCGACCGTACCGAATTTTCCGCCCGTGGCCAGGCCATTACCAACTTCCAGTACGATGGCGTCAACACCATCTACGACGGCGTGTACGGTGAAAACCCGAACAACAGCGACGACTCGGCCAGCCTCGACCACATCGAAGTCATCAAGGGCGCTACCGGCCTGATGACCGGCACCGGCGACCCGTCCGCCACGGTCAATCTGATCCGCAAGAAGCCGACCAAGGACTTCAAGGCCTCGGTCAGCGCCACCGCCGGCCGCTGGGACAAATACCGGGCTGAAGGTGACATTTCCGGTTCGCTGACCGATTCCGGCAACGTCCGCGGTCGCTTCGTGACCACGTACCAGGACGCCAACTCGTACCTGGATCACTACAGCCAGAAGAAAGACCTGTTTTACGGCGTCCTCGAAGCCGACCTGACCGACGACACCTTGCTGACCTTCGGCATCGACAAGTCCAGCGCAACCCCACGCGGTTCGTCGTGGACCGGCAACCCGACGTACTTCGCCGACGGCGGCCGTACTGAGTTCCCGCGTCACTTCAACCCGGCTGCCGACTGGAGCCGTCGTGACTTCGACAGCACCACCTACTTCGCATCGCTGGAACAAGCGCTGGCCAATGACTGGAAACTCAAAGTCAGCCTGGACCAGAAAACCACCGATCACGACACCCAACTGGCCTCGGCCAGCGGCGGCAACCCGGACCGCGCCACCGGTGAAGGCATGTTCCTTTACTGGGGTCGCTGGGAAGGTCATCGCGTGCAGAACACCGCTGACGTGAACGTCTCCGGTCCGTTCAGCCTGGGCGGTCGCGAGCACGAACTGGTCGCCGGTGTCATGGCGTCCCACTCGCGTCAGACCGGCTCGACTTACGACACCAGCGCGTTTGCCCAAGTGCCGGGCAGCATCTATGACTGGAACGGCGAGCTGCCGAAACAGGAATTCCCGAAAAACGGCAAATACGAACGCACCCAGAGCCAGAACGGTGTTTACCTGGCCACTCGCCTGCGTCCGACCGACGACCTGTCGTTCATCCTCGGTACCCGTCTGAGCACCTTCAAGTACAACGAAGACTACAGCTACAACCCGGACGCCGGCCAGACCGACACCCACGCCAGCTACAAGGAACACGGCGTCGTCACGCCTTACGCCGGTGTGGTCTACGACCTGAACGACACGTACTCCGCGTACGCCAGCTACACCAACATCTACCAGCCACAAATCTACAAGGACGCCAACGGTTCGACCCTGGAACCGGTTGAAGGCAACGCCTATGAGACCGGCCTGAAAGCGGCCTACTTCGAAGGCAAGCTGAACGCCAGCCTGGCCTTCTTCCGCATCGAGCAGGACAACGTCGCTGAATCGATCGGCACCAACCCGGTCACCAACGAAGGCATCTACAAGGCCATCGATGGCGCGACCACCAAGGGTGTGGAACTGGAACTGGCCGGTGAACTGGCCGAGGGCTGGAACCTGTCCGCCGGCTACACCTACGCCCGTACCCGTGACCAGGACGAGCAGCGGATCTTCGGCTACCCGCTGTCCACCACCCGTCCTGAACACGTCGTTCGTACCTTCACCACCTACCGTCTGCCGGGCGTGATGAACAAGTTCACCGTCGGTGGCGGCGTGAGCTGGCAGAGCGCGTTCTACGGCAAGATCTACAGCGCCAACGTGGGCGATTACACCCAGATCAAGCAAGGTGGCTACACCCTCGTGGACCTGATGACCCGTTACCAGTTCGACGACCACCTGAGCTTCACCGTCAACGCCAACAACGTCTTCGACAAGAACTACCTGACGGGCCTGGGCAACTTCGATACCACGTTCTACGGCGAGCCGCGCAACGTGCAGGTCACCGCGAAGTATGATTTCTGAGCCGTGAGCTGACATAAAAAATGCCCGTGTCGTGAGATGCGGGCATTTTTTTTGGGCCAGGGATTTGTGGTGAATGTGAGTCCGTCATCGCGAGCAGGCTCACTCCCACATTTGACCTGTGTGAACAGAGATGGGGTGTTCACTGAAGATCCCCTGTGGGAGCGAGCCTGCTCGCGATGGCGCCAGTCAAGCCACCGAAAATCCAATTACCCAGGCACAAAAAAAACCGCCACCCCTGATCCAGGCATGGCGGTTTTTTTATTTCAAATCAGATCCGCGAACGCACCCACCCCGCCACTTCCGCGTGAATCCCTTCCACTTCTCCCAACAACCCCGCCATGCGCATAAAGTCATGGGTCATCCCCAGTTGTTCCAGCAACGTCACTTCATTCCCCGCCCCGCGCAACAGATCGGCATACGCCAACCCTTCATCACGCAACGGATCATGCCCGGCCAGGTACACCAGCGCCGGCGCCACGCCCGACAGATCCGCCGCCAGCAACGGCGAGCAACGCCAATCCGCCAGGTCCTCCGGCGTGCGCCCGTAATGCGCGTAGAACCAGTCCAGCGTCGGCGTTTCCAGCAAATAGCCTTCGGCGAAATCACGATGGGACGCGCGCTTGGTCGTCGCGTCCGTCACCGGGTAGAGCAGCACTTGCGCCTTGGGTTTCAACGCCAGTTCCTCAGGCTCACGCACGGCCATGACCGACAACACAGTGGCCAACGTCGCGCCCACGCTGTCGCCTACCAGCGCCACCCGATTCGCATCCAGCCCCCGCGCCGCGCCTTCGCGCACCAGCCAGTTGCCGGCATCGCAGGCGTCCTGCACCGGCGTCGGGAAACGCCACTCCGGCGCCAGTCGATAATCCACGGTCAGTAACGCAAAACCGCCCTGGGAGGCCAGTCGCCGGCACAGCGCATCATGGGAGTCGAGGCTGCCGACCACATAACCACCGCCATGGAAATACAACACCACCGGCTGCAAGCCGTCGGCCGCTTGCCCGTCGCGATACAGCCGCGCCAACAAGCTGTGGCCGTCCCGTGCGGCAATGGTGAAGCTCTCGCAGGCCACGTCGTCCAGCGGCACGTCGAGAAACCCGGAGGAGGCTTCAAAATCGATCCGCGCCTGTTGTGGCGACTGTTCATGCATCGCGCGACTTTTGCCGGTCATCCGGCCGAACTCGGCGAGTTCTAAAAATGCTTCAAGTTCAGGCAACACGGCCATGGGATAAATCCTTCACAAAAATAGTTGCGCAAATACGAATTTTGAAGCGAGAAACCTATAGTCAAGGCATTTACCTGTGGCGAGGGGATTTATCCCCGTTGGGTCGCGGAGCGGCCCTAAAAATGGGACTGCTGCGCAGTCCAACGGGGATAAATCCCCTCGCCACAGAATCCCCTCACCACACATACCCCCCTACCACAGGTTATTCGTCTCGCCTTCCAAGTCGCGTTTTCAAGCCATAGCCAAGCGTTGTGCCAGCAAGTCTTCCAGCTCATCAAGCAACTCATCACCGCGCAGCAGTTCGTAGTGCCCACCAGCCAACAACCGATCCACACCATGACTGCCGACCTGAGCCTCGAACACCCGGCGTTCATCCTCACGCTTAGCCACCCACCAGCGATGGGCCGAAACCTGGATCGCCGGCAGTTGCCGATGCGCCAGCGCCAGTTGTTTGAGGCGTGAGCCGGTGGCGAAGATCTGCGTGAGTTCACCCGCGCCCAATGCAGCTTGCTCATTGGAACCGTGCAGGGCTGCTTCGATCACAGCGGTGGAGCCCTCGCGTTCACTCAAGCCAGCGGCTTTCAGCGCGATCAGCGCCTGAGCCTCATCGGCTGGCAAACCCAGCACAAACTTCAGGAAGTCACCGAGGTCCTCGCGCCAGTCGCCCGCTTCTGCAGTGCCGGCCACGTAGCTGTCGACCAGCCCGGCAAACGCCACGCTTTCACCCTGGGTTTCCAGTTCATGAGCGACCAATTGCGTCAACGCACCGCCCAACGACCAGCCCAGCAAGTAATACGGTCCCTTGGCCTGCTGACTGCGAATCCGTGCTGCATAGGCTTGCGCCATGGCCAGCAGCGATTCGTCCTGCCAGTGCGGGTCGAGCAACATGCGGCATTGCACGCCGTACACCGTGCGCCGTCCTTCCAGGCGACGAGCCAGCGGTTCGTAGTCGAACACTGTGCCAAAACCGGCGTGCAGGCAGAACAACGCCGGCACGTTCGGAATTCGCGCATTCAACGCCAGCAATGGATCCGGCGCCGCTGTCACGGGCTCGGCAACCTGATAGCCACAGAGTTCAGCAATGCACGGCTTCTGCATCAGATCCCGCAGCTTCAATTCAAAGCCCAGTTGCGGCTGACTACGCACCCGCGAGATGACTTTCAGCACCTGCAACGAGTCGCCGCCGAGTTCGAAGAAGTTGTCGTCAATGCCCACTTGCGGCACGCCGAGCACCTCTTGCCAGATCGCGGTGAGCGCCGTTTCCAGATCGTTGCGCGGCGCACGATAGCCGCCGAGCGCCCATTCAGGCGTCGGCAGTGCGCGACGATCGAGCTTGCCGTTGGCCGACAGCGGGAAGCGTTCCAGCACCATGATCCGCGCCGGCACCATGTAGTCGGGCAGTTGCGCTTGCAGCTCAGACTTCAAGCGACGATCCAGCCCGACAGCACCGGCGGCCACCACATAGCCGACCAATTGCTTGCCGGTCGGCGTGTCGTGCACCACCACGGCGGCTTCCTGCACCCCGGCGCACTCACGCAGACGCGCTTCGATTTCGCCCAATTCAATGCGGAAACCACGAATCTTCACTTGCTGGTCAAGTCGCCCCAGGTAGTCAATCAACCCGCACTCGCGCTGGCGCACCAGGTCGCCGGTGCGGTACATGCGACCGCCGGCCTCGAACGGGTCGGGGATGAAACGTTCGGCACTCATGCCGGGACGCTGGTGGTATCCACGCGCCAGGCACTCGCCGCCCAAATACAACTCGCCACTGACACCGACCGGCAACGGATTGAGGTCGGCATCCAGCACGTACAAGCCACGCCCGGCCACACCACGACCGATTGGCGCATACGCCGCGTCGCAGGTTTCGCTGACCTCGGCACGCCACAGCAACGGCGTGACCACGGTTTCGGTCGGTCCATAACCGTTGACCAGACGCTGCGGACGCAGGGCCCGTTTGACCTGCTCGAAACTGGCCTCCGGCACCGCATCACCACCAAAGCAATACACCTCGACCGCCGGCGGATTGCCCAGGCGTTCGGCCACTTCGGCCATCTGTTGCAGGTACGCCGGCGGGAAGCAGGCCACGGTGACGCCGTGACGCTGCATCACCTCCAGGGTTTGTTCCGGGGTCCACAGACTGTCATCGCGGATCACCAGGCTGCCACCGGCCAACATCACGCTCAGCCACCGCTCCTGGGCACCGTCGAAGGCGAACGACATGAAGTGCAACTCGCGGCTGCGCGGTGCCAATTCGTAGAGTTCGATGATGCCGCGGCAATGCCGGGCAATCGGGCCCCGCGCCACGGCCACGCCTTTCGGCTGGCCGGTGGAACCGGAGGTGTAAATCAGGTACGCCAAGTGCCCCGCCAACGGATGGGAAACCGGGCATTCAACGTTGTCGGCAACGCTCAATTGATCGAGCAACAGCCGCGGCGGGCTGTCGGCCAGGGTCAGTCGATCACCCAGATCGCTGTCGCACAGCAACAGGCTGGCCGCCGAGTCGCTCAACATGTAAGCCAGTCGCTCGGCCGGGTACGCCAGGTCCAAAGGCAGATAAGCCGCCCCGGCCTTGAGCACCGCAAGGAACGCGACGATGGTGCGCTCGGAACGCGGCAACGCCACCGCCACCAGACTTTCCGGACCGATGCCGCGACCGGTCAGTTGCTGCGCCAACCCATTGGCCTGCGCCTCAAGCTCGGCATAACTGACTTGCCGATCTTCACAGATCAAGGCGATTTTCTGCGGCTGCGCTTTGACGTGTTCATTGAACGCGTGCAGCAAATCAGCGTTGTCATCGGACACCTGCGGCAGGCTCAAACGCGCCTCCGGCAAGCCAATATTGCCAAGCAGGCACGTGGCATCTTCCGGTAACGCACGCAGCAACCCTTCCAACTGCGCACGAATCCGCTCGACTTCCACGTCACTGAATCGATCACGCAGGAACAGGTATTCGACTTCCAGGCCTTCTTCGTTGGCGCTGACCATCAAGTCCATCGGGAAGTTGGTGACGCCGCCGCTGCCGACCTCGGCAAAGCGCAGCTCACCTTCCTCGCCCCCTTTCAAGGCGCGGTCCACCGGATGGTTTTCGAACACGATGATGCTGTCGAACAGGCCCTGGCCACCCTGCCCGGCCCAGCGCTGGATGTCCGACAACGGCGTGTGCTCGTAGTCGCGAACCATCAGGTTGTAATCCTGCAAGTCGCGCAGCCACTCGCCCAGCGGTTGTTGCGGGTCGAGGGTCTGGATCACCGGCAAGGTGTTGATGAACAGACCGAGCATGTCCTGCGCGCCGGCCAAACCGGTCGGACGCCCCGCCACCGTCGCGCCGAACGCGACGCTGTGTTGGCCGCTATGGCGTTGCAGCAACAACAGCCATGCACCTTGCACCAGCGTGTTCAGCGTCACGCGCTGACGCTTGGCGAAGGTGTGCAATTTGCGCGTCGCTTCGGCGTCGAGGTTGCTGTACATCACGCCGTGACCGGAGCCTGTCGCACCGGAAGCCTTGGCCAGAATGGTCGGCTCTTCGAGCAACGCCAGACGCTCACGCCAGAAACCTTCTGCCTGCGCACCGTCCTGACGTTGCAGCCAGGCGATGTAGTCGGCGTAACGACCGGTCAGGGTCGGCAGGCTGTCGTGGTGATACAGGCGCAGCATGTCGCCCAACAGGCGCGAGGCGCTCCAACCGTCGAGCAACAGGTGATGATAAATCCAGATCATCTGGTAACGGTCATCGCCCAGGCGCACCAGGATAAAACGCATCAACGGCGGGCAGCTCAGGTCGAAGCCCTTGGCTTGCTCTGCCGCCGCCAGTTCGCTCAGCGCTTGCTCGGTGTCGGTACGCTCGCGCCAGTCCATTTCTTCGATCGGCAACTCGACGTCGGCGAACACCGCTTGCAGAGGATCGGCCAAGCCATCGCGCCAGCGGAAAGCGGCGCGCAGCACTTCATGACGCGCAACCAGCGTCTGCCAGGCGGCGCGGAAACGCGGCACCTGCAAACCGTCGACCGCCACGCTCAACTGGTTGACGTAGGGGTTGAGTTCCGGTGAATCGAGGCAATGGAACAGCATGCCTTGCTGCATCGGCGACAGCGGATACAGGTCTTGCAGACCTTCACGGGCCGATATGTTGATGTGCGGCACCAGCGAGAACGCCTCGACTTTCGGCGCCTCAACCAACGCGGCTTCACGGCTGCCGGCCACAGCGGCCAGTGCACGAATGGTCTGCCGTTCGAACAGTTGCTTGGGACTGAACACCAGCCCGCGCTGCCCCGCGCGGCTTACCGCTTGCAGCGAGATGATCGAATCACCGCCCAGTTCGAAGAAGTTCTCGGTGACACCCACCGACTCCAGCCCCAGCAGTTCCTGCCAGATCTCCACCAGCAAGGCTTCGGCGGGCGATGCGGCGGCCACGTGATCGTGGTTCTGCCGAGTGGCTTCCGGCGCCGGCAGGCCTTGACGGTCGAGCTTGCCGTTCGGCGTCAGCGGCAACGCAGCCAGGCACATCAAATGCGCGGGCAACATGTGCGCCGGCAGACGGCTGCGCAGATGCGCCGTCAGTGCTTCCCGCAAATCCTGCTCATCAGCGAGCGGATCGCGCGGCACCACGTAACCGACCAACTGGCGACTCACCGGGCCTTCGCGATCGATCACGAAGGCTTCACGCACACCTTCGTGTTCGAGCAGGCAGGCTTCGATTTCGCCGAGTTCGATACGGAAGCCGCGAATCTTCACTTGCTGGTCGATGCGGCCGAGGTATTCGACGACACCGTCGGCACGGAACCGCGCGAGGTCGCCACTGCGGTACAGACGCGCACCCGGCACGAACGGATCCGGCACGAAGCGTTCAGCGGTCAGGTCCGGACGCTGATGGTAACCACGGGCCACGCCCTCGCCGCCCAGGTACAACTCGCCCGCGACGCCAACCGGCAATGGCTGCAGACCGCCGTCCAGAATGTAGGCGCTGCGGTTGCCGACCGGCCGACCGATGGGCATGAACGCCGAATCGAATTCGGTATCCGGATACGCCAGCCAGATCAGCGGCGTGATCACGGTTTCGGTCGGGCCGTAGCCGTTGATCAGGCGCTTGGGTTGCAGCACCTGCTGCACTTCATCGAACGCGTGCTTGGCCATGCCTTCACCGCACGGGGTGTAGGAACGGATCGGCAGATCACGCCCCGCTTCGCCCATGAATTCGGCGATCTGCCCTAAATAGGTCGGGGTGAAGCAGGCGATGGTGATGCCGTGCTTTTCGATCTCGGCGCAGGTGCGCTCCACGCTCCACAACTCGTCGTCCCGCGGCATCACTGCCGAACCGAACACCAGCGGCGTCAACCAGCGCTCGTGAGCGCCGTCGAAGCTGATCGAGGCGAATTGCAGCTCGCGATCGTCCGGCGTCATGCCGTACAACTCGCCGATCGACAGGCAATGCATGGCCAGCGGACCGTGGGCCACGCTGACGCCTTTCGGCCGCCCGGTGGAGCCTGAGGTGTAAATCAGGTACGCGAGGTTTTCGCCGCAGGTCAGATTGACGGGGTTGGTGTCCGCCATGGAGTCCAGCGGTTCGCGGTCGATTTCCAGCACCGGCAGGCCTTCGGGCAACGGCAGTTTTTCCCGCAGCCACGACTGGCTGATCATCAGCGAAATGCCGCTGTCTTCCATCAGGTAACGCAGGCGTTCCGTCGGGTACGCCGGGTCCAGCGGCACGTAGGCGCCGCCGGCCTTGAGAATCGCCAGCAAGCCGACGATCATCTCAGGCGAGCGCTGCATGGCCAGGCCGACCCGCACTTCGGGGCCGATGCCCAAGTCGCGAAGACGATGGGCCAATTGGTTGGCGCGACGGTTGAGTTGGTCGAAGCTCAGTTCCAGGTCGTTGAAGATCAGCGCCGTGGCGTGCGGTCGGATGACAGCCTGAGCCTCAATCAGCTGATGCACGCAGAGCGGGTTTTGCTCCGCCGTAAAGGCTGGGTTCCACTCGACCAACTGTTGCGCACGTTCCGGCGCGGTCAGCAGGTCCAGTTCACTCAATGCCGCTTGTGGCGCGGCGACCATCGCTGCCAGCAGCGCGGCCAGATGCTCGCTCATGCGAACAATCGCTTCGCTGCTGAAATGCGCGCACTGGTAACTCCAGTTCAGGCTTAACTGACTTTCGGCGGTGGCCGCCAGGGTCAGCGGGAAGTTGGTGCGTTCATGGTTTTGCGGGATCGAGAAGCTCAACCCGGCCGGCGCGCCCTGTTGCAGCGCTTCGGCCACCGGGAAGTTTTCGAACACCAGCAGGCTGTCGAACAGCGGTTCACCGGCACGTCCGGCCCAGCGCTGAATGTCACCCAATGCGGTGAATTCATGCTCACGCAGTTCCAGGTTCTGCGCCTGCAAACGGGTCAGCCATTGACCGACGCTTTCCACTGTGTCCGGGCTGCTGATCACCGGCAAGGTGTTGATGAACAGGCCGAGCTGGCTTTCGGCCCCCGGCAAGTCCACCGGACGCCCAGCGACCGTTGCGCCGAAGGCGACGCTGCGTTGACCGCTGTAGCGTTGCAGCAACAGCGCCCAGGCCCCTTGCACCAGGGTGTTGAGGGTGACCTTTTGCTGACGGGCAAACTCGCTGAAGCGTTTGCTGGTGGCGACATCGAAGGTCTGGTGATGGTCGGCGAACTCTGCCGTCGACAGATTTTTACTGTCGCCATGGGCCAGGCTCTGCGCCAGCAGGGTCGGGTTGTCGAGGGTCGCCAGTTGCTCGCGCCAGAAGATCTCGTCGGCGTGAGCATCTTGACGTTGCAGCCAACCAATGTAATCGGCAAAACGCCCGGTCGGGGCCTGCACGTCCTGCCCGGCATACCGCTGCAAGACTTCGCTCAACAGCAGCGAGTTACTCCAGCCATCCAGCAACAGGTGATGGTGGGTGTAGATCAGTTGCTGATGCTCATCGTCGAGGCGCACCAGGGTCAGGCGCATCAATGGCGCCCGGGTCGAATCGAGTTGCAGGCGTTCGTTGTCGATCAACTGCGCGAGCGCTTCGGTTTGATCGCTGCGGCCGCGCCAGTCGAGGCAGGTCATCGGCAATTGCAAATGACGATGCACCAACTGTACCGGCGCTTCGAAGCCATCCGGGAAGTGGAAGCTGCTGCGCAGGATCGGATGGGTGTCGAGCACCGCTTGCCACGCGCGGCCCAAACGCTCGGCGTCGAGGCCACGGGCTTCGACACTGAGTTGGTTCACATAGGCGCCGGACTCGGATTCGTACAGGCTGTGGAACAGCAAACCGGCCTGCATCGGCGACAGGGGATACAGGTCTTCGATCTGTGCCGGCGGCACCGGCAGACCGTCGAGTTGCGCCTGGGTCAGACGCGCCAACGGGAAGTCCGCCGGGGTCACGCCGCCCGCGCCATCGCTCAGGCAATGGGCGATCAGCGCCAGCAATTCACGCTGGTAATCCGCAGCCAGCGCTTCGATTTCACGCAGGTCAAAGCAATCGCGGCTGAAGGTCCAGTCGAGTTTCAGTTCACCGCCATACACCTGACCGTCCACCGACAGCCAGTTCGGCAACGGTGCGTCGGCCGATTGCGCGGCGCCGCTGGACTCCGTGGCCGGGGTGAACAATGCGTCTTCGGCGAAGCTCTGGTCGAATTGACCGAGATAGTTGAACGTCACCCGCGCTTGCGGCAACGCGGCCAGCGCCGCTTGGGTCGCGGCATCGCCCATGTAGCGCAACAGGCCGTAGCCCATGCCTTTGCCGGGGATTTCGCGCAGTTGCTGCTTGATTGCCTTGATCGAACCGGCAAGGTCGGCGGTCGGCGTCAGGCGCACCGGGAACAGGCTGGAAAACCAGCCAACGGTGCGGGTCAGGTCGATGTCGTCGAACAGTTCTTCGCGGCCATGGCCTTCGAGCTGAATCAGTGCCGAATCGTCACCGGTCCAGCGGCTGAGGGTGCGAGCCAGTGCGGTCAGCAGCAGGTCGTTGACCTGGGTGCGATAGATCGCCGGCGCCTGTTGCAGCAACTGGCGAGTCTGCTCGCGGTCGAGACCGATGCTGACGCCCTGGCGCAGATGCCCGGCCTGACTGGCTTGGGCATTGGCCGCTGGCAGCGAATCATTGGCGGCGCTCAACTGCGCCTGCCACCAATTCAATTCGCCGGCAGCGGTTTCGGAGCGTGCATACGCGTCGAGTTTGTCGGCCCAGGCCTGGAAGGCGCTGGTCTTCGGTGGCAGGTCTTGCCCTTGGTAGGCGGCCTGCAAATCTTCCAGCAACACCCGCCACGACACACCGTCCACCGCCAGGTGATGGATCACCAGCAGCAAACGCTGGGCGCCATCGGCCTGGGCGATCAACGCCACGCGCAGCAACGGCCCGTCTTGCAGGCTGAGGCTGCGCTGCGCTTCATCGCACACCGATTCCAGCGACTCATTGCTGGCGACGCGGGCGGTCCAGAGCATGTCGATCACGTCGGCGCTGTCGGCCCCGACATAACGCGCTGACCATTGGCCATCGACCTGACTGAAGCGCAAACGCAGGGCATCGTGTTGCTTGAGCAGGCGTTGCAGCGCCGCTTGCAGGCTTGGTAATTCGAGGGTTTCGCGCGGTGTCAGCAGCACCGCCTGGTTCCAGTGCGCCCGTTGCGGGATCGGTTCATCGAAGAACCAGCGCTGGATCGGCGTGAGTGTTTGCACACCGTCCACCGGCCCTTGTTGCGCCAACGGTGCGGCCTGTTCCTTGACCACGGCGGCCAGCGCCTGCAGGGTTTGCTGCTGGAACAGGTCACGCGGTTGCAGGCTCAGACCGGCGCGACGGGCGCGGCTGACCACCTGAATCGAAATGATCGAGTCGCCGCCAAGCTCGAAGAAGTTGTCCTGACGCCCGACCTGCTCCACGCCCAACACGTCTTGCCAGATCTGCGCCAGCACCTGTTCGTGTTCGCTGCGCGGTGCTTCGAAAGCACGCTGGCTGACTTGCGCAGTCGGCGCCGGCAGGCGTTTGCGGTCGAGTTTGCCGTTGGGGCTCAGGGGCATCTGCTCAATCAGCACAGTCTGCGCCGGCACCATGTAATCCGGCAGGCTGGCGAGCAAATGGCTTTTCAGGGTTTCACGCCAGGCGCCTTGCTGCTCGGCATCGGCGCTGACCAACGCTCGATCTTGCGGCACGATGTACGCAACCAGTTGCTTGCCGCTTGGGCCGTCGACGGCCAGCACCACGGCTTCCTGTACGTCGGCATGTTCTTGCAGGCGCGCTTCGATTTCACCCAGCTCAATGCGCAAACCGCGAATCTTCACTTGATGGTCAATACGCCCGCAGTAGTCGATGGCGCCGTCGGCGCGATAGCGCGCCAGGTCGCCGGTGCGGTACAGACGCTCGCCGCTGCCGAACGGATCAACCACAAAGCGCTCGGCAGTCAGCGCACCACGACGGTGGTAACCGCGCGCCAGACCGACGCCGCCCAGGTACAACTCGCCCACCGCGCCCAGTGGCAACGGTTGCAGTTCGCTGTCGAGGATGCAGGTGCGCAGGTTGGCGATCGGCCGGCCGATCGGAACGCTGTCGCGGCCTTCTTCGACGCAGGTCCAATGAGTCACGTCGATGGCCGCTTCGGTCGGGCCATAGAGGTTGTAGAGATTGGCTTGCGGCAGGCTGCGCAAGGTCTGGCGCTGCAGCTCCATCGGCAGCGCTTCACCGCTGCAAATGATCCGTTGCAGCGAAGTGCAGGCCTGCGCCTCGTCAGCACCGATAAACGCCGAAAGCATCGACGGCACGAAGTGTAGCGTGGTAATCGCCTGCTCAACGATCAACGCGGCCAGGCGTTGCGGATCGCGATGCTCGCCCGGCGTGGCGATCACCAACGTGGCGCCCTTCATCAGCGGCCAGAAGAACTCCCACACCGACACGTCGAAACTGAACGGCGTCTTTTGCAGCACGCGGTCGCTCGGCAGCAAGTTGTAGGCTTCCTGCATCCACTCCAGACGGTTATGCAGTGCAACATGGCGGTTGCCCGCGCCTTTCGGTTTGCCGGTGGAACCGGAGGTGTAAATCACATAGGCAAGGTTTTCCGCGACGGCGAGGTTGGGCAGATCGGTATCCGGCAAATCGCTCAGCCAATCGGCATCCGCGTGCAGGCATAAGATGCGCACGTTGTCCGGGGTCGGCAGTTGCGCCAGCAAATGCTCCTGGGTCAGCAACAGCGAAATGCCGCTGTCTTCGATCATGTAGCTCAGGCGATCAACCGGGTATTCCGGGTCCAGCGGTACATAAGCGCCGCCCGCCTTGAGAATCGCCAGCAGGCCGACGACCATTTCAAACGAACGGTCGCAGGCAATCCCCACGATCACTTCCGGGCCGACGCCCTGGGCGCGCAAGTGATGGGCCAGGCGGTTGGCGCGCAGGTTCAGCTCGGCGTAACTCAGGCTTTGGCCCTGGAACACCAGCGCCGTTGCTTCACCGTTTTCAATCACACGTTCTTCAAAATGCCGCTGCACACAGACTTCGCCCGGATAGACCTGAGCGGTGTCGTTGAGGTCGTCAAGAATGCGCAGACGCTCGTCGGCGTCCAGCAACGGCAACTCGGCAAGCGGGCATTGCGGGTTCGCCAGTACACCGGCCAACAGATTGCGCCAGTGACGCGCCAGGCGTTCGATGCGTTCAGCGTCGAACAGATCGGTGGCATAGGTCAGGCTGGCGAACAGCTTGTCGCTCTCCTCTTGCGTGTCCAGTTGCAAGTCGAATTGCGTGGTGTGCGCCGTGGCATTCAGCGCCTCGACGCGCAGGCCGGCGAGCAAACCGCTGACCGCCGCCGGTTTGGCTTGCTGGTGGTTGAACATCACCTGGAACAACGGGCTGTGGCTCAGGCTGCGTTCACCTTGCAGCGCTTGTACCAGACGCTCGAAGGGCAAGTCCTGATAATCCTGAGCATCCAGCGACGCGGAACGAGTTTGGTCGAGCAATTGGCTGAATGGCAGACGTCCGTCCAGTTCAGCACGCATCACCTGGGTGTTGACGAAGAAACCGATCAGCCCACGGGTTTCCGCACGATTACGGTTGGCAATCGGCACGCCAACGCGCAGGTCGGACTGACCGCTGTAGCGATAGAGCAACGCCTGAAAACTCGCCAGCAACAACATAAACGGAGTGACGCCGCGCTGTTTGACCAGGCTCATCAAACCGCTGGCCAAGGTCGCATCGAGGGCGAAATCCAGACGCGCACCGCGCTGACTCGGTTGCGCCGGACGTGGGCGATCAGTCGGCAATTCCAGCAGCGGTTGTTCGCTGCCCAGTGTTTCGCGCCACCAGTTGAGTTGACGCTCCAGCTCCCCCGCTTCCATCCAGCGACGTTGCCACATCGCGTAGTCGGAATACTGGATCGGCAATGCTTCCAGCGCAGCGCTCTGACCTTGGCAATGCGCGGCGTAGAGCCGGGAAAACTCTTCGACCAGCACGCCCATCGACCAGCCGTCGGTGACGATGTGATGCAAGGTCAACAACAGCCCGTGATCTTCGGCATCGAGTTGCAACAGGCTGACCCGCAACAGCGGGCCGTGCTGAAGATCGAACGGCCGGGCGATTTCCTGCTCGACGCTTTTCATCGCCAGATCGAGGCGCTGTTCCAAAGGTTCGCCGCGCAGGTCAATCTGCTCGATGGGCAGCGAAGTGAATTCGGCCAGCGTCTGCACGACCTTCCCGTCATCCTCGACAAAACGGCTGCGCAGGCTCTGATGCCGCTCCAGCAGCACGTCGAAACTCTGCTGCAACGCCGCAACGTTCAGCGGCCCGTGCAAACGCAACGCAGCCGGAATGTTGTACGCCGAGCTCTGCGGGTCAAGCTGCCAGAGGAACCATTGGCGATGCTGCGCGTACGACAGTTCGAAGGTGGTTTGCGGCTCGGCGGCAGGCGGAATAGGCAGCTGGCCGAAGCTCACGCCCTGCTCTTGCATGCGGGCCAGGAATTCGCGGCGCTTGTCCGCAGGCAGGCCGGCGAAGCGGCTGGCGATGCGCTGGGCAGTGGTGTGTTCCATCAGTTGATCTCCATCTCGTCGAGAAGCGACTCAAGCGCATCAAGACGTGCATCGTTGTCAGCCGGGGCGTGTTGCCCGGCCATGGCGGCATAAGCCTGCAGGTCAGTGGATTCGAACAGCGCGCGCAGCGGCAGCTCGATGCCCAGTTCCAGTTCCACACGGGCACTGGCCTGAGCGGCGAGCAGCGAATGCCCGCCCAATTCAAAGAAGTTGTCGCGCCGGCCAATCTGCGCCACGCCTAGCACGTCGGCCCAGATCGCGGCCAGTTGCTGCTCAAGGTCGCCCTCGGGGGCTTCGAATGGACGCTGCCATTCCTGGGCATCGGGTACCGGCAAAGCTTTGCGGTCGAGCTTGCCGTTGCTGGTCAATGGCAAGGCTTCGAGCAGCAGCCAGTGGCTCGGCACCATGTAATCCGGCAGACCCACCTTGAGCGCGGCACGCAGGTTGTCGCGCCAGGCAATCGGGTCAATTGGCGTCTGATCGGCGACGACATAGGCGCACAGCTGCGGTCCGCCGTCGCCGGCATGCACACTTAACACGGCTTGGCGCACGCCCGGCTGGGCCAGCAGCGCGGCTTCGATTTCGCCCAATTCGATGCGGAAACCACGGATCTTCACTTGCTGGTCGATGCGCCCGAGGTAATCGATGCTGCCGTCGGCACGCTGACGCGCCAGGTCGCCGCTGCGATAGAGCCGCTGTGAGGCCTCGAACGGGCTCGGTACAAAACGCTCGGCGGTCAGGCCGAAGCGTCCGTGATAACCGCGCGCCAGACCGGCGCCGGCGATGTACAACTCGCCCGCCACGCCCACCGGCACTGGCTGCAACTGGCTGTCGAGCAAGTACCAGCGCAGGTCGCGGATCGGCAGGCCGATCGGGCTCTGGGCCTTGGCGTCGAGGTCAGCCAGACGAATCGCGCGGTAGGTCACGTGCACTGTGGTTTCGGTGATGCCGTACATGTTGACCAGGGTTGGCTGCTGGTCGCCGAAGCGTTCGAACCAGGGACGCAGGCTCGCGACTTCGAGGGCTTCGCCGCCGAAAATTACCTGACGCAGCGCCATGCTTCGTTCGCTGGCGCGGGCAATCGGCAACAACTGGCGGAACGCGGTCGGGGTCTGGTTCAACACCGTCACGCCTTCATCGCACAGCAAGCGGTGGAATTCCTGCGGCTCGCGGCTGATGTAATACGGCACGATCACCAGACGCCCGCCGGTGCACAGCGAACCAAACAGCTCCCACACCGAGAAGTCGAAGGCGTAGGAATGGAACAGCGTCCAGACATCGTCCGGACCGAAGTTGAACTCGCCAGCGGTGGCCGTGAGCAGACGCCCGACGTTGCCATGGCTGAGCAACGCGCCTTTTGGCCGGCCGGTTGAACCGGAGGTGTAGATCACGTAGGCGAGGTTGTCCGGGGTCGCCAGCGCCGGCAGGTTGTCGCCGCTGAACGCGTCCAGCTGCAACGATTCCAGGCTTAGCACCTGCACACCGTCCCGGGCCGGCAAGCCGTCGATCAAGTGTTGTTGGGTCAGCAGCAGCGTGATGCCGCTGTCTTCGATCATGTAGCTCAGGCGCTCGGCCGGGTATTGCGGATCGAGCGGCACATAGGCGCCACCGGCCTTGAGAATCGCCAGCAAGCCGACCACCAGTGGCATCGCCCGTTCGGTGGCGATACCGACCCGCACTTCAGGCCCGACGCCCTGCTCGCGCAGTTTGCGCGCCAGTCGATTGGCCTGGGCGTTGAGCGCGGCGTAGGTCAGTTGTTTGCCTTCGTAAGTCAGCGCGATGGCGTCCTGCCGTTGTGCGGCTTGCGCCTCGAACAACTGGTGCAAGGTCGGCGACGGCGGTTGCGCCTGGAAGGCTGGGTTCCAGTGCTGCAGCAGGGCATCGCGCTGCGACCCGTCAATCAGTGGCAGTTCGGCGACGCGTTGCTGCGGATCGCTGACCACCGCGCGCAGCAGGTTCAGCCACTGCCCGGCGAGGCGCTGCATCGATGCCTCGTCGTACAGATCGGTTGCGTAGGTCAGGCTGGCATCCAGCGTTTCGCCTTGCTCTTGGGTGTCGAGCACCAGATCGAACTGGGTGGTGTGTTGCTGCCAGTGCAGACGCTCGACCTGCAAGTCAGCGACGGTGCGCTCGACGCTCGCACCCAACTGCTGCTGATGGTTATAGAGCACCTGGAACAACGGGCTGTGATTGAGGCTGCGATCCGGCTGCAAGGCATCGACCAACTGCTCGAACGGCAATTCCTGATTCGCTTGGGCACCCAATGCTGTTTGCTTGACCTGTTGCAGCAAGGTGCTGAACGGTTGCTGCCCATCGATCTCGGCGCGCAGCACTTGAGTGTTGATGAAAAAGCCGATCAGGCCTTCGGTTTCCAGACGCGAACGACCGGCGCTCGGCACGCCGACGCTGATGCTCGACTGCCCGCTCTGGCGATGCAGCAAAGTCTGGAAACTCGCCAGCAACAGCATGAACAAGGTCACGTGCTGTTCCTGGGCACATTGACGCAAACCGGTGAGCAAGTCGCGATCAACGTTGAGCATCAGGCTGGCACCGCGCTCGGTGCGACGGGCCGGACGGGTCAGTTCGCTCGGCAATTCCAGCGGCGCCTGGCTGCCGGCCAGTTGCTCGCGCCACCACGTCAGTTGGCGTGCACCCTCCCCGGCCTCCAGCCAGTTGCGCTGCCAACGGGCGTAATCGCTGTAGTTCACCGGCAGGCTGTTGAGGTTGGCGGCGTTACCTTCGACGGCGGCCTGATACAACGCGCTGAACTCATCAACCATGACCTGCATCGACCAGCCATCGGCAGCGATGTGGTGCACGGTCAGCACCAGCACGTGTTCGTCGGTGTTCACTTGCAGCAGCAACACGCGCCACAGCGGACCGTTGCGCAGGTCGAACGGACGGGCGATTTCTTCGGCTACCGCATTGTCGACCGACGACTGATCCACAGCGCGTTCGTCCAGTTGCAACGCCAGATGGTCGTGCAGCACCGGACGCGCCTGCTGACCATCCTGTTCGAAGGTTGTGCGCAGGGTCTGGTGACGGGCCTGCAACCGGGTGAAGGCTTCGCGCAAGGCGTCACGGTCCAGCGAGCCTTTGAGGCGCAGCGCGGCGGGAATGTTGTAGGCCGGGCTTTGCGGGTCCAGCTGCCAGAGAATCCATTGCCGCTGCTGGGCATAAGACAAAACCTGCGGCTGATCGGCCACGGCACGTTGCAGCAAAGGTTGCCCGCTGATATTCGCCAGTGCAGCCCGCTCGGCAAATTCCGCCAGATTCGCGGCGGAGAACAGGCTGCTGACCGACAGTTCGAGCTGCAACTGCTGACGCACCCGCGAGATCACCTGAAGCACCAGCAACGAGTGCCCGCCCAATTCAAAGAAGTTGTCGTCGCGG
The DNA here is from genome assembly GCF_051660785.1 of Pseudomonas sp. Taxonomy (GTDB): domain Bacteria; phylum Pseudomonadota; class Gammaproteobacteria; order Pseudomonadales; family Pseudomonadaceae; genus Aquipseudomonas. The sequence continues at coordinate 45,876 of NZ_JBOFQE010000078.1, forward strand.
CCCACTTGCTCGACCTGCAACACGTCCTGCCAGATCAGCGCCAGTTGCGTTTCCAGCCCTTCGGCCGGGGCGACAAAAGCACGTTGGCCATCGCTGGCCTCGGCGCGCGGCAAGGCCCGGCGATCCAGTTTGCCGTTGTTGTTGAGCGGCAGTTTTGCCAGCAGGATCAGGTGATTCGGCACCATGTATTCCGGCAGCGACTGACGCAGGACGGCTTTGAGGCCTTCCAGATACTCCGTCTCGGAAGCCACCGCGCCGTTGGCCACGATGTACGCCACCAGTTGCGTGCCGTCCTGAGCGATGACCGCCGCTTCACGCACGTCCTCACGGGCTTGCAGGCAGGCTTCGATCTCGCCCATTTCGATGCGAAAACCGCGGATTTTCACTTGATGGTCGATGCGGCCGACGTATTCCAGATTCCCTTCGACGTTATAACGCGCCAGGTCGCCGCTGCGGTACAGCCGCGCGCCCGGCTCACGGGCAAACGGGTCCGGCAGGAAACGTTCGGCGGTCAGCGCCGGGCGATCGAAGTAGCTTTGCGCCAGGCACGCCGGCGCGCCGATGCACAGTTCGCCAACACCGCCGGACGGCAGCAATTGACCCGCCGCGTCCAGCACGTACAGTGCACGACCGGCGATGGCGCGACCGATCGGAATGCCAAGCGCATCGCTGGCATCGTCGAGACGGCATTCATGCACGCTGGACACCACGGTCGCCTCGGTGGGGCCGTAGGTGTTAAGCAATCGCACAGGGCTCAAACCGGCCTGATGCCACAAGCGCAGGCCTTCGACCGACATCGCTTCGCCGCCGACGTGAACCTGGCGCAAATCACCGAGACTGCTCACCGTACCGCTCGCGCATTCACGGGCCAGCAAGTACCAATAAGCCGCCGGCAAGTCGGCCACCGTCACGCCTTGCTGGACGATTTCGGCAGCGAGACGACCGGCGTCCCACACGTCATCACCGCGCATGATCAATGCCGCGCCGACGCACAGCGCCGGGAAGCACTGCTCGACGAAGCCATCGAAACTGAAGGTCGCGAACTGCAACACGCGGTCCGACGCCGACAACAGCGAATAGTCGGCGGCGCTCTGGCAGAACTCGCGCAACGCCGCGTGGGCGATGGCTACGCCTTTGGGTTGGCCGGTGGAGCCGGAGGTGTAGATGATGTAGGCCAGGTCGTCGGCGACCGCATGGTTTTGCGGATTGCTGTCCGGGTAACCCGTGCTGTCATCGAGGGTCAGACGTCCCGGCACATCGTCCAGCAAACCGGACTCGCACAGCAGCACATCGAGACGACTGTCGTCGATCATGTACGCCAGGCGTTCCGCTGGGTAGTTCGGATCAAGCGGCACGTAGGCAGCACCACTTTTCAGTACCGCCAACAGGCTGACAATCAGTTGCGGCCCCCGGTGCAGCGCCAGACCGACACGCTTGCCTGGGCCTGCACCGTTTTCAATCAGACGATGAGCCAGACGGTTGGCCTGGGTGTTCAATTGCGCATAGCTCAGGGACTGGCCGTCAACCTGCAACGCCAGCGCATCCGGGGTCGCGGCAGCCTGAGCGGCGATTTGTTCGTGAGCCAAAAGTGTTGTGGATAACTCAATCGTCGGCGCTTGGCTGATCGCAAGCAGCGCCTGTTTGCCGACGACATCGAGCAGTTCCAGCGCGCCAAGTGCCGCGTCCGGCTGCGCCACCAGTTGCGTTAGCAGGTGCTGCAGATTGGCCGACAACTCAGCGACCTGCGCCGCGCTGAACCGCGCCGCGTCGTAGCTGAAATCCAGGTTCAGGCCTTCGCCCAACTCGATACCCAACGTCAACGGATAATGCGTGCGTTCGTGGTTGTGCAGGTTGCCGAACGACAACCCGGCCGGCGCACCCTGTTTCAGCGCTTCGGCCACCGGGAAGTTTTCGAATACCAGCAGGCTGTCGAACAGCGCCGAACCCTGCTGCCCCGCCCAACCCTGAATGTCGTAAAGCGGCACATGCTCGAACTCGCGCATGGCCAGGTTCAACCCTTGCAGTTCGCCCAGCCATTGCCTGACGCTGCAATCGGGCTTCATCGCGCAGACCAGTGGCAGAGTGTTGATGAACAGCCCTAGCTGCTCTTCGATTCCCGGCAACGGTGCCGAACGCCCGGCGACCGTGGCCCCGAACACTACGCAATCCTGGCCGGTGTAGCGATGCAGCAACAGACTCCACGCTGCTTGCAGCACGGTGTTGAGGGTGACTTTCTGTTGGCGGGCGAACTCGGCCAGACGCTGAGTCGCGTGGCTGTCGAGGGCGACTCGCAATTCCTCGCTGCCCTCGGCGTCAACCGGTGGTCTCAGCGCCTCGGCCAGCAAGGTCGGCGCTTCCAGCGGTGCCAACGTGGCTTTCCAGAACTGCTCGCCAGCGACAGCGGATTGCTGCTGCAACCAGCCCAGATAATCGCGGTACTGCCCGGTCGGTGCCGGCAGCGACTGGCCAGCGGCGTAGTGCTGGATCACTTCGGCGAGCAACTGCGCGTTGCTCCAGCCGTCCATCAAAATGTGGTGGCTGGTGTAGATCAGGTGCCAGTCATTGGCACCCATGCGCACGAGCTTCAAACGGAACAGCGGCGCACTGCCCAATTCGAAACCCTGGGCACGTTCGGCGTCGGCCAGCGCGTCGGTGTCGGTTGCGTCCAGCACCTCAAGCGGCAACGCGACCTGACGGACAATCGCCTGATGCGCGGTGTCGAGGCCTTGCCAGTGGAAACTGCTGCGCAGGATGTCGTGACGCTCCAGCGCGGTTTGCCAGGCCTGGGCAAAACGCTGCGGGTCGAGGCCTTGAATGTCCAGACGCAACTGGCTGATATAGGCGCCGACTTCCGGTTCGTACAGGGTGTGGAACAGCATGCCCTGCTGCATCGGCGACAGTGGATAAAGGTCTTCAAGGGTCGCGATCGACAATCCGTCGAGTTGCGCCTGACTGATGCGCGCCAGCGGGAAGTCGGACGGCGTGGCCTGGGTGGTCTCGAGGGCGCAGCAATGATCGATCAGCGCGTTGAGTTCCCGGGCGTAATCGTCCGCCAGACGCTGAATGGTCGCGGTGCCGAACATCTCGCGGCTGAAACCCCAGCTCAGCGACAACTCACCGCCATAGACCTGGCCTTCGACCGTCAGCCAGTTGCCTAATGGTGCCGATGGATCCTGCGCCACCCCGTTGCCTTCGGTAGACGGTACGAACATCGCGGCGTCGTCGAACTGACGGTCGAACTGCCCCAGGTAGTTGAAGGTGATCCGCGGTTGCGGCAACGCAGCCAGTTCGGCGCGAATCGCTGGCGTGCCGAGGTAACGCAGCGCGCCGTAGCCGAGGCCTTTGTCCGGCACGGCACGCAGCTGTTCCTTGATGGTCTTGATCGACGCGCCGAGGTCACTCGACGGCATCAGGTTGACCGGAAACAGACTGGTGAACCAGCCGACGGTGCGGGTCAAATCGATGTGGTCGAACAGGTCTTCGCGGCCATGACCTTCGAGCTGGATCAACGTGCTGCCCTGCCCGCTCCAGCGGCAAACCGCGCGTGCCAGCGCGGTCAGCAGCAGGTCGTTGACCTGGGTGCGATACGCCGCCGGGGCGTGTTGCAGCAGTTTGCGGGTTCGTTCGGCGTCGAGCTTGATCTCGAGTTTGTGCTCGAAGCGGTTTTGCAGTGCGCCGTTCGGACGGTCACAGGGCAAATCGTTCGGTGCGTCTCGCAGTTGTGTTTGCCAGTGACCGAGGCTGTTTTCAAAGGCTGGCAAATGATCCTGCAGACGGGCGACCCAGCGCTGGTAGGTGCTGGTTTTCGCCAATTTCACGGTGCTGCCGCTGTAGAACTGTTGCAGATCTTCCAGCAGCACGCGCCAGGAAACACCGTCTACGGCCAGGTGATGGATGACCAGCAGCAAACGCTGAGAACCATCGGCCATCGCCACCAGCAACGCGCGCAGCAACGGGCCATTGTGCAGATCGAGACTGCGTTGGGCTTCGTCGCACAAGGCATTGAGGTCTTCAACCGATTGCGCCTGACGCTGCCACAACACCGACTCCGTGGTCGGCGCCGCATAGGCTTGCTGCCAACCTTCGGCGGTCTGTTCATAACGCAGGCGCAAGCTGTCGTGATGGGTCAGCAATTGCTCAAGTGCACGGTCCAGCGCCTCGACGCTCAATACCTCGCGCGGCACCAGCAGCAGCGACTGATTCCAGTGCTGACGCTCGGGGATCGCTTGTTCGAAGAACCACTGTTGCACTGGCGCCAATGCTACCGCGCCAACGGCCGGGCCTTGGTCGATCAACGGCTGCTCGCCGCTGCGGGCGGCCTGGGCCAGGCTGCAGATGGTCTGGTGCTGGAACAGGTCTTTGGGGCTCAACACGATCCCGGCCTGACGCGCGCGGCTGACCACTTGCATGGAAACGATGGAGTCGCCGCCCAGTTCGAAGAAGTTGTCTTCCAGACCGGCATTGTCGATGGCCAGCACGTCCTGCCAGATCGCGGCGAGGGCTTTCTCCATCGCGGTGCGCGGCGCGACGTGTTCGCGCTGTTGCTGCGAACCGTCAATCGCCGGCAAGGCCTTGCGGTCGAGTTTGCCGTTTGGGGTCAGTGGCAGCTGCGCGAGGAACAGCAGGAACGCCGGGACCATGTAGTCCGGCAGATGCTGACGCAATGCGGCTTTCAGGGTTTCACGCAGGGTAGCTTGCGCATCGGCGTCATCGACCAACGCTGGATCGGTCGGCACGATGTAGGCGACCAGTTGTTGCCCGTTGACACCGTCCTGCGCCAGCACCGCCAATTCGCGCACAGCCGCTTGCTGCAACAGCCGCGCTTCGATTTCACCCAGCTCGATACGGAAGCCACGGACCTTGACCTGATGGTCGATGCGCCCGACGTATTGCAGCGAACCGTCGGCCTGATAACGGGTCAGGTCGCCGGTGCGGTACAGGCGTTCTCCGTTACTGGCGAACGGGTTTGGCACATATTTTTCGGCGGTCATGCCCGGGCGCGCGAGGTAACCGCGGGTGATGCCGGCGCCCGACAGGTACAGCTCGGCGGACACGCCTTGGGGCACCGGTTGCAGGTCCGCGTCGAGCAAATAGCTGGCGGTGTGCTTGAGCGGTCGGCCGATGTTCGCGCGGCCATTGGCTTCGCGGCGGGTCCAGGTCGAATAGGTGGTGTCTTCCGACGGGCCGTACAGATCGTAGACATGCTCGACGGTCGATTGCTGATACAACGCGTCCACCAAGCTTTGCTTCAGCGGCTCGCCAGCAAGGTTGATGATGCGCACGCTCGGCGGGATCTGCCCGTCGCGCTGCAACGCATTGATCGCCGACGGCACGGTATTGATCAGGCGCACCTGATCACGGGCCGGCAATTGCGGCAGTTCCAGGGCATTGCGGGCGATAATCACCGAGCCGCCGTTGGCCAGGGTCACAAACAGTTCCCACACCGACAGGTCGAAACACACCGAGGTGGAGGCCAGGACGCCCTGGATGTCTTCGCGGTTGTAGACCGACTTCGACCAGTCGATCAGCGCCAGCACGTTGCGATGGGCGATGGCCACGCCTTTGGGTTTGCCGGTGGAGCCGGAGGTGTAAATCACGTAGGCCAGGTTGTCCGGCGTGACGCGAGTGACCGGTGCGCTGGCTGGGTAAGCAGCCCACGTCACGTCGTCCATCAGCAGCACTTGCGTTTCGGCTGCCACGGTCAAGGTCGCGGCGACCGATTGTTCGGTCAGCAGCACCAGGGCGCGGCTGTCTTCGAGCATGTAGGCGACGCGTTCGGCCGGGTAATCCGGGTCCAGCGGCACGTAGGCGCCACCGGCCTTGAGCACGGCGAGCAGCGCGACCAGCAAATTGTCGGAACGCTGCATGGCCACGCCGACGCGGACTTCCGGGCCGACACCCAACTCGATCAGTTTGTGGGCCAGGCGATTGGCCTGACCGTCAAGTTCGGCGTAGGTCAGCTGTTTGGTGGCAAAGGTCACCGCCAACGCGTCCGGGCTGGCCGCGACTTGCCGGCTGATCAGCTGATGAATGCACAGGTCCTGAGGGAAGCTATCGTCGGCGCGATTCCAGTCATGCACGATGCGCTGGTATTCGGCGCTTTCCAGCAACGGCAAATCGCTGATGCGCTGCTGCGAATCACTGACCATGCCTTGCAGCAGATGCGTCCAATGCTGCGCCATGCGTGCGATGGTCGCGGCGTCGAACAGGTCGTTGGCGTAGGTCAGAGCGGCGTGCAGCTTGCCTCCCTTTTCATAGGTATCGAGGGTCAGGTCGAACTGCGTGGAGCGCCCTTCCCACTCGATCACGCCCAGCGCCAGGCCCGACGCCGTACTGACCGTGGAAATGTCCGCGACCTGCGGCTGGTGGTTGTACATCACCTGGAACAGCGGCGTGTGGCTGAGGCTGCGTTCCAGTTTCAGCGCTTCGACCAGGCGCTCGAACGGCAAATCCTGATGAGCCTGGGCGCCGAGGGCGGTTTCCTTGATCGCGCGCAGCAACTCGTCGACACGGGTCTGGCCGTCGAGCTTCGTGCGCAGCACCTGGGTGTTGACGAAGAAACCGATCAGGCCTTCGATCTCGGCACGGTTACGGTTGGCAATCGGCACGCCGACGCGGATGTCGGTCTGCCCGGTATAGCGATGCAGCAGCGCATTGAAAGCGCCAAGCAACAGCATGAACAGGGTGATGTTGTGTTTCTGCGCCGTGGCCCGAAGTTGCTCGGCCAGTTGCGCGTCGACGGCGAATTCGTAACGGGTGCCGCGATAGCTCGGCATCGCCGGGCGCGGGTGATCAGTGGGCAGTTCCAGTACCGGGTGCTCATCGCCCAGTTGCGCCTGCCAGTAGTCGAGTTGGCGCGCCTGTTCGCCCGCCTCCAGCCAGCGGCGCTGCCACAAGGCGTAGTCGCTGTACTGGATCGGCAACGCCGCGAGTTGCGGTTGTGCGCCCGCCTCGAAGGCGTCGTAGCAGCGGATGAATTCGTCGATCAGCACGTTCATCGACCAGCCGTCGGAAACGATGTGGTGCAGGGTCAGCAGCAGGACGTGTTCTTCGTCGGCGAGCTTGAGCAAGGTGACGCGCAGCAACGGGCCAACCGACAGATCAAATGGCAGCACCGATTGCTGCTCGGCTGCTGCGGCGACGGCCACTTCGCGCTCTGTGGCGGGCAACGCGCTGAAATCCACTTGATCGATGAGTAGAGGCGCGCTGGCAGGCACTTGCAGCAAGGTGTCGTCGGCCTGATGCTGAAACACTGTGCGCAGGGTTTCGTGACGTTCGACGAGACTGGCGAAGGCTTGCTCCAGCGCAGTCAGGTTCAGCTGCCCGGTCAGACGCACCGCGCCCGGCAGGTTGTAGGCGCCGCTTTGCGGGTCCAGCTGCCAGAGGAACCACATGCGTTGCTGGGCGTACGACAGCGCCTGGCGATCCTCGGCCTCGACACCGGCAGGAATGGGAAACCGGGCGAAATCAACGCCTTCCTTTTGCAAGGCCGCAAGGAACATCTGGCGCTTTTCCAGGGGCAACCCGATAAACCGGCGAGCAAGTTTCAAGGAGTCTTCAGCATTCATTTCTAAGCATCCGGATCAGTGGCGGGAAGCACAAAGGCACGTCGTCCCTATAAAACGAATGCAGGCCGGAAAAATTAGCGAATGAGAACAAGTATCAGAAAGGAGGTAGAACGCGGGGTGTCAGAGTGATGAAGATCATTGTGGGAGCGAGCCTGCTCGCGATGACGGCCTGTCAGTCACATCTAAGTTGAATGTGATGCCGCTATCGCCGGCAAGCCGGTCTCGCTCCCACAGGGGGTTGGGTGATGTTTGGGATGGGGTCAGGCGCTTGCGGCCATGGCGTGCCGGCGACGGTGCACATCGAGCTGATCCTTGATCACCCGCAGCACCTTGGCCTCGTGTTCATGGATAAAGAAGTGACCGCCGGCCAGCATGTCTACGGAAAAGCTGCCGTGGGTTTCCTTGCTCCAGCCGATCAACTGCTCGGTGGTGGCGCGGTCGGCCTTGCCGCCGAGCACGTGCACCGGGCACTTGAGCAAGGGACGCTGCTGCGGCTCGAAGCGCCCGCACAACAGGAAGTCCGCGCGCAGGACCGGCAATGTCAGGCTCATCAGTTCTTCGTTGGCCAGCACTTCCTCGCTGGTGCCATTGAGGGTGCGCAGTTGATCGATCAACTCGGCATCGGTCCTGGGCTCGGCGAAACCGCGATCGTAGTCGGCCCGCATGGTCGGCGCCGCGGTGCCCGAGGCGAACAGCGCCACCGGCTCCGGGCAACCCAGCGAGCGAAACGCATGGGCCATTTCACAGGCCAGCAAGGCGCCCAGGCTATGGCCGAACAACGCGTACGGCGTCTTGAGCGTGGCTTTTTGTTCTTGCGCAAGTTGCAGCGCCAGGCGCCGCATGTCGGTGTGTAGCGGCTCGCTATACCGCGCGCCGCGGCCCGGCAGTTCCACCGGCTGCAGCTTGAGCCACTCCGGCAGCTTGCGCCGCCAGCGGCTGTAGACCATGGCGCTCGCGCCTGAATAGGGCAGGCACAGCAATGTCAGCTGGGTCACCGGGCTTACCTCGAAAAGTTGTCTATCAAGAGAACGGATGAACGCCGCACAGAATTAGGCATACCAATAACCCTGTTGGAGTGAGCAGGCTCACTCCAACAGGGGTTCTTTATTTCAAATGGCGAAAGCTGTGGATCACTCAACCCGTCCCCGAGCAGCGACGCGCAAACCTTGTACAAAACACTTAGTTCGGCACACCATCAGCCGCTTTAACGAGAGGATGAAAACGGTCTAACGGAAATTTGCAGAGGGCAAAAGCCTTGACTAAATTTCGATTCATACAACAACACGTCTGAATTTCCCTACGTCGTCTGGTCAGCAATAAAGGTCCGGTAGCGAAGACACCCTGGAGTCTGGCTATGGACGAATTTCTTATTCTGGTTGATCGACAGGATCGTAAAAAAGGTATCGCCGAGAAGTTGCAAGCCCATCAACAGGGCCTCTTGCACCGCGCCTTCTCAATCTTCATTTTTAACAGCGGAGGCCGTCTGCTGCTGCAACAGCGCGCGTTCGGCAAATACCACTCCCAAGGCTTGTGGAGCAATACCTGCTGCGGCCATCCCCGCCCGGGCGAACGGACCGCTGCCGCAGCGAAACGCCGCTTGTTCGAAGAAATGGGCATCTCCTGTCCGTTGCGTAAAGTCTTTACCCTTCTCTACCGTGAACCGGTTTCCAACCAGCTCATCGAGCATGAATACGGCCACATATTTGTCGGAACCTGCGATTGCGAACCCGTCGCCAATCCCGATGAGGCCAATGACTGGCAATGGCTAGCACTGCCTGAGGTTCCCCTGCGTATTGCCGCCGCACCCGAGACCTTCACGATCTGGTTTCGCCGCCTGCTCGAAACCATCGGACCTACCGGGTTGAGCGCCTGGAAAGATCTTGCAGAAGCGCGCCTTCAGACTGTTCCTGAACAGAGCCCCCTCCATGAACAGTAGCGCCCGACTGGAACCGACCAGAGCATTGGTCTCACCGCTGATTGCCCGTATAGCCACCGCCCCGCCAATCTCAGGAGACGATCATGTCGACCCCTGCCACCCCTGAAGCGCTTGATGATTTGCACATCCCGGTCTTCAAATTTCCGTGGACGGGTAACTGCTCCCCCAGTGCGGTCAACATTGAACATCAAACCATTGCCTGGCTGCGCAAGCACGAGTTGACTGCGGACGAACACGGCGCCGCCAAGGTCGCCAGAGCCAGATTTGGCTGGCTTGCAGCACGCTGTTATCCCCACGCCGAGCCGACGCTGCTACAAACCATCGCTGATTTCCTTGCCTGGTTTTTCCTTTTCGATGACCTCGTTGATCGCGTCAGTCCCTATTCGCCGACGACGATCACCCACTTGACCGCCCTCATCGACGTACTCGATCTGGATCAACCGAGTCCAGCCCCCACTGCACAGGAAGTCGCCTGGCGGGATATCTGTCAACGGCTAAAACAGCGGCTGTCCGGTGAACAGTTCCAACGATTCGCCCAGTGCATGCGCATGTGGACGAGCACATGCGGCCTGCTGCTTCTCAATCAGATACACCGCCAACCGGTGGACACTCACCAACACGAGATCCTGCGTCGCCATACGAGCGGCGTGGATATCTGCATGGTGCTGGCTGACATTGCCAGTCATTGCCCCCTGTCGCCCGAGGAGTACTATCGAGCCGACCTGCAACAACTACGGTTACATGCCAACAACATTGCTAGCTGGAGTAACGACATCCATAGCCTGGTCAGAGAGCTTCATGAACCGGGCCCGCACGGGAACCTGGTGACCAGTCACGCGGCGCTTGGCCATACATTGCAAATCAGTGTCGATTTTGTCGCGCAGCGGGTACGCGATGAAATCAGCCTCTTTTCCCGCCAATCCCGGTCCGTAAGCCGCCATGCGGCACCCGGCATTTGCCACGCCATCACGGCCATGCAGGATTGGCTGTGCGGGTATCAGGACTGGATCGAAAACGACACTCAGCGTTACGCCTGAATGTTCACCACTGAAGAGCAATGGGCGTGAACACAAGACCCCAAGGTTCACCTGACCGGCATCTACTAGCTGGAGAAGCGTCAGCCCCTGGATCCACAAGTGAACTCTGCGCCCCACAAACCAGTCAGCTAATTAGGCCCTCACTTCAAGGCGCTAACGTTCATGCTGATATCTCTCGACCAACAAGTCGCCCTCATCACCGGTGCCAGTTCCGGCATCGGCGCAGGCGCTGCCAAGGCCTTGGCCGCCGCCGGCGCTGCGGTAGTGATCAACTACAACTCCCAGCCCGAACCCGCCGAAGCACTGGCCCGGCAGATTAGCGCTGAAGGCGGTCGCGCCATCGCCATCGGGGCCGACATCTCCCAGGAAGCAGACGTCGAACGGCTGTTCGCGCAAACCCTCGAAGCGTTCGGTTCACTGGACATTCTGGTTGCCAATTCGGGTATGCAAAAAGACGCCAACGCCGTGGACATGACCCTCGCCGACTGGAACCAGGTGATCGGCGTCAACCTCACCGGCCAGTTCCTCTGTGCCCGCGCCGCCCTGCGCATTTTCAACCGGCAAGGCATTCGCGAAGGCGTGTCCCGGGCTGCCGGCAAGATTATTCACATGAGTTCGGTGCACCAGCGGATTCCCTGGGCCGGTCACGTCAATTACGCCGCGTCCAAGGGCGGCGTGGACATGCTGATGCAAACCCTCGCCCAGGAAGTCAGCCACCAGCGCATCCGCATCAACGGCATCGCACCGGGGGCGATTCGCACCGCAATCAATCGCGACGCCACCTCGGGCGACCACCTGCAGGACCTGCTCAAACTCATTCCCTATGGCCGGGTCGGTGAAGTCGAGGACGTCGCCAACGCGGTGGTCTTCCTCGCCTCCGACGCCTCCGACTACATCGTCGGCACCACGCTGTTCATCGACGGCGGCATGAGCCTCTATCCGGAGTTTCGCGGCAATGGCTGATCATCATCTCGAACGACAAAGCGCCATCGATGCCCACGGCATCATCGGCGACATGCGCAGCGCGGCACTGGTCAACGACAAGGGCAGCGTGGACTTTTTCTGCTGGCCTGAATTCGACAGCCCGTCGATCTTCTGCTCGCTGCTGGACACGCCCGAAGCCGGGATTTTCCAGCTGTCGCCGGATTTGCCCGATGCTCGTCGCGAGCAGATTTACCTGCCCGACACCAACGTCCTGCAAACCCGCTGGCTCAGCGATCGCGCCGTGGTTGAAGTCACCGACCTGCTACCGATTGGCGACAGCGAAGATGATTTTCCGGTGCTGATGCGCCGGGTTCGCGTGGTCAGCGGGCAGGCGACGTTCCACATGCGCTGCGCCGTGCGGCATGACTACGCTCGCGCCAAGACCCGCGCGCGCATGGATGGAAAAGACGTGGCGTTCGAGGCTGACGATCAGCCCTCTTTGCGCCTGACTTCAGACCAGGCGTTGAACCTTGATGACAACGCGGCCGTGGCCGAATTTACCCTCAAACAAGACCAGAGCGCCGAGTTTTTGCTCGGCGGCATCGACGACCCGCGCTTCAAGGAAGGTGCCGCCGGGCTATGTCTGGAACGCACTCTGAAGTTCTGGCGCGACTGGAGCGGCCAGTCCAATTACCGCGGTCGCTGGCGGGAAATGGTCAATCGCTCGGCCCTGGCCTTGAAGCTGCTGACCTCGCGCAGACACGGGGCGATCCTCGCCGCAGCCACGTTCGGCCTACCGGAAACGCCCGGCGGCGAACGCAACTGGGATTATCGCTACACCTGGATCCGCGACGCGTCGTTCACCGTCTACGCCTTCATGCGCCTGGGCTTCGTGCAGGAGGCCAACGATTACATGCGCTGGCTGCGCGGACGGGTCAGCGATTGCCACGGAAAACCGATGAAACTCAACATCCTCTATGCCATCGATGGCCGTCAGGAACTGCCGGAAACCGAGCTCTCGCACCTGTCCGGTCACGGCGGCGCGACGCCGGTGCGGATCGGCAATCAGGCTTACGATCAGGTCCAGCTCGATATCTTCGGCGAGTTGATGGACGCGGTGTACCTGGTCAACAAGTATGGCGATGCCATCTCCCATGAAGGCTGGAAACACGCCGTGGAAGTGGTGGATCAGGTTTGTGAAACCTGGCAGCAAAAGGACGTGGGCATCTGGGAGATGCGCGGCGAGCAGCATCACTTCCTGCATTCGCGGCTGATGTGCTGGGTCGCGCTGGACCGGGCCATTCGCCTCGCCTCCAAACGCTCCCTGCCCGCCCCGTTCGCCCGTTGGGACCAGACCCGCCAGGCGATTTACGCCGACATCTGGGATAACTTCTGGAACGAAGAACGCGGGCATTTCGTGCAGCACATCGGCGGCACCGCGCTGGATGGTTCGATGCTGCTGATGCCGCTGGTGCGCTTCGTCAGCGCCAAGGACCCGCGCTGGCTCTCGACCCTCGAAGCCATCCAGAAAACTCTGGTGCGCGATGGCATGGTCTACCGTTATCGCAACGAAGACAGCCAGATCGACGGCCTCGACGGCACCGAAGGCGCCTTTGCCGCGTGTTCGTTCTGGTACGTCGAATGCCTGGCCCGTGCGGGACAGGTGGAAAAGGCGCATCTGGAATTCGAGCAGCTGCTGAGGTATGCCAACCCGCTGGGGTTATACGCCGAAGAGTTTGACAGCCATGCGCGGCATCTGGGCAACACGCCGCAGGCACTGACGCATCTGGCGCTGATCAGCGCGGCGAGTTTTCTCGACAGGAAATTGAGTGGGGAGAAGAATTACTGGCAGCCTTGAGACCGGGTCGCCGCCATCGCGGGCAAGCCACGCTCCCACAGTTTTTTGTGTCGTTCGCAAATTTTGCCTTTGACCCGAAACCTGTGGGAGCGTGGCTTGCCCGCGAAGAGGCCATCAGCCATAACCCGTAAATCAACTGAATGCCACTGTCCGCTAAAATGTGCGAGATTCGTCGTTTTTACGACGCGGCTTGTAGGAACAACGCTAACCCGCCGAACGACTTAAACACGGTCTATCTGACAAAACACACCTCGCCACAGGCTGATGCTGGCCGAACGCCTACAAAATCTAAACAAAACCTGCTGTTTACCTACGCAACACCGTGTCCCTACACCCGGAAATACCTTGTTGCCAGCCGTTACATCCACCCCTACCATCCACGCTCAACGGGTGCAGCGGAGCTGCCCAATAAAACCCGAATTCAAGGAACCAGAATGAGCCACCGTATCCACCGTCCCATCGACTCACCACTGCGTTCAGGCCTGAACCGCAACGAATTGTGGGAGGCCCACGACAAGGGCCTGATCAAATGCTGGGAAATCGGTCGCCAGCGCGCCGACCGCTTCCCCGAACTCGCCCAACGCTGCCTCGCCGGTGAACTACCGGTGCTGGGCTGGAAAGGTGGCGTGAGTCGCAGCCTGAAGAAACTCGAAAAGTATGGATCGCTCAAGTACCTCGCCCAGTGGCAGGGCTTGCGTGGAGAGGATCTGGATGTTGATCTGGGAGAAGAACGCGCCCTGACGTGTTCGCGGACGAGGATGGCGGTGACGTTTACGCCGGACCGGTCGAAGTACTTTAATCAGGTGGCGGAAGTCGAAGCCTGAGACCGCCGATTTGCATCCGTTAAAAAAAACGCCTCTGGAGTGTCCGATGAACAATGAAACGTTGATCCAGTACACAAAGACCCCAGGCTTGACGGTCGCTTACGAAGAACACGGCCCCGTCACCGGCGACCCGATCATCCTCCTCCACGGGTTTCCCTACTCTCCACGTGCCTTCGACGAAATCGCCCCGGCCCTCGCAACAAAGGGCTACCGCGTCATCGTCCCGTACTTGCGCGGCTACGGTCCGACCCGTTTCAACAATCCCGACACCTTGCGCTCGGGCCAGCAAGCCGCCCTCGCCCAGGATCTTTTGGACTTGATGGACGCCCTCTCCCTCCCGCAAGCCGCCCTCTGCGGCTACGACTGGGGCGGTCGCGCCGCGTGTATCGTGGCGGCGCTCTGGCCGGAGCGGGTTCGTTGCCTGGTGACTGGCGACGGCTACAACCTTCAGGATATTCCCCGCTCCACCCAACCGCGGGATCCTGAAACCGAGCATCGCCTCTGGTATCAGTATTATTTCCACACGCCGCGCGGGGTCGAAGGACTGACGAAAAATCGCCGGGACTTGTGCGAATTGCTCTGGAAGCTGTGGTCGCCAACCTGGAGCAAGGGCCCTGAGCGCTACCCGCTGAGCGCTCCGGCCTTCGACAACCCGGATTTCGTCGACGTAGTGATTCACTCGTACCGTCACCGATTCATGTATACGCCCGGCGATCCCGCGCTGGAGTGGATGGAAGAAGCGCTGACCCGACAGCCGCCAATCAGCGTGCCGACGATTTCCCTGTGCGGTGCTGACGATGGTGTCGGTCCGGCACCGGAAGTCGATGACGACATCGAGCATTTCATTGGATTTTATGAGCGCCGAGTGCTGGCGGGCGTGGGTCATAACATCGCCGAAGAAGCGCCCGAAGCCACACTCAAGGCGTTACTGGATCTGCTTCAGCGCTGACGGAAAACCGCTCGCGATAGGCTTGCGGCGTCACGCCCATGGCCCGCAGAAAACTGCGCCGAAGCGTCTCTTCACTGCCGAACCCGCACTGTACCGCCACCCGTTTGATCGGCAGACCGGTGTCACTGAGCAGACGTCGAGCCGTCTCGACCCGGATCAGTTCAATGGCCCGCGCAGGGGTCTGGCCGGTGTCGGCGCGGTAATGGCGAACGAAGCTGCGTTCGCTCATGCCTGCCTGCAAGGCCAGGGTCGGAATGCCCAGGTCCATGGTGAGATGTTCGCTGATCCAGGCATGAAGGTCGTCGAACCGGCTGCCTTCCTTTTGCAGCGACAGGGTCACGCTGAATTGCGACTGACCGCCCGGACGTTTGAGAAACACCACCAGTTGCCGGGCGACGTCCAGGGCCATCGTGCGCCCGAGGTCCTCTTCGACCATCGCCAGCGAAAGGTCGATGCCGGCCGTGACCCCGGCCGAAGTCCAGACCGGGCCGTCGTTGATAAAGATCGGATTGGGTTCGACCCGCAACTGCGGATGTTGCTGCGCCAATTGCTCGCAACGGGTCCAGTGCGTCACCACCCGCCGACCATCGAGCCAACCACTGGCCGCCAGTAAAAACGCCCCGGTGCACACCGATGCCACGCGACGACACGCCGTCGCATGCTCACGCACCCACGTCACCAGCGACGGGTCTTGCGCCGCCGCGTAGACGCCCCAGCCACCAGCGATGATCAAAGTGTCGCTGCCTTGCTCCGGCAACGGCTCGGCCAACAGCGCCAGCCCCGCCGACGACATCACCGCCCCGCCACCACTGGCAATCACCGTCGGGGCATAGGGCGGCGGCATGCCTTGTTGACGGGCGATGTCGTTGGCCGAGGCGAACACCTGCAACGGCCCGGTGACGTCGAGCAATTGCACGTTGGCGAACGCGAGCACATGGATGGTTTTAGACATTTGGCGTAATTCGTGGGGTGATTGGCGTATGCGCCAGATCCTACGAGCCTAGAGTCAAGCCGTCCACCCACTTCAGGAGAAAAACACCATGACGTTGCATATCGGCTTTCTGTTGTTTCCCCAGGTTCAACAACTGGACCTTACCGGCCCCTATGACGTGCTGGCCTCGCTGCCGGATGTGAAGGTGCATCTGATCTGGAAGGACCTGCTGCCGGTCACTTCGAGTACCGGACTGGTGCTGAAGCCGACCACCACCTTCGACGATTGCCCGGCGCTGGATGTGATCTGCATCCCCGGGGGCAGCGGTGTCGGGCCGCTGATGGAGGATGAACAAACACTGGCTTTCATCCAGGTTCAGGCGGCCAATGCGAGTTACGTCACATCGGTGTGCACCGGAGCATTGGTGCTCGGCGCGGCCGGCCTGCTGAAGGGCAAACGCGCGACCACTCACTGGGCGTATCACGAATTGTTGGCGCCTCTGGGGGCGATCCCGGTGAAGGATCGGGTGGTACGCGATGGCAATTTGCTGACCGGTGGCGGGATTACAGCAGGGATCGATTTTGCCCTGACCCTGGCCGCCGAGTTGTTCGATAAAGACACGGCAGAGCTGGTGCAGTTGCAACTGGAATACGCCCCGGCGCCGCCGTTCGAGGCTGGCAGCCCTGAAACAGCCCCGCAGAGCGTATTGGCAGAAGCGCATCGGAGAGCGGCGCCCTCGCTGCAGCAACGTATGCAGATCACTGAACGAGCGGCGGCCAGACTGTAGCTGCACTTTTCGACAGGCGAAAAAAAACCCGCCTAAGCGGGTTTTTCAAGACCATTTTCGACATCCTGTCGACAGCCGTCCTGGCCAATGGCCGATCATCCGTGATCCTGAGGCACTCCCTGTGCTTCAGTTGATGGATCCAGAATAAGCGTATCGGCAAAGGATCAAAAGACGACATACCCGTTAGCCGGTGTAAGCCTTTGACCATTTGGGCCTGAATCACCACCCTTGTAGCAGCTGTCGAGCCTGCGAGGCTGCGTCCGGCGACGCCGTCGTCGTAAACCCCGCAAATGCGGTTTTCCTGACACATCGCGGGGGCTGATTTCACGACGACTTCGTCGCCGAACGCAGCCTCGCAGGCTCGGCAGCTGCTACGGACCGTACTCAGGTTTAGAAATCGGTGGAGACCGACACTTCGCGCCATGTCTGCAATTCATCGATTAACACATTAAGAAGCGGCTGCAGCTGCCGAAGGGATCCAGTTTTCAGCAGGCAAAAAAAACCCGCCGAAGCGGGTTTTCCCAAGACCATATCGACTCCCTGTCGGCAGCGAATCCTTGCTAATGGTCGATCGTCCGTGATCCTGGAGCACTTCCTGTGCTTCAGTTGATGAGGCTAGATTACGCATCGGATCCAATGTGCAACAGACGACATAGCTACCATGGCGTGTAAGACATTCGCTATACCGCCCCTTCCGAAAACCCTTAGACACGCCAGGCATCCAGCAGGGAAGCCGCGAGTTCAGCGGCCTGCAGCTGACCTTTGGCTGCAACGTCATCGTTATCCTCGAGAAACCATGCCGCCGACAATCCGGCAAACGCCAATACCCACTGGAGCAGCCGCCGACGTTCAAGCCCCGCCGCTTCGGCGATTATCTCGATTTGTCGTCGGAAACGTTGCGGATCAGTCGCCGTCGGCAATTCTGGATTGCAGATCAGATTGGCGTAATCGAACCCGCGCTCGCCGGTCACCCGCTTGGGATCGATGGCCAGCCAGCCTCGCGGGCCGAAATCGAGAACGTTGTCGTGGTGCATATCGCCGTGCAAAACCACCACGTCCTGCGGCTCGGCGAGCAGCGCTTCGGCGGTTTTCAGGCTGAGTAAATAAGTGTCGCCCTGCTGCTCGGATGCCAGGCGCAACGAAGCGAACCATGACGACAAGGGAATCAGCGGCGGTGGCGATGATGGACGCGGAGCATGCAAACGAGCCAGTGCCGCACACAGGATCCGGCTGGCCTCGTCATCCTGGCCGTTGAGCGCCATGTGCATCAGCGATTGCTCGCCCTCGGCACGTTCAAGCACCAAGGCTTCGCTGTGATGGGCGTAGACCCGCGCGGCGCCATCGCCATCCCACCAGGTCATGAGCAGGTTGCCGAATTTTTCCTCGGCATCGATGGCGACTTTCAACATCGCCGGCGAATCCCCCATCCGTACCGGCAGCAAACGACTGCCGGGCGTGATGATCGGCTTCCCGTCCGGCACCAATGCCCAGCGTTTCAGCCAAGGTTCAAACATGCAGCGTTTACTCTGACTGACTCTCGCGAGCCCTGGTGCTGATTTTCAGAAACTCTTCGATATTGTTCATCTGCTCCTCCCAGCCTCTGCTGTCCATGCGGAATGCCTTTTCACGACGCGACTGGGGAATGTGATCAAAACCGGATTCGGACACCTTCAGTAACGTACCTTCAGCATGATCTTCCAGCTCGAACTTCACTAACGTAGTCGGCTCTTGGGAGTAGTCGATATCAGGTTTAACGGCGTACGGGTGCCAGCGAAACGAAAACACCCGCTCAGGCTCCACCCGCTCAACCAGCACATTCCACAAGATGTGCTCATAACCGGGATAGGTGACCTGCCCTTGCGTCCATTCACCGGCGACAAAACGCTTACCCTCCAGCGCCACGCCAAACCACTGCCCGAAGGCTTCGGCATTGGCCACCACACGCCAGACGTGCGAGCGCGGTACTTTGAGCAGGATTTTCCTTTCGATGCGATCTGATGCTGGGTTCATAAGTCACCTCCTGTACTGAACAGTAGGCCTGTAAGACCACAAGACCAACCCTAAAGTTGTATCAATGGGGCGTTGTTATCAAGCATGTCTGAAATATTCGGCTGCATTTCTGACCATAAGTTCTGGTTTGGGAACGAGAGCCAACCTTCTGGAACTGCTACCGTTTGCAGGGACGACGTTGACCAGACAAGGAAAATTCATGCAGCCCTCACTCACGGAACGTTATCGCGGAGCCCTGTTAGGCCTGGCTTGCGGCGATGCCGTTGGCACCAGTGTCGAATTCCAGCCTCGTGGCTCGTTCAGACCATTAACCGATATGGTCGGCGGCGGCCCCTTCAACCTGAAGCCCGGGCAATGGACCGATGACACCTCGATGGCGCTTTGCCTGGCGGAAAGCCTGCTGACAAAAAAGGAGTTCGATGCAGCTGACCAGATGGGCCGCTACCTCAATTGGTGGCAGTGGGGTTATCTGAGCTCGACCGGCGAATGCTTCGACATTGGCATGACCGTGCGTGACGCCCTGACGCGTTTTCAGCAAAACGGAGACCCCTTCGCTGGCTCCAGCGATCCTAATACCGCCGGCAACGGCTCGTTGATGCGGTTGGTGCCGGTGGTGCTGTATTACTTCCCGGATCGCGACCGAGTCAGGACATTTTCGGCGAACAGCTCACTGACGACCCATGCCGCGCCGGAAGCCGTCGAATGCTGCCAGTTGTTTGCCGAGTTGATCTGCAAGGCGCTGCAGGGAGCGTCCAAGGCCGACCTGCGCAACGCGCCAGAGACAACATGTCTGGAGCCCAAGGTCAAAGCCATCGCCCGAGGCGACTATCTCGGCAAACCCAAAAGCGATATCCGTGGCAGCGGTTACTGCGTTGCGTCGCTGGAAGCGGCGTTATGGTGCTTCCACCATACCGACAGCTTTGAAGCCTGCATCCTGGAAGCCGCGAACCTTGGCGACGATGCCGATACTACCGCTGCGATCGTCGGCCAGTTGGCCGGAGCTCATTATGGTGTGAGGGGCATTCCTGAAGGCTGGCTGGCAAAACTGCACATGCCTGAAGAAATTGAGGCATTCGCAGACAATCTGCTCGCGAGCTCACGCACGCCTGTCGAAAGTTGATACCGCCTCGCTACACTGCACCTCAATTTTCCCTGTCCCAGCGAGCCGCCCTCATGAACCCACGCTTCCTTCTGGCGCTGACACCGTTGCTTTTCACCTCCGTTATCCACGCGGCGGACTGCGATAACGCCACCGACCAGGCCACGATGAACCAGTGTGCGGCGCAGCAGCACAAAGCGGCGGATAAGGAGTTGAACGCGCTGTACCAACAGATCACCAAGCGTTTGAAGAGCAATCCGGACAGCAAAAAACTGCTGGTGGGCGCGCAGCGTTCGTGGATTGCGTTTCGGGATGCCGAGTGCAAGTTTTCGAGCGCCGGGGTGGAAGGCGGGAGTGTTTATCCGCTGGTCTACAGCAATTGCGTGACGGAATTGACCAAGGCGCGGGTGGAGACTTTCAAGAATTATCTGAAGTGTCAGGAAGGGGATATGGGTTGCCCGGTGCCTGGAGTCTGATTCTCTAGCGCCTGCAAGGGCCTCATCGCGAGCAGGCTCGCTCCTACAGGGTTCAGGGTTGGTCACACAATAGTGATCACACTGAAGATCCACTGTGGGAGTGAGCCTGCTCGCGATGGCGTCAGACCAGGCGCCGCACTTACCGGATAAATATCTGCGCAGTGGTAATCGCCATATCCCCACCCGGCAACTTGATGTTGCCGATCTGTTTCATGCTCTCCGGATCAAAGATCGCCACATCATTGAACGTCCCCGCCAGATAGATCTTGCTGCCGTCCTTGTTGAAGGAAATGCAGTAGTAAGAATGATCCAGCGTCGCTGCCTGCAGCATTTTCTTCTCCTTGATGTCGTACTTGGCCAAGCGGTTCAGCACGCCGAACATCAAGTTCGGGTCCTTGGGTGAGCGCATGCCGCTGAAGTAGATTTCCGTCAGCGGGCCGAAGTCGGTGGTTTCGGTCTTGCCGGTTTTCAGGTCCATGCTGAACAGTCCGTACAGGTACTCGGCCGTTGCGGGATCCTGTTTCTTGTCCTTGAATTTCGCCGTGGTGTAGAGCAGCGAGAAGTCATGGCGATAGGTCTGCTGGTTCCACACGTAGAGCACGTCCGGCGCACTGTAGTTCGCCCGTTTCCAGTGTCGGCTGGGGATCAGCACGTCGAATTTTCCGGTCTTCACATCGACCT
This sequence comes from Pseudomonas sp., assembly GCF_051660785.1. Classification (GTDB taxonomy): domain Bacteria; phylum Pseudomonadota; class Gammaproteobacteria; order Pseudomonadales; family Pseudomonadaceae; genus Aquipseudomonas. The sequence continues at coordinate 66,956 of NZ_JBOFQE010000078.1, forward strand.
TGTAGACATCCGCCCCGGCCACATACAGCGTGCCGTCGTCACCGCTCTGCATGATCGTCAGCTGCCGCGGCGCCGGAAAACTGCGTACAGGTTTGGCGTCCAGGCCGGCGTCGGTGGCGTATACGTCGAGCCGGGGTTGCTGCACTTCGTAGCGGTCGTTGAGCATCAACGTCGGGTTGGCGATGGTGAACAGTTCCTTGCCGTCGTGGCTGAGGGTGAAGGCGAACATCGACTTGGCTTTTTCCCCCGGCTTTTGGGTGATGCTGGCGTGGAACACCTGCTTGCAGTTGTCGAGCTCGACGCCATAGACATCGGCGTAGTGATTGTTCAGCACGTAAGCGGTCTTGCGGTCCGGCGACAGCTGCACGGTGCCGGGGCCGAAGGCGTCCGGCATCTTGCAAGTCTTGAGCACCGTGTCGGTGGCCAGGTCGATGACGTGCAGGTTGTTCGGGTAATTGGTGGTCACCATGTACTCGTGACCTGCTTGCAGTGCAGTGTTTTCATCGGCCAGAACGTTAAGCGAACAGGCGCTCAGGACGGCGAATGCGGCCAGGCCGCAGGCTTTGATGCTGTGCATGCTGGAATCCTTCTTCTCTGTCCGATCACTTGTCTTTAGGGAAGACAGTGCCAAGGTTGCGCCAGTTGTCGTTGGACGCCTGGGCATCCTTGTTCCAGTCCGGGTAGGTGCTCATCATGTCCGGCACCTGGGCCGGCCACCAGCAAGGGTCGGAGCAGCCGTAAAGGTCGGCTTCCATCGGCTGGCACAGCGACGACACCCCGCCAAACGCATCGATCTCCCAACCCGGGTCGGTGGTCGAGGCGCAGCCCGCAACAGAGCTCATCGCCACCACTTCTTCGATACGGTTTTCGGCCGCGGCTTCATCGAGTTTCAACGCTTTGTTATTGATTGCCTTGAGATGTTTCATATCAGTGAGCCTTGCGCGGAGTGATGTAGCTGCTGATAAACGCAGGGTTGTGGGCCATGATCCGGGTGTAGACCTCGATGCCGAAGTCGACCCAGTCACGCATCAGTTCGCAGTAGTGATAGGTCGGGTGGGTCGGGTCGCCGTAACGGGCATAGCTCTCGTGGTAACAGCCGCCGGAGCAGAGGTTGCGGATCTGGCAGTCTTCGCAACCGGTGTTGGTACGGTCCAGGCGCTGGGACAGGAAGTCGTTCAACTCCACCTGTTTCACGCCGCTGTGGACGTTGCCGAAGGTCGGCAGACTTGAACCGGTAAAGCGGTGGCACAGGTTCAGTTCGCCCTTGTGATCCACCGCCAGCATCTTCAGGCCCGCACCGCATGGCAGGGCTTTTTTGTGGCCTTCGTGGATGTCGGTGATCAGCTGGTGCAGGTTGGAGAAACCGATATTGCGGTGTTCCAGCGCAGCCTCCAGATAACGCCGACCGAGCTTCTTCATGTTGGCGAAGACTTCGATCAGTTCGTCGCTGGACAGGTTGAAGGTGCTGATGTCGCCGGAGGTCACCGGGGCAAAGCCGACTTCGGCAAAACCCAGTTCGTTGAACAGGTGATCCCAGATGGTTTCGACGTCGGTGACGCCGGTTGTCAGCGTGACCCGAGCGCCGACCGGACGACTGTTATAGCGCGACAGCAACATCTCGGCCTTGCGCCGCACCACGTCGTACGTGCCCTGCCCGCCCACGGTGATGCGGTTGCGGTCGTGCACGGTTTTCGGTCCGTCGATACTCACCGAGAGCCCGAAACGGTGGGCATTGAGGTAATCCACAGTCTCTTCGGTGAGCAGCGTGGCGTTGGTGGTCATGACGAACTCGACGAACTTGCCGGCTTCGCGAAAACGCTTCTCGCAATAGTCGACCATGTACTCGATGAGCTTGCGATTGCTCAGTGGCTCGCCACCGAAAAACACCACGGTGAAACGCTCTTCATCCGGGGATTCGCGCAGCAGCATTTCCACCGACGCGACCGCCGTTTCGACGTCCATTTTCTTGCCGGCCGACGGCTTGTCCAGGTCTTCCTTGTAGCAGTAGGTGCAGCTCAAATTGCAGCCAGTGTTAACGTTGAGCACCACAGTGTTGATCGCCGTGCGCTCGACCCGTTTGGTGCCGATGTCCGGGGTCAGCGGCGAGCCGTCGCTGACCAGTTCCAGGGACATCAGCTCACGCAAAGTCTCGGTGATTTCCTCGCCGTTGAAACGCGAAGCCAGGCGCTGGATCAAGTCCTCCGACGAACAGCCGGGACCGCGCAAGGTATCGATGATGGTGCCCGTCAGTTCATCGCTGGCGAACAGCGAACTGCTAGGGATGTGAAACAGCATGCGGTCGGCATCGACGTGCACTTCGTGCAGGTTCCGCTCAACCAGATTCAAAATAGCGCCCATTGCAACCTCCTGTGCAAACCCCGTTTGTCGGGGCCTGCGGTCATTCCGAAAAAGTGTCTGAAGCCTGAGGTTTCAGCCAACTCATGGAATGGGTGGATTGTTCCAGCGTTGCACAGTGACGATCATGTGGCCTTCGCCGGTCAGGGATTTCCCTGCGTCGTCGACCGCCGCGATCACCTTCAGGTTGCCGGCATTGTTGGTGGACATTTTGCGTTGCGGGTTCGGCCCCGCATCGCCCGGTGTGAACACGCCGCTGTCGGCCTGCATGGTGCCGGCGAACTTGACGTCTTCGTCTTCCTTGGCGCGGTCGTCGAAGGCTTCGACCGACCATTGCGCCGGGAACACGCCGATGCGATACGGCTTGCCATCCGCGCCCTTGCCCCAGGCTTCAGCGTCGAAACGGCCCTGGACTTTCGGCGTCGAACCACCGCCGTCACCGACGCGGGCCACCGAGAATTCGGGCACGACTTTGACTTCGTTGATCTTGTTGTAGACCGACAGGGTCGGGCCTTTCAGCGTGCCGACAGTGACATTGCGCAGGCCCGGTTGGGCATTGGCGGCTGCCTTGAGCTTGACGCGCATACGCTCTGGGCTTTGCTCGACGACTTCGACCACTTCCACGCCTTTGCCGAAGTTCGGTTTACCGGTGAGACCACTGCCGATCAGGGTGACTTCGGTCTCGGCGCCGGCCTTCAGGTAACCCGGTTGAACGGCCAGCAAACGGCTGCTGCCCTGCTTGGCGGCGACGAAGTCCAGCCCGCGTTCGTCATGCTCGGCCTCGAACATCCGGCCCTGCATCGCATTGCCTTGGGCGGCGAACACCTGGCGCATGGTCACACCGTCGATGGTGACGTTGCCGCGCCATTCGTAGCCGGTGTAGAGAATTGCGCTGCCGTCGCCATTGAACGGGCTGCCGTCGGCGTATTGGCCTTTGACACTGACCTTGAACGTGTCGCTGCCATCGGCCGTGACGCTCATCACCCCGGCCAGTTCGCCTTTACCCGGCAAATGGCCGCTGAAGCTCCAGTCGCCCACCAGCGCTTCGGCTTTCGGCGCGCTGCTCAGCCATTTTTTCCAGGCCGGGTTGTCCAGCGGATAACGCTTGGCCAACAGCGGCACCATGTCCTTGCGAGCCAGGTCGAACCAGTCACGATCGCGAGACAGGGCCTGGTATTCCAGGGACGGCCATTGGCCGAGGTGGAAGTTCACCAAGCGTTCCCATTCCTGGGCCGGACGCCGTTGCAGGGCGACCCGCGCACCGGAGTGGCAGCGACCGCACATCTGGCTGGTCTGGTCGTCGAACTTCTCGACGGTATTGAGTCGACGCTCCAGCGCATAACGTACGCCATCGGTCTCGCTTGGGGCCAGGCCTTGAGTGTCGGCCAGGTATTTGACCAGGGTGCGGCGGTCGTCATCGCTGATCTGCAAGCCGTGCATGGTCTGCATCCGGGCGATGCTCATCAGCCAGCCTTCGGGGGTTTTGCGCTGGTGGCTGATACGGCTCAGGGCGTTATCGGCTTCGGGGGTGTGACAGCCCTGGCAGGTTTCCTTGAGGATGGTCTGGGCGTCGCGGGCTGCCAGGCTATCAGGCGAATGCAGCGCCACACACGCGGCCACGGCCAGCAGACTGGCGCTCAGGCCTGATCGGAGTCTTCTCTTCATCAACGTCGAACCTCGCACGGTGCTTTCTTATTTTTGTGGCTTATCGTTTTTATGGTTTCTGCCGCCAGCGGCGCACCGCTGACGGAGGCAAGAGAAACGTCTGCGATGAGCAATACACGGAGCGTGCCAGCTTGCCGATGCCCTTTTTTATCAAGCAGTTACGTGAAGACAAGACCTGCAAATCGCGTCTGCAGGGGTTCGCCTGCGTCTAATATCGCGACAGGTGTTGCAACCTGAGACAAGCATAGATGCACCGGCACGAACAGTTCATCGCCCGATGATTGACGACCGATGCGGGCGGGCGCGAAATGGTGGTTCACCGATTGCCACCAGGGGATAAGAAAATGGCAAGCATCACTGTCCTGGCGGGGGACTTTCTGCAGGGTGATGGAGAGTACAGAGACGGCGTTTTTACCCTTAGAACGTCGCTTCACCCGTGGCCCGGCATCACCCTCCCGCTCTCATCGTTCAAGCGTGTGGAAGTCGCCAACCAGGAGTCGATCAACAACATCAAGGACGCCATCGGCTTCGGCGTGGCGGGCGCGATGTTCCTGGGTCCTATCGGCGCGATTGCGGGCTTCATGTTGGCCGGCAAGGAAACCGAAGTGACCTTCCTGGCGACGCTCAAAGATGACAAAAAGCTGTTGGCTGCCGTAGATGGCGACACGTTTGAAGAGATTTTACGGAAGATTCCATCCTGAACACCTGGCGTGGGCCGCACCACAAGGGTGGTGCGGCGTAACGTCAGCTCAGCTGTGAAAGGTCGGGAGAACGCCTTTGTGCGCATCGATCTCTTGCCGCATGTCCGCCACCAGCGTGGCGATTGCGTGGGGGCTGTCCAGCGTCCACAGCGGCACATGGGTCGCCACCAGATCCACTTTGCCAGTGAAGCAATCGCAGACCCGAATGGTCATGGACTGATCTGCCTCCACGCTGCATGTGCACACAGCCGGCAGCATGCTGTGCTCAATGATATTTTGAATTTCCAGGGTTGAAAGGAACATCGTTACCTCCCTTACGCCAGATGGGGTGGCCGGATGAACGGTCCATCACTTCATCCACCGAGCCAGAAAATTCTAGTCCCCAATAGTGGGTGTCTCAAGGTCGCAACAGGTCGCTCGTCGTCTCATAGTTGTCGCAATTTGCAACAGCCGCACAGCGTCCGCGGTTCACTCAGTTGCCGCGAAACCCCGCCAACCAAGGGCAAACCTGCCTTTCCCGACACTTGGCACAGCCATTGCGAAAGCCTCGTTCTCACGAACAACAAGAGGTCTCGCCATGCCCCTCCCCTATTTGCTTCCCGCCACTTCCGCATTCATCCAGCGCGCCCCGCGCATGCTGATCGGCGGCGACTGGGTCGAGGCCGCCGATGGCCAGACCATGCCCCTGCACAACCCGGCCACCGGCGAAGTGCTGTGCGTGGTGCCACGGGCCACGCCCGAGGATGTCGACCGCGCCGTGCTCGCCGCCCGTCAGGCCTTTGATGATTCCGCCTGGACCCGCACCCGCCCACGGGAGCGGCAGAACCTGCTGTGGAAACTCGCCGACCTGATGCAACGCGATGCCGAACTGCTGGCGCAACTGGAATGCCTGAACAACGGCAAAAGCGCGGCCGTGGCCCAAGTCATGGACGTACAGCTGTCCATCGATTTCCTGCACTACATGGCCGGTTGGGCGACCAAGATCGAGGGCTCCAGCGTTGAAGTGTCGTTGCCGCTGATGCCCAACGATCAGTTCCACAGTTTCATCCGCCGCGAAGCAGTGGGCGTGGTCGGCGCCATCGTCGCCTGGAACTTCCCGCTGCTGCTGGCCTGCTGGAAACTCGGCCCGGCCCTGGCCACCGGTTGCACCGTGGTGCTCAAGCCCGCCGACGAAACCCCGCTGACCGCGCTGAAACTCGCCGAACTGGTGCTGGAAGCCGGTTATCCCGAGGGCGTGTTCAACGTGGTCACCGGCACCGGTATCACCGCAGGCTCGGCGCTGACCCACAACCCGTTGGTCGACAAGCTGACCTTCACCGGCTCCACCGCCGTGGGTAAGCAAATCGGCAAGATCGCCATGGAGTCCATGACCCGGGTCACTCTGGAACTCGGCGGTAAATCGCCGACCATCGTCATGGCCGACGCCGACCTGAAATCTGCTGCTGCCGGCGCCGCCAGCGCGATTTTCTTCAATCAGGGCCAGGTGTGCTGCGCAGGGTCTCGGCTGTATGTGCAGCGCAAGCATTTCGACAATGTGGTGGCGGACATTGCCGACATCGCGAACGCCATGAAACTCGGCAACGGGCTGGACCCGAGCGTCGAGATGGGGCCGCTAATCTCGGCGCGGCAGCAGGAACGGGTCTATGGCTACATCGAAAAGGGCCGGGAAAGTGGCGCGACCATCGCCTGCGGTGGTGAGCAGTTCGGGCCGGGGTTCTTCGTCAAGCCGACGGTGATTGTCGATGTCGATCAGAAGCACTCGCTGGTGCAGGAGGAGATCTTCGGCCCGGTGCTGGTGGCGATTCCATTCGATGACGAAGCCGATGCGTTGCGCATGGCCAATGACAGTCCTTATGGGCTGGGGGCGAGTATCTGGTCGAACGATCTGGCGGCGGTGCACCGGATGATTCCGCGGATCAAGTCGGGGTCGGTGTGGGTCAATTGCCACAGCGCCCTGGACCCGGCACTGCCGTTTGGCGGGTACAAGATGTCGGGGGTTGGGCGGGAGATGGGGTATGCGGCGATTGAGCATTACACCGAGTTGAAGTCGGTGTTGATCAAGTTGTGAATCAGCTTTTGTAGGAGCTGGCGAAGCCTGCGATCTTTTGATTTTGGGGTGGGTTCAAAATCCACCCCTCACCCCAGCCCTCTCCCCAATGGGGAGAGGGGGAAAGGGAGCAGATCTTCAGTGTTTTCAAGGCCTGAGTTCGACTCGATTTCCTCGGTCGCAACATCTATAGAGAACTACTCGGTCAGTCCCCTCTACCCTCTGGGGAGAGGGTTAGGGTGAGGGGTCGATATCCCTGACTCAACAACCAACTCCTGACCACCCGCCCCTGCTCAACCGTCAACCCCGCCAAAACCTGATCCGCAGGCTCACTGCCCAGCCGCCGCACCAACGGCGCCAGCTCAACCCCTTGCACATGCCAGATCCCCAGCGGCTGATCCACCGTGATCACCACCTCCGCCTCATCGACAAACCCGTCTTTCAACACCGGCGCGCGCTCAATCCTCAGCGCTGCAAAATCCGCCTCCGCATGGGCCACTTCAGCATCCGGCCACTGCCGCCGTGCCTGCCAGAACGGCTGCTCCATCCACCTCTGCTCATCGGCATAAAAGTCCCGGCCGATCCGCGCAAAGCGCAAAAACAGCTGCTCCACCCGCTGCTGATGAAACCGTTTTGCCAGCGCCGCCCGCTCCGGTTTACGCAACAACGTGTTGATCACCGTGGGCGCCTGCAACGCTGAAGATAAGGACTGGAAAATGCCATTGCCCGACAGCGGGTCCACCGCCATCGCGGCATCGCCGACCCGAATCCAGCGATCACCACTCACCTGCGGACTCAAAATCGCCGTGCTGCTGCGCGCATGCAGCTGAAGATCGATCTCAGGCCCGGCACCAAAGAACTCACGGGCCAATGCCGAGCCCTGACGTCGCGCGCGGCAGTAATCCAGCAATTTCGCCTTGCCCGGCAACTCGGCACTGCCCACGTCCACCGTCCATTGCCAATAACACTGGCCGTCGGCCCGCCGCGCCATCCAGGCCCAGCCGTCCTCAAGGCTTTCCACCGCGCTGGCGGTGTTGCCCGGCGTGCCTTGCCAGCGATTGAGCAGGCTGACCGTCTCCGGCCCGCGCAGGCCTTTGCCGAGCGCAGGGGCCTGACGCCCACGGGCTTCCACCAGAAAATCCGCAAGCAGTGCCTCGCGCCCTTCAATCTCAACCCGATGTCCGGTCGCCGAGGTCTGAACGCTCAGCACCCGGCCTTCGATCAGCTCGACGCCCGCCAGGCGCAGGTCTTCACGCAAGCCTCGGTCAAAGCTCGGACGGTCCAATAGAAATTCGATGTTTTGCGCATGTTGCTGGCCGTTCCACGATACCTGCCGCTGGGAAGGCAACGCCGCATCCGCCAGCGCCTGATGCAGGCCCGCTCCGCGCAAGGCCTCCAGCACCCGCACGGAAACGCCTTCCAGTGCCGCAAACCGGCGCCACTCGCTGACCAGCGTCACCGCATAACCGAGACGCCGCAAACCCAAGGCGACCGCCGCCCCGGCGGGACCGGCGCCAAGAATCAGAATCATGGTCCGAAGCGCCGTTCAGGGCCGCGATACCGGGCGTTCTCGCGCAGCCATTCGATGACGTGTTCGTTGCTCGCGTCAGGGTGTGCAACCAGGAAACCTGCAATGTGCCCGCTCAACGCGGCACACCCGAGGCTCGCGCCAGACTGCCCCGGATAGGTTCCATGCACGCACGCCGCAAAATCGGCCTGCGCACTGTTGAGCCACGACCATTCATGTTCGGCGCAGCGCGCATCGCCAGTGACGCGCAGCACCTGAGGATAATTCGCCGGAAACACGCCCTCACCCTGGGCCGGGCTGGAGGCGCACAGCAAAATGCCCCGCGCCACCGCCGCTGCGCAGGCTTCGCGCAACAGGCTGCGATCCTGACGCAAGCCGAGGCTCAGATTGATCAGCCGAACGTCCTGCGCCACTAGCCAGTCAATCGCGGTGGCGATCTGCAAGGCGCTGGTGACGCCACGCTGATCAAACACCTGCCCCACGCAAAACACCGCTGCCGGCGCCCGACGGCCGATGGCCTCGATCACCGCGCTGCCATGGCCCAGCGGGTCGTCGCGCAAGTCGCTTTCGGCCAGGCCATCCTCCAGCAGCGAGAAGCGTCGCCCGGCAATCACCTGCACCCGTTGCGCCGCCGAATGGCCGCTGTCCACCACGCCGATCCGCAGCTCAGGCTTCATGCAGCACCGTTTTTGAAGTGAGCACGCCGTCGAGCAATTCAAAGCGCAAATCAGCATCGGCCAGCGTGGAAGGTCGATGGCTGATCAGGATCCGCGTACGCCCGGAAAACAGTCGGTCGATAGCCTCGATCACTTCGCGCTCGGTGGCTTCATCCACTGCCGAGGTCGCTTCGTCCAGCACCAGAATCAGCGGATCCTGCAACAACGCACGGGCGATGGCGATGCGCTGTTTCTGGCCACCTGAGAGCTGCTGGCCGCGCTCGCCCAACGGACTGTCGAGACCTTCGGGCAACGACTCGATCAGGCTGTCGAGTTGCGCCAGCCGCGCGACTTCGGCAATCGCTTCGCGACTGGCGTCCGGCACTGCGTACGCGAGATTGTCGGCGAGGCTGCCGCGAAACAGCACGATGTCCTGACTGACCACGGCAATCCGCCGACGCAGCTGGAACAGGTCCAGCTCCCGCAGGTCAACCTCCCCCAGCAGCACTCGACCGGACTGCGGATCGTGATGACGTTGCAGCAGATCGATCAGGGTCGATTTACCGACGCCGGAGCCGCCGCTCAGGGCGACTTTCAAGCCATAGGGGATTCGCGCTTCGATGCCGCGCAACGTGGTCGGGCGACCGGGATGGCTGAAGTGAACGTCATCAAATCGCAATTCACCAGAGGACGGCATCGGCTGCGGTTCAACCGGCGTGAGAACGGTCGGTTCTTCACCGCGCAATTCCATTACCCGCCCCAGGCTGACGGTCATTCGCTGAATCGCCACATAGAGCCCGAGCAGACTTTGAACCGGCCCGACCGCCATCCCCAGATACGTGGAAAAAGCGATCAGCGCGCCGAGTTGCCAAGTGCCCTGCACCACCCAATAACCGCCAATCAAAAACGCGCAGGCCCGGGACAATGACGTCAGCGTGCCGGGCACCGCCTGAGTGAAAAACTCGGTGACTTGCAGGCGCAGCAACTGGCTCATGTAGCCTTGACCGAGCGTCTCCAGCCGGCGCGATTCACGTTGTTGCTGGCCGGCAGACTGGATGAATTTCATCACCGGCAAGGTCTCGACCATGAACGAGGACATGTCCGCCGAACGCTCGCGCAACTGCCGCACATCGCGCTCGACCTTGCGCCGCATCCAGCGCAGCCAGAGTACGTCGAGGGGAATCAGCACCAATGCCAACAGCGAGAGTTTCCACGACAGGGTCAGCAGCATCGCCACCGCGACCACCAGGCCAACGATGCTCGATACCGCAGAGAACAGCGAATCCACCGCGAAGCGCTGGATCTCTGCGACGTCGCCATCGAGGCGCGACATCAAATCACCGATGCGCCGCTGCCCGTAGAAACTCGGCGACAGGGTTTGCAGGTGCCGATATAGATCGTCGCGCAACGAGAACAGAATCCGTCCGGACAACCGCGTGTGCAGGTAGCGATTGATCCCCGACAACGCGGTGCCCAGCAGCCCGGCAAGAATCATCAACCCGGCTATCAGCACCAGCATCGGAAAGTTTTTCGCCAGCAAGCCATCGTCGATCAGCAGTTTGGTCAGCCAAGGCTGCACCAGCACCAGCGACGAAGCGCAAACCGACAGGCCGAGCAGCCCGGCAATCGCCAATCGATGGGGCCGCACAAAGCTGTAGAGCCAGCGCAAAGCCGCTTGCAGGGCTTCGGGGTTCTGGCTGTCGATCAGCCGAACGATCAGGCGCTGCATCACGAGCGCAACTGTTTGAGCTTGCGATACAGGGTCGCGCGGCTGATGCCCAGGGCGTCGGCGGCGGCCGAGACGTTGCCCTGATGGCTGTCCAGGGACTGGCGAATCATCTCCAGTTCGTTTTCGCGAATGCTGCCCGATGCAGGGCGTTCGGTGGCGGTCAGTTCGTCGAGCATGCTGTCGGGCAAGTGATCGAGGGTGAGCACCGCGTCCCCGGGCTCGCGCATGGCCAGCGCGGTGCGCAGGACCATTTCCAGTTGGCGGATGTTACCCGGCCAATGATAGCCGTCGAGCAAGCGATTCAAGTCGTCATGCAGGACCATCGCCGGGGCATCAAGTTTGATGAGCAGACGAGCGACCAAACCACTGAAATCCTCGCGCTCGCGCAGGGCCGGGAGCATCACGCTGATGCCGTTGACCCGATAAAACAGGTCCTCACGGAAGTGTTTTTCTTCGACCAGTCGCTTGAGGTCGCGGTGCGTGGCGCAGATCAATGCGACGTCGATGTCTTGCTCTTCGCCGGCGCCTAACGGTGCCACTTTGCGGTCCTGCAACACCCGCAACAGACGGGCCTGCAAGGCCAGTGGCATGTCGCCGATTTCATCGAGAAACAAGGTGCCGCCATGGGCCTGTTGCAGCCGACCGATCATGCCGCCGCGACGCGAGCCCGTGAAGGCGCCTTCGCGGTAGCCGAACAGCTCCGACTCGATCAGGCCTTCGGGGATCGCCGCGCAGTTCACGGCGACGAAGGGTTTGTCGCAGCGGGTACCGGCCATGTGCAGGGCGCGGGCGATGACTTCTTTACCGGTGCCGGTTTCACCCAGCAGCAACACCGGCAATTCATTGGCCAGGCCTTGACGGGCCATGCGCAAGGCTCGGGCATAACGGACATTGCTGCCGGCCAGGGATTCCAGATCCGGCTGTGCTTTGGCGGTTTTCGCTGTGCTGCGCGGCGGCGTACTGACATTGATCGAACGCTGCGGCGCGCGCAGGGTTTTGTAGAAGAACTCGCCTTTGGCGGTTTGCAAACTGCCGACACCGCCCTGATGCAGACGCGACAGAAGTTGCAGACCATCGACCCCCAGAAACTCTTCACAACGTCGACCGACCAGCGCCGAGCGCTCGGCATGGAGCAACTGGCAAGCCTGGGCGCTGACCGCGAGGATCTGCCCGCCAAGGCTCACCGCCAACAGACCTTGCCAAGGGGATTCGAGGTATTGCCGACGGCTGTGGAAGGCGAGGACGATTTCGTCCGGATAGCTTGAGTTAAAGACGCGGCTTTCGATCTGGCTGACGGCCATGGCCAGCAACGCGGTGCTGTCGTGGACACGACCGAGCGGGCCTTCACGGGTCAGGTCGAGTACGCCGAGGATGTCTCCTTGGGGGCAGTAAATCGGCACCGAGGTGCAGGAGAAATCGGTCAGGCGATCGAGGTAATGTTCGCCGCAATCGATCATCGTCGGCCGGGCTTCCACCAGTGCAGTGCCCAACGCATTGGTGCCGCGAGCGGCTTCGCTCCAGCAGGCGCCAAGGGTGATGTCTTGCAGGCCGCTGCCCTTGAGACGATCGGCGCGTCCTTCGACAGCGAGAATGGTGGCGTCGGAATTGGCCAGGATAATCAGGCCTTCCTTGCCTTGGCGTTCGGCCAGGTAATCGATCGCCGGCAATGCAGCGTCGATCAGCAGGCGATTGCTCGACAGCAGCACGTCGAGGCCCGCGCTCGATTCCAGCGCCAGCTCGTGCTTGGCATTGAAATGCACGCCATGGCTGAGACTGCGCCGCCACGACGCATCGATTTCTGCCCGCAGCACACCATCAGGGACTTCGCCCTCGAGATGGAGTTTTTCCCTGGCCAGCCGGGCTTCGCGGTGCAGCCTGGGAGAAGTTGTTTTTATTAGCGTCATCAAGCGCTCCGGATCGGTCCGCTTTGCGCTTTTTTAATTCAGCGCCCTGGCGCAATCTTTACGTTAACGTCAGGGCGATGGCAAGTGCCTTACGGCGCTTGTGTTGCATCCGTTGGACCGCGTTATCGTTCATCGCGAGCAGGCTCGCTCCCACAGTGGTCCGTGCTGAACACCCATATTCTGTTCAACCCGGTCCATTGTAGGAGCGAGCCTGCTCGCGATAGCGATCTACCAGACACCGAAGATCTTAGAACTGCCACACCTCGGCATTCACAAAAAACGCCCGGGCATTATCCTCAAGACTCTCCAGGTGATACCCGCCCTCCTGCACAATCAGACACGGCAACCCAAGGCTGCGAATCCGCTCTCCAAGCAGCGCAAACCCTTCCCGCGTCACCGCCACTTTGCTCTGCGGGTCCAGTTCGAAAATATCGAAGCCCAGCGACAACACCAGCACCTCGGCGCCAAAGTCTTTCACCGCCGTCAATGCGACTTCGAGCTGCCCGAGGAAATCCGCCTCGCTCGAACCATGCGCCATCGGCAAGTTGAGGTTAAACCCCTCGCCCGCCCCGACTCCGCGCTCATCGGCAAACCCGGCAACGCCGGGGTAAAAATTGGTCGGATCGCCATGCACCGAGACGTACAGCACGTCATCACGGTCATAGAAGATTTCCTGAATTCCCTGACCGTGGTGCATGTCGGTGTCGAGCACCGCGACCTTTTCGAACCCGGCGCGCAAAACCTGCGCTGCCACCGCGGCATTGTTCACATAACAGAAACCGCCCGCCGCTTCGGCCCGGGCATGATGGCCTGGTGGACGGCACAGCGCGTAAGCGGCTGGCTCACCATTGAGCAACGCCTGAGCCCCGGCAATCGCGCTTTGCGCCGACCAGTACGCCGAGCGCCAGGTCTGCTCGCCCACCGGGCAGCTGCCGTCCGCCAGATAGCGGGCGGCTTGAGCGAGAATCCCGCGCAAGGCGTTGGGCTCGCGCACGAAAATGTTCGACATCACCTCGTCGCCCCAATCCTCGGGGATTTCCTTCCAGCGCTGATGCGCTTCCTGCAGAAATGCCAGATACGCCGCGCCGTGGACCGCGAGCAATGGCGCCAGTCCCGTGTCGACGGGTTGCTCGATTTTGAAGGCGAGGGAATGAGAAGCCTGCACCAATCGCTGCAAACGCTCAGGCACTTCCTGTGGCGTACGCATCTGCCCGCGGGAGTAGTAGCTGCGTGGATGGTGGAGCAATTGTTCGGGGTGGAAAAAACTGCGCATGGGTTAAATACCTGTCAGTTAACGTAGATCTTGAAGCCGAGTGCGTTCAACTGTGGGAGCGAGCCTGCTCGCGATAGCGGTGTGTCATTCAGCGATGGTGTCGACTGACACTCCCTCATCGCGAGCAGGCTCGCTCCCACAGGGGATTGTGTTTATTCAGCTCTTCCGGCGCGGGCCAGCACGGCGTTGAGCAGCACATCGGTGCCCTGACGCACATCCTCAGGCAACACGTCTTCGGCTTCGTTGTGACTCAAGCCGCCAACGCACGGGATGAACACCATCGCCGTCGGGCAATACCGCGCCAGGTGAATCGCGTCATGCCCGGCACCGCTGACAATCGATTGCTGAGCGTAGCCCAGCGCATCCACCGCCTGCTGCACGGCCGCCACGCAATCGGCATCGAAGGGTGTCGCCGGGCTGATCCAGTGCGGGGTGATGGTCAGGTTCAAGCCACGGCCATCGGCAATTGCCTGAAGCCGCGCGCGGACCTGTTGCTCCATCGCCTCGATGGCTTCATCACGGTGATGGCGCAGGTCGACGGTGAAATTCACCAGGCCGGGAATGGTGTTGCGCGACGATTTGTTGATGCTCAACTCGCCCACGGTGGTCAGGCCTTCCGGGGCGAAATCCGTGGCCAAACCTTCGATGGCCTGAATCATCCGCGCCACGCCGTACAAGGCGTCCTTGCGCAACGGCATCGGCGTGGTGCCGGCATGAGCGGCCATGCCTTCGACCCGCACGTCGAGCCAGCGAATCGCCTGGCCACCGCTGACTACTCCGATGCTTTTGGCGTTGTCTTCGAGGATCGGGCCCTGTTCGATGTGCGCTTCAAAGTAGGCATCCACCGCGCCGCCCAACGGACGCTCCCCCGCACAACCGGTGCGTTGCAGGGCTTCGGCGACGCTGATGCCATCGATGTCCCGCACCGCCAGCGCCGCGTCCAACGGCATGATGCCGGTGAACACCGCCGAGCCGAACATGGCCGGGGTGAAGCGTGCGCCTTCTTCGTTGGTCCACACCGCGACTTCCAGCGGCTTGCGGGTCTGGATGCCGAGGTCGTTGAGGCTACGCACCACCTCCAGGCCGGCGAGTACGCCGTAGACGCCATCGAAGCGCCCGCCTTCAGGCTGCGTGTCGAGGTGGCTGCCCATCATCACGGGTGCGGCATCGGGATCGGTGCCGGGACGGCGGGCGAACAGGTTGCCGATGGCGTCCACGCTCAGGGTCATGCCAGCTTCGCGGCACCAGTGGGCAAACAGTTCGCGGCCGGCCTTGTCCTCATCGCTCAGGGCCAGGCGGCAGCTGCCGCCACGGGCAGTGGCGCCGATTTCGGCCATGGCCATCAGACTCGCCCACAGGCGTTCGCCATTGATTTTCAACATGAGGTTCTCCAAAAGTATTCAAAACGACGATCCCCTGTAGGAGCCGGCCTGGCGATGGCCGTGGTTCAGTCACCCAATTAATTGACCGAACGGACGCTATCGCCAGCAAGCCGGCTCCTACAGGTTCAAAGGGTGGCTAGCTCGACGCGTTCAGCGCTGGCATGCCGACGGGCAAGGGACAAGACACAGATCAGCGAAGTCGCGGCGATCAGGCTGTAGAACACCGCCATCGGCCACCATTGGCCGGCGAACTTGTGCGCCAGCAGCGTGCCGATCAGCGGCGTCAGGCCACCGGCCAGGGCACCGCAAATCTGATAGGCCAACGAGATCGCGGTGTAGCGCACGCGGGTCTCGAACATGCCGCTGACGTAACCGGCGATCACCGCGTAGAACGACGCCATGCACACCACCGCCAGGGCGATGCCGAGGATGATCAGCGACGCTTGGGCCGAGCTGACCAAGACGAACATCGGGTACGGCGAGGCCATCGCCAACAAGGACACCAGGCACAAGAATCGCGTCGCGCCGATTTTCTCGGCCACCCATGCCGCCAGCGGCTGGATGCAGAACTGAATGATCGCCACCACAAACAGACACTCGAGGATCAGCGAGCGCGGCAGTTCGAGTTGCTGGGTGGTGTAGGCAATCATGAAGGTGTTGGTGAAATACACCCCGGCAATCCCGAGGGTGTTGGCGCCGATGCACAGCAGCAATGGACGCCACGCGGTGCGCAGGACTTCCATGACCGGCGCCTGCTCATTGCGGGTGCTCTTGCTGGCCAGTTCACGACTGGCGAGGAATTCCGGCGATTCATTCACGCCCAGACGGATCGCCAGGCCCACCAGCAACAACAACGAACTGGCGAGGAACGGCAGACGCCAGCCCCAGCTCATCAGGTCTTCTTCCGGCAAACGGGTGACCGCGCTGAACGCCAGCAGCGACAGGATCAAGCCGGCCGGGCTGCCCAGTTGCGCGAAGGAAGCGAAGAAATTGCGTCGACCTTTCGGCGCATGTTCGCCGGCCATCAACACCGCCCCGCCCCACTCGCCACCGACGGCGATGCCCTGGACGATACGCAGCAGAATCAGCAGCACCGGTGCCGCGGCACCGATTTGTGCGTAGGTCGGCAGCAAGCCGATGCAGACCGTGACCACACCCATCATCAGCAAGGTGATGATCAGCGACTTCTTGCGGCCGATCCGGTCGCCGATATGGCCGAAGATGATCCCGCCCAACGGCCGCGCAAAGAAGCCGACGGCGAAGGTGCCGAACGCGGCCATGGTGCTGAACAGTTTGTCGTCGGAGGGGAAAAACAGCGCACCGAACACCAGGGCGGCGGCGGTCGCGTAAATGTAAAAGTCGTACCACTCGATCATGGTGCCGATAAAGGCGGCGGCTGCCGCACGGCGCGGCTGAGCAGAAGCTTGAGGCTTCATGGGTCGGGCTCCTTTGATTGTTTTTTTGGCAGGAGAGAATCGGTTCAATCAAGGCACTCTGGCGGCGCCTGTCTGGGGATGATTTATCGTCCCGGGGCTATGATTAGTCAATTTTCTATTTATTATGCGGACTATTACGCCAGCTTATAATCGAGAGACACCATGGCCGAACGCGACGTACAACGCCTGCTCAATGACCGTCTGGACTGGAACCTGCTGCGCACCTTTCGGGTGATCGGTCAGGAGTTGAGCATCAGTCGCGCCGCCGCCCGCCTGCACCTGACGCAACCGGCGGTGAGCCAGGCATTGAAGCGTCTGGAAGAGCAACTGGGTCGGCAATTGATCGCCCGTCGCGGGCCACGTTTTGCCCTGACCGAGGTCGGCGAGCAGATCTTCGAACTGGCCGGGGAAATCTACGGGCAGATGTCCCAGGTCAGCAGCGTGCTGGAGCAACCGGCCGACGAAGTGATCGGCAAAGTGCGATTGCTGATCATCAGCCGGATCTACTCGGAGCGCTTTGACGACTTCCTCGCCGACTTTCATCGCCAGCACCCGCGCGTCGACCTGGAAGTCGACGTGATGCGTAGTTCCGACATCGTCAGCGCCTTGCAGGAAAAGACTGCGACCCTGGGCCTGAGCCTCAATCGCCGCCCGCAACCGCGCCTGGAACAGCGGTTGTTCCTGCGTCAACGCTATGCGTTTTTCTGCGGCAAACACCACGCGATGTTCGGCCGGCAGAACGTGGTCGAAGGGGATTTGCAGCGGGAGAATTTCGTCAGTTTCACCAGCGATCAGATCGGCGGCATGCTTTCGCCGCTGACGATTTTCCGCGATCAGCAAGGCTTCAGCGGCCGGATCGTCGCCTCGTCACCGAGCCTGGAAGAAGTCCGGCGACTGGTGATCGCCGGGTTCGGCATCGGCTGTTTGCCCGAGCACGTGGTAGCGGCGGACGTCGACGCCGGATTGCTCTGGCGCCTGCCGCCCCACGAAGGGATCGCCGATGTGGACATTCATTTGCTGTGGAACCGCGAGCAGCGCATGAGCCGGGCCGAGACGATCTTCATCGAGAGCCTGCAACGCTGCCTTACAGCCTAAACGCGCAACACCTGCGCCACCGGCTCACCCGCACGCAAGCGCTCGAGCAAGCGCGGCTCGGCGGCATCGGAAGCCAAGGCTTGCTCAATGACGCGGGCCGCCGTTGACCAGTCGAGAAACAGCACGCCGTTGTCGTCCGCCAGCACCAGATCGCCGGGGTTCACCGTGACGCCGGCGCAGTGAATCGGCCGATTAATTTCGCTGTCGCCTCGGCCATGCAGTTTGGTGGTCAGCAAGCTGGTGCCGCGAGCGAACACCGGCAGCCCGGCTTCACGCAGTTCCAGCAGATCGGTGACCGCACCGTCCACCACGATGCCCGCCGCACCGGCGCAGCTTGCGGCGCAACTGGTCACCGCGCCGACCGGGGCATGTTGCCAATCGCCATCGGTGTCGATCACCAGCACGTCGCCCGGTTGTATCTGCGCCAGGGCCTGATTGACGGCAATGGCATCGGCGCCCACCAGTTTCAGCGTCAGCGCCCTGCCGACCACTTTCACATTGGGCACCATGGCCCGCAATTGCGAGTCGGCAAAGCCCTCTTCCAGAAAGTGCCCGAGGGTTGGAAAGCTCACCGCCTTCAGTTGTTCGATCAGCCGTGACTCATCCATGCTGCGACTCCTTCACGATCAGCTCGGCGACACAATCGATTTCCAGCGACACGCCCCAGAGCGCCACGCACACCGTGGTGCGCGCTGGCGGCGCATGGCCGAGAAATTCGCGATACACCTCATTGAAAGGCGCCAGTTGCGCGGGATCGGTCAAGTAGGCGTTGACCTTGATCACGTGGCTGAGACCGGACCCCGCTTCAATCAGAATCGCCTCTAGATTGCGCAAGGTTTGCCGCACTTGCTCGGTGAAATCGGCGGGCTGGTCATCGAGCCCGCTCTGGGCCGGAATCTGCCCGGCAGTGAACACCAGATGGCCGCTGACCACCGCTTGAGAGTAAGGGCCGACCGGGCCGATGAAGCCCGGGGCCGACTGAATTCTGCGCATAGGGTTGAACTCCATAGATCAGGCAGCTGCCGATTTGAAAGGTTTGCGAGCGGGTTGATCGTCGGCGTTCACCGCCGTCGGAATTTCGCTGATGTCGCGCTTGAAGGTCTCGGTCAGCAGCAACAGCGCTATTAAAGAAATCAGCGCCGCGCCGATCATGTACCAAGCGACGGACGAGCCTTTGCCGGTCGCCGCCAGCAATGCCGTGGTGACGATAGGCGTTGCCGCACTGCCGAGCAGGCCGGACAACATGTAGCTGATCGACAGCCCCGAATAGCGCACCCGGGTGCCGAACAACTCGGCGAGGAAGGTCGCGATCGGCCCGTAATTGGCAGCGAACGCGGTCATCAGCAGCAAGTAGCCGAAGATCACCAAGGGCAGCTCTTTGGTGTCCATCAACCAGAACATCGGGAACGCGACCAGCGCCTCAGCGACGATGCCGGTGACGATGATCGGCTTGCGTCCGAAACGGTCCGACAGCGCACCGAACACCGGCAACATGACGATGCACCATGCACAGGACAGCAGCACCACGCCGAGCATCACGCTGCGGCTGAACCCGAGATTCTGCGTGCCGTAGGTCAGGCCGAAGGCAACGATGATATTGAACGAGGCACCGGTAGACATGGTCGCGATCCCACCCAGTACCACCTGTTTCCAGTACTTGCGGAAGACTTCTGCCAGCGGCATTTTCACCTGCACCTCGGCTTCCTTGACCTTGTTGAAGGCCGGGGTTTCAGCGATGTTCAGGCGGATGTACAAACCCACGGCAATCAGCAGCACGCTGGCCAGGAACGGGATACGCCAGCCCCAGGCCAACAGGTCTTCGGGGGACATCAACGCCGCGATCAACAGGAACGCCAGATTGGCAATCATGGTCCCGGCGGGAACGCCGATCTGCACCCAGGAGCCGTACAAACCGCGCTTGTTGGCGGGCGCATGTTCCACCGCCATCAACACGGCCCCGCCCCACTCGCCGCCGAGCGCCAGGCCCTGGATAACCCTGAGCAATAACAACAAAATCGGCGCCCAGATTCCGATGGCTGCGTAGTTGGGTAATAACCCGATGGCGAACGTCGCCGCCCCCATGGTCAACAGCGAAACCAGCAACATCGACTTGCGTCCCAGGCGGTCACCGAAATGCCCGAACAGGGCCGCGCCGACAATCCGCGCCAGATACGCCGAAGCAAACGTACCGAATGCCAGCAATGTACCGATCAACGGATCGAAGTCCGGGAAGAACACTTTGTTGAAGACCAGCGCCGATGCGGTGGCGAAAACGAACAGGTCGTACCATTCCACCGTGGTGCCGATGACGCTGGCGACGGCCACTTTCTTCATGTTTGCAACTTCCGGTGGTGCGCCGGACTTTTCTGCGGACGATAGATCGCTCATCACTGACTCCAGGAATTCATTGAGAACTCGTTATTTAATTGTTTTGACTGGCAGTAAAACGTTCGTAGTGAGGATTGTTGTTATGTCTCGCCCGGTTGAATGGGCGAGTTCGCAAGGCAGTTACTGATTAATAACCGAGTGTCCGGTCGGCGCAGTTCAATAGCGGTTCACCAGCATTTAATCGGCGAAAGTTCTCCGCTACTTGTTCGGCGATACAGTCGTGCGAGGCCGCCGAGGCCATGTGTGGAGTGATCGTTACGCCGGGCATTGTCCAGAGACGGTGGTCGACCGGCAGGGGTTCCTGCTCGAAAACATCGAGCAGAGCGCCGCGCAATTTTCCGTGTTTCAACGCGTGCTCCAGATCATCGATATCGAGATGACCACCACGACCACAATTCACAATCGCGGCGCCATTGGCTAGGTGTTCAAACGTTGCACTGCCGAGGATGCCCCGTGTTTCGCTGGTCAGGGGCAACAGATTGATCAGCAGTTCCAGACCGTTCAGAAACGGATTCAGTTGCTGTGCACCGGCGAAGGTCTGCACTCCCGGTAAATCCTTGCTTCGGCGCGCCCAGCCGCGAACGTCGTAACCGGCGGCGGCCAGATCGAGGGCAATGGCACTGCCCAACGAACCGAGGCCCATGACACCGACCTTGAACTGCCCCGCTGCCCGTTGCATCGGTCGCTCCCAATGCTGCTCACGTTGCTGATCGAGTACCTGATCGAAGCGGCGGTGATAGTGAATCACCGCCCAGCGCACGTACTCGGTCATGCCTTGCCGGTGACCCGGATCGACCACCCGGCAAACGGGCAAATCCGGGCACGACGGGTCGTGTTCCAGGTGATCGATGCCCGCCGCGACCGAGTGGATGACCTGCAGGTTTGGCAATGCGGCCAGGCTGCCCGGCAAGGGAAACCAGCACGCGGCAACCTGCGCGTTGGCCGCTTGTGGATCATCGGCCAGTACAGTGGTGAGTTGCGGTGCGTTGCGGGAAAACGCGGCCTGCAATTGCTTGAGCAGCAAAGTGTCGCGTGACAGCAGAACCACGGTGTTCATGAGAGATAGGACTCGCGCTGGGATTCGATCAGGGTTAAAGCGGCCTCCCAGGCCAGGTCGATGATGTTGTCCTGTTCATCACGGTCAAACTGTTCGGCGGTGTGTGCGCAGACTTCCGGGGATGGGTAATGCAGCGCCGAGCCACCGGCCAGTGCCGCGACCTGCGCCTGACAGGCGCGCTCCAGAAAGTGAATCTCCTGGAACGCCTGGGCCACACCGGAACCGCCGACCAGCAAGCCGTGATTGCGCAAAATCATCGCCCGGTGAGGTCCCAGATCTGCAATCAAGCGCTCGCGCTCATCCAGTGACAACGCGATGCCTTCATAGGTGTGATAGGCCAACTTGCCGTAGAACTTCAGCGCGTGCTGACTGATCGGCAGCAGGCCTTGCTTCTGCGCGGCGACGGCCATGCCGGCAGCGGTGTGCGTATGGATCACGCAGTTCAAATCCGGGCGGGCCATGTGGATCGCCGAGTGGATGACGAAACCGGCTGGGTTGACTCGGTGCCCCTGGTAAGCGGGATCGACGACTTGTCCGTCCTTATCGATACGCACCAGATCCGAAGCGCGCATGCGGTCGAAAATCACCCCGTAACGGTTGATCAGGAAGTGATGCTCAGGTCCCGGAATCCGTAGGGTAATGTGCGTGTCGATCAGGTCAGTCATGCGGAAGTGCGCCACCAGGCGATACAGCGCCGCCAGATCGCAACGGGCTTGCCATTCAACTTGGCCGATGTGTTCAGGTTTACTCACGAATACACCTCTTTAGCAGCGTGGGTGACGACCGGGCTAGCGCGCAGGCGAGCCAGGCCGCAAACACCGATCAAGGACAGGGCCGAGAGCAAGGTGAAGAACACCGCCAACGGCAACCATTGTCCGGAAAACTTGCTTGCCAGCAGCGTGCCGATCAGCGGTGTGGTGCCGCCGGCCAGCGCGCAGCTGAGTTGGTAAGCGATGGAAATGCCCGAGTAACGCAGATGCACCGGGAATGCTTGGGTCATGTAACCGGCGATCACCGCGTACAGCGCTGAGAGAATCACCACCGCAAGGGCGATGCCCACGGTCATCAGCACGATGTTTTGTGTGCCTACCAGCAGGAACATCGGATACGGCGTGACCATGCACAGCAGCGCGACGAGTTTCAGGAAACGCCCTTCGCCGATGCGCTCGGCAAGCAACGCGGACAGCGGTTGCGAGAGCAACTGGATGATGGTCACCAGGAACAGGCAATCAAGAATCGTCGAGCGCGCGATGCCTTGGTATTGGGTGACGTAGGTGATCATGAAAGTGTTGGTGAAAAAGAACCCGGCCGAGCCGATGGTCACGGCCGCAGCGGCGAACAGGATCTGCCGCCAGCAGGTGCGGATCACGTCCTTCACCGGGTATTGAGCGGTCTCGTTGTTGTCCCGTGCCTTGGCAAATTCCGGCGACTCGTGAACCCCGGAGCGGATCATCAAGCCGACCATCATCAGCACACCGCTGGCGAGAAACGGCAGACGCCAGCCCCAGGCCAGGAAGTCTTCCGGTTCCAGGGACGTGACCAGACGAAAGGCAATCAACGCCAGCAGCAGACCGGCCGGGCTGCCGAGTTGGGCGAAAGACGCGTAGAAGGTTTTGCGCTTGGCCGGCGCATGTTCGCTGGCCATCAACACCGCCCCGCCCCACTCGCCACCGACCGAAATGCCCTGGATCAAACGCAGAACGATCAGCCCGATCGGCGCCCAGATGCCGACGCTGGCATAGCTGGGCAACATCCCGATGCCGGCGGTCGCCAGGCCCATCAGCGCCATGGTCACCAGCAGCATTTTCTTGCGGCCGAGGCGATCACCCAAATGACCGAACACCATGCCGGCCATGGGACGGGCGATGAAGCCGACGGCGAAACTGCCGAAGGCTGCCAGCGTGCTCATCACCGGGTCGCTGCTGGGAAAGAACACTTGCCCGAGCACCAACGCCGCGGCCGTGGCGTAGATGTAGAAGTCGTAGAACTCGATGGTCGTGCCAATGAAGGCTGCCGCCGCCGCTCGACGCGGTTGAGGGGTAGTGTGCATGCAAGGACCCTGTGTATTTATAGTTTTGGGCAGGTACTGAAGGCTGTTGACGGTTGCACTCTGTGGCGCTTGTTGGCTTTATCGCTTCCGTGCCAGGATTAGTCAATTTTCAAATTCTTATCTTTACTATTAGTTCTGCTACTACATGGAATTGTCATGACCTCAACTAACCCTTGGGTTGGCCGACGCTTTCTAAATGATCGGCTCGACTGGAACCTGTTGCGCACCTACCTGGTGATCGGCCAGGAAGGCAGCATGAGCCGTGCTGCAGCGCGCTTGCACATCACGCAATCGGCCGTAAGCCAAGCGCTTAAACGGCTGGAGGAACAGTTGGAATGTGTGTTGATTGCCCGCAGCGGGCGACGGTTTGACCTGACCGAAACCGGGGAAGAAGTGCTGCGGATTGCGGCGGATATCTACGGGGATATTTCGCGACTGGGCACGGTGGTGGAGAGTCGTCACGACGACGTGGTGGGCAAGATTCGCATCCTCACGGTCAGCGGCGTGCAGGCGCGACACTACGATGAGTTCCTCGCCGATTTCCACGAAACCCACCCAAAGATCGAGTTGGAAGTCGAGGTGATGGGCAGTTCGAACATCATCAGCTCGCTGCTGCAAAAGACCGCGACCATCGGCGTTGGCCTGTGCCGTTTGCCGCAGCCACGGCTGGAGCAACGAGTGCTGTTTCGTGAGCGTTATGCGTATTTCTGCGGACAGCGTCATCGGCTGTTCGGGCAGGAGAATCTGACCCTTGAACAGCTCGCGGCGGAAAACTTTGTCAGCTTCACCAGTGACCAGCTTGGCGGCAACCTGTCCCCTTTGACCCTGTTTCGCGACCAGCAGGGTTTTACTGGAAAGATCGTCGCGTCATCGACGAGCTTCGAGGAGATTTACCGCTTGATCTGCGCGGGATACGGCATCGGGTGTTTGCCGACGCACCTGGTGCGCCGGGATGTCGAGCAAGGTTTGCTCTGGCGATTGCCGCCGGAAGACGGGGTGGTGGATTTCGATATACAGCTGTTGTGGAACCGCGAGCAGAAGATGAGTCAGGCCGAAACGGTGTTCCTCGAAAGCTTCCAGCACATGCTCAGTATTCGTGAGCCTGTGCTGTGAAGCTTCTTCCACTTACACGTGAGGATCGCCCGGGGCTTTGCTCGGCGTGGCGTATTGCGGCTTGAGATGGCCGTCCTGATCGAGTAACCAGGCGTCCATGATCTGCCGCACGACCGGGCCGGCGACGCGACCACCGGCCTCACCGTTTTCGATCATCACCGAGATGACAATCTTCGGGTGTTCCGCCGGAGCGAAGCCGACGAACAGCGCGTTGTCGCGGTTACGCTCCAGGGTTTTCGCCCGGTTGTAGCGCTCGCCCTGTTTGATCGCGACGACTTGCGCGGTACCACTCTTGCCGGCGATGCGGTACTGGGCACCCTGCGCGGCAGCCCGGGCAATCCCGCGAGCGTCGTGCATCACCATTTGCATGCCGTGGTTGACCTGCTCCCAGTCACGCGGGTCCTTGAGCAGGATATTCGGCATCGGATGCTCGTCCACCGGCGCTACACCATCCACGGTCTTGGCCAGGTGCGGCCTGTTCCACACACCTTTGTTCGCGATCAGCGCGGTGGCCTGGGCCAGCTGCAGCGGCGTGACCTGCATGTAACCCTGGCCGATGCCGAGGATCACTGTCTCACCCGGGAACCATGCCTGACGGCGTGTGGCCCGTTTCCAGGCCTGGGACGGCATCAGTCCGGCAGACTCTTCGAACATGTCCAGCGAGACTTTCTCGCCGAGACCGAACATCGCCATGTAGTCGTGCAAGCGATCAATGCCCAGCTTGTGGGCCAGGTCGTAGAAGTAGGTGTCGTTGGAGCGCATGATCGCCGCGTCCATGTCCACCCAACCGTCGCCGCTGTGGTTCCAGTTGCGGTATTTGTGATCGAAGTCCGGGAGTTGGTAATAACCTGGGTCGAAGACGCGGGTCTGCGGGGTGACCACGCCGGCATCGAGGCCGGCAATGGCCACCTCAGGCTTGATGGTCGAACCCGGCGCGTAGAGGCCGCGCAGGACGCGGTTGAACAGCGGCCGATCAATGGAGTCATGCAGCGCCGCGTATTCCTTGAAGCTGATGCCGGTGACGAACAGGTTCGGGTCGAAACTGGGTTTGCTGACCATGGCCAGCACCTCACCGGTCGACGGGTCGAGCGCGACCACTGAACCACGACGATCACCAAGGGCTTCCTCGGCCGCTTCCTGGAGTTTGACGTCCAGGCTCAGGACAATGTTTTTGCCGGGGATCGGATCGGTGTGCTTGAGCACCCGCAGTACGCGGCCCTGGGCGTTGGTTTCGACTTCTTCGTAACCCACTTGGCCGTGCAATTCGGACTCGTAGAATTTCTCGATGCCGGTCTTGCCGATGGATTGGGTACCGCGGTACTCCACCGTATCGAGGGCTTTGGATTCTTTTTCGTTGATTCGACCGACGTAGCCGATCGAATGCGCGAAGTGCGCGCCCATCGGGTAATGCCGGACGAATTGGGGCTCGACATCGATTCCCGGCAGGCGGAACTCGTTGACCGCGAGTACCGCGATTTGCTGCTCACTGAGCTCGTAGAACAGCGTGACCGGCACGAACGGGTGACGCGCCTGCTTCATTGCCTTGTCGAACAGCGTCCGGTCCTCGGCGGGCAAGTGAAGGAGGCTGACCACCTCATCAAGTTCCTCTTTTACATCGGAGGCACGTTCACGGGTGATGGTCAGGTTGAAGCTGGGGCGGTTGTCAGCGAGGACTACACCGTTACGGTCGTAGATCAGCCCTCTTGTCGGGGTGATCGGCAGGACATGTACACGGTTGTTTTCGGAGATAGTCGAGTGATAGTCGTACTCGACCACTTGCAACACATACATGCGCACCACCAGTGCGCAGGAAATGGCGGCGACTAACAAGGCGCAGGCGATCAGCCGCTTGTTGACCAGACGCGTCTCTTTTTCGTGGTCCTTGATGGGTATCGGTTCGGGCATTTCTGCAGCAGCTCTTTGACTAAAAAGGGGGTGCCGATCCGTAGGCTTGAAATCAGTCCGTGAAAAAACGAGCTGCACCATACCAAAAACCGTGCGGTCACTTTAGTGCGATTTCCTCTAAGGGTTGTTCTTCAGGGCCAAAACAATAATCGGCTTTTTCGCAGACTCGTGCGTTTTGCTCAAGATTGATATTCCGATTGATGCATTTTTCTTGCAGATAGGCCTGTAGATACTGAGTGCATGTCATTCCATCTTGTTGTTTGGGAGTCTTTTCATGCATCCACGATTTCAACGATTACTCGGCTCTAATGGATTCTCCATCGGACTGGAATTGCCGCTGGACAACGATTGGTCCAGCGATGGACAGCGACTACGGATCAAGGAGGAGCGGCCTTTCGGTGTCCCTGACTTGAAGCAACACGCTGCGATGGCGCGATTGGCCGACAACGCCGGTTTTCGAGCACTATGGGTACGTGATGTGCCGGTTTATGACCCCAACTTCGGCGATGCTGCACAGGTCTTTGAAACCTTTTCCTACCTTGGGTATTTGGCAGGGATTACCGACAACATCATGCTGGGCACGGCGGCGGTTGTGCTGCCGTTGCGTCAGCCCTGGCTAACGCTCAAGGCCGCCAATAGTGTTGATGAACTAAGTGACGGGCGCCTGTTACTGGGTGTGGCCAGTGGTGATCGGCCAATGGAATATCCGTTGTTTGGCGTGGATTACGATCAGCGTGGAGAGATTTTTCGCGACACGGTTGAGCTATTGCACAGCCAAGGTGAAGGCCGCTTGCCCGAAGGTGTTCGTCTGTTGCCGGAGCGAGATCAGCCGGTGCCATTGCTGGTTGCAGGGCTTGGTCAACAATCCCCTGCCTGGATTGGCCAACACATGGACGGCTGGCTCGCCTATCCGGGGACTCCGGATGAGCATCGACGCCGAGTGGGACTGTGGCAGGAAGTCGGCGGCGATAAACCCTACATCAGCTTCGTTCACCTGGATCTGTCCGCCAATCCTCATGCGCCGATGCGACGTGTGCGTTTCGGTGGCAGTTGTGGACGGTTGGCATTGGTTGATGAGCTTCAGGCGCTGCGTGATGCGGGTGTTCAGCATGTTGGCTTACATCTGCGCCGTAGCGAGCGACCGGTTGCAGAAGTTATTGAAGAGATCGCTGAATTCGTGCTGCCGAAGTTTCACTAACGGTACTGCTGGCCCTCGGGATAGCCGTCGGGCTATTCCTTTTTTTGTAACGCCACTTTCCTGCGGACAAAACAAAACCCCAACTGCTTTCGCAATTGGGGTTTCGGAATTTAATCTTGACGATGACCTACTCTCACATGGGGAAACCCCACACTACCATCGGCGATGCATCGTTTCACTGCTGAGTTCGGGA
>NZ_JBOFQE010000079.1:0-124642 GCF_051660785.1 Pseudomonas sp.
CTGCCAGCGATGGCATCACCTCGACTCTACTGAAAGATCGAGGTGCCTGCATCGCTGGCAGGCCAGCTCCCACATTGGTCATCATCAAGGCGTACGGTTACGTCGGGTTTCGATGATGTTCGGCAACTGGGAAATCCGCCCCAGTAACCGACCCAGTGCATCCAGCCCCGGAATCTCGATGGTCAGGGACATCAGCGCGGTGTTGTCCTCTTTGTTCGAGCGGGTGTTGACCGCCAGCACGTTGATCCGCTCGTTGAGCAGCACCTGCGAAACGTCACGCAGCAGACCGGACCGGTCGTAGGCGCGGATGATGATGTCCACCGGATAAGTGAGCACCGGCACCGGGCCCCAGCTGACCTGAATGATCCGCTCCGGCTCGCGCCCCGCCAGCTGCAACACCGAGGCGCAGTCCTGACGGTGAATGCTCACGCCGCGGCCCTGGGTGATGTAACCAACGATGGCGTCGCCCGGCAACGGCTGGCAGCAACCGGCCATTTGCGTCATCAGGTTGCCCACACCCTGAATCTGAATGTCACCACGCTTGCCCGGTTTGTAGCCGGTGGCTTTGCGCGGGATCAGTTCCAGCTGCTCGTTGCCGCGTTCCGGCTCGACCAGTTGCTGCGCCAGGTTCACCAGTTGCGCCAGGCGCAAATCGCCTGCACCCAACGCGGCGTACATGTCCTCGGCGGTCTTCATGTTGGCCTTGTCGGCCAGCTTGTCGAAGTCCACCGCTGGCAAGCCAAGGCGACTGAGCTCGCGTTCGAGCAAGGTTTTACCGGCCGCGACGTTCTGATCGCGGGCCTGCAATTTGAACCAGTGAACGATCTTCGCCCGCGCTCGCGAGGTGGTGATGTAACCCAGGTTCGGGTTCAGCCAGTCGCGGCTCGGCGTGCCGTGCTTGCTGGTGATGATCTCGACCTGCTCACCGGTTTGCAGGCTGTAGTTGAGCGGTACGATGCGTCCGTTGATCTTCGCGCCACGGCAGTTGTGACCGATTTCGGTGTGCACGCGGTAGGCGAAGTCCAGGGGTGTCGCGCCCTTCGGCAGGTCGATGGCATGACCGTCCGGGGTAAAGATGTAAACCCGGTCCGGCTCGATATCGACCCGCAGCTGTTCGGCCAGTCCACCGATGTCGCCCAGCTCTTCATGCCACTCGAGGACCTGACGCAGCCAGGAGATTTTCTCTTCGTAGTGATTGGAGCCGGACTTGACGTCGGTGCCCTTGTAACGCCAGTGCGCGCATACGCCCAGCTCGGCTTCTTCGTGCATGGAATGAGTGCGGATCTGCACTTCCAGCACCTTGCCCTCGGGGCCGATCACTGCGGTGTGCAGCGAGCGGTAGCCGTTCTCTTTCGGGTTGGCGATGTAGTCGTCGAATTCTTTGGGGATGTGCCGCCACAAGGTGTGGACGATGCCCAGCGCGGTGTAGCAATCGCGCATTTCCGGCACCAGCACGCGCACGGCGCGCACGTCGTAGATCTGGCTGAACTCCAGACCCTTGCGCTGCATTTTGCGCCAGATCGAATAGATGTGTTTGGCCCGGCCGCTGATGTCGGCATCGACGCCGGTGGCCTGCAATTCGACTTTCAGCTGGTTCATCACATCGGCGATGAAACGCTCGCGATCCAGACGCCGCTCGTGGAGCAACTTGGCGATCTGCTTGTATTGATCGGGCTCGAGGTAACGGAAGGACAAATCCTCCAGTTCCCATTTGATATGACCGATGCCGAGACGGTGAGCGAGCGGCGCGTAAATGTCGAAGACTTCACGGGCAACGCGGTTGCGCTTCTCGTCGTCGGCGGTTTTCACCGCACGGATCGCGCAGGTGCGTTCGGCCAGCTTGATCAGCGCGACGCGCACGTCGTCGACCATGGCCACGAGCATTTTGCGCAGGTTTTCCACCTGGCCCTGGGTGCCCAGCACCAGCGATTGACGGGGGCTCAGGCTGGCGCTGATCGCCGCCATGCGCAACACGCCGTCGATGAGTTTGGCGACCACCGGACCGAAGCGCTGGCTGACCGCCGGCAGTTCGATCTGACCTTCGCGCACGCCACGGTACAAGACCGCCGCGACCAACGAATCCTGATCCAGTTTGAGGTCGGCGAGAATCTCGGCGATCTCAAGGCCCGTGCGGAAACTCGAGGTCCCTTCAGACCATAGATTCTTCGCCGCATTGGCCTGTTGTTCAGCCGCGCGAGCAAACTCGCACGCTTCCTTCAAGGCTTCGCGATCCAGTGCCAGATCGACACTGACCGCATGATCGAGCCAAGCCTCGAGATTGATACTGCCGTCGGTGTTGATCGGCTGGTGTGCTCTCACCTGTACCATCTTGCTTACCTTCCCTACGACGCAGATTCAATGCGTCAAATCGCTGACCTTCATTGCCCGATGGCCCTCACTGGGCTAAGTGCGAGAGCTGCCCGGGCGGCCAGTCGGACCAGACGAGCCGTCCTGGCTCGCTTCAAATAACGCCATGGCCTCGACATGTGCCGTCTGAGGAAACATATCGAGAATCCCGGCACGTTTTAACCGGTAGCCCTGCTTGATCAATTCCGCCGTATCGCGCGCCAGCGTTGCCGGGTTGCACGACACGTACACCAACCGCTTGGCACCCAGGGACGCCAGCTTGCGCACGACCTCGAAGGCACCGTCACGCGGTGGGTCCAAGAGTACCGCACAAAAGCCTTCGCGCGCCCATTCGGCATCGGACAAAGGCTGGGATAAATCGGCCTGAAAAAACGTCGCATTATGAAGATTGTTGCTAGCGGCGTTCGCGGCTGCCCGCTCGACCATCGCCTGCACACCTTCGACCGCCACCACTTCGCGAACCGTTTTGGCCAGCGGCAACGCAAAGTTACCCAACCCACAGAATAGATCGAGAACCCGCTCCTCAGCTGTCGGCTTCAACCAGTCCAGCGCCTGGGCAATCATCGCTTCGTTGACCCCGGCATTGACCTGGATGAAATCCCCCGGTCGATACGCCAGGTTCAAGTCCCACTGCTCCAGGCGATAACCCAGCGACTGATCGGCCTCGACGGGTTGCGGGTCGCCGTCCCCATGCAGCCACAATTGGGCGTCATGGAACGTGCAGAAATCCTTGAGGATCGTCAGGTCAGCGTCCGACAACGGCGCAATGTGCCGCAACAAAACCGCCAACGACGATCCGGCGAACAATTCCACATGCCCGAGGGCCTGAGGTTTGCTCAAGCGTCGCAGCATTTCCGGCAAGCGGGTCATGATCGGCTGCAACGGCTGGACCAGCACCGTGCATTCGTTGATTGCTACGATGTCCTGACTGCCCGCCGCGCGGAAACCGACTTCGAGCTTCTTCGCTTTCATGTCCCAACGCACCGCCACTCGGGCGCGACGACGGTAACCGAATTCCGGACCGCTCAACGGCGCTGCCCACTCTTGGGGTTCGACACCCGCGACCTTGGACAGTTGCTCGGCGAGCATGCGTTGCTTGAGAGCCAGTTGTTCGCTGTGCGGCAAATGTTGCACGCTGCAACCACCGCAACGACCGGCGTGCGGGCACGGTGCCGGGCGACGCAATTCGCTGGCCTGGAACACACGTTCGGTGCGCGCCTCGACCACTTTGCCGTGGGCACCCAACACGCGCGCCTCGACTTCTTCACCGGCCAATGCGCCGATGACGAACCAGGTGCGACCTTCGAAAAACGCGATACCGCGACCGTCATTGGCCAGGCGCTCGATGCTCAAGCGCTGCTTTTTGCCGGTCGGAATTTGCGGTGCCTTGCTGCCACCGGTGGGTTGGAAGCGCAGGCCTCTCTCTTGCTTGGCCATCAGTTGGGCGCGTCGAAAATGCCGGTCGACAAGTAACGGTCGCCACGGTCGCAGATGATCGCGACGATCACTGCGTTTTCAACTTCTTTGGACAGGCGCAGCATCGCTGCCACGGCACCGCCCGAGGACACGCCGCAGAAGATGCCTTCTTCGCGGGCCAGACGACGAGTCACGTCTTCGGCTTCGCTTTGCGCCATGTCGACGATGCGGTCCACGCGGTCGGCCTGATAGATCTTCGGAAGGTATTCCTGCGGCCAGCGACGGATGCCCGGAATCGCCGAGCCTTCCATCGGTTGCAGGCCGATGATCTGCACGTTGTCGTTCTGCTCTTTCAAGTAGCGCGAGACGCCCATGATGGTGCCGGTGGTGCCCATCGAACTGACGAAATGAGTGATGGTGCCCTCGGTCTGGCGCCAGATTTCCGGGCCGGTGGTGGTGTAGTGCGCCTCGGGATTGTCCCCGTTGGCGAACTGATCCAGCACCTTGCCACGGCCTTCAGCTTCCATTCGCTGGGCGAGGTCGCGCGCGCCTTCCATGCCTTCTTCCTGGGTGACCAGAATCAGCTCGGCGCCATAGGCCGTCATCGCGGCTTTGCGTTCGGCGCTGGAGTTGTCCGGCATGATCAGGATCATCTTGTAACCCTTGATCGCGGCAGCCATCGCCAGCGCAATACCGGTGTTACCCGAGGTCGCTTCGATCAGCGTATCGCCGGCGTGGATCTGCCCGCGCAATTCAGCGCGGGTGATCATCGACAGCGCCGGCCGGTCCTTGACCGAACCCGCCGGGTTATTCCCTTCGAGCTTGAGCAAAAGGGTATTGCTGGTGGCGCCAGGCAGGCGCTGCAAACGGACCAGCGGAGTGTTGCCGACGCAATCGGCGATGGTTGGGTACTGCAAGGTCATGGCGTATTCGCAATCCAGACTGCGGGGGCGCCTATCATACCGGCAAACCCGCGCAGGCCATATCACGCAAAGTGCGGTGCTTATGGCTTATGGGAATAAGCAACGATGATCAGGGTGCGGCCAAGGAATTGTCGCACCGGTGGTGCGACATTTACTTGATGGTGACCCGACAGGCCTCATCGCGAGCAGGCTCGCTCCCACAGGGGTGCGGGATTGCTTACACAATTTGTGGTCGACACACATCCACTGTGGGAGCGAGCCTGCTCGCGATGGCGTCATAGCTGACGCTATCCATCTCAGCCACTAACCGCATATTCAGCCGCAACCCCGCTTCGGTATTCTCAGCCCAAAGACTCCCGCCCTGACGTTTCACCGCATTCCTGGCAATGCTCAATCCCAACCCGAAACCGCCATCCCCCGGGCGCGAACCATCGAGCCGAATGAACGGACAGAAGATCCGCTCAAGATCCGCCTCAGCCACCCCGCCGCCCTCATCCTCCAGCCACAAATGCCAGAAGTCGCCGTCACGCTGACCACCGAGCCGCACGATGCCGCCGCTCGGTGAATGACGAATGGCATTGCGCAGAATGTTTTCCAGCGCCTGTGCCAAGGTGTTGAGATTGCCCCGCACCCAGCACGAAGAATCCACCACGCACTGCAACTGGCTCGCCGGCCAGCCGCTTTCATAGCAGGCGTTTTCGGTGAGCATTTCCCACAGTGCCTGGACCTGAATCGCTTCGTCGGGTAAAGGCGCGCGTTCGGTGTCGAGCCAGGCCAATTGCAGCGTATCTTCTACCAGCCGCTGCATGCCATCGACTTCCCGGCCAATGCGCTCGCGCAACTGCGCCAGCCCTTGCTCACTTTCGCTGGCAACCCGCAGACGACTCAGCGGCGTACGCAGTTCATGGGACAGGTCGCGCAGCAATTGCTGTTGCAGGGCCACGGTGCTTTGCAGGCGCTCGGCCATGTGGTCGAAAGCCCGGCCCAGTTCACCGAGTTCATCCGTGCGATTGGTGGTGCTGCTCGACACGCGCACGCTCAGCTGGTCGGCGCGCCAGGCATTGGCTTGTTCGCGCAGGCTGTTCAATGGCACAACCAGCAGCCGATACAGACCGACGCACAGCAGCAGCGTGAACAATCCCGGGATGATGCCGTTGGTGATCACGCGCCAGAACACCCGATATTGTCCGGGCATGAAGCGCTGGGGCAGTTCGATGACCAGGCTGCCGGCGTAGGAATCACCGGGGAACGGCACGCGCAGCCACGGCAGGCGTTTCTTGTGAATAGGCCAATCCAGGCCGCGCAGAAAAGTCAGGTGTTCGATTTCCTTGTCCGTCAGCGGCAGGCTGCTCAACGACTGCAAATCACCGCCAATGACGCCAACCCAGCCTGTCTCGCGCTGTTTCATACCTTGCAGCCAGGCATCAACCCCCTCGCTCTGCCCCTGACGCCACGCCTGTTCGGCCTCGGCGGCATACCCCGTCAGCGTGCCTCGGGCCTGATCCGAGAGGAACTGGTTTCGTTCCTCCATGTAGCGGCCCCAGGACCAGCTCAACCAGATCATCAGCAGACAGAACGCTACCAACAGACAGGCCAGTTTCCAGAACAGCGAGTGCCGGCCTGGCAGGTCAGACCATTTCATCGGCCGCACTCAATACGTAACCCTTGCCCCAGACCGTACGCACTTCCCGCTCGGTGTAGCCGATGCTTTTGAGTTTGCGGCGGATCTGGCTGATGTGCATGTCGAGGCTGCGGTCATGGGCGGCGTAACCGCGTTGCAGCACATGCTGATAAAGGAAGGCTTTGCTCAGCACTTCGTCGCCATTGCGATTCAGTGTTTCCAGCAATCGATACTCACTGCGGGTCAGGCCGGCGGCGTGTTCGCTGTAGAAAACCTCGCAGAGTTCGTCATCGAAACGCAGGCTGTCGACCGGGGACGCGACCGCTGCCGGCTCCGGCCGACGGTCGAGCGCCACCCGGCGCAGGATCGCCTCGATGCGCACCCGCAATTCGGCGATGCTGAAGGGTTTGGGCAGGTAATCATCGGCCCCCAGGCGAAAACCGCTGATGCGATCGGCCTCGGCGCCCAGCGCTGACATCAATACCACCGGGGTCGAATGGCTCTGGCGCAATTGCGTCAGCACGTTCAACCCGTTCAGTCCCGGCAGCAAAATATCCATCAACACCACGTCGAAGGACTGCTGACGGGCAATGTCCAGGCCTTCCTGCCCGTTCTGGCACCAGGTCACCTGAAAACCGCAACGGCCTAAATGCTCGTGCACATAAGCACCGAGGACCAGGTCGTCTTCGATGGA
This sequence comes from Pseudomonas sp., assembly GCF_051660785.1. Lineage (GTDB taxonomy): Bacteria > Pseudomonadota > Gammaproteobacteria > Pseudomonadales > Pseudomonadaceae > Aquipseudomonas. The sequence goes on from NZ_JBOFQE010000079.1 coordinate 7,022, forward strand.
CAGGATGCGGGGATGGCCAACAGAGATGGGAGTCATGAGTATCTGCAAATAATTCTCAGTTGGCGATTATTCAAGATTGCCTGCCGATGGGCAACCCAAGGTTTGCCCATGGCGCAAAAGCGCTGGTCCGGCCGACGAATGACGACATCAATTTTACGAAGATTGCCTGCCTGCAAATCGCTACACTGGCCCGGTGGCGCGTGCCGGACGTACGCGCAGGTCAATCAATAGCTGGATGCAGGAGAGATGCGTGCTCAAGAAACTGGGAATTAAAGGCCGCGTGCTGTTGCTGACCCTGTTGCCGACCACTCTGATGGCGCTGGTTCTGGGCGGCTATTTCACCTGGACGCAGCAATCCGACCTACAAACCCAATTGATGCAGCGCGGTGAGATGATCGCCGAACAGCTCGCACCCTTGGTGGCCCCGGCCATGGGCCACAAAGACAATGAGCTGCTGGAGCGCATCGCCACCCAGTCGCTGGAAACAGCGGACGTACGCGCGGTAACCTTCCTTGCTCCCGACCGCACGCCCGTGGCCCACGCCGGCCCGACCATGCTCAACCCGGCTCCGATGGGCAGTGGCTCCCAGATGCTGCGCCGCAGTGGCAACGATGCGACGCGTTATCTGCTGCCGGTATTCGGCAAGCACCGCAACCTCGCGGGCGATTTGATCCCGGATGAAGCCGAGCGCCTGCTGGGCTGGGTCGAGCTCGAACTGTCCCACAACGGCATGCTGCTGCGCGGTTACCGCAGCCTGTTCGCCAGCCTGCTGCTGATCGGCGCGGGCCTGGCCGGCGCGGCGTTGCTCGCCTTGCGCATGGGCCGGACCATCAACCGGCCGATCAGCCAGATCAAACTGGCGGTGGCGCAACTCAAGGACGGGCATCTGGAAACCCGCCTGCCGCCCCTTGGCAGTCAGGAACTGGATGAGCTCGCGTCCGGCATCAACCGCATGGCCGGCACGTTGCAGAACGCTCAGGAAGAATTGCAGAACAGCGTCGACCAGGCCACCGAAGACGTGCGCCAGAACCTGGAAACCATCGAAATCCAGAACATCGAACTGGACCTGGCGCGCAAGGAAGCCCTGGAAGCGAGCCGGATCAAATCCGAATTCCTGGCCAACATGAGCCATGAAATCCGCACGCCGCTCAACGGCATCCTCGGCTTCACGCACCTGCTGCAAAAAAGCGAGCTGACCCCGCGCCAGCTCGACTACCTGGGCACCATCGAAAAGTCTGCCGACAGCCTGCTGGGAATCATCAACGAGATCCTCGATTTTTCGAAAATCGAGGCCGGCAAACTGGTGCTCGACAATATTCCGTTCAATCTGCGCGACCTGTTGCAGGACACGCTGACCATCCTCGCCCCGGCCGCCCACGCCAAACAGCTTGAATTGGTGAGCCTGGTGTATCGCGACACGCCGTTGTCGCTGGTGGGCGATCCGCTGCGACTCAAGCAGATCCTCACGAACCTGGTGAGCAACGCGATCAAGTTCACCCGCGAAGGCACGATCGTTGCCCGGGCCATGCTTGAAGAAGAACACGAAGACAGCGTGCAACTGCGCATCAGCATTCAGGACACCGGCATCGGCCTGTCGAACCAGGACGTGCGCGCTCTGTTCCAGGCGTTCAGCCAGGCCGACAATTCGCTGTCCCGTCAGCCCGGTGGCACCGGTTTGGGGCTGGTGATTTCCAAGCGCCTGATCGAACAGATGGGCGGCGAAATCGGCGTCGACAGCACGCCGGGCGAAGGTTCGGAGTTCTGGATCAGCCTGAGCCTGCCCAAGACCCGCGACGACGCTGAAGACCTTCCCGCCCCACCGCTGCTCGGGCGCCGCGTGGCGGTGCTGGAAAACCATGAACTGGCGCGTCAGGCCTTGCAGCATCAACTGGAAGATTGCGGCCTGGTCGTGACACCGTTCAATACCCTGGAAAGCCTGGCCAATGGCGTGACCGGGGCGCACCAGACCGATCAGGCGATCGATCTGGCGGTGCTCGGCATCACCAGCAACGACATGCCGCCGGAGCGCCTCAACCAGCACATCTGGGACCTCGAGCACTTGGGCTGCAAAGTGTTGGTGCTGTGCCCGACCACCGAACAGACGCTGTTCCACCTCTCGGTGCCCAACCCGCACAGTCAGCTTCAGGCCAAACCGGCCTGCACCCGCAAGTTGCGTCGGGCATTGTCCGATCTGGTCAACCCGCGCCAGCAGCGCAGCGAACCCGGCGAACCGGTTTCCAGCCGCGCACCAAAAGTGCTGTGTGTCGACGATAACCCGGCCAACCTGCTGCTGGTGCAAACCCTGCTCGAAGACATGGGCGCCAAGGTACTCGCAGTGGAAAGCGGTTACGCGGCGGTCAAAGCGGTACAGAGCGAAACCTTTGACCTGGTGTTGATGGACGTGCAAATGCCCGGCATGGACGGGCGTCAAAGCACCGAGGCGATTCGTCAGTGGGAAAGCGAGCGGCATTGCACGCCGCTGCCGATCGTCGCCCTCACCGCCCACGCCATGGCCAACGAAAAACGCGCGCTGCTGCAAAGCGGCATGGACGACTACCTGACCAAACCGATCAGCGAACGGCAACTGGCCCAGGTGGTGTTGAAGTGGACCGGCCTGGCGTTGCGCAATCACGGGCCGGAGCGCTCCAGCGACAGCCATGCCGGCGCTCATGAATTGCAGGTGCTCGACCACGACGAAGGCTTGCGCCTGGCCGCCGGCAAGGCCGATCTGGCAGCGGACATGCTGGCGATGTTGCTGGCCTCGCTGGAAGCCGACCGCGAGGCGATTCGCCTGGCCCGGGAAACCAATGACCATAACGCCCTGATCGAGCGCGTCCACCGGCTGCACGGCGCAACCCGCTATTGCGGCGTCCCGCAACTGCGCGCCGCCTGCCAGCGCAGCGAAACCCTGCTCAAGCAACAAGACCCGAAAGCCCCCGGCGCGCTGGAAGAACTCGACCGGGCGATCAATCGCCTGGCCGCCCATGCCCGAATAAACGCTTGATGCAGCGCAATGGTGCCCAAAGCATAACCGCTAAACTCACCGGGCTCTGTAGCAGCTGGCGAAGCCCAGTGGGAGCGAGCCTGCTCGCGATTGCGGTGGGTCAGGCAACACAAATGTCGACTGACACTCTGTCATCGTCGGAACGCCGCCCGGAGCAGGCTCGCTCCCACAGGGCTTCGCCAGCTGCTACATAAGAGCGTGACCGGTTTATCCAGGAGGACCGTATGCGCACGATTCTTTTCAGCAGCCAGACCTACGACCGCGACAGTTTTCTCGGCGCCAAGCTGCCCGCCGGTATCGAGTTGCACTTTCAACCGGCGCGGCTGAGCCTTGATACGGTGGCGTTGGCGGAGTATCACGAAGTGGTCTGTGCGTTCATCAATGATGACTTGAGCGCCCCGGTGCTGGAACGTCTGGCTGCGGGTGGCACACGCTTGATTGCCTTGCGTTCGGCCGGCTACAACCATGTCGATCTGGCGGTGGCGAAGTTGTTGGGGCTTTCGGTTGTGCGGGTCCCGGCCTACTCGCCGCACGCGGTGGCCGAACACGCGGTGGCGTTGATCCTGGCGCTCAACCGTCGTCTGCACCGCGCCTACAACCGCACCCGCGAAGGGGATTTCAGCCTGCACGGCCTGACCGGTTTCGACCTGGTGGGCAAGACCGTCGGCGTGGTTGGCACCGGGCAGATCGGCGCGACCTTCGCGAAAATCATGAACGGTTTCGGCTGCCGGTTGCTGGCTTATGACCCCTACCCCAACCCGCAAGTCGAAGCCCTCGGCGCTCGCTATCTGAGCCTGCCGGAGCTGCTTGCCGAGTCGCAGATCATCAGCCTGCACTGCCCGCTCAACGAGCAGAGCAAACACCTGATCAACCGCGAATCACTGGCACACATGCAGCCCGGCGCGATGCTGATCAACACCGGGCGTGGCGGTCTGGTGGACACGCCGGCACTGATCGACGCGTTGAAGGACGGCCAGTTGGGTTATCTGGGGCTGGATGTCTATGAAGAGGAAGCGCAGCTGTTCTTCGAGGACCGCTCCGACCTGCCGCTGCAGGACGATGTGCTGGCGCGGTTGCTGACCTTTCCGAACGTGATCATCACCGCGCACCAGGCTTTCCTGACGCGCGAAGCCCTGGACGCGATTGCCACGACGACCCTGCAGAACATCGCTGCCTGGGCCGCCGACACGCCGCAGAATCGGGTCGAGGGCTGAGCCGATCAGGCTTTGGACAAGACGATCATCAGGCCCAGCCAGCCGAAACCCAGCAAGCGTTGCCCAAGCGTATGCCCGCGACGCAGCAGGAACCAGACAAAAAACGGCGGCAGAAAGAAAATCATCAGCTTCAGCCACAGCTCCACCGGACGCACGCCGTTGGAGGCGGGCATCGGCGAGGACAACGGCGCCGCCGTCTCGGCCGTGACTTCGGTTTTACGTTTACGTCCAAACGCGGCCGGGGTCACCCGGGCCACTTTTTCATCGGCCGGTAAACGCCCGAAAGAAAGGGGTGCCTGCGCAGGCGCTGCCGTCGACGTAGACGCTTGCACCGTTCTTGTCGGTGCACCGCAATGAATGCAAGCAGGCGCCGTGGAGCTGATGCTTTGCTTGCACTCATAACATTCGATTAACGCCATGTCCGTTCCCTAGAAATGCAAAAGCGGCAGTGTGCCATGAGTCGGTCGGTAATTTGAACCAGATCGAAGGTCATCTGCCCGCGCCATGCTGCGTGCAGGCCCGTGATAGCATACCGCGCATATTTGGAGGACCCATGGTCGAACACGATTTCCGCTACAACCTGATGAACCCGCAACACACCCTCACCGAATGCCGCGCCCTCGTGCCGGGGCGTTATCAAGTCACCGGCAACGGCGGCTCGATTCGTAACAATGACGTGCTGGTCGTGACCCTCAAGGGTGCCAAGGACTTGTCCATGCGCCTGACCGTGGAAACGGTTCGCCACTTGATCAACCCGCCCGGCCAATGGGTCGCGGTGGCCAGTGGTCCGGTGTTCGGCGAATTGGCGATCCACACCTGGAAAGTCAACTGCGACAGCTGCGCCAAAGAGCTGAGCTTCGAATTCGCGGTCGACGCCAAGCTGGGCAACAAGGCTGAAAAGCCTGCCGCCACCGCGCGCATTGCCGAACTGGGCTGGACCACCGTTGGCGAGAAGCACCTGTGCCCGAAATGCCAGGAGCCCGCGTGATGAAACGCCTCGCCCTGACCGCCCTGGTCGGTGCCAGCCTGCTGGGCTGCGCCGCCGAGCCGGTGAAATTGCAACAAAACCGCAGCTACATTCTTGAATGGATCGGCGAGCGTCCGTTGATGGACTACAGCCACCTGACCATCACCCTCGGTGAGGACGGTCGGGCCTACGGCAACGGCGGCTGCAATCATTGGTTCGCGCCGTACACGCTGGAAGGCGACAAGCTGAGCTTCGGCAAGATCGGCAGCACCCGCAAAATGTGCGCGCCGGCCGTGATGGAGCAGGAAAAGCGCTTCATGCAGGCCTTGGAAAACGTGCAGCGCTGGGATGTGTCGCCGATCGAGCAGATGCGCTTCTGGCCGGCGCAAGGCAAGCCGTTGCGTTGGTGGCTGGAAGAGGGTTGATTGGCTGTTGGAAGTATTTCTTCAGTTAGATCCACCCCTCACCCCAACCCTCTCCCCATAGGGGAGAGGGGGAAGGGAGCCGATCGGGGGCTTTTCAGAACTCAAGTTCAACTCGATATTTCAGGTCGATGTGGCTCTAAGAACAACTCGGTTAGTCCCCTCTACCCTCTGGGTAGAGGGTTAGGGTGAGGGGTGGATCTAAAATCCACCACATAACTCAAGAAAACTCGCCCCTTCAGTTCTTCGCCTGCAACGCCTTAAGCTTCTCCATCACCCCCGCCGCAGTCTGCTCGCCCATCAACTGTTCCCGAACTTTGCCCTTGTTATCGATGATGTAGGTCACCGGCAACGCCTCGCTGCGCGGCAACTCGAAAAGATCCGCCGGGTCCGACGCCAGCACGGTGAACTTGATCCCCAGTTTCTCACTGGCGCTTTTCAGCTCTTCCCCCTGCACATTGTCGAAATTGACCCCGAACACACCTATCTTCTTGTCCTTCAACTGATCGGCCAGCACATTCAACTCTGGAATCTCGGTCCGGCACGGGCCACACCATTCGGCCCAGTAGTTGAGCACCACCCATTGTTTGTCCAGACGTTCGGCGGCGACTTTGTGGCCGTTCTGGTCGATGCCATAGTCGTTGCCGCAGCCCCCCAGCATCAACGCACCCATGATCGCCAATGCCGCTGCCAGTCGTCTTGTCATGTCGTAATCCTTGTTCAAAATTGAATGCGCCTGCGACCCATCGCCTCCCGAGGTTCTGGATTACGCGCTGCACAGTTAGAATAGCCGCCACCTTACGCAAGATGCGACCCGCACATGACCGATCTGACGCTTTATCACAATCCGCGCTGCTCGAAATCCCGCGGTGCGCTCGAACTGCTGGAAGCCCGTGGCCTGACGCCGACCGTGGTCCGCTACCTGGAAACCCCGCTGGATGCCACGCAAATCCAGAGCCTGCTGATAAAGCTCGGCATCAGCGCCCGGCAACTGCTGCGCACCGGCGAGGACGAGTACAAAAACCTCAACCTGGCCGACAGCAGCCTAAGCGAGGCGCAATTGATCGCCGCCATCGCCGCCAATCCGAAACTCATGGAGCGTCCGATTCTCGAAGTCGGCGACAAAGCCATCATCGGCCGTCCGCCGGAGAATGTGCTGGAGTTGCTGCCGTGAGTACACCGTACATTCTGGTTCTGTATTACAGCCGCAGCGGCTCGACCAACGAGATGGCCCGGCAGATTGCCCGTGGCGTCGAGCAGGCCGGGATGGAAGCGCGTCTGCGCACGGTTCCGCCGATTTCCACGGAATGCGAAGCCGTGTCGCCGGACATTCCCGACGAAGGCGCGCTGTACGCCAGCCTCGACGACCTGAAGAACTGCGCAGGCCTGGCGATGGGTAGCCCGACCCGCTTCGGAAACATGGCCGCGCCGCTCAAATACTTCCTCGACGGCACCAGCAATCTTTGGCTGACGGGCGCCTTGGTGGGCAAACCGGCCGGCGTGTTCACCTCCACCGCGAGCCTGCACGGCGGTCAGGAAACCACCCTGCTGTCGATGATGTTGCCGTTGTTGCACCACGGCATGCTGATCACCGGCCTGCCCTACAGCGAATCGGCGCTGCTGGAAACCCGTGGCGGCGGCACGCCGTATGGCGCAAGTCATCACGCCGGGGCGGATGGTAAACAGGGTTTGAATGAACACGAAGTCGCGCTGTGCCGGGCCTTGGGCCTGCGTCTGGCGAAGACTGCGCAAAAGCTGGGGAACTGACGTGGCGAAAAAGCCGAAGATTCTGCCTTCCATCGAGTGGCTCGAACCGCGAGTCCGGGCAATGCGCGTGATCAGCCTTTTGTGCTTTTTCGGGCTGGTGGGGCTGCTGTGCGCCTATTACCTGGTGTTTGCCGACCTGCATGGTGCGCGGCCATGGGTGATTTTGCTGATCGAACTGGTGCCGCTGCTGTTACTGGCGCCGGGGATGATCATCGGCAGCGCGCGCGGGCATTCGTGGATGTGTTTTGTGGTGAACCTGTATTTCATCAAGGGCGCACTGGCCGCGTATGACCCGAACCGGCAGCTGTTTGGCTTGCTGGAGATGGGCGCGAGCCTGGCGGTGTTTTGCTCGGCGCTGTTGTATGTGCGGTGGCGGTTTCAGTTGAATCGCAAATTGGCTGGCGAGGGCGAGATCTCCGCCGCCTGACAGATTGCAATCGCTAGCAGGCTAGCTCCCACAGGGGTTTTGTGAACGACACAGATCCAATGTGGGAGCCAGCCTGCTGGCGATTGCCGCAACTCGGTCTTAATGGTTGACGGTATAGGCCAGCATCATCGAAATCTGGCTCATCGCCCGCCCGCCACTCTGTTCATGCCACTGGTTGAACACATCCTGCACCAACGCCAGGTCGCGCAAACTGGTCGGCACCTTGTCGACGATCTTCTGCGCGTTCAGCCCTGCGACCACGTCGTAGCTCGGCACGAACGTGTCCTTGCCGACCATGCGCAGGAAGCGCGGTGCCGACAACCCGCCCAATTGATGGCCGCGCTTTTTCAGGAAGGTCCACAGCCCGACGATATCGGTGACCGGCCAATCGGCAATCAATTCGCCAAAGCTGCCCTTCTCATGCGCCACATCCAGCACGAACTGCGCATTGCGCGGCACGCTCTTGAGCTTGCCCAAGTGGCGGATGATCCGCGCGTCCTGCATCAGGCGCTCAAGGTGTTCGGCGCTCATCAGCACGACCTTTTCCGGGTCGAACTTGAAAAACACTTCTTCGAACGACGGCCACTTGGCGTCCACCAGGCTGTGCTTGAGCCCGGCGCGAAACACCCGCAGCGCCATGGTCGAGAGGTAGCGGTCATCGCTGATCTTGCGCAATTGCGCCGGGGTCTTGGGAACGGGCAGATGGGCTTCCAGTTCAGCTGCCGAGCCGAAGCGGTTCAGACAGTATTCGTGCAGCCACTTGTAATCGCGCATGCCCTCTCCTGATGAATAAGTGAATAGACCCCTGTGGGAGCCAGCCTGCTGGCGATGGCGGTAGGTCAGTCGACAATGATGTGTCTGACCCACCGCCATCGCCAGCAGGCGGGCTCCCACAGAGATTGTGTTTAGAGGTTGACGACGTTGACGAACCGCGAAGCCGCCGTTTCATCGATCTTGAGGCTGGTGAAGTCGAACAGATTACGGTCCGCCAGTTGCGACGGTTGCACGTTCTGCAAGCTGCGGAAAATGCTTTCAGTGCGGCCAGGAGTTTTACGCTCCCACTCTTGCAGCATGTCCTTGACCACCTGACGTTGCAGGTTTTCCTGGGAACCGCAGAGGTTGCACGGAATGATCGGAAATTGCTTGAAGTCCGAGTAGGCCTGGATGTCTTTTTCGTTGCAGTAAGCCAGCGGGCGGATCACCACGTTACGGCCATCGTCGGCGCGCAGTTTTGGCGGCATGGCCTTGAGCGAACCGTTGAAGAACATGTTGAGGAAGAACGTCTCGACGATGTCGTCGCGGTGATGACCGAGGGCCATTTTGGTCGCGCCGATTTCGTCGGCAAAGGTGTAGAGCGTGCCGCGACGCAGGCGCGAGCACAGGGAGCAGGTGGTCTTGCCTTCCGGAATCAGCTCCTTGACCACCGAGTAAGTGTCTTTCTCGACGATGTGATACTCGATGCCCAGCTCTTTGAGGTAGGCCGGCAGCACGTGCTCAGGGAAGCCCGGCTGTTTCTGATCCATGTTCACGGCCACGATCTCGAACTTGATCGGAGCGACCTTCTGCAAGTGCAAGAGCACATCGAGCATGGTGTAACTGTCCTTGCCACCGGACAGGCAAACCATGACCTTGTCGCCGTCTTCAATCATGTTGAAATCGGCAACGGCCTCACCGGCCTGACGGCGAAGGCGCTTTTGCAGTTTGTTCTGGTTGACCGTGAGAGTGCCCATGACGCGAAATCCGTGAGGTGTGACGAAAGGCCGGCATTTTACGCAAAAACTCATCGTCGGCGAAGTACCTGGCGACGGTACTTTATCTGAGCTGAGCATACCCCCGTGGCGAGGGAGCTTGCTCCCGCTGGGTCGCGCAGCGGCCCCGGAATCGTCTGTCCCATTGTGTCAGGCAAGCCCCGCCAGCTGTTTTTTGCGACTGCTGCGCAGCCGAGCGGGAGCAAGCTCCCTCGCCACAATGCTTGCGCAAGACCCTGCAGCGATTAGCAGCCGTGTTTACAGCGCGATTTGCTCTAACGCCCTACAACCCGTGCGGGTAAGACCTTTCTATACTGCGACATAAGGTCGCACACATATCCAGACCTTTTACTTACTTGGCCACTTTGGCCTGTAGGCGCTCCACTGGGGGGCGACGGTAAAAACAAGAGGAGTGACTGGCATGATCCATCACGTAGTGGGGCTCTTCACCCACCCCGACCAGGAATGGAAAGAAATTCGTGGCGACCAAGAGGAAAGCATCAGCCACATGTACCTGACTCACACGCTGATTCTGGCGGCGATCCCCGCTGTGTCGGCGTTTATCGGCACCACTCAGGTCGGCTGGGTCATTGGCAATCGGCCACCGGTGATGTTGACCCAGGAAAGCGCGCTATGGATGACGATCATGTCGTACCTGGCGATGCTCGGCGGTGTTGCGGTCATGGGCGCATTCATCCACTGGATGGCCCGTACCTATGACGCCAATCCAAGTCTGGCCCGCTGCGTTGCATTTGCGACCTATACCGCGACCCCGCTGTTCATCGGCGGTCTGGCGGCGCTGTACCCACACATGTGGCTGGGGATGATCGTCGGGACGGCGGCCATCTGCTACACGGTGTATTTACTGTATGTGGGGCTACCCACTTTCATGAACATTCCATCAGACGAGGGCTTCCTGTTTTCCAGTTCGGTACTTGCCGTAGGCCTTGTGGTGCTGGTCGCCATCATGGCGTTTACAGTGATTGTCTGGGGACTCGGCGTGGGGCCGGTCTATACGAATTAGCAACACTCTCCACCCAAAACAAGATCTGCCAACACAGGCCGCCGCAAGGCGGCCTTCTAATGTGTGAGGGGGTAACGACCATTCGGCGCCTCGGCGATTCGCAAGGCCCCGGCGTTGCGGCATACTCGACGTCTCTGGAGATCCATCAAGCATGCCCGAGCAACTCAATACCCGCGTCGAAGACTGTTACCAGTTGGCCGAATCCTTTTTCAAACGAACCTTCAAACGCCCTGTCGTGAGCCTAAAGCTGCGCGGGCAAAAAGCCGGTGTCGCGCATTTGCACGAGAACCTGCTGCGCTTCAACCCGCAGCTGTACCGGGAAAACTCTGAAGATTTCCTCAAGCAGACCGTGGCCCATGAAGTGGCGCACCTGATCGCCCATCAGCTGTTTGGCGACCGCATTCAGCCGCACGGCGAAGAGTGGCAATTGATCATGCGTGGCGTGTACGAACTCCCGCCCAATCGCTGCCACACCTACGACGTCAAACGCCGCAGCGTGACCCGCTACATCTACAAATGCCCCTGCGTCGACAGCGATTTTCCGTTTTCGGCGCAGCGCCATGGCCTGGTGCGCCAGGGACGGCGGTATTTGTGCCGGCGGTGCCGGAGCACGTTGGTGTTTAGTGGGGAGATGCGGGTCGAGTAGTGGGATTTGTGGTGTTTGGGCCGGCCTCATCGCCAGCAGGCTGGCTCCCACAGGATCCATTGTGGGAGCCAGCCTGCTGGCGATGGCGGCCTGACAGGCACTAGAGAATCACCTTGGCACGGCGCAACTCTTCAATCTGCTCAGCATCAAACCCCAACTCCCCCAACACCTGATCCGTATGCTGCCCCAACGCCGCGCCGGTTCGCCGTGGCGCCGGCAACCCCTCGGAAAACTTCAACGGACAGGCCATTTGCGCCTGCGTGGAACCATCCCCTCGCGGCACCTGCGCCACTAGCTCCCGCGCCTGAAACTGCGGATGCTGCACCGCTTCGCTCAAGCTCAACACTGGCTCGACACAGGCATCAACCCCGGCAAACAACTCGCACAGCTGCGTAAAGTCATGCTTCTCGAATTCGGCTTTCAACTCATCCTTGAGCGCCTGTTGCTCGGCGGGTTTGGGCGACAGGCCCTTGGCCGCCAGTTCGGGGCGCCCCAGCGCCGTACACAGTTGCTGCATGAATGCCGGCTCCAGACTGCCCACCGATAACCAGCGCCCGTCTCGTGACCGGTAATAGTCGTAGAAGCTGCCGCCATTGAGCATCTGATCTTCCCTGCCCGGCTCCACGCCACAGGCCAGATACCCGGCACCAGCCATCGCGTTGAGGCTGAAGACACAGTCGGTCATGCTCACATCAAGGTATTGCCCCACCCCGCTTTGCTGCCGGGCGATCACCGCCGCCAGCAAGCCGATCACCCCGTGCAGCGATCCGCCGGCGACATCCGCCACCTGCATGCCCAACGGCAGCGGCCCACTCTCGCTGCGGCCGGTGTAGCTCGCCAGCCCCGCCAGCGCCAGGTAGTTGATGTCGTGGCCGGCGCGGTCCTTGTAGGGGCCGGTCTGGCCATAACCGGTAATCGACACGTAGATCAGCCGTGGATTGATCGCCTTCAAGGCTTCATAACCCAGGCCCAGACGCTCCATCACACCGGGGCGGAACTGCTCCAGCACGATGTCGTGGTCCGCCAGCAACTGCTTGATCACCTCCAGCGCCTCAGGCTGCTTGAGGTCCAGCGCCAGGCTGCGCTTGTTGCGATTGAGATAAGCGTGGCTGGCCGACACCCCGTGATCGTGCGGCGGCAACACCCGCAGCAAATCCATGCGGGTCGGCGATTCGATGCGCAAGACTTCCGCGCCCATGTCCGCCAGCAACAACGAGGCAAACGGCCCCGGCAGCAGCGTCGAGAAATCCAGAACCTTGAGTGATGCCAGTGGACCGGGCATGAGCAACCTCCGTGAACGATGTCTCCAGCCTAGGCAGGCGAAGCCATTGCAGCAATCACCTGAAGTGTCAGCAGCTGTGACCGTTACGCTCAAATTTCCGGCAAGAAAAAACCCGCCGAAGCGGGTTTTTCATGACAGCGAGTCTTTACTTGACGTTGCTTGGGGTTGGGCCTTCGGCCACGCCCAGGTCGTCTTCTTCACGCTCGTCGGAGATACCGCGACCGCCGGAAGCCAGTTCGACTTGCAGCTTGTCTTCGTCCAGCTCTTTCACCCACTTGGCCACGACCAGGGTCGCAACAGCGTTACCAACGAGGTTGGTCAGCGCACGGGCTTCAGACATGAAGCGGTCGATACCAAGGATCAGCGCCAGGCCGGCAACCGGCAGGTGACCCACGGCAGACAGGGTAGCGGCCAGCACGATGAAACCACTGCCGGTTACGCCCGCTGCACCTTTGGAGGACAACAACAGCACCAGCAACAGGGTGATCTGGTGAGTGATGTCCATGTGGGTGTCGGTCGCCTGAGCGATGAACACTGCAGCCATGGTCAGGTAGATCGAAGTACCGTCGAGGTTGAACGAGTAACCCGTCGGGATAACCAGACCGACAACGGATTTCTGCGCGCCCAGGCGTTCCATCTTGATCAGCATGCGAGGCAGAGCGGATTCCGAAGAGGAAGTACCCAGCACGATCAGCAGTTCTTCACGGATGTAACGGATCAGCTTCAAGACGCTGAAGCCGTGGACGCGGCAGATGGCGCCCAGGACAACCACCACGAACAGGATGCAGGTGATGTAGAAGCAGATCATCAACTGACCCAGTTGCACCAGCGAGCCTACGCCATAAGCACCAATGGTGAAGGCCATGGCACCGAAGGCACCGACTGGGGCGAGCTTCATGATCATGTTGATGATGTTGAACATCACGTGAGCAAAACGATCAATGAAGTCCAGCACCGGCTTGCCGTACGCACCCAGGCGATGCAGGGCAAAACCGAAGATCACCGAGAACATCAGCACTTGCAGGATATCGCCATTGGCGAACGCGCCGACGATGGTGTTCGGGATCACATTGAGGATAAAGGCCACGATGCTCTGGTCTTTACCGGCCGAAATGAAACCAGCGATTTTGCTGGTGTCCAGCGTCGTCACATCGATGTGCATGCCGGCGCCCGGTTGCACGACGTTGACCACGACCAGACCGATCAGCAAGGCAATAGTGGAAACGATTTCGAAGTAGAGCAGCGCATAACCGCCGGTCTTGCCGACCGACTTCATGTTCTGCATGCCGGCGATACCACTGACGACCGTACAGAAAATGATCGGCGCGATGACCATTTTGATCAGTTTGATGAACCCGTCACCCAGCGGCTTGAGGGCCACACCGGTCTGCGGATAGAAGTGGCCGAGCAGGATGCCGATGGCAATTGCAACGATCACCTGGAAATACAGGGATTTATACAGTGGCTGACGAGTCGTCATTGCAAGTTCCTCAAGAGTGGCCGGTGACAACATCCATCTGTTGCCCAGGACACTTCAATTGCGAACCCTCCTGCACTGGAGGGATTTGTTTTGTCGAGCTGCGCAACGGCAGGCATCTGCTCGTTGTATCGCAAGGCTCGTGCCACCTTCGTCAAAATGCCTGCAAGCCTTTTGACATCAAGGGTTACGGGTTTTTCTGGGTCACTGTTCGGTGACATTGGTGTGGCGGATTTCCGCCCATCTTCCAGACCTCGTCCTACAATTTGGCGGATATCCGCCTGTTCAACCTTCAGGCCGACAGCTACCATCCGTCGTTCAATGGGTCGGACCTGCCTGCCATGCGTGAACGCACCATCGCCAGTCATTTCGCCCGTGCCGTCCTCGGTGGCGCGCGCCGGTTGGGTTATGACTATTCAGAGTTGTTGCAGCAATTGGGGATCAGCCCCGAGTTGCTGGAGGAGCCGCGTGCACGGATTGCGCCGGAACAGTTCACGCGATTGATCCAGGGATTGTGGCTGGCCCTCGACGATGAGTACCTCGGTTTCGGGCCGACCCCCAGTAAAACCGGCACCTTCGCGATGATGTGCCACGCCGTGATCCACTGCCGCAACCTCGATAAGGCGCTGCATCGCGGGCTATTGTTTTATAGCCTGTTCCCCGACGGTCCGCGCCTGACCCTGACCCGCGAAGACGAAATGATTCGCCTGAGCCTCGATGATTCGAGATTCCAGGACCCGGACCATTTCCTCACGGAATGCCAGTTGATGGTGTGGCATCGCCTCGGCAGCTGGATGATCGGCCAACGCATTCGGCTGGAGCAGGCAACGTTCAGTTATCCAAGACCGGAACACGGCGCCGAATACGACTTGCTGTTCCCCTGCCCCATGGAATTTTCCGCGGCGCAGAGCAGCCTGCTGTTTCACAGCCGCTACCTGCACATGCCGTTGTTGCAGGACGAACGCACCCTCAAGCATTTCCTCCAACACTCCCCCGCCGACCTGCTGTCGCGTCCGGATGATGGCGACAGTTTGAGCAGTCAATTACGCCGTTTGCTCAGCCGCGACAGTGCGCGCTGGCCGGACCTGGAAGCCGTAGCCGCGCACCTGCACATCAGCCCGCAGACCTTGCGTCGGCATTTGCGTGAGGAAGGGTCGAGTTTTCAGGAGTTGAAGGATCAGCTGCGGCGGGACATTGCGATTTATCACCTGGGACGGGCGGATCTGTCGTTACAGCAGATTGCCGAGCAACTGGGGTTTTCAGAGCCTTCGGCGTTTCATCGGGCGTTCAAGAAGTGGACGGGGTTGACGCCTGGGGCCTATCGCGCGCAGGAGAATTGATTTTTTGGGTTGTATTGGCTGGCCCAATCGCGAGCAGGCTCGCTCCCACATTTGATCGGTGTGAACGCAAATTATGTATTCACTGAAGATCTCCTGTGGGAGCGAGCCTGCTCGCGATTGAACGATGACGCGATCTACCTGACTGAACGCCTACGGCGGATCAAGCCTGTCCAGCATCCGGTTCACCGCCAGCTCCCCCAGCATCACCACCTGCTGAATCCCCAGCACGGTACTGCGATGCGGCCCCTCCATCAACCCCGCGAAATTACTCAGCATCACACTCGCTGATGCCATGGATTCACAGGCATTGACCAGCAGAGTTTCGTCATCGGTATCAGGGGCGACGAAGTAAATCGTGCTGGGTTTGCGTGGCGTGTCTTTGGGAATGACCGGTTTGAGGTAGTAATCGAGGGCGCGGTCGGTGGCTTCGTTGAGTTTTTTGGAGTCAGTGGAATCGTACGGCGAAACGTCGTCGGTTTCGGGTGGGTTGGGCGTAATTTTGAACATGTGAAGCTCCGTGGTTGGTTGAGCCGCCACGACCTATCGCTAAACAAGTAAAGGTGGCGGCTGTACGCAGGTTAGCGATCCGGGTCATAGAAACCCCGGTAGACTCGAAGGTCTCCCACGCACAGCCACCATTACGCGTATTGCAGGCACTGAAAACTGCAATCGAACTTGGGCGCTTTTGCGTCTGTGATGGGATCGGATCGCTAAACCCGATCGCTGATTCGTCAGCGACCCGCAAACGATAGAACCCACCCCCCAGACGCACAAGCCGGCGGATTCTGGCGTAGACGTAGGCAGCGGCGCAAGGATGTGTAGCCTGAGTGAGTGTCTGGAGATGTGTTTTAAACACCGCTGTTTATTGCTGAGCGTCTGCGGGATTTGTGTTGTATGGGCGGGCCCCATCGCGAGCAGGCTCGCTCCCACATTTGGATCTGCGTCGCTCGCATAATCTGGCTACACAGGAGATCCCCTGTGGGAGCGAGCCTGCTCGCGATGAGGCCCGCAAGATCACCATCAAACCACCGGAAAATGAATCCGGAACGCCGCCCCGCCCATCGGCGAATCCCCGAGCGTCAGCTTCGCGCTGTAGCTCTCGATAATGTCTTTCACCACCGCGAGACCAATCCCCTGCCCCGGGTGCTGTCGATCCAGCCGTTCGCCTCTTTGCAGAATCCGCGCGCGCTGGTCCGGCGGCACGCCCGGCCCGTCGTCTTCTACGCACAACTCAATGCCGCTCAGGGTTTCGCGCACGCTGATGCGCACTTCGCTCAGGCACAGGCGATAGGCGTTTTCCAGCAGGTTGCCCATCATTTCCAGCAGCGCGCCTTGCTCGATCGGCACATAACACTGATCCGGCAGGTCGAAAGCGACGCGCACGCGTTTGTCGCGGTAGACCTTGTCCAGGGTGTCGCACAGGCTTTGCAGCACCGGTTGCAGGCGCACTTGATGGCGCACCAGACCGCTTTTACGCAGACTGGCGCGTTGCAGTTGATAGCCGATCTGCTGGCTCATGCGTTCGATCTGGGTTTGCAGCACCCACGCCTGATCGCGGTCTTCCGGGCGTTGGGCCATGTCTTCGCTGACACCTTGCAACACAGCCAGCGGGGTTTTCAGGCTGTGGGCCAGGTCGTCGAGGGAGTCGCGGTAGCGGCTGCGCTGTTCGCGTTCGCTGTGCAGCAAGCGGTTGAGCGAGCCGGTCAGGCGCAGCAGTTCGCGCGGGTGTTGTTCGCTGAGGCTTTCGCGGGCGCCGCTTTCGATTTCGTCGAGTTCCTGACTGAGCCGGCGCAAGGCCTGCAAACCCCAGGTCAGGCCAATCCACAGCAATGCCAGCAGCACCAGCAACGCGGCGCCGAAACCGAGGTAGAGGTTTTCGCGCAGGCCTTCGAGGGTGACTTCGTACTCGCGCACCGGTTGCAGGGCGACGATGCTGAACGCCGCACTTTTGCCGCCGAGCAGTTTGACTTCGACGTCGTAGACAAAGAATTCCTGACCATCGGCCTCGCGAATTCGCGCGAATTCGTTGCCCCGTCCGTCGTATCGCGGTTTGTAGTTGATCTTCTCTTCGCGCGTGGCCTTCGAGCGCCACACCAAATGACCTTCGCGGTCATAGATGTAACCGACCAGGCGGCTGTCGGTCAGATTGAAGCGCTCATCAGGCAACTGCGCCGGCATCTGCAGGGTGTTGTTTTCCACCCGCGCAGCGGAGATCAGCGTGGTGACGTCCGACGCCAGGCGTTGCTCGATGGAATCCTGCAACGCCAGGCTGAATGCGCCCTGCATCGCTGGCAGCAACGCCAGCATGAACAGCACCGCCAGCGTGGCGGCGGCGAGCATCAACCGGACCCGAAGAGAACGAATCAAGTGCAGCGCTCATTGAACAAGTAGCCGAGCCCACGCACGGTGTCGATCGGCTTGAAACCGGACGGGCCTTCGAGTTTGCGGCGCAGACGGCCGACCAGCACTTCGATGACGTTTGGATCGCGCTCGTCGTCGTCGGGGTAGAGCTGTTCCATCAAGCGGTCCTTGGCCACCACTTGCTGGTGATGCCGCATCAGGTACTCGAGGATTCGGTACTCGTAGGCGGTCAGCGCCAACGGTTGTTCATCGAGGGACGCCTGTTTGCGATTGAGGTCCAGCAGCAACGGCCCGGCGACGATGGTCGACTGGGTGAACCCGCTGGAGCGGCGCAACAAGGCATTCAGGCGTGCGTCGAGTTCTTCGAACTGGAACGGCTTGACCACGTAATCGTCGGCACCGGCGGCGAGGCCTTCGACCTTGTCCTGCCAGTTGCCGCGCGCGGTGAGGATCAGGATCGGAAAGGTCTTGCCGCGCGAGCGCAGTTGGCGGATCAGGTCGAGCCCGCTCATGCCCGGCAGGCCGAGGTCGATCACCGCCAGGTCATGGTTGAATTGCTCGGTCTGGTACAGCGCCTCTTCGGCGTTGGCCACGGATTCGACCACGTGGCCGCTGTCCGTCAGGCGGGTTTGCAGGTGATGGCGCAACAGCGCTTCATCTTCGACGACCAGCAGTTTCATAACGCTCTCCCAGGCAAATCGTTATCTCCAGCAGCACAGTTCTCAGTCACACCGCAGAACCCTGTAGGGCGAGCCTGCTCGCGATAGCGGTGTGTCAGTCGACATCAATGTCGAATGTGCTGGCCGCATCGCCGGCAAGCCGGTCTCGCTCCTACAGGGGTTGCGCCTATCAGAAAGCGTAGTTCGCCGACAGGTACGTCTGGGCGCTGCTGGTCAGGTTCAGCGAACCCTGTTTGCTGCCACCGCGCTCGCTCATCTCGGTGCTGGCGTTGCTGCGCAGGTAACGGTAACCCATCTCGACCGAGGTGTTTTGCGACACTTGCTGCAACACGCCAACCTGGCCGCCGACGGCGTAACCGATGTCGCTGTCGCGGCTGAAACCCGGGGACTCCTGGGTCATTTTGGTCAGGCCGGCCGTGGCACCACCGAACAATTGGGTGCTGCCGCCCACCGGGTAGAACAGATCGTAGCTGCCCAGGAGGTTTTCCTGACGCAGTTTAATGCCATTGTGCGAGCCCGACACGTTGTCGTACGTGGCGTAGTAGCGGCCCTGGCTGTTTTGCTGACCCAGACGCACACCCCAGGTGGTGTCCTTGCCGATCACACCGTCGGCGTTCGGGCTGTTGAGGTTGTCGTTCAAGGCGTGGGACTTTTTGACCTTGTTGCTGGTCTGTCCAAGAGTAAGGCTGGCGAAATTGTCGTCGGAGGCAAAAGCGGCGGTGCTCGCGCCCAGGACGGTGAAAGCCAGAAGCAGTTTCTTGAAACTAGTCATTGGGGAATTTCCTCATGCGCTATTTGCTTTTTGGGTACGGGGCAAGGTTACGCACCCCGCCCTGAACTCCCCCTGAACGCACTCTGAACCTGAGCTGAACCAACGCCACCCAGCTGTTTTAATGACTTTTATGCAGGAGATCCGACCATGCGCGTTTTCCTCGCCCTCGTTTTACTGGCCTTGAGCGGGCTTAGCCAAGCCGCGATCAAGACTCAGGAAATCCCCTATCAGAGCCCCGACGGCACCAGGCTGATCGGCTATTACGCTTACGACGACGCTATAAAAGGTCAGCGGCCGGGCGTGGTCGTCGTGCATGAATGGTGGGGCCTCAACGACTACACCAAGCGCCGCGCCCGCGATCTGGCCGGTCTGGGCTACAGCGCGCTGGCCATTGATATGTATGGCGACGGCAAGAACACCGAGCACCCGAAGGACGCCATGGCGTTCATGCAAGCGGCGTTGAAAGACAGTGCCGCGTCCAGTGCGCGCTTCCAGGCCGGGCTCGACTTGCTGAAGAAACAGCCACAAACCAATCCGGATAAAGTCGCCGCCATCGGTTACTGCTTTGGCGGCGGCGTGGTGCTGAATGCGGCACGCCAGGGTGTACCGCTGGCGGGGGTAGTGAGTTTCCACGGGGCGCTGGCGACCAAAACGCCGGCAACGCCGGGCAGTGTCAAGGCGAAGATTCTGGTGGAGCATGGTGCGCTGGACAGCATGATCACCCAGGACAACGTCGCAGCGTTCAAGGCGGAGATGGACAAGGCCGGGGCTGACTATCAGTTCGTCAGCCTTGAGGGCGCCAAGCATGGGTTCAGCAATCCGGATGCGGACCGGTTAAGCCATGGGGATCATGCCGGGCCAGATATTGGCTACAGCAAGGCAGCGGATGAAAAGTCCTGGGCCGATATGCAGGCGTTCTTCAAGAAGATATTTAGTTGAACAAGTGAAACCTGTGGCGAGGGGCTTTGTGGTGAGGGGATTTATCCCCGTCCGGCTGCGCAGCAGTCGTGAAACCAGCGCATTCGGTGTATCTGATACACCGAGGTTGCAGGTTTTGGGGCGGCTTCGCCACCCAACGGGGATAAATCCCCTCGCCACAAAAGCCCACTGCCACTACCCAGCCAAAAGGCAACCCGGCAAAATGCCCGTCATGAATCCCGCCCCCGCCCTCCCCGTCTGCTGTACCCCGCTCGATGCCCATTGGCCGCTGCCGTTTGTGCTGCCCGATACGGTGCTGTTGAGCACTCACTTCGATACCTCGCAACTGGCCAGCGATGATTTCCAGCGCAGCGCCATCGAGCCGCCGGCCAGCATCCAGCGTTCAGTCGCCAAGCGTCAGGCCGAGTTTCTCGCCGGGCGGATCTGCGCCCGGGCGGCGTTGCAGCAATTGGAAGGGCTGAGTTTCAGCCCGACCATCGGTGAAGACCGTGCGCCGGTGTGGCCCGCGCATATCAGCGGCTCGATCACCCACAGCACCGGCCGGGCTGCGGCGATTGTGGCGAACAAGAGCCACTGGCGTGGATTGGGGATGGATCTGGAGAACCTGCTCAACCCGGAACGGGCCGAGCGCCTGGCCGGGGAAATCCTCACACCGCCAGAGTTGCAGCGCATGGCCGCAGGCCCTCGTGATCAATTGGCCAAGCTGGTGACGCTGACGTTTTCGGTGAAGGAAAGTCTGTTCAAGGCGCTGTATCCGATTGTCCAGCAGCGGTTTTATTTTGAACATGCCGAGGTGCTGGAGTGGACCGAGGCGGGTGAAGTGCGGTTGCGGTTGCTGACTGATCTGTCCAGCGAATGGCGCAATGGCACTGAGCTGGATGCGCAGTTCGGGGTGATGGATGGGCAGTTGTTGAGTCTGGTCAGTATCAAGGCCTGAAGATTTTTGGTGTTTGGGAGGGCCTCATCTTCGGAACGCCGCCCGGAGCCGGCTCGCTCCCACAGGGGATTTTCGGTGTGGCATAGATCCAGTGTGGGAGCGAGCCTGCTCGCGATGGCGGCAGATCATTCACCACACCTCTCAGCGTTTCTCCTGATTCCGCGGCCAACTCAGGCTAAAACAAGCCCCGCCCAGACTCTTGCTCTTGCTGATCAACGCCCGCCCGTCATGCCAATGGATGATCCGCCGCACGATTGACAACCCCAACCCATGCCCGCCAGACGCCCGGGTTCGGCTGTCATCGAGACGCAGGAACGGCGTAAAGATTTTCTCCCACGCCGACTCCGGCACGCCCGGTCCGTCGTCTTCGATATCCACCCGGCAGCGCTGCTGCCCCACCTGATAACTGACGGTCACCCGCGACGAGGCATGGCGCATGGCGTTGCTCACCAGGTTCTGGATCGCCCGGTGTAAATAGCGCGGTTCAGCCTCGACCCAGGCGTCGTCGCAATCAGCGGCGGACAGGCAAAGCCCACGCTGCACCGTGACATCGGCGCGTAACGGCGCCAGTTCTTCGATCACTTGATTGACCAACGCATCCAGATCGATCCGCTGGAAATTCAGCGCCGGCGAACCCTGCTCCAGCCGCGCGTAGGTCAGCATCTCGTCCACCAGCTTGTCGAGGTCCTCGATGTCGTGGTCCATGCCTTCGCGATACTTCTCCAGGGCCTGTGGCGTGGTGGCCGAGCCGATCATCTCCAGGCCAAAACGCAAACGCGCCACCGGCGTACGCAACTCGTGAGACACGGCGCGCACCAGTTCACGCTGGATCGCCAGCAACTGTTGCAAGTGCTCGGCCATGCCATTGAACGCCGAGGCCAGTCGCCCCACCGAATCCGCGCCACGCGCCGGCACGCGAGTTTCCAGGCTGCCCTTGGCGATGCGCGTGGCGGCGGCTTCGAGGCCACGCAAGCGGCGCTCAAGCTGTCGCACCAATAGATAGACGATCAAACCGATCAGACTCAAACCCAGGGCCGCGATCAGCACCAGCCATTCCGGTGGATACGGATTCATCTGATACAGCGGACCGATTTCCAGCACCCACGGTGTACCGACCATACCGGCAAACACGCGGATCGAGTCGCCGCCCTTGCCCAGCGCCATCACCGTGTCGCCTTCGGAAATCCGGCGGCTCTGGTCTTCGTCCATGTCCGCCTGGTCGACGGTGACCAGCCGCAGGTCGAATCCGAAGCCCTTGTCTTGTTTCAACTGCGCCAGGCGTTTTGGCTGCTCAGCCACCGGCACGCGCACCAGTTCGTCGGCGAGCAGGTAAATCGTCGCTCGCGCCAGTTGCTCGCTGATCTGCTGCACCTCGCCCGTGAGGACAAGCTGTTCCTTGTCGCTGACCAGGCGATAGACTCTTGCCGCGTGCGGGCCGGTCTGTTCTACCAACGCCTGGCCACGCAGCACGCGGGTGCGCTGCGTCAGGTCGAGGTCAGTCTGGGCAAAGGTCTTCAGCGCCAAGGGAATTCCGAGCAAACGCTCCCACACCAGCAAAGCCCGGTGGCGCTCGGTTTCGTTCATCGGGTTCAGGTTGTCGGCCATCAGCGAAAAGGTGCCGTGGGCCAAGCGTTCGCGGTATTGCTCGCTGCGCACCTGATTGAGCAGGTGCAACGCCAGTACGCCGAGCACCGCGACCAGAATCAGCGCCGCGCACATGCCGCCGTAGATGCGCAGGAAGATCGAGTTCACAGGGTGCAGGCTTCCGGAACGAACAGATAACCTTTGCTGCGGATGGTTTTGATCAGTCGTGGATGCTCCGGGTCGTCGCCAATTTTCGGGCGGATGCGCGAGATGCGTACGTCGATGGAGCGGTCCTGGCCGTCATAGCCGATGCCGCGCAGCGCGGTGAAGATCTCTTCCCGGGACAGGATGCGCCCGGCGTTGGCCACCAGCAGCCACAGCAGATCAAATTCGGCGCTGGTCAGTTCGATGCCGCTGTCATTCAGCCAGGCCTCGCGCAAGGCGTTGTCCACCACCAGCGGACCGAACTGCAGGCGCCGTTGTTTTTCCGGGGCCACTTCGGGGGCTTCGCTGCGGCGCAACAGTGCCTGGATGCGCGCCAGCAGCAGGCGTGGGCGAACGGGTTTGCACACGTAGTCGTCAGCGCCCAGGTCCAGGCCAAGAATCTGATCGGTGTCGTCGGTGCGGGCGGTGAGCATCAGGATCGGGCCGTCATATTTGTCGCGGACCTTGCGGCAGATGCTCAGGCCATCTTCGCCGGGGAGCATCAGGTCGAGGATCACCAGGTCCGGCTTTTCATTAATGATGCGGGCCGCGGCCAGGGCGCCATTGCCCTCGATCGAGACGCGCAGGCCATTGGCTTCCAGGTAATCGCGGGTCAGTTCGGCCAGACGCTGGTCGTCCTCCACAATCAATACCTGCCAGGCTTCTTGCTCCACGGTGACCTCTGCTTGCCAACAACACTTATAAGGAAGGATCCACCCGTCTTTTTGTAATGATTGGGGAGGATAAGAATGCGTACACACTGGCCGATTGTATAAACGCCGAACGCCGAGAACACAAGTCGGCAAATGCGTTCGGACAACCCGGTTTTTTGTGATAGGGTTCGCGCCCTTAAAAATCCGAATGACTGTTTTCAATCGCTGAAAATCAGTGAAAAACGGTTCGCTCCAGCTAGGTCGCGGCCTACACGCCTGTTCCCTCTTTCACACACAATTTACGCACAGGTTTATCCACAGGTAGTACGTTGCAACACCCTCCAAAACGCATTATCTTGTAGCACGGCGCCAAAAAAACCCTACATGTAGGGTTTTGGCTTAAAAAGCCCAACCACATTTCAGACCAGAAACTCAAGCGCTTTATTGCTGTTTCCGGTTGAACCAAGCGTGATTTTGAAAGCCCAAACCGCACCTGCGGATGGCACCGTTTTTTTAGGCCAGAACAGCCGGAACGGTACGGGTGTTGCAGTCATTACTGTCACCCAGAATGGAATCCGGTTTCGGGCCCTGGCTCGCGACCAAAGACTTCGGCAAGGAAGCGGCATCATTAGCCTTTTCCTACTGTCCCGAAGTTGTTATGCCCGACGCCCGTCGGTTGTAGTGCTTCAGGACAGAACGGTGGGCACCATGAAGGTGCTCAAACAAACATAGAGAATGTGGAGACACACCCCCATGCAAACCGACACAACTCGCGAGAACCCGCAGGGCACCTTGCCGCAGGCCGCTGATTCGACTTCGGATCTGTCCGCCACCGCGCCTGGCCAACTGCGCGTGATCAAGCGTAACGGCACCGTCGTTCCTTACACCGACGACAAGATCACCGTCGCGATCACCAAAGCGTTTCTCGCAGTTGAAGGCGGCACCGCTGCCGCCTCGTCGCGAATCCATGACACCGTTGCCCGCCTGACCGAACAAGTCACCGCGACTTTCAAGCGTCGCATGCCTTCGGGCGGCACCATCCACATCGAAGAGATCCAGGACCAGGTTGAACTGGCCCTGATGCGTGCCGGCGAGCAGAAAGTGGCCCGCGACTACGTGATCTACCGTGACGGCCGTTCGAAAGAACGCGCTGCCCACGCACCGGCCGAAGAAGCAGTCAACGCTCACCCGTCGATCCGCATCACCCGCGCCGATGGCACCTTTGCTCCTCTGGACATGGGCCGCCTGAACACCATCGTCACCGAAGCGTGCGAAGGTCTGGAAGAAGTCGATGGCGACCTGATCCAGCGCGAAACCCTGAAAAACCTGTACGACGGCGTGGCCCTGACCGACGTCAACACCGCCCTGGTGATGACCGCCCGTACCCTGGTCGAGCGTGAGCCGAACTACTCGTTCGTGACCGCCCGCCTGCTAATGGACACCCTGCGTGCCGAAGGCCTGAGCTTCCTGGAAGTTGCCGAAAGCGCGACCCACCACGAAATGGTCGACCTGTACGCCAAGGCGCTGCCTGCGTACATCGCCAAGGGTATCGAATTCGAATTGCTGAACCCGGTCCTGGCCACTTTTGACCTGGAAAAACTCGGCAAGGCAATCAACCACGAGCGCGATCAGCAGTTCACCTACCTGGGCCTGCAAACCCTGTACGACCGTTACTTCATCCACAAGGACGGTATCCGCTTCGAACTGCCGCAGATCTTCTTCATGCGCGTGGCCATGGGCCTGGCGATTGAAGAGAAGCAGAAAGAAGACCGTGCGATCGAGTTCTACAACCTGCTGTCGTCCTTCGACTACATGTCGTCGACCCCGACCTTGTTCAACGCCGGCACCCTGCGTCCACAGCTGTCGAGCTGCTACCTGACCACCGTGCCGGATGACCTGTCGGGCATTTACCACGCGATCCACGACAACGCCATGTTGTCGAAATTCGCAGGCGGCCTGGGCAACGACTGGACGCCGGTTCGTGCACTGGGTTCGTACATCAAGGGCACCAACGGCAAATCCCAGGGCGTCGTACCGTTCCTGAAAGTAGTGAACGACACTGCCGTCGCCGTTAACCAGGGTGGCAAGCGCAAAGGCGCTGTCTGTGCCTACCTGGAAACCTGGCACATGGACATCGAGGAGTTCATCGAGCTGCGCAAGAACACCGGTGATGATCGTCGTCGTACCCACGACATGAACACCGCCAACTGGATCCCGGACCTGTTCATGAAGCGCGTCTTCGATGACGGCAAGTGGACCCTGTTCTCGCCGTCCGAAGTACCGGATCTGCACGACCTGACCGGCAAGGCTTTCGAAGAGCGTTACGAGTACTACGAAGCCCTGTCCGAGTACCCGGGCAAGATCAAGCTGTTCAAGACCATCCAGGCCAAAGACCTGTGGCGCAAAATGCTGTCCATGCTGTTTGAAACCGGCCACCCATGGCTGACCTTCAAAGACCCGTGCAACCTGCGCAGCCCGCAGCAGCACGTGGGCGTGGTCCACAGCTCGAACCTGTGCACCGAGATCACCTTGAACACCAACAAGGACGAGATCGCCGTTTGCAACCTGGGCTCGATCAACCTGCCGAACCACATCGTCAACGGCAAGCTGGACACCGCCAAGCTGGAACGCACCGTGAACACCGCCGTTCGCATGCTCGATAACGTGATCGACATCAACTACTACTCGGTGCCACAAGCGAAGAACTCCAACTTCAAGCACCGTCCGGTTGGCTTGGGCATCATGGGCTTCCAGGACGCTTTGTACCTGCAGCACATCCCTTACGGTTCCGACGCGGCCGTCGAGTTCGCCGACAAGTCGATGGAAGCGGTCAGCTACTACGCGATCCAGGCTTCCTGCGACCTGGCCGACGAGCGCGGCGCTTACGAGACGTTCCAGGGTTCGCTGTGGTCCAAAGGCATCCTGCCGCTGGATTCGCAACAGATCCTGATCGAGCAACGTGGCCAGAAGTACATCGACGTTGACCTGAACGAATCCCTGGACTGGGCACCAGTTCGCGCCCGTGTGCAGAAAGGCATTCGTAACTCCAACATCATGGCCATCGCACCGACTGCAACCATCGCCAACATCACTGGCGTGTCGCAGTCAATCGAACCGACCTACCAGAACCTCTACGTGAAATCGAACCTGTCGGGCGAATTCACCGTGATCAACCCGTACCTGGTTCGCGACCTGAAGGCTCGCGGCCTGTGGGACTCGGTCATGATCAACGACCTGAAGTACTACGACGGTTCGGTGCAACAGATCGAGCGCATCCCGCAAGAACTCAAAGAGCTCTACGCGACTGCCTTCGAAGTGGACACCAAGTGGATCGTTGACGCGGCCAGCCGTCGTCAGAAGTGGATCGACCAGGCTCAGTCGCTGAACCTGTACATCGCTGGCGCTTCGGGCAAGAAACTGGACGTGACCTACCGCATGGCCTGGTACCGTGGTCTGAAAACCACTTACTACCTCCGTGCCCTGGCCGCGACCAGCACCGAGAAATCGACCATCAACACCGGCAAGCTGAACGCTGTTTCCAGCGGTGGCAACCACGGTGAAGATTCGGTCCTGGCAGCACCTGCCGGCCCTGCTCCAGTGCCAAAGGCCTGCGCCATCGACGAGCCGGATTGCGAAGCTTGCCAATAAGCTGAGCCGGTAGGCGCCGCGAGGCGCTTATCTGAAACCCCCGATCAGTCCTCTGGATGGGTCGGGGGTTTTCTTTTGCCTCAAAGAAAGTGGTGCCCCGGGCGGCGTTCCGACGATGAGGCCAGTACAGACAACCAGAACTTCAGCTACTGACAAAATCCCGACCACAAAAAAGCCCCTCTTCCGAGGGGCTCCTTGTGAAACAGTGTCATCCAACCCGCATCAGGTCATCTGAATGATGGTCTGCATGATAGTGCTCTGGGTGGAGATGGTCTTGGCGTTTGCCTGGTAGTTGCTCTGCGCCTTGATCAAGTCAACCAGTTCGTTGGTCAGGTTGACGTTGGACTCTTCCAGGGAGTTGGACACTACCGCACCCAGCGTACCGGTTTTCGGTGCATCGACACCGGCCACGCCCGAGGCGAAGGTTTCTTTCCAGCGGGTACCACCGATTGGCTGCAAGCCTTGCTCGTTGGCGAAGCTGGCGACCGCTACCTGGCCGATGGCCTTGGTTTGCTGGTTACTGAAGTTGGCGGTCATGATGCCGTTTTCGTCGATGGTCAGACTGGAGATCTGGCCAGTGGCGTAGCCGTCCTGATACTGCTGGGTACGGGCAGTCGGCGAGTTGAAAGAGGTGGTCTTGGTCATGTCGAAGGTCAAGCCACCGGTGGCCGGAACCGAACCGTTCGGACCCCAGACTTTCGGCGTCACGCTGGCATTGGTCACCACGCCCGGCACCCAGCCGGTCAGCCTGAAGGTTTTGCCGGTCACGGCAAAACCCGCACTGCCGGTCATGGTGTTGACGGTGCCGTCAGAGTTGAAGGTCACGTTGGCAGTCACTGGCACCGGTGGCTCGGTGGCCGGGTTGGAAGGCGAACGACCGTCCACGTAGGTGTACACGGTCCATGCGTTGGTGCCGGTTTTCACGTAGTACTGGTCCAGGGAGTGCTGGTTACCCTGGCTATCGTAGATCGGAGTGGAGATTGGCTTGGTGTAGCTCAATGGCTCGGCCGGGTTGAACGGCGTAACGGTCGGAAGGGTATCCGAGGAGTTAAGGTTCATGGTCTGGTCGACGCGAGTGGTCGCCTTTGGCGACAGGCTCGATGTGTCGATTTTCAGGTCAGTCAGCACACCATTGATGATCTTGCCGTTGTCATCAACGCCGTAACCTTGCAGACGGTTACCGTTGTTATCGACGACATAGTTTTCAGCGTCAGTCTTGAACGCGCCGGCACGGGTGTAGCTCAGGGAACCGTTGTCGCTGAGGATGAAGAAACCGTTGCCCTGGATGCCCATGTCCAGCACGTTGCCGGTGTTGTTCACATCGCCCTGACCGAACTGCTGGGCAACGTTGGCCAGACGCACGCCGTTGCCGACGGTCTTGCTGCCGGTACCCAGGCGCGTGGCCGAGTACACGTCTTCGAATTCTGCACGGGACGATTTGAAACCGGTGGTCGCGACGTTGGCGATGTTGTTGCCGGTCACGTCCAGTTGTTTGTTGGCTGCATAGAGACCGCTAAGGCCGATATTGAAAGACATATTCCACTCCTTTGTGCCGTGTTAGTCGGCTCTATATACCAATGGTCTGTACTTTGGACAGGGCAACACTGCCCAGGCCTGCCAGGTTCAGCATCAACTCACCGCCGGTCTGGCTGATGGTCACGCTGTTGACGGTGGCCGGCAGATAAGTAACCAGCGAGGTCGCCTGGCTGTCGTAGGTCGCGGTGGCGGCAAATTTGTAAGTGCCGGCCTTGGCCACTTCGCCCGCATCGTTTTTGCCGTCCCAGATGAAACTGGCGTTGCCGGCCTTCTGGCTGCCCAGGTCGATGGTGCGGACCACTTTGCCATCGGCGTCGGTGATCTTGACCATGACCGGATCCACCGATGCCGGGACAACGGCCGTGCCGTTGAAGCTCTTGGAGGTATCGACAACCGCTGTGTCGGTCTGCGCGACCACCGAACGGCCCACCAGCGAAGACGCTTGCAGCGCCTGCGAGGAGTTGTAGTTGCCGGCAATGCCGCTGACCGTATCGTTCAGCGTGGTGATGCCTTCCAGGCTGCTGAACTGTGCCAGCTGAGCCACGAAATCACCGTTATCCTGCGGCTCGAGCGGGTTCTGGTTCTTCAGCTGGGTAACCAGCAATTGCAGGAACGCATCCTTGCCCAACGCCTGCTTGCCGGTGGCGCTGTTAGTTGCCGCGGCCAGGCCGTCGCTGCTGGTGTTGTTGGTCTTGACCGAAGAATTGGCCAGGACGTCCTTGATGTTCACGCCGCTGGTGGTATCGGTAACACTCATCTGAGTCGCCCCTTATCACTGACCGAGGGTCAGGACCTTCTGCATCATGGTTTTGGCGGTGTTCATCATTTCGGCGTTGGTCTGGAACGAACGACTGGCGGAAATCATGTCGGCCATTTCTTCGACGACGTTGACGTTCGGGTAGTAGACATAGCCCTTGGCATCGGCGGCCGGGTGGTTCGGCTCGTAACGTGCGTCAAGGTTGCTCTGGTCTTCGACCACGCCCAGCACTTGCACGCCTTGACCGGCGGCGTCCTGATTCTGGAACAGCGAATCGCTGCCGCCGCTCTGGCCGCCCTGGAACATGGTGGCGAATACCGGGTGACGGGCGCGATAGGTCTGGTCGATGCTCGACGAGACGGTTTCGGCGTTGGCGATGTTCGAGGCCACGGTGTTCAAGCGCGTGGTCTGAGCGCTCATGCCGCTACCGGCAATGTTGAAAACACTGGATAGGGACATGAATTACTCTCCGCGCAGGGCTGACATCAGCCCTTTGAATTTGCTGTTGAGCAGGGTGAAGCTGGCCTGGAAGCCGACGGCGTTTTCCGCGTAGTTCGACTGTTCCAGCTGGGCATCCACGGTGTTCTGGTCGATCGACGGCTGCATCGGCGTGCGATACATCAGCGACTCGTCGCCATTGCCCAGGCCTTCGGCCTCGATATGACGGTTGTTGGTCATGTTCAAGGCAAACGTGCCGCCCTTGGTTTTCTCGTTCTGTGCGGCGAGCACCTTGGAGAATTCCAGGTCCCGAGCCTTGTAGTTCGGGGTATCGGCGTTGGCGATGTTGTTGGCCAGGACTTCGGCACGCTGAGCGCGGAAGCCCAGGGCTTGTTCGTGGATACCGAGCGCTTTATCGAAGCTGATGCTCATGTCGGGAAACCTTCGGGTGACCTGATTTTTCGTAACAGAGACATAGCAAGCGGCGTGCCAATTCAAAAAAGCCCGTAAACCGGGGCTTTGCGGGTGGTGGCAAGGCGGCAATGCCAGAAAAGCGGCAACCGATTTCCGCCGCCTGCCGCTTTTCTGCCGCTTATACCCCTCCAAGAACACCACCACCCCCTGTGGGAGCGAGCCTGCTCGCGATGGCGGTGTAACAGATACATTGATGTTGGCTGACACGGCGCTATCGCGAGCAGGCTCGCTCCCACAGGGGATGGCGGTGGATTGTAGAAATCATCAGGCAAAAAAAACGGGAGCCGCTGAGGACTCCCGTTTTTTTATGCTGCCAACGAATCACTTCGCCTGGTAAATGATCCCCGGGCTGCACTGGACCATCTGGTAATGATCCGGCAAACCGTTCAGCGCTTCGGAGGCGCCGAGGAACAGATAACCGCCTGGCTTGAGCGTGCTGTGAATGCGCAACAGGATGTCTTTCTTCACCTCGGCGGAGAAGTAGATCAGCACGTTGCGGCAGAACACGATGTCGAACTTGCCGAGGGCCGCATAGCTGTCCAGCAGGTTGAACGAGCGGAACTCCACGCGACTCTTGATCGGCGCCTTGATCGCCCAGCGTCCCGGCCCTTTCGGGTCGAAGTAACGCTGAAGGCGCTCGGGCGACAGACCACGGCCGATAGCCAGGCTGTCGTACTCGCCGGTCTTGCAGTTGGTCAGCATGGTGCCGGAGAGGTCGGTCGCGACAATTTGCGCGCCCATCTTCAGCTGGCCCATGTTGACCCGCTCGAACTCATCGATGGACATCGACAGCGAATACGGTTCCTGACCCGACGAGCACGCCGCCGACCAGATCCGCAGGCGCTGGCCGGGGGCAGCCTTGATCGCTTCGGGCAGCACCTTGTTCTTCAAGACTTCAAACGGATAGGTGTCACGAAACCACAGGGTTTCGTTGGTCGTCATGGCATCCACCACCATCTCGCGCAAACCGCTGCGCGGCTGGGTCTGGATGCGCTGAACCAACTCACCCAGGGACTTGATGCCTTGCTGCTCCATCAGTTTGTTGAGACGGCTCGAGACCAGATACTGCTTGTTTTCACCGAGCAAAATGCCACAGGCTTTTTCCAGGAACACCCGGAACTGTTCGAAATCCAAATTACCCGTAGACAAAGATGCCGCCTCTTAAATCGTGTGAACCGTTAGGGGCAGAAGGCCCCTAGCTGATATCTGCTGCTTTGATCCGGTCGACTACCCGGGATGCCAAGTCATCAGGACGGAATTTGGCAAGGAAGTCATCCGCACCGACTTTCTTGACCATTGCCTGATTGAATACACCCGACAACGAAGTATGCAGGATGATATGAAGCTTTTGCATGCGCGGGTCGTTGCGGATCTCGGCCGTCAGTGTGTACCCGTCCATTTCCGGCATCTCGATGTCGGAAATCATCATCAGGAACTCTTCTTCAGGCTTCTTGCCCTCATCGACCAGCTTGCGCAAGTAATCCAGCGCTTGCCTGCCGTCGTTCAACGCCACCACTTCGACGCCGACCGTCTGCAGGCAACGGGTCACCTGCTTGCGCGCCACCGACGAGTCATCGACCGTCAATACGCGCAACGACAACGCCTTGTGCTGGGTTTCGACATCCACCACGCCGACTGAAATCGCTTCCGGTGTCGGCGCCACTTCCGCCAGCACTTTCTCGACGTCGATGATTTCGACTAACTGATTGTCGACCCGAGTCACAGCCGTCAGGTAATGATCGCGTCCCGTGCCCTTGGGTGGCGGATGAATCTCCTCCCAGTTCATGTTGACGATGCGCTCCACCGATCGCACCAGGAAACCCTGGGTCTTGGTGTTGTATTCCGTGATGATCACGAACGGGTTGCTCTGATCTTTAAGTGCGCCGGAGCCGGTCGCCATTGCCAGATCCAGAATCGGAATGGTCGCCCCCCGGATATTTGCCACACCGCACACGACAGGACTGGACTTGGGCATCAGGGTCAGTTTGGGGCATTGCAGCACTTCCCGAACCTTGAACACGTTGATCCCATACAGCTGCTGGCCGTCGAGACGGAACAACAACAGCTCAAGGCGATTCTGCCCAACCAGTTGCGTGCGCTGGTTTACCGCATCCATTACACCAGCCATGCACAGACTCCTACACCAACGCTTAAGTGTGTTGCGACGCACATTTATTGCTAAACGGCACGGCGCTTGCTTTTTAACTCTTATGAACACAGAACCGACATTTTTCCGACGCCTGACATCAACTTCCCGCAAATTGCTTTGCGCGATGTCGGCCGTTTGCCTGTTCAACGCTGGCAGCCCTGCCCTTGCTGACGCGGTTACCTTGCCTGACATGCTTATCGGCGTCACTCAGGGCTTTCTTGAATTCACCGTAGAAGACTATTTGGCTACCAGTCAAACGGAGGGACGCTACGAAATCGAGGTCAACCAGCTCGATCCGCGGATGCACATGCCCATGTGCGACAAGGAATTGACAGCCACCCTGGAGAGCCCGGCAACCCCGATCGGGCGGGTAACGGTCAAGGTCCGCTGCGACAGTGCGGCCCCCTGGACAGTCTTCGTGCCCGCTCAAGTCCGCCTGTTTCGGGACGTTGTCACGACCACGCGGCCGCTCAAGCGCGCCGGGGTCATCGAGCCCGGCGACGTCATGTTGCGCGAGCGGGACATCAGCCAGATCAACCAGGGTTATTTCACTTCCCTGGAACAGGCCGTGGGGCAAAAACTTACCCGACCAACGGTCGCCAATCAGGTGCTGACGCTGGTCCACCTCGAACAGGCGGAAGTCATCAGCAAAGGCGATCAAGTGGTGATTACCGCCCGCAGTGGTACGCTCAGTGTGCGGATGCCGGGCGAAGCCCTGTCCAACGGCGGCCTGCGTGAACAGATTCGTGTGAAAAACCTGAACTCCCAGCGTGTCATCAAGGCGCAAGTCATGGCGCCTGGCCAGGTGGAAGTGGCCATGTAGAACGATCTGTGGGTGAAAGATGGCGCGCCGCCCGGCTGTTCCCTAAACTGTGCCGCAGGCAGGACAAGCGCTGGCGCATGCAAGCTCATTGATAAATGGGCCTAAAGTTTTCGCAGGGAGAGCCGAAAACATGGCAAGCGTCCAAATACCCAGAGGTTTTTTATCATGGTCATCGATTTCAGCCGTTTGAACAGTTCCTCGTCACTTACCGGTAGTACGCGTACCAGCACCGCGAAGGAAACTGCCGAAGCCGGCAAATCCGCGCCGCTGAATACCCCGGCCGAACAGGCCAGTACCGCCAAAAGCGGGGAATCGGTACACCTCAGCAATGAGGCTCAACAGTTGCAGAAGGTCACTGACAAGCTGCGCGATCAGCCTGCCGTCGACAACGCCCGCGTGGCCGAGTTGAAAGCAGCGATTGCCGATGGCAGCTATAAAGTCGACAGCAACCGTGTAGCCAGCAAACTGCTCAACTTCGAAGCCCAGCGCTAGGCCACGGCCTGCGCCAGGCTTTTGGACGCTTAAACCCCAAGGCCAGCCATGCACGACACTAATTTACTGCAACTGATCATCGACGACTTTGCTCCAGCGCAATACTTGCTGGAGTTGCTGCAAACCGAATCCATCGCTTTGCATGGTCGCGACATGCCGCTGCTGGAAGATATTCTGGCGCAGAAACAGGCAATGATCATTTTGCTTGAACAACATGGCCGCAAGCGCAGTGAAATCCTCGCCAGCCTGAACCTGCCGACCAATCGCAGCGGCCTGGAGCAACTTGCCAGCCAGTCGAGCATCGGCGATCAGTTGCTGGCACAGAGCGACGTGCTGACCGATCTCCTGGCTCAATGCCAGGCGGCAAACGTCAATAATGGCCAGTCGATCCTGGTCCAGCAGGCCGCCACGGCCAATCAGCTGAAAATCCTCACCGGCGGCGAACCGCCAGCGCTTTACGATGCCCGCGGATCAACCTCCATGCTAGCGAAGCCGCGCCCGCTCAGTCAGGCTTGAGCCTGTTGATGAGCAGGCTCTATCAAGACGTGTCGCATACTGGCAGTATGCTAGCAAGTCGCAGTCAAATTTTGTCTGGAGAAGGATGAACCGTGTTCAATGCCTTAAACGCGGATGACGCTCCGCAGCCACCCAAGGTGCTATCCACGCCGATGGAGATTGCCGGCAACCTGCGGCAGCTGCAAGAAAGCCACGACCCGCTGATCATCACGTTCCATGAACGTAGCCAGCGCTTCCAGAGTTATCTGGTGGACGTCGACCGTGAAAGCAACATGATTGCCCTGGACGAGATGGTGCCGCGCGACGGCGAGCGCTATCTGCTGGCCGGCGAATCCTTTCGGGTCGAAGGCTTTCACGACGGCGTGCGCATCGCGTGGGAAAGCAACGGTACGCTGACCATTGACGAATCCGCTGGCGGTCGCTGCTACCGTGGCACCCTCCCCGACGAAGTGGTCTACCATCAGCGCCGCAATGCCTTCCGGGCAGCGTTGAAGCTGGCGCAACTGGTCAATGTCGAACTGGTGGGTGAAAAGCTCAAGTTTCCGGTCAGCGGAAAGCTGCTGGACATCTCCGCCACGGGCTGCAAGCTGCGCTTTGAAGGCGACATTACCCCCCGCTTGCAATTGGGTCAGGTCTACGACCGCTTCAGCGCCGACCTGCCCTTCGGCAAAATGACCGCGCCGGTGGAACTGCGTTATCTGCATTTCGAAGAGAGAATCTCCACCACCTTCGCCGGCGTGCGCTTTCACAACATGAGTGGTCAAGTGCAGCGCCAGGTCGAGCGGTTCGTCTATCAGCTTCAACGCGAAGCGCGCCGCTTCGATAAAGACGACATGTAATACGGCGCCTCAACAAAAAACGGGCAGTCCCTTGCGGTGACTGCCCGTTTTTTTATGCGCCTGATTAAGGCCTGGCCTCGGTAAAGCTTTGCTCGCGACCCGCGTCCGGGTCTTCCGGTGGAGGATCGGTTTCGGGATCCGGTTCGGGCTCAGGCTCCGGCTCAGGGTTGATGGGGTTTTGCATCTGATCCTGCACCACTTGCTCGTCAACCCGCGGGTCGAGGCACGCCACCAGTGGCGAACTCGACATGCTGTCCGGCATGGCCACGTGATGCAGCGGCGCATCTTCGACCTGATGCAGATTGGTGACCGCTTTCGGGCGGATCCGCCACACCAGCACCAACGCGAAGAAACTGAAGAAGGCATACAGCATGTGGCTGCCAAACAGCTTCATCAGCACCCCGGCCACCAACGGCCCGATACTGGCACCAACGCCGTAGGTCACCAGCAACATCGCGGTCAGGGACACACGACGATCACCTTCGACGTGGTCGTTGGAGAACGCCACTGCCAGCGGATACAGGCAAAACATCACCAGCGAACAGAAGAACCCGGCAACGAACAAAACCTCCAGCGGGACCTGTTGCATGATTGCCAGCGGCAGCGCAGTCAGAGCCAGAACCACCGCAAAACAGCGGATCAACAATGCCCGGTCATAGCGGTCGGACAACCAGCCCAGCGGCCACTGCACCAGCAATCCGGCGAAAATGCAGCTACCCATAAACAGACCGACCTGCTCGGTGGACAACCCTTGCTGCGAGGCATACAGCGGCGCCAGACCGTAGAAGGAGCCAATGATCAGCCCCGCCCCCAGCACCGTACTCAACGACTGCGGCACCCGCTTGATGAAGAACCGCGGCTCCATCGGCGCGGGATGCAGCGGCGCCGGGTGAATGCGACGAGTGAGGGCCACCGGCACCAGGCACAGCGCGAAGCACAAGGCGACCAACATCAGCAGCTCCAGGCCCAGGGCCGGGTGCATGACCAGAATCAGCTGACCGAGCACCAGCCCCAGGTACGAGGCGATCATGTAGCCGCTGAACACCGTGCCGCGCTGCGAGGCTTCGGCCTGCTCATTGAGCCAGCTTTCGATGACCATGTACTGGCACATCATGCCGAGGCCGACGATCACCCGCAGGAATATCCACGCTGGCAACCAGTCGACCAGGCCATGACCCAGCACCGCCGCGCCGACAATCCCGGCGCAGGCCGAATAGGCGCGAATGTGCCCGACCCGGGCGATCAGTCGGTGACCGATCTTGCCGCCCAGTACCAGGCCGAAATAGTTAGCCGCCATCAACGCACCGACCCACAGGCTGTCGACGTTATCCGCCGCCAGGCGCAAGCCCAGGTACGTACTCAGCAAGCCTGAGCCGATCAACATCATCAGCGAGGCAAAATAAAGCGCTCGAAAAGGTTTCCAGATTTGGCGCATCGGCGTTCCGAGCGGCTCCTTGCGGTGAGAAACGGGCTACCCGAAAAGATAGTCCGAAGACGACAGGTCGTCAGGCCTGGGCCGCCAGGACACGGCGCTCCCAGGGAGTAATTTCATCAAAGAAGCTGGTCAACTCCATGGTCTTCGAAGCGACGTAGCCTTCGATGAACTCCTTGCCGAACAGTTCCTTCGCCAATTGGCTACGTTTCAGACGTTCAAGAGCGGCATGCAAGGTACACGGCAACGAAAGATTATCCGGGACTTCGAATTCGCCCTGGATCGCCGCGCTCGGCTCCAGTTGGTTTTCGATGCCATATAAACCGGCGGCAAGGCTGGCGGCAATCGCCAGGTACGGGTTCGCATCGGCCCCCGGCAAGCGGTTTTCGACCCGACGAGCGGCCGGCGAACTGGCCGGAATGCGCAATCCGGCGGCACGGTTGTCGTGCGACCAGCAGGCATTGTTCGGCGAGGCAAACGGATGGCACAAGCGCTGATAGGAATTCACGTTCGGCGCGAACAGCGCGGTGAAGTCCGCCATGCCAGCCTGCTGACCACCGATGAAATGACGGAAGGTCGCCGTCGGTTCGCCGGCCTCGTCGCTGAACACGTTCCGCCCGCTGCCGATCTCGACGATGCTCTGGTGAATGTGCATCGAACTGCCCGGCGTGTGCGCCAGCGGCTTGGCCATGCACACCACGGTCAGACCGTGCTTGAGCGCGACTTCTTTAAGCAAGTGTTTGAACAGGAACGTCTGGTCAGCCAGCAGCAACGGATCGCCGTGCAGCAAGTTGATCTCGAACTGGCTGACGCCCATCTCGTGCATGAAGGTGTCGCGTGGCAAACCCAGGGCCGCCATGCAGGCATAGACTTCAGTGAAGAATGGCCGCAAGCCGTTATTGGAACTGACACTGAACGCCGAATGACCGTCCTCGCGGCGACCGTCCAGACCGAGCGGCGGCTGGAACGGTTGCGTCGGGTCGGGATTGGGCGCGAACACGAAGAACTCCAGTTCGGTCGCCACCACCGGCTCCAGGCCCAGGGCCGCGTAACGGGCGATGACCGCTTTGAGCTGCCCACGAGTCGACAGCTTCGAGCTTTCGCCGGTCAGTTCATCGGCGTCGCAAATGGCCCATGCCCGCGGTAGCTGGCTCCAGGGCAAACGGTGGATGTGTGCAGGGTCAGGCACCAGCGCCAGGTCGCCATCATCGCTGCCGTAAAAACGGGCTGGCGGATATCCGCCCATAATGCATTGCAGCAGCACACCCCGCGCCATCTGCAAACGCCGTCCTTCAAGAAACCCCTCGGCGGTCATTACTTTGCCGCGAGGCACGCCGTTCAAATCCGGCGTGACACATTCAATCTCATCAATGCCCGTCAATCGCTGTGCGAGTGACCGATGGCCATCGGTTGTCATGACGCAATCCTTTGTAATTGTGCGAGCCGCGAACGGCGACCCGTACAAAATAGGCTCCGCCTGTTCGGAATATCAAGCAGCGCACACAAAGAAATCACGCTCCCCGTAAGGCAATATTGTTTACCTAACTCCGGTCACCCACATTTGTGGCGAGGGGATTTATCCCCGTTGGGTTGCGAAGCAGCCCCTTCGACCGTTCAGACGGACCGAGTGGGGCAGACTAACGACTGCTTCGCAGCCGAACGGGGATAAATCCCCTCGCCACAGGTTTCTTGCTCGACTGAGCATTGTCTTAATGTGAACAGTATTGCCCCGCAGGGCGCATTTTTTATCAGGGCAGATAGAGGCTGAACAGACCGCCGCCCAACGGGCCGCCGTTGCTGATCCGGGTGCGCCCGCCCACGCCATTGCGCTGGTGCAGCGCGGCGATCCGTCCGGCGAAGTACAGGCCCAGGCCGGTGCTGCTACTGCTGTAGTTGATGCCCTGCACGTAGTCCGCCTGAAGCTCGATCATCTGGGCTGGATAACCGTCGCCATCGTCGTTGATGGTCAGCACCAGCTGGCCGTCCTCATCGCTGACGCTGATCAACAGCGCCTGGCGGGCGTAACGAATGGCGTTGGTGATGGTGTTGGCCAGCACCGAGGCCACCAGCTCCCGGTCGAAGAAACCCAGGGGGCTCAACGGGTCGACTTCATAGGTCGCTACAATGCCGCGACTGGCGAACACTTCCTGATGACAGGCCAACTGCGCTTCGAGGAAGTCATCCAGATCATGGTAGGCCGGCTGCAACGGCATCTGATTGACGCCCAGCTTGTACAGCCCCAGCAACTGCACCAGCATGCCGTTGAGGTGAGCGAACTCGTACTCGATGACGCCCTGCTCCGGGCTGTGCCGCTCGGGATCGGGCAAGCGCGCCAGCCAATGGCTGTGGGCCTGCATCAGCATGGCCAGCGAGTTCTTCATGTCGTGCACGGTGGAGGCAATCACCGTAGAAAAATCCAGTGCAGAGTTGTCTTGGCTCATCCGCTGAACGCCTTGATTTTCAGTTTCTGGTAGCGCGGATAACGCGCGTCGGTGTCGGGCATCATGCCGACCAGTTTCAGGCAGGCCCGGCATTCATCCAGTTCGGCCGACGGTACGCTGGTGTCCGTGCCATGCAGCAACGACTGCGCCATGTTCAGCGCGATACTGATGTTCTTCGGCTGCATGTGCAGGGCCTTGCGAAACACCTCCCGGGCTTCCGCCAGCTTGCCGGTCTTGTACACCTGCACGCCTTGACGGTTGAGTTCGGAAGCCGCGTTGCTCTGGCTTAGGATCGTAGGGTCATCGGTCAGTTTGGCGATGCCTTGCATTACCACCGGATCGTCACCGTAAATTTCCGCACAGTTTTTCAACATCGACGCACCGGCGCTCGCTTGTCCTAGCATTTGCAGCTGCTTGGCCACCAGCAGCGCCGCTTCGGCGCTCATGAACTGCTCCATGCCGTCGAGGCGCATCATCGCCTGCTCGGTGAGCTTCTCGGCGGTTTCGGCGTCGTTGAGCAACAGGCTGGTGGCTTTCATCAAGCGCGCACGAATCTGCAAGCCCGGGTCGGAAGGATTCTCCTTGGCCACCAGACTGAGGGTCGTGTTGATTTCCAGTCGGGTGCGGGTATCCAGACCTTTCTCGCTGCCTTTGCTGATCAACGCGTGGGCCAGGCCCAGGTTGCTTTCGGCATCCTTGAAGCGCGATTGAGCACCTTGGGACACGGCCTGGCGATAAGCCTTGGAGGCCGTGTCGAAATCTTCGTTGGTCATCGCCAGTTTGCCCAGCAACGCTTGGCGGCGCACCGCCAGCGGCGACAGGCGAATCGCCTCTTCCAGGACTTTCTGCGCGCCCTTGGTATCCCCTTCGACCACCAGCACATCGGCCATGCCGTCATACAGCGCCGGCATCATCGGAAACACTTTCAGGGCTTTTTCGTAGATGCCTTTGGCCTGGCTGACCTGGCCGCGCTTGAACAACAACTTGCCCAGTCCGGCAAACGCCCACGGCAAGGGACGATCGGCAATGATGCTGTCGTAGAGGCGTTCCAGCGCTTCGTTCTGATTCAGGTCGCGCAAGGCGTCTGCGCGGTAACGCAGGCACAGCGGCGAATAACGGATGTCCTTCTTGCACAGCTCGATGCAGGCATTGAGCACTTCGAGCGGTTTGCCACGATCGAGCGCTTGCAGGATCGGCTTGAGCAAGTTCTTGCGTTGTTCCAGTCGCTCCAGACGCTGGGCCAGGCCGGAGCGGTTGAACGGCTTGGTCAAATAAGCGTCGGGTTCGTGTTCCAGCGCGCTGAGCACCATGGCCTGGCTGGTTTCGGCGGTGACCATGACGAACACACTTTCATGGCTGATCAGCTTCTCGATCATCAAGTCTTCGAGGACTTGCTGACCGTTCTTCTTGCCGTCGCCGAGGTGGAAATCCTGCAGGATGAAATCGTAGGCTTTTTGCGAACACATGCGCAGCGCCTGCTCACCGGTGTCCGCAGTATCAACGTCCTTGACCCCCAGTTCACGCAGCATGGAC
The DNA here is from genome assembly GCF_051660785.1 of Pseudomonas sp. GTDB lineage: Bacteria > Pseudomonadota > Gammaproteobacteria > Pseudomonadales > Pseudomonadaceae > Aquipseudomonas. The sequence goes on from NZ_JBOFQE010000079.1 coordinate 47,548, forward strand.
CTGACGGAACTGCGGAAATCCGAGAAATCATCGACGATCAGAAAACTCTTTTGGTGATACGACAACATCGAAGATTTCCAGGCAATTTGAGAAGAAGAGCATGACCGTTCGGGTTATCGGCCAGGAGTGCCGTTCCCTTGAGAAATCCCGCCATTCAAGTGTCTCTAAATATTTGAAGGTGTTATTGAAAAACGGGATTATCCTGCTTTATTGCAGTGCGCTTATCTCTTCTTGAACTCAACTCATCCCCCGTTGCCGGTAAAAGGCTGAAGTCATGACCACCACTCCCCCACCCTCCACCCATGCTCCTGAGCGAAAGGCCCTGAGCCCCAGCACACTGGACTTCCCGGTGGTGGGCATTGGTGCGTCGGCGGGCGGACTGCAGGCCATCAAACTGTTTTTCGAGAACATGCCGCACGACAACGGCATGGCCTTCGTGATCATTCTTCACCTGTCGCCCGATCACCAGAGCATTGCGGACAGGATCGTCCAGGAATCGACCCGGATGCCGGTCCTGCAGGTCACCGAGACCGTGCGCATCGAGAAAAACCACATCTACGTCATCTCACCGGCTCAGCGCCTGACGATGAACGACGGCGCGCTTGAGGTCAGCAGCAACGACCCGCGCGAGGGCCGCCACGCTTCCATCGATCTGTTCTTCCGCGACCTGGCCGAAGTCCACCGTGAACGCGCCTTCTGCCTGGTGCTCTCGGGCAGCGGCTCCGATGGCGCAGTCGGCTTGTCGCGGATCAAGGAACATGGCGGTATCACCGTGGCCCAGGCACCGGAAGATGCCGAGTTCGACGGCATGCCCCGCGCCGCTATCGAGACCGGCAATGTCGATCTGGTGTTGCCGGTGGTGGAGATGCCGCAAAAGCTGCTGGAGCTATGGCACAACTCACAGGAAATCAGCTTGCCCACCGCCAATGACCCGGAACTGCAAACCTTCGCTTCCGTGTCCGAGCGTGACGCAGCGATCGCTGAACAGATGCTCCACGATATTCTGATCCAGTTGCGCACCGGCACCGGTCATGACTTCAAGCACTACAAACGCGCGACCGTGTTGCGACGGATCGAGCGCCGGATGCAGGTCACGGCCCAACCCGACCTGGGGGCCTATTTCCGCTACCTGCAACAAAACCCCGAAGAAACCAAAGCCCTGCTCGGCGACATGTTGATTGGCGTCACCAACTTTTTCCGTGATCGCGAGGCGTTCGAAGCCCTGGAACGGGACGTGCTGCCGCAGCTGGTCAATGCCGCCGTGTCGGCGCAGCCCGAGAAGGAAGAAATCCGCGTCTGGTCAGCCGGCTGTTCCACCGGCGAAGAAGCCTACAGCCTGGCGATCCTGCTCAGCGATCAATTGCAGCTGGATGCCAGCAAAGCCACGCTGCAAGTGTTCGCCACTGACATCGACGAGCGCGCCATCAGCATCGGTCGGGGCGGTCTCTATCCGCAAGCGATCGTCACCGATGTACCGCCGACGCGCCTGCGGCATTACTTCGTCAAGGAAGACGAGCATTTCCGGATCCGCAAGGAGATCCGCGAAAAAGTCCTGTTTGCCAAACACAGCCTGTTGTCCGACCCGCCTTTCTCGCAAATCGACCTGATCGTCTGCCGCAATCTGTTGATCTATCTGGATCGCGAAGTGCAGCGCGAAATCCTGCAGATGTTCCACTTTGCGCTGCGCCCGGGCGGTTTCCTGTTCCTGGGGTCTTCCGAGAGCGCGGACGCTTGCCATGAGCTGTTTGCCCCGGTGGACAAGCGTAACCGGATCTTCCGCGCCAAGACCGGTACAGCCAACAGCCGACGCACCCCGACCATGCCGCGCGGTGGTTACGTTCGCACCAGTGTTTCCCGTGAGGCACCGCAAAGCGCGGTCCAGCGCAAGCTGTCCTTCGGCGACATACATCAGCGCGCCCTCGAACGCGCTGCGCCACCGAGCATGATTGTCGATGCCAATGCCGACATTCTGCACATGAGCGAAAGCGCCGGGCGTTTCCTGCGCCATGTCGGCGGTGAGCTGTCACGCAACCTGCTGACGCTGATCCTTCCCGAGTTGCGCCTGGAGATTCGCACCACGCTGTTTCAGGTCCAGCAGAGTGGCCTGGTGGTGAAATCCCGTGCGGTGCCGATCACCCGTGACAATCGACGATACAAGGTCGACCTGCTGGCCCAGCCTTATAAGGACGAAGAGTCGGACGGCGAGTACGTCCTGGTGATTTTCGAAGAGGCCGAAGTCGATCCTTCCGAACAGGCCATCACCCTGCTGCAAACCGAAAGCCAGGTGCTGTCCAACCTTGAACGCGAACTGCAACGCACCAAGTTGCACCTGCAGGACACCATCGAACAATCGGAAGTCTCCAGCGAAGAGCTCAAGGCTTCCAACGAAGAAATGCAGGCGATCAACGAAGAACTGCGCTCGGCTACCGAAGAGCTGGAAACCAGCAAGGAAGAATTGCAGTCAATCAACGAAGAGTTGCTGACGGTCAACTACGAGCTGAAAACCAAAGTTGAAGAAACCGACAAGATCAACGACTACCTGACCAACCTGATTGCGTCGACCGACATCGCCACCGTGTTCGTCGATCGCAGCATGCGAATCAAATGGTTCACTCCGCGCGCCACAGACATCTTCAGCATGTTGCCGGTCGATACCGGCCGCTCGTTGCTCGACATCACGCATCGCTTGCACTACGACAATCTGGCCGGCGACGCGGCACAAGTGTTCGAGTCATTGAACATGATCGAGCGCGAGGTCAGCAGCACTGACAACCGCTGGTACATCGCCCGCCTGCTGCCCTACCGCTCCAGCGAAGATCATATCGACGGCACGGTCCTGACTTTCATCGACATCACCAAACGCCGGGCGGCGGAAGAAGAACTGCGCCTGGGCGAAGAGCGCATGCGTCTGGTGGCAGAAAGCACCCGCGATTACGCGATCATCACCCTTGACGAACAAGGGGTGATCACCAGCTGGAACAAGGGCGCCGAGCTGATTTTCGGTTACAGCAAGACCGAAGCCGAAGGCGCCTACTACGATTTCATTTTCTCGCCGGAAGACCGCGCCGCCGGTGTGCCTGATAGCGAACTGCTGGCTGTGCGCACTCACGGCCGCAACGATGACGAACGCTGGCACCTGCGCAAGGATGGCAGCCGGTTCTTTTGCAGCGGCGAGGTGACCCTGCTCAGCGGTGACAATCTGCGAGGCTACGTGAAGATCGCCCGGGACCTGACCGGGCACAAACGTCAGCATGAAGCCCAGAGCCAGGAGCTGGCCGAGACCCGCAACACCAACTACCTCAAGGACGAGTTCTTTGCGGTCATGTCCCACGAACTCAAACATCCGCTGAATCTGATCCAGCTCAACGCCGAACTGCTGCGGCGTCTGCCGGTGACCAAATCCCTGGCACCCGCCGCCAAGGCTGTCAACACGATCTGCGACGCCGTCAACAGCCAGGCGCGAATCATCGATGACCTGCTGGATGTCGCCCGGGTCCGTACCGGCAAACTCAAGCTGCAACCGGTGACCGTGGACCTGGTCAGCGTATTGCAGGACATCCATACCGTCGTCCTCAACGAACATCACGAAACCACGGTCGAGTTGCACGCGCCTTCTCAGCCATTGATGGTCCACGCCGACCCGACGCGCCTGGAGCAGATCATCTGGAACCTGGTGAACAACGCACTGAAGTTCACCCCTGCCAGTGGCCGTGTGCAACTGATCGCCAGTCAGGACGGGGGGCGGGCGCGACTTGACGTCAAAGACAACGGCACCGGCATCGCTGCCGAGAACCTTGAGCATGTATTCGACCTGTTCGGGCAGGCTGAAAAGCAGCACATCACTCACAACCGTGAAGGGCTGGGGATTGGCTTGTCACTGGTACGCCAGCTGACTGAGGCGCAACGGGGCACGGTCGAGGTGAGTTCACCAGGGTTGGGCGCAGGCTGTACGTTCAGTGTTTATTTGCCGATGGCCAAATCCGAAGATGAAGCTCAAGACGTTGCGCGGATCGACGATGCTGCAGGCAGGTTGAGCGGGCTGACGATCCTGCTGGTCGATGATTCTGCCGAAGTACTTGAAACCCTGAAGATGCTGCTGGAAATGGAAGACGCACAAGTGATTGCCTTCGACCGCCCGGTGGCCGCTCTGGATGCAGCACAAAGCACGTCGTTCGATCTCATCATTTCGGACCTGGGTATGCCTGTCATGAACGGTCACGATCTGATGAGGGCGTTACGTCAACTCCCGCGCCTCAAGGATGTGCCGGCCATCGCGCTGACGGGCTACGGCGCCGGCAGCGATATCCAGAAATCCCGGCAGTCGGGCTTTGACCAACACATTGGCAAACCGGTGTCCTACGATGACCTGATCGAGACCATTGAGGCGCTACGACGCTCTTCGAGCTTGCCAATTGGGAAATGATTCAGCGCAAATAAGCGCGTTGCACACTGACGCGCCGATCAATCGCCTGCCGCAGTCGCTCCTTATGGTCCGCCCAGACCGTGGGATCGACTTTGGTGGCGCGCATCAGCTCAAGCATCGCGGTCTTGGCCGAAAGGTATTCCGACCACGCGTCTTCGGAGCGGATCTTCAAACGCTCCCGATCCGTCATTTCCATCCGCCGCAGCGCCAGCGTCGGCTCATCGGTGATCACCGTCGCCAATGTAACCTGGACCCGATGCGGCGCGACAAACGCCTGAGTGTCCGCCACCAGCTCTCTCGCCCGCTGAGCGCCCCATTTCAGCGCGGTGCAGTAATACTCACCCATCGTCCTGTCATGAAACTCCTCGCAAATTGCCCAGCCAGTGTCGGCGTAAATACCGATAAACACCTGGGTAACGCCCTCATGACTGACCCGCGCCTGCACTTCGACCTGCACCCCATCGCTGAGCACTTCTTCATGGACGTGGAGAGGTAACCGGGTGTTGGTCCATAACCAGAAATGTGCACCTCTGCGTCGCATCGCTTCGCTCCCTGAGTGGTACGAGGAGTAAGGCACAGCAATGACGGACTTGCCATGTAGGTCGTCGGGTGATCGGGCACAAAAAAGCCCCGCCGGAGGATGACTCCGGCAGGGCTTTTTCTTACAGCGCAAGCCTGAAAATCGGATGGTGTCCCAGGGCAGGTTCGAACTGCCAACCTTCCCCTTAGGAGGGACAATTTAGAATCAGCCCGGCCTGAGGCACACCAGTATTTACGGGGCTTTTCGTCCGGTTGCGTCCGTAAAAACGGCCCCGTATAGTTCTTTTTGCTGCCACGGTGCTACGTGTGCCTCTAAGCTTCGTCGTGTGATCGCCAGGTCGCTGTTAGCGCAGCGGCCCGGCACCTCTTCTGTGATGGCCCATTTCTGGACCATCAATGAGCGGAAATTTCCGCCGATTACTTCCGTTCCTTCTCTTTGATCCAGCCCGCTGCCCAGCTCAGGGGGTCTTTGGACGCCATCGGTTTGAGTGGCTTGCCGTCTCGCGCAGCCTGCTTGCCCTCCTCCTCTGTCTCCGTGTGAATCCATACTGTTGTGTGCTTGAAGCCGTCAGCAACTCGTCGCGCCTTGAGATCCTTCTGTCTCTCGTTGCTGGTCTTCGGCTGCATTGGTTTATCGTCTTGGCTCATCCGCAATCTCGTTTGTACTAACGTGAATCCATACTCACACAACGTTAGTACTAACACAACAAGGTATGCAAAATAATTGCAGACCTAGAAGATGCGCTCAGTTTTGAGCACATCTAAACTTGAGATCTGGAAGCTGTAGAGACGCGCTGGACAGCAATAGTGGGAGGTGGGCTAGAAAACTGCGACTGCCCGACCGTCGCGCCAGGTACCCAAAACTGAGCGCTTACCTAGAGGAAGGGGATGAATTTCATGCCATTTTGCCCCTGGATAATTGCGAAACATTTAGTGCAAGCCGGGCTACGCTGACTACCAAGGGAATCTTTGACACACATTGCTTTCCAAAAACGTAAGGACGCCTTTAGCTAGAGTCATACGTGTAAATACTGTTGACGTTAAGGCAGTGAAAAAGCTGTAATTGTCCACGGCACTGTGATTATCCTGTGGATAACCTGTGCATAAAGTTATCGCTGCTTTGGATGGCGGCGAATTTTGGAGAGGCCATGGCAGTCCCGAAGACAATTGCATCTGAACTCATTGACCGCTTAAATGCATTGAGCGCCAGTGGAGAGCAATTGAGTGTTTTTGAGAAAGCAAGTTTTAAACGTGATATTGAGGCGTTGAAAACTAAGGATGCCAAAGTTGGCTTTATGGCTGCCGGCGTTTTTTTTGCGTTGACTGGCGACACTACTAAATCGTTTGAAAACCACGAAACATCGCTTCGCTATAGCGGCTACCACCCGATGATGCTGAAAAATTTTGCGATATCGCTCAAGCATCTCGGATATTATACTTTAGCATTTGATCGATATTGCGAAGCATTAAAAAAAGACACGACCGATAAAATCTGCACCCTAAAAGCAGCAGAGCTAGTTAGTTGCACAGGAAAGTTCGAGGCATTTGAGACACTACTAGGTTCATACATTAAAGCAGCTCAGGACGAGGCTATAATGAACGAGTACAACATTGGACATTACATAACAGCCAAGAAAGCTGCTCAGCGACTGAAGATATCGGACGACAACTATAATCACGCTTTCATGAAGGCAGAAGAAGTTTTCAGAAAGCACGATGTTCGTCCCATTGAGTGTATAGCTAACACAATTAACTCCGACGGTCATGACTACCTTTCTTTAGAGCTTAGGGTAAAGTGCTCTGGTGAGACACTTGCTCAGATGAATGAAGATATGGCATCGCTCGTTGCCGAGGACTTCGAGTTTGAGGAGTGGAATCGCATGATCTATGCATTCACTTATGCAACTCGCACCCCAATACCTTCTGACAATGCTCAAAATTAAGAGATAAGGACATCTTATGCCTGTAACAAATTACTGTTTCATTGAAGAAGCAGATCGTACGATGGCCTCATCTACGGGAAATGAAATCTCGTATAGAAATGCATCAAGCCGAGCTTATTACGGCCTGTATCATTGCGCTCTCGCTTATGCTGATACATTGCTTACCCCCCCTCTTTCAGCGTGCGGAGGTAGCTCTCATAAAAAAGTTTCCGACTTTTATAAGGTTGAGCTGGCACCAAGTCGCGAAAAGACGGTGAAATTCAGAAAGGTGAGTTACCAACTGCTTCAACTTCACAGTCAACGTATCAGAGCTGATTACAGGCTAGATGCTGAATTCCATGAGGCTGATGCTGTCTCGGTTTTAATTGGGGCGAAGGCCACTTTTCAAGACCTGGTGAATTTGGGAGCGTCAGTCTAGGCTGCGCTCTACGTGTATTGGCAGTTTGATTCCAACTACAGCATACGACTCAGGCTGGGTAAGCTCCATGGTCGGTGCACTATAGTCTGGTCATAGCCGGTGCATGGACGAATGTGAGCAGAAATCCACACATCTGGCTAACGCCCTCAGTTTTGAATACATCTCCCCTCCCGGAAAAAAGCCCTGCGATAGCTCGCCTCCACAGTGGAATGTCGCGATGTGTGACGTTTTGGTCTCAGTGAGATGCTTCGGTCACACTGATCGGCTTGCTTCCAGGTATGCGTTACAAGGAAGTCTCTGTTGGCGTAATCCAAGGAGGTGTATCTATGCTAATGAATCGAAGGCCGCCGTCGCTATCCTCTAGCCAGGTGGCATTGCGCCCCTGCACTGGCATCACCTCCTCTAACGAGTAGCCTAAAAAAAACATTAGCATTTCAGCCATATCTTCGGCCTCCCAAGTTCCAAAAACCGGAGTCGATGATAGTCCCGCTATTGAAAGAACACTGAAGTTAACACCTTGGGGAGACTCTCCAATTAAAACTTTTGGAGTACGATTAAAAACTCGAGCCTTCATAAAAAGGTTTGCTCCGAGCTCTCCAAACTGAACTGGATGTAGAGGGTGCCCTTGGTATCGTGAAAAGAAGCCTGTTCCAGCAAACGTCTGTGCCCCCATATCAAATGCAGCGAGTATCCCCACCCCACCCAACCTGAGATACATAGTACGATGAGCGATATCATCCTTGTAATCAAACCGTATATCAGCATTTGCTGGCTCTTGAACCTCAAACACAAATAACGATGCAGGAATATCACTTTCCATTATTGAAAATTGCATCGGCACGCGGCATGACTGGAGAATTAAATGAAGCAGTTGAAATTGCTCCATATCTTCTGTACTGACAATGTTGCCCGCACTTGGCTCCCGACGATCTAGAGAAAGAAACAGCTCCCGATAAAGCAACCCATAGAAAATTTTCAGGACCCACACAAGCAAACGCCCACGATCCATAGACGCCACTTCAGCCGCACCAACAACAAAGCGCTCTTGAACTTCTTGTTCTATACCGGACAGACACTCATTATTACAAGTCTGACAGCAAGGAATCACCAGTTGCCTGTACGCCAATTTTGTTCCGTTCAGTAGCGTCATCGGCTTATCCCAAAGCCCAAAATGGTGCAGAAGCCATTTAGGAAACACGTGCTCCCGGCTTTTCATATTATTCTCAACGTCACTACCACATAAAAAGCACGTTGTTTCTGAAAAGTCGTGATCTCGTATAGCATTATAAAGTGACGGCTTAGACATCTTCTGCTCCTTGAGCGGTGCGTTTGGCACGGGCTGAGTCCTTCCTTAACATTACCCGCCTGACAGCAGGCTGGAGCAGGTGTGATTGAATTGTGATCATGCTCACGTTTGAACCACGGGGTCGTGAACCGCTACCCTACCAAACTTTGCCCGCCGGTCCGAGTTTTCACGAAACTCCGTGGCATCTCTTTCGCGACACGTTTTCATAATTCGCAAAACGTGTCGCGACACCTGACATACCGAAATGGAAGGCTGGGTCCGCACCCACATTGGGGTTGGATGATTTGAAATCTGACCAACTCCGCCGACGAGAAGTATTGCTCAGATTTAGGGCGACCCGCCGCTCTCCAAAGCGCTCCAGTAATCACCCGACCTCAGATTGAGGGTGGATGACTGAGCCGAAAACCCAGCCCCGTATCACTTTGCCTATATCCGACTTACTGCAACAAAAACACCCTCCTCACTCCCCTGCAAACCAACAATTTCAGTCCCGTTTAATCCGGTTGCGTGTAGCAACTAGAGTGCACCTAAAAAGCACTGGATAAATGATCAGATCATGCCTAATGTGAGTTTTTGAGCTATTCAAAACCCCATTCGAGGCCACCCATGAACACAGCCAAGCCCGCTAGAGGACGCCAGCACAAACCAACTCGCTCTGAAGTTGCTGCAGCCTGGGGTCGACTCCGCGAAGCCGCGGCCGACGGAAGCGTTCAAGCTTCCGCCCTGCTGATCGCTCTCGCAGAAAACAAACCGGTCATTGCTATGGAATCGCCCACCGCATGACTGAGCGCGACAAGGGCGGTAAATGGAAGCCCGGCCAATCAGGTAATCCCGGGGGACGCTCTGGCCAGACGCAGGAAATCCGCGCCCGACTCGCCGAGGGCGCAGACGCCGCTACAAAGAAGGTGCTGGCAGCGGCCAAGAAAGGCGATATGCAGGCCTGCCGTTTGATCCTTGAACGCCTTGTGCCGCCAATCAAGCCAACCTCCGAGCCCGTGCAATTCGAACTCGACGATACAGACCTGCCCAGCGCAGCCCGATCAATCATGCGCGCCGTTGCCGGTGGCCAACTCGCACCCGACCAGGGCAAGTCGCTCATCGAGGGCTTGGGCGCTGTTGCCCGAGTGATCGAGGTAGCAGAACTGCAAAAAGGCTGTCGAAGAACTCCGCGAACAGATGGAGGGAATGCAGTAATGATCCGGAAACAGTTGGTCATGTCGTCGACTATCGCATCGCCGGCTTGAACGTCCCGCTCTATTTCCCTTTCTGCGAGATGAACAGCTCAGAAGCCGAGGAGATGGCCAAGTCGATGATCCTTCATGTCCGAGCTGTGGAGCGCTCAGGGAATCCTACACAAGTTGGAATCATGGATATGCGCCCCTTCCCTCCCAGTGGTGCGTGGCAACTCAAGCGGCCGGCCGAAGGCATCAGCTTGGCTGATTACGTTACCGATCAGTACCGCCAGATCGTCGAGGCTCGCAATGAGCGTCCGTAGCCAAATCGCCAAGCTCAAGCAGCAGACCGGTAGCGCTCAATACAACAACGACGTTCGAAACATCAGCGATTTGATGGACGAGTTGAGCGCCGCGGCTGCCGGCGGAGGCGGTGTTCGGGGAGAAGTATCGCTACTTGAAATCTTGGGCGAAGCCCCAGACCAACACTGGCCGAACCAAAGCCAACACAATCAAAAGGTAACTCAATGAAAATCGGCAAAAGATCAGTTCTCAAGGTTGGCTTGGCCAACCTCCACTACTCCGAGTACGAGCACTCACGCATCGAGGCTCACACCTTCTCCATTCAGCGCCCGGACGGAAGCAAAGGTAGTAGGCAAGCCGGCGGCCTGATGAAGTCTGCCCGCCAGCTTCAAACGCTCGCGCTGGAGACATTTAAAGACTTCGGCGAAGACATTGCTTCGATCCGAGAAAACAAAGACTTCAACTCATCCGCAATCGAGCGAATGAGCAAGGAGAAAATCGAGGGGGTTACCGCTGCCCTGCTCCCAGCAATGCAGGCCGTCGCAAAGGATATGCTCACCCTGGCCGAGACGGTCACACAGGGCTTCTCGCCTGTTACCCCGCGCGCCAGCACTGATATCGTGGGCTTTCTGGCCGATCAAGAGTTGAGAGCTCTGGTTCGGGGGCTCGGTGCTGATGAGCGCCGCAACCTGATGACCGAAGCGCGGCAAGGCGGCCACCCTGAAATTGTTGAGGCTGTTTTGCGGGCAAACCCCATGCTTTCTAGCCTCAGTGCTGAATCAGCGGCAAGCCTTTCCCGGGCAGGCATCGCCGCTTCACGGGCTGACGACCTGGAAGCCCTAAGTCAGATGCTGGCGATCTATGACGATGTGCTCGCCACCACCTCCCAGGTCGGTGTGTCGCTCAGCGGGATGGTTGCGAACTCAGCGGGCTATGCCGGTCGATTTGAAAAATGGCGGTCTGGGTGTGACGGCTCGGAAGCGTTGCGCGCCTGGCTGGACAAGATCCCGACCCGGGCCAAACCCAAAGCCGCCGCGGAAGAATCCGAAGCCGCCTAATTAGATCGGCGCGCGGCCGCCAGAGCTCGGCCGTCACCGCAGGAGCCCAACCTTGACCAGCCACCAAGAACGCTTTACCGAGGCGTGCAAGACAACCCGCTTTGAGTCGTACCCACTGAAACAGGGCCCCGATTCTGGCTACCAAGTCTGGGATATTCAGCACGTCCGCGACGGCCAGAAGGTGACCATTGACGGTCCTTTCTTTACCGAGGACGAAGCGTGCGTCTCGGCCGATCTGCTCCGCGGGACGTTCAGGGGCGCCCGGGCCTACCTGCTGATCTATGACCGGATTTGGAATTACGACCTGCAGCGTGAGCAGGTGATATTCGATCAGGCGCGTATGTCGCGATCGCTTCTCGCTATTCGCCTGGGCGTGGAAGTCCCCACCAATAGCGCCACGGGCGCACTGGAGTAACGTTATGGCAATGGCTACCAACTATGGCGCCAAGACTCGAATTTTGCTCAGCGGATCGGCCGCGAAGTTGTTCGGGCGTGAACACACCTACGAGTTGTCGACCGGTGATGTGCGTGAGGCGGTGAAGGCGATCGATGTAAACCATCCAGGCTTCGCACGGTATCTCGCGACCGCAAAACAGATGGGCCTTGAGTTTGCGATTTTTCGAAACCGCAGGAACGTCGACGAAAAGGAGCTGATGCTGGGCGGCGCGAAGGAAATACGCATTGTGCCGGTGGTCTGCGGCAGTAAGCGGGCCGGAGTACTGCAAACCATCATAGGCATCGCACTGATCACCGCCAGTCCGTTTACCAACGGAGCCACGCTAGCCCCTGGTATTGCCATGGTCGCCGGTGGCGTTATCCAGATGCTCAGCCCACAGGCGACAGGATTGAAGCAAAGCGGAGCCCCTGAAAATATGCCGAGTTACGCTTTCGGTAGCGCCAAGAACACCACCGCCTCTGGCAATCCTGTGCCCCTGTGCATCGGCCACCGTCGGTGGGGAGGCGCGATCATAAGCGCTGCGATTTACGCCGAGGACAAAACCTGACTTTGACATTTTTCATGGCAATCGCTACATGCATACCTACTGCGCCTCAGCAGTAAAACGGGCAAGAAGTCGACTCAAACAATCAACTTCCGCATTACCTTCCTCATTTTTAGCCGCTAGGATCAGCTCGTTAATATCACTTTCATCAAAGGCCGTGGAATTCTTGTGCAGCGCAAGCCTCTGCGCAAGTATCTCCTCAACTCTCCTCTCTTCATCCTTGCGAAAAACCTCTAGAATTTGGACGCTTCTTTGAGGGCCAGCTTTACGACTAGCGTCAGTAATTTCCTTTGAGATCAGTTCAGCTTGGGTTCTTTCTATTCCCGCGATCGAGTCAAAGTACTCCGCAGCCCCAGAATTAACGAGACGCACTTGAGAAGCAAGATGGAGCAAAAAAGATGGTATTGCGTTGATGCTCGGATTTACAATCTCTATGGATCGCTTTGGCGAAAACTCTAACCAGCCTTTCAGAACATCGTTTACATGATGATCACCGAAGCCGTAGCCTACGCAAACTAATTTACTTACAAAGTTTATGTTCGCCCTAAAGTGATTCAGCATCGCTTTAGGTAAAACCTGAGTAGCGTGCTCATGGAACTTGTGGGCTCCCGAAAGTAAGCTACGACGTAGGAACTGCATTACCCCTTCTGAATCGGCATAGGCGATCTCATTCAGAGCTTTAAGCTTGCCGCCAGGTGCAGCGGGCTCGATGTACACAAGCTCCTCATTTGCGGCCGTCAAGACTGATATTACCGCCTCTGGTGTTTCTTCGTCAGGTACCAGCTTCAGCAAATCATGACCATCATTAAATGTGAATAAATCAAGCGCACCATGGAGCTTAAGTAAATATATTCCTTTTTCAGCCGGATTGGGAAAGCTCATCGCACCATGATCAAGTGTCTCTTTATCGATAGTTTCCACATTTATGTAACCAATAATCTCCCCTTCGGAATTTCGACGAGGCAACCTTACATCGCTTGAATTAAGTCCAGAAAATAACGGGATAGAGAATTTTTTCGCGACCATTTCAATGATCGAATCGTGATTGAGAGAAAAGACCCACAGCGGCTTGTTTTTTTCGTATAGGTGAAAAATCCCCCTATACAGCTCTAAACGCTGAACAATAAATTCAGCACCACTCCTATGTTTTAAGTAAAGCTTGTAATAGATTATTTCAACAAGCCATGCATACAGAGTGTGATAGTGCGAAGATAAGGAGCGCTCCCTTCGTGCCTGGACTTCTAAATACCCAAGAACGCTCTCATAGTGCAAATCTTCTCTAGATAAAACCGAAATAAAATCATCTATAACCTCATCAGGATGACCACCACCTTGTTCTCTCCAACCAACATTGAACAACTTTAGTTTTTCAATGGTTAGCCATTTTTTTAGTTCCGCTGTAAGTTCCCAAACGAGTGGCATACTAACGTCATATGAAGCTCCCGCCCCGAGAAACAAACCTGTTAAATTGTGATCCATCATCTTTCCTCAGTACGCCAGGTCATAGCCAACCCTTCAAGTTCGGCGGCAAAGGGGGCCAGTATCCCGTATTGAAGTGAAACTGCCGAGCGAGGTTTTTCGGGTATGCCTGAGCTGATACACGCAAATTTGCGTTTATTTGCCCTTTCCGCTTGATAAGTAACACCCAAAGTGCAACAGTATTAGTGAGACACCTTAACTGATACGGCACGCACATCATGTTCATCCGCGCATACCTCAGAGCATCGACCGAAGAGCAGGACGCCGGCCGCGCCCGGGTATCACTCGAGCAATTCGCCACCGACCACAACAAGGTCATTGCGAGCGTGTACCTGGAGAACGCCAGCGGAGCCACGGCAGACCGCCCTGAGCTGCTGCGCCTACTCAAAGATGCGCGCAAGGGTGACGTGCTGCTGGTGGAGTCGATAGATCGGCTCTCCCGCTTACCGGTGGAGGACTGGCAGAAGCTCAAGGCTGCTATCGACTCCAAGGGCTTGCGCATCGTCGCGCTCGATCTGCCAACCAGCCACCAGGGAATGCAGGACACCAAGGGTGACGAGTTCACTGGCCGGATGCTGGGGGCGATCAACTCAATGCTGGTGGAAATGATGGCCGCGATCGCGCGGAAGGATTATGAGCAGCGCCGCGAGCGCCAGGCTCAGGGTATCGAAAAGGCTAAAGCTGCTGGCAAGTACCAAGGCCGACCGGTCGACTCCGATCTGCACAGACGCGTTAAAGAGTTACTTAAGGCAGGGCTGGGGATCCGAGCCACTGCCCGGCACGCTGACTGCTCAACCACGACAGTACTAAGAATCAGGGATATGAGTTGACGATGGTTCGCGGGGTTTAAATGTCAGCAACCCACGCGGCGCCGACTAATTACTGACCACGGAGGGACCTCGCATTTCAGCTTCTTAGAGCGAGGCGCACCGAACATAGTCCCCATATCACCCATCATCCGGTTGATAAGGGCGGATTGCGACCCTTTGCCAATTGCGTCCCACCAATCTGGCGAAATGTGCACATTCTCAAAATTTTCAAATAGGAAGGCGACCATCCTCGACGATAGATCGTGGTCGCTTATACGCTCCAGGCTTTCAATCACTGGAATGCAGACTGGATCATCCTCCGACAGCCACGTGAAGACGATTTGACCACTCGCCCCGCCGTAGAACGAAGTGACGCTAAGCATATGAGGGGTTACGGTGATGTCCACCATATCCTGCAGTTGGGTCTTATCGAAGTCATATTCAGGAGCAAACGAACCGCTGCACATTACCGGTGGAGGACCTTCAATCTCGACAATGTAGGATCGGACTGAAGAGTAGTCATCATTCAAAAGAGGAGCCTCAAAACGCGGCTTGTGATGATTGATGTCTCTCAGGGCGGCAGCCAGACCAAGACCGTGTGTGAAGCTAAACATTTGGATAGACATTTGAATATCTTGTGATCTACCTCGATCCAAATCCTTGTGCAACTTAGATGTCTCCGCTGCCGCTCGCTTCGTATAAATCTCTCTAGCGTACGCACGATAAGCCAGCAGGAAGCATTGCTTCTGGCTTCCCGTGAATGCTTCCTTCTCGACAGGACCGAACAACCCGTCATCATGTACCGAGCAAAATCCGGAGAATGTGGATGCTTTGCCAACCCCTACTAGTTCAGGGTAAAGCATCCCTTTATGTTTATTTAGATTTTCAAAGGATGGTACGAATGCTAGGACGTGCCCATCTCGAGCAATTTTGTTCAAACTTCCGGATCTAGGGACAGTATGAGCAGCCACGATCTTGCCGGAGCAACTACCTAACATTGCATCTGGGGCAGAGCACAGCTTCACAGAAAAGTCTTTTCGAACCGCTGCGCTGACATCCCACGGATTCACACGCGGCTCTTGCTCACGCCCCAGGTGGCAATGCTTATATTTTTTGCCTGACCCACAAAAACATTGCTCGTTTCTACAGTACTTCACAAAGCCTCCTTGCCTGCCAGCTAGCATCATTACGAAAAAAGCCCCACAGGGTAATTTCCTAGCGGGGCTTTCTGTGCCTGTTGCTGCCACCCTGCTGTCACAACACAAATGACAATTTCGGCTGACGGCTTGAAAGGCCTGATTTATATGGTGTCCCAGGGCAGGTTCGAACTGCCAACCTTCCCCTTAGGAGGGGGATGCTCTATCCAATTGAGCTACTGAGACACAGATCGCCCACATGAAATGTGGAGCGATGGACGGCGTGCATGTTAACGGGCAGGCCTGCTTTTGTCATGTCGTCCTTCGGGCTTTTTAAGTGTAGGCAGACGCCCTTCGTCACCGTGGCTTAATTTACCGTGCAAATTGCACCCTCTCAAAATGCCATCATTGCAATTTGCAACGACCGCCTTCTTCATCAATAAGTTAATTCTTTGTTTTTAAAGGATTTAATAGCCGTTAGACTCTTGGCACGCGGGCTGCTTTAGCTGTTCTCACGAACCGCCGAGGTCAGCCTCATGAACAGCGTCCTTTTACTCTCGAATGCGATCGCCCTTACCGTTCTGCTGGGTGTTCATTTTGCCCCCGAGAACGGCGCTGCGCAGGTCGCGCAACGGATGCCGCACTACCTCCAGCTGCAAAAAGCCCCGCAATTGGCCGTCATGAACGATCAGCGCGGCTTTGTCGGGCAGGAAGCGAGCCAGGAAAATTACCCGCTGGTGTCGCAGTCATCGGAACGCTTGGTATTTTGAATCACCCTATCAGGAGCACAGCATGTCCAAATCAGCCGCGGGATTTTTGATCCTTGCCTTACTGAGCGGCATTCTTCATCTCTCACTGGTCCCGGACACGGGCGCCACCCTTCCCCTGATTGCCTGCGGCGTTTTCGGCGCGTTGTTCGTGCTGGCGCTGATCGTCGGACGCAAAATCAAGTTCGATCCGGTTTTACGCTGAGTTTGAGCAGAGCGAGAAGATTTTCAACGGTGACGGCAAGCTCGGCAGAATTGTCGAGTCGATAGATAGGCGTATCGCCGAGGGAATCATCAGCCGTAAATAACCCGTTACGGCGTAATCTCGCTTCGATTTCTTCATGATTCTCACGGTTACGCTTCAACAAACGCTCTCTCAACACTTCATCCCTGACCGTCAACAGCACCGGCAGCAGCGTGGGATAGCGCTTGCGTGCCTCAGCAAGGTGGCCGCGAGAGCCGTTGAGTAACACATGACGGCCTTCCTTTAGCCAATCATCAATCTGGTTCGGAATACCGTAATCCAGGCCATTGGCGTGCCACCACAGCGCGAAGTCACCTTTATCGCGGCGTTGTGCGAATTCCTCGCGGGAAACACCGATGGCGTCTTCGCCCACGGATTCGGCAGAGCGGGTGATGACACGGCGCACCACTTCTCCGTTGATTGCGCGTAACGGTTGTCGAGCCGCTTCAATGAGGCTGTCCTTGCCGGATCCGGAAGGTCCCATCAAGTAAATCAACCTGCCATCCATCTTGAATCATCCCCCACTGCGGGTCCGCCACTAGTAAATCGGCCATTTGCCACTATCCTGTATAAAGTAAGGACCAATGATCGAATCCGCCTAGCATGCACCTTCAGGCATCTTCGAGCATTACCTGAGGGCAGAAATGGCGGTCAGCGATACGGACTTGAGGCCAAGTTTTCCAACCAGTCCGCATTTCTGATATGGGTGCTGGCATAACGCCTTTACCTAGCTCAATATTTGTCACAGAATTGACGCCAATGATCTGGCTGCTTTGAGGCATGATGCGCGCCTCTCTCAATTCAGGTTGAACATTTGGCCAGAGAGCTTGTCCTATCAGACATCTTGCGGCCAATCCCGAGAACCGCTCCCCTGAACTAACCGGTTAAATATATGCGCCCATTGAAACAGGCAATTTATTCCAGCCGTACGGCTGACAAGTTCGTCGTACGTCTGCCAGACGGAATGCGTGAACGCATTGCCGAAGTGGCTCGCAATCATCATCGCAGCATGAACTCCGAAATCATTGCGCGCCTTGAGCAGAGTCTTATTCAGGAAGGCGCACTGGGCGAAGAATTGAGCATGCGCCTCGACAGCCCCGAGCTGTCATTGCACGAACGTGAATTGTTGCAACGCTTTCGCCAACTCTCCCACCGTCAGCAAAATGCCCTTGTTTCGCTGATTGCCCATGACGCTGAAATGGCCGCAGACGCGTCCTGATTCAAACCGAACGCTCAAGCCAGCATAATCGCTGGCTTTTTTTTGCCTGAATTTCGGCAATAAAAAACCCGCCGATTTGGCGGGTTTTTACAAGGAGACAAGTCAGAGCAGGAAGATCGTCGCCAGCCCGAGAAAGATGAAGAACCCGCCACTGTCCGTCATGGCCGTGATCATCACGCTGGCCCCCATCGCAGGGTCGCGCCCAAGCCGCGCCAGGGTCATCGGAATCAAAACCCCCATCAACGCCGCAAGCAACAGGTTAAGCGTCATGGCAGCGGTCATCACCACGCCCAGGGACCAACTGCCATAAAGCAGATAGGCCACGACGCCAATCACGCCGCCCCAGACCAGGCCATTGATCAAACCGACGGCCAGCTCTTTGCGCATCAATCGTGACGTATTACCGGTGCTCACCTGGTCCAGGGCCATGGCGCGAACGATCATGGTGATGGTCTGGTTGCCCGAGTTGCCACCGATACCGGCCACGATCGGCATCAGTGCCGCCAGCGCTACCAGTTTTTCGATGGAGCCTTCGAACAGGCCGATCACCCGGGATGCGATGAACGCAGTGATCAAATTGACGGCCAGCCAGGCCCAACGGTTACGCAGGGATTTCCAGACGGAGGCGAAGATGTCTTCTTCTTCGCGAAGACCCGCCATGTTGAGCACTTCGTTTTCGCTCTCTTCACGGATCAGGTCGACCATTTCATCGATGGTCAGACGACCGATCAGCTTGCCGTTCTTGTCGACCACCGGCGCCGAGATCAAGTCGTAACGTTCGAAGGCCTGAGCGGCGTCATAGGCGTCCTCGTCCGGGTGAAAACTCACCGGGTCGCTGGCCATGACCTCCGAAACCTGCTTTTCCGGATCGTTGACCAGCAAACGCTTGATCGGCAACACACCCTTGAGCACGCCATCGTAATCGACCACAAACAGTTTGTCGGTGTGGCCCGGCAGCTCCTTGAGACGGCGCAGGTAACGCAGAACGACTTCGAGACTGACATCCTCACGGATGGTCACCATCTCGAAGTCCATCAGCGCACCGACCTGCTCCTCGTCATAGGACAACGCCGAGCGCACGCGCTCACGCTGTTGACCATCGAGGGTTTCCATCAGCTCATGGACGACGTCTCGCGGCAGCTCGGAAGCCAGGTCAGCAAGTTCGTCGGCGTCCATGTCCTTGGCCGCAGCCAGGAGCTCATGATCGTCCATGTCGGCGATCAGGGTTTCACGAACCGAGTCGGATACTTCGAGGAGGATGTCGCCGTCGCGATCAGCCTTGACCAGTTGCCAGAGCGTCAGACGATCGTCCAGCGGCAAGGCTTCAAGGATGTAGGCAACGTCGGCGGAGTGCAGGTCATCAAGCTTGCGTTGCAGCTCGACGAGGTTTTGCCGGTGAACCAGGTTCTCGACCCGTTCGTGATGCGGACCTTCCTGGCGATGAGTCAGGTCTTCGACCACCCGCTGGCGCTGCAGCAGCTCAACGACTTGAGCGAGGCGGTCCTGCAAGCTTTCTTGCGTTTTCTTTACTTCAACTTCAGACATAGGCGAACTCCACTCCCAGCAGCGGGGCACGCCGGAAGGATCAATCAGTCAATTCATGATTGGAAAAACGGGATACTGAGTAACTACTGGGTAAGTCCATGGAGGTATTCCACAAGCCCCGGCGGGGCTGACGGGCGCAATGATACACCGCCCGACGGTTTTAAACGTTAAAAAATCGTGGCTGAAACAAGCGGTTGCAAGACAAAGCTGAGTGCAGTCTTGATCTCTCCAACTGCGACGACTCATCCTGAAAAGAAAACACACCCTCGTCGAAAAATGTAGCGGCTACCCTGACATGGACCGTCAAGGAGGACGTTTGATGCCATCGATTACTGTTTATTTTTTACTGCTTGCCCTGCTCTGCCTTTCGCCCCGAATGCATGCAGCAACCATTCACCGCTGCGAAGCACCCAACGGTCGCCTCACCTTCACTACGTTGAGCTGCACGGACGGTGAGAGCCTCTCCCTACAGGATGTGCGCCCCTTCATGCCCGGCACTGCGATGGCGCTAATGCCGGAGGCTGAAGGCCGGGAAGCGCCCACCACGAAAACCGTAAGGAAGGAGCCAACCGTTGTCGGCCAGTTCGAGGACAAGTGTGGAAACCTGATTAGCGCCAAGGAGCGTCGCGAAGCAATCATCAATCAACGGATCGTCGCCGGCATGACTCAACAGGATGTCGAGAGCGCTCTGGGCAAGCCGGACAAGATCAGTATCAGGAATTCTGCGACGAGCTACCGCTACGACATCAAGCGAGGTCGTAGCGCACACGTCGAGTTCGACGAGAAAGGATGCACGAAGGGAAAAGCCAAACTCCAGACGGCAAAAAGCCCGCGTTAAACGCGGGCTTTTTGGTGTTTGGTGCACTCGACAGGATTCGAACCTGTGACCGCTCGGTTCGTAGCCGAGTACTCTATCCAGCTGAGCTACGAGTGCATTTGTGTTTTTATACCAGATCACAACTGGTTGGAGCCAAGTCATTCACATTACTGCAAACAACTCTTAAATGGTGCACTCGACAGGATTCGAACCTGTGACCGCTCGGTTCGTAGCCGAGTACTCTATCCAGCTGAGCTACGAGTGCATTTGTTGCCGCGCATTATAGGCCGTCTAATCTCTATGTAAAGCACTTTTTCTAGTAATTTCAAACACTTACCGAAAAAAGCCAGATTACAACGTACTACGCAAATAATGGCGGAGAACGGGGGATTCGAACCCCCGACACCCTTTTGAGGTGTACTCCCTTAGCAGGGGAGCGCCTTCGGCCACTCGGCCAGCTCTCCGCAACACGGGGCGTATATTAACCAGCTTCTTCCCCGTTTGCAAACATAAAAAACGATAAAAATTAATGGCTTGGTTCGTCGTCCTTCTCTTTCTTGATCCGCAAGTAGATTTCCTCACGGTGAACCGCAACCTCTTTGGGTGCGTTAACGCCAATACGCACTTGATTTCCTTTGACGCCGAGCACGGTCACGGTGATTTCGCCATCACCAATAATCAGGCTTTCTGCGCACCGACGAGTCAGAATCAGCATACCTTTCTCCTCACGCATTTCATTTCAGGGACAACAGTCTGCAAAAAAAAGGCACTCGACCTACAACCGGAACGATCGCAGCCCTACATGCCTGAGTATTGACCAGCGCGAGCAAAAGAACAGTTCCAGGGTCGCGCTATTCAAAAAAGACAAAGGGCGCGGTCAGACCGCGCCCTTTGGCAAACGCATCACTCGCCCGTTCGGGCCGGTGCGTCCAGTTCGAAAGCCGTGTGCAGAGCGCGCACAGCCAGTTCCAGGTATTTCTCTTCGATCACAACGGAGACTTTGATCTCCGACGTCGAGATCATCTGGATGTTGATGCTTTCCTTGGCCAGTGATTCGAACATGCGGCTGGCCACGCCTGCGTGGGAACGCATGCCGACGCCGACGATCGAGACCTTGGCGATCTTGATGTCACCCACCACTTCACGGGCACCGATCTCGCGAGCAGTGTTTTCCAGCACGGTTTGTGCGGCCTGGAAGTCATTGCGGTGCACGGTGAAGGTGAAGTCGGTGGTGTTATCGTGCGCAACGTTCTGCACGATCATGTCGACTTCGATGTTCGCGGCACTGATCGGGCCGAGAATCTTGAATGCAACGCCCGGGGTGTCTGGCACGCCACGGATGGTCAGCTTGGCTTCATCGCGATTGAAAGCGATGCCGGAAATGATCGGCTGTTCCATGGTTTCCTCTTCATCAATAGTAATGAGGGTGCCCGGACCCTCCTTGAAGCTGTGCAGTACGCGCAGCGGAACGTTGTACTTGCCGGCGAATTCTACCGCACGGATCTGCAACACCTTGGAACCGAGACTGGCCATTTCCAGCATCTCTTCAAAGGTGATCTTGTCCAGACGCTGGGCCACGGACACCACACGCGGGTCGGTGGTGTAGACGCCGTCGACGTCGGTGTAGATCTGGCATTCATCAGCCTTCAAGGCCGCTGCCAGCGCCACACCGGTGGTGTCGGAACCGCCACGACCGAGGGTGGTGATGTTGCCGTGCTCGTCGACGCCCTGGAAACCGGCGACAACCACCACACGACCCGCCTTCAGATCACCGCGAATCTTCTGGTCATCAATCTGCAAGATACGCGCTTTATTGTGCGCGCTGTCCGTCAGAATCCGCACCTGGTTGCCGGTGTACGACACCGCCGGCACGCCGCGCTTGATCAGCGCCATGGCCAACAGTGCAATCGTCACCTGCTCGCCCGTGGAAACGATCACATCCAGCTCACGCGGAACCGGTTGGCCGTCGCCACTGATTTGCTTGGCCAGATCGATCAGACGGTTGGTTTCGCCGCTCATGGCCGACAGGACAACCACCAGGTCATCGCCGGCATCGCGGAATTTCTTAACCTTGTCGGCGACCTGCTCGATTCTCTCGACAGTGCCGACTGAGGTGCCTCCAAATTTCTGTACGATCAAAGCCATTTCAAAGCCGCCTCTGCCCATGAAGGGCGCCCAAATAATCACTCAAACAGCGCATCGGTCCGCCACTAGACTGCGGGCCGGACACTCTGCCTTATAAACCCTGCTCTACAAATGGAACCGTCAGGGCCAGTGCCGCATCCAGTGCGCCAGCGTCAGTACCACCGCCTTGCGCCATGTCTGGACGACCACCGCCCTTCCCGCCCACTGCCGCAGCGGCTTGCTTCATCAAATCACCGGCTTTGAGTTGGCCAGTCAGGTCTTTGGTTACGCCTGCAACCAGAACGACCTTTTCCTCATGGACACTGCCGAGCAGGATCACTGCGCGGCCGAGTTTGTTTTTCAGCTGATCGACCAGCGCCAGCAGCGCCTTGCCGTCCTGACCGTCCAGACGCACGGCCAGCACTTTCACGCCTTTGACATCCAGCGCGGAAGCCGACAGATCGTCGCCCGCCGCGCTGGCAGCCTTGGCCTGCAACTGCTCGAGTTGCTTCTCCAGCAGACGGTTGCGCTCCAGCACAGCCGACAGCTTGTCGATCAGGTTGTCGCGGCTGCCCTTGACCAGGTTGGCCGCTTCCTTGAGTTGTTCTTCTGCAGCGTTCAAGTAAGCCAGTGCCGCGGCACCGGTAACTGCCTCGATACGACGCACACCAGAAGCCACGCCGCCTTCGCTGATGATTTTCAGCAGGCCGATGTCGCCGGTACGGTTGGCGTGGATGCCACCGCACAGTTCGACGGAGAAATCGCCCATGCTAAGCACGCGCACGTTGTCGCCGTATTTCTCGCCGAACAGCGCCATGGCGCCTTTCTGCTTGGCGGTTTCGATGTCGGTTTCTTCGGTTTCAACTTCGGAGTTCTTGCGAATCTCGGCGTTGACGATGTCTTCCAGCGCTTTCAGTTGTTCAGGCTTGATGGCTTCGAAGTGGCTGAAGTCAAAGCGCAGGCGCTGACTGTCGACCAACGAGCCTTTCTGCTGAACGTGATCGCCCAGCACCTGACGCAACGCGGCGTGCAGCAAGTGAGTCGCCGAGTGGTTCAGCGAAGTGGCGTGACGTACGTCGGCATCCACCTGAGCCTGAACGGGCGAGCCAACGATCAGACTACCGGAGTCGAGCACACCGTGGTGCAGGAACGCACCGCCGGTCTTGGTGGTATCGCGCACGTCGAAACGCGCAGCGCCAGCCTGGAGGAAGCCGCAATCGCCGATCTGACCACCGGATTCCGCATAGAACGGCGTCTGATCGAGAACGACCACGCCCTCTTCGCCTTCGCTCAGTACGTCAACCGATTGCCCGTCCTTATAGAGAGCAACGATCTTGGCGGAACCGCTGTGAGCGCTGTAACCGGTGAATTCGGTGGCCACGTCAACCTTGACCAGGCTGTTGTAGTCCATGCCGAAGGAGCTGGCGGAACGGGCACGGACGCGCTGGGCTTCCATTTCGCGCTCGAAGCCTGCTTCGTCGATGGTCAGGCTGCGCTCGCGAGCGATGTCGCCGGTCAGGTCCATCGGGAAACCGTAGGTGTCGTAGAGTTTGAACACCACGTCGCCCGGTACCACGTCGCCTTTGAGCTCGGCCAGATCCTGCTCAAGGATTTTCAGGCCTTGTTCCAGGGTCTTGGCGAATTGCTCTTCTTCAGCTTTCAGGACGCGCTCGATGTGCGCCTGTTGGGATTTCAGCTCAGGGAAGGCTTCGCCCATCTCGGCGACCAGGGCCGCGACGATCTGGTAGAAGAAGCTGCCCTTGGCGCCCAGTTTGTTGCCGTGGCGGCAAGCGCGACGAATGATCCGGCGCAGCACGTAGCCACGGCCTTCATTGGACGGCAGCACGCCGTCGGCAATCAGGAAGCCGCAGGAACGAATGTGGTCAGCCACGACTTTCAGGGAAGCCTGAGCGTCGTTGGTGCAACCGATGGCCTTGGCCGATGCGGTCAGCAGGCTCTGGAACAGGTCGATTTCATAGTTCGAGTGAACGTGCTGCAACACGGCACTGATCCGCTCCAGGCCCATGCCGGTGTCGACCGACGGTGCTGGCAGCGGGTACAACACGCCATCGGCGGTGCGGTTGAACTGCATGAACACGTTGTTCCAGATCTCGATGTAACGGTCGCCGTCTTCTTCCGGCGAACCCGGCGGGCCACCCCAGATATCGGCGCCGTGATCGTAGAAAATCTCGGTGCAAGGACCGCACGGGCCGGTATCGCCCATGGTCCAGAAGTTGTCGGAGGCGTACGGCGCGCCCTTGTTGTCGCCGATGCGGACCATGCGCTCGGCCGGAACGCCGATTTCCTTGGTCCAGATGTCATAGGCCTCGTCATCGCTGGCGTAGACGGTGACCCAGAGCTTTTCTTTCGGCAGGTTCAGCCACTTGTCGGAGGTCAGGAAGTTCCAGGCGTAGGTGATCGCGTCGCGCTTGAAGTAATCACCAAAGCTGAAGTTACCCAGCATTTCGAAGAAGGTGTGGTGACGGGCGGTATAACCGACGTTTTCCAGGTCGTTGTGCTTGCCGCCGGCGCGCACGCATTTCTGGCTGGAGACGGCGCGGGTGTACGCGCGCTTTTCCTGGCCCAGGAAGCAGTCCTTGAACTGGTTCATCCCCGCGTTAGTGAACAGCAGGGTTGGGTCGTTGCCCGGAATCAAAGAGCTGGAGGCTACACGGGTGTGGCCTTGCTCTTCGAAGAAGCGAAGGAAGGCTTCACGGATTTCTGCGCTTTTCATTAGGTTCTTCCACGGAGGCTGCGGCCAAAGGCCTGTGCGAAACGTCAACAGACGAAGCGACGGCAAAGGGCCGCATTATATCGGCCCAGCGCGCGGGGTACAGCGTGTTTATACGATAGAAACGGTCAATTGGACCGCCAAGGCGATCAGTTGCGAGAAAAGTCGACGAATGTCGCCACGACTTGCACGATTTGAGCGCGACTGACGTCCATGTGCGTGACCATTCGCAGGCGTCCGGCTGCGCTCAACTTGATCCCGCGCTCGGCTGCGAAAGCCTTGAGTGCTTCAGCCCTGTCACCCATGTTCACGTAAACCATGTTGGTCTGCACCGGCTCGACTTCGTAACCGGCCGTTTGCAGCTCATCGGCCAGAAATTGCGCGTTGGCGTGATCATCGGCCAAACGCTGAACGTTGTTATCCAGCGCGTAGAGCCCCGCCGCCGCCAACAGGCCAGCCTGGCGCATGCCACCACCGACCATCTTGCGCAGGCGCCGCGCCTTGCCAATCAACTCAGCCGAGCCGCACAACACCGAACCGATCGGCGCGCCCAGGCCTTTGGACAGGCAGACCGAAACCGAGTCGAAGTGCTGAGTGATCTCGCGGGCATCGACACCCAGCTTGACGGCCGCGTTGTAGAGCCGCGCGCCGTCCAGGTGCAGCTGCAACCCGTTCTCGCGGGTAAAGCTGCGCGCACGGGCGAGATATTCCAACGGCAGAACCTTGCCCTGCATGGTGTTTTCCAGCGCCAGCAACCGCGTCCGGGCGAAATGGAAGTCGTCCGGTTTGATCGCCGCCGCCACCTGGGCCAGGTCCAGCGAACCGTCGGCCTGCACTTCCAGCGGCTGCGGCTGGATCGAACCGAGCACCGCCGCGCCGCCACCTTCGTATTTATAGGTGTGCGCCTGTTGGCCGACGATGTATTCGTCACCGCGCTCGCAATGAGCCATCAGGCCCAGCAGGTTACTCATGGTGCCTGTCGGCACGAACAACGCAGCGGCAAAACCCAGCCGTTTTGCCAAATCCGCTTCCAGACGATTGACCGTCGGATCCTCGCCATACACATCATCACCGGTGGCCGCACTGGCCATCGCGTCGAGCATCTCGGCGGTCGGTTGGGTAACGGTGTCGCTGCGAAGATCGATAACGCTCATGAATCTGGCCTCGGTAAGCAGGGAAAATCCCTTTCAGTCAGGAATTACTGCGGCCATGAGGACGATTAATCAACCCCAAGCGAACGAAAAAGTCGATAGCAATCATCAGATAGCAGCAATGCACGGCTCGGAAATATGTGTTAAAAACGCTTCGCCGCCAGACAATCTGGCGGCAAAACGTTCTCAGGGCGGGGTGCAACTCCCCACCGGCGGTAATTGCGCGCAACGCGCATAGCCCGCGAGCGCTTGGTGACAGCACGGCTTCGGCGGTGTCTGGCGGCAAGGTCAGCAGACCCGGTGTGATCCCGGGGCCGACGGTCATAGTCCGGATGAAGAGAGAACGGGATTGGCGCCAAAGGGCCGTCCGCGGGCATTCGTGCGAGCGTGCGTACCCTTAAATCCCATTCGATTCATATGCCCTGTTTTTTACATAAACAGGAGTCAGAACATGCAACCCACCGCAATCGATAGCAAAAGCAAAAACCATCAGGGCGAGCGCGTTGCGTTCATTCAGGCCTGCTGGCACAAGGAAATCGTCGACCAGAGCCGTAAGGGCTTCGTTGCCGAAATGATTGCCCAGGGTTATCAGGAATCCGACATCGATTTCTTCGAAGTTGGCGGCGCCTTTGAAATGCCCTTGCATGCCAAGTTGCTGGCCAAGACAGGCCGTTATGCCGGTATTGTCGCGGCAGCCCTGGTGGTGGACGGCGGAATCTACCGTCACGAATTCGTCGCCCAGTCGGTGGTCAGTGGCCTGATGCAGGTTCAATTGGAAACCGAAGTGCCGGTGTTCTCCGTGTCCCTGACCCCGCACCACTTCCATTCCGGCGAAGAGCATCAGAAGTTTTTCTTCGAGCATTTCGTGCATAAAGGTCAGGAAGCGGCGAAGACCTGTGCGGATACGCTGCACAAGATTCGGGTATTGCGTCGCAGCGAGCCGCGTGCGGTAGCCGTCTAAACACCAGGCATTACTGTGGGAGCCAGCCTGCTGGCGATAGCGGAGTATCAGTCGACACCCAGGGTGACTGACACATTGCAATCGCTAGCAGGCTAGCTCCCACATTGGTTTTGCGGTGAACTCAGCGGTCTAAACACCGGACATAACTGTGGGAGCTAGCCTGCTGGCGATAGCGGAGTATCAGTCGACAATCAGGGTGACTGACACGTTGCAATCGCTAGCAGGCTAGCTCCCACATTGGTTTGCGGTGGATTCAGGCGAGGTTATCGTCGGTGGTCGGCACGATGAGGATGCCGGCGCGCAGGCCGTTTTTCACCTTGGGGTTCGGGAAGATGATCCGGGCGCCCTTCTCTTCGATGATCCAGCGAGTCTGGGCGATGTCTTCGGCCAGCACGTAACCCACGTCCAACTCCGAAAAATTCTCGATGTCCGCCGGCAGGTTCAGGCGGAAGCTGTCGCTGTGCTTGATGATTTCCCGCGCCACGCTAAACAACTGCAAACCGTTCAGGCCTTCGTCAGTCACCGCGGGTTCGTTGCCTTCGATGATCTGTTGGAGCCGGGTTTCAAGCAGCGAAACGTTAACCCCATCGTTCTGCCCAAACGGCCGCGCCTTGCCCAACTCAAGGGTGAAAGACTCGGCACCCAGCTTGTCGTAGGTATAAGAGCTGAAAACGATCGACGGCTTGTTTTGCAACAGCACCGCCTCCATGCCGGCGGCACGCAAGCGCGCCAGTTCCAGGCGTGAATGCTGGCGCCCTTCTTTCCAGGGGTACAACGCGAACTGCTCGATCTTCGAGCCACGAATCGCTGTGTGCAGGTCGTAGTGCAGACGGTTGCGGTCCGGCAGGCTGAAGAAACTCGCCGCGAGCCGTTCGAGCTCACAGGCGCGCAGGGCTTCGGAGCCGCTGGTTTGTTCGTGACGGCCGTTGAACAGCCGATTGACGTCCTGCTCGACGAAACGCTCACCCTTGCGAATCGCTTCCGGATTGCCGAACAGGAACAGAATACGTGCGCGCGGCTTCAAGTCACCGCGGGCGATGTCATGCAACAGCCGATCGAGCAGCTCGATCGGTGCTGTTTCGTTGCCGTGGATACCGGCTGAAAGCAGCAGGTCCAGGCCATTGTCGCGAGCCTCAGGTGGCCGGACTTCCAGCGCACCTTCGCTCAACCAGCGCATGCGCACGCCTTCGACAGTCAGTTGAGTCTTCTCCGCCGGTTCACGGCCGGCGAGGGTCAGTTCAAGCAGTTTGCCGAGGGCGAGCATAGAGCGGTTTCCTTAGTGGTCGTGTGCGCAATCCGGGCCGTGCACGTGGTCTTCGTCGCCGACTTCAGCCGGTTCCATTTCCAGTTGCAGACTTACCAGATTAGTCGCCAATGGGCGCAGCAGCAGGTTGGCGTATTCGGCGTCACCTTCTTCAACGTCCACGCCGATCAGCAGCTGGCCACGGCCGTCCTGCTGGATCCACAGCTCTTTGCCTTGCCACATGACCGCGACGCGGGTGCAGGACGTTTCCAGTTGCGTGCCGTCGGTGTCTTCAAGGATCAGCTGCAGGGTATCGCTCATGTTTTTTACGCTCTCGACGTTCAATTGATCTGGAATGGATAAACCGCGCCCAGTTTAAGGATTTGCGTCAGTTCATCCAGTGCCGTCCGGCACTCAAGCAGCAATTGCGGGTCCGCGAGATCGTTTTCGGTCATGCGGTCGCGGTAGTGCTTGTCGACCCACTCGGTCAGCGTGCCGTACAACGGTGCCGTCATGATAACCCCTGGGTTGACGGCCGCCAGTTCGGTTTCATTCAGCGCGACACGCAAGCGCAGGCACGCCGGGCCGCCGCCGTTCTGCATGCTTTGTTTCAGATCGAAAACCTTCACTTCACGGATCAGGCCGCCGGAGCTGGTCAGGCTTTGCAGGTATTGCCAGACGCGCTCATTGCCACGGCATTCTTCCGGCACGATCAACAGCATCGAACCGTCAGGACGCGTCAGCAACTGGCTGTTGAACAGGTAGGAACGAACGGCATCCTCGACGGTTACGGCCGAACGCGGTACGCAGATCGACTGGAATTTCCCACCGACTTTTGCGAGTTTGCCCTGCAATTCAGCAAGCATCTGCTCAGTGTCGAGGAACGCGTCCTCGTGATAGAACAGGACCTCGCCGTTACCCACCGCAATCACGTCGTTATGGAACACCCCCTGGTCGATCACTGAAGGGTTCTGCTGGGCGTAGACAACGCCGTCATCGCTCAAGCCGTGCAGGCGAGCAACCGCTTGAGAAGCTTCGAGGGTCTGGCGCGCCGGGTACTTCTGGGGTGCCGGGTAGCGGGTGTCGAACGCACTGCGACCGAACACGAAGAACTCGACGCCGGCCTCGCCGTATTCACGGCAGAAACGGGTGTGGTTGGCTGCACCTTCATCGCCAAACTGTGCGACTGCCGGCAACGCGGCGTGGTGAGCGAAGTGTTTCTGGTCAGCGAACATCGCCCCCAGTACGCGACTAGTGGTCGGGTGTTCGATGCTGCGGTGGTATTTGCAGTTGAGGTTGGCGGCGGTGAAATGCACGCGACCGTCGGCGGTGTCGGCACTCGGGCTGACCGTGGCGGCGTTGGCCACCCACATGCTGGATGCCGAGCAACTGGCAACCAGCAATGGCATCGCGTCTTTGGCAGCTTGCTCGATCACTTGTGCGTCGGTGCCGCTGAAACCCAAGCGGCGCAGGGCGGCAACGTCAGGACGTTCCTGGGGTGCCAAAACGCCTTGCTGGAAGCCCATTTCCATCAGCGCTTTCATTTTCGCCAGGCCTTGCAGCGCGGCTTCCTTCGGGTTCGAAGACTGCTGGCTGTTGCTCTGGGAGGCGACGTTGCCGTAGGACAAACCGCCGTAGTTATGGGTCGGCCCCACTAGACCGTCAAAATTGACTTCATAGGATTTCATCAGCGAGGCTCCACGAGAATCTGTTGTTATGGCTTCAGTAACTGTTCAGTAAGACCGCGTCGCGGCCATCGCCAGCAGGCTGGCTCCCACAGGGGTCGCGCCGTACACAAAATGTGTGAGCACCACCGGGAGTCAGCAGGTTGGCTCTCACAGTGATGGAGTCGTACACAACATGTGCGAACACCACCGAACCTGTGGGAGCCAGCCTGCTGGCGATGGGCATCACGCCATCTTCACGCCAGGTGTCAGCGATGCAGGCAACACCAGGCTCGGCGTTTCCAGCGAGGCCACCGGGTACGCGCAGTAATCTGCGGCGTAGTAGGCGCTGGCGCGGTGGTTACCCGAGGCGCCGACGC
The DNA here is from genome assembly GCF_051660785.1 of Pseudomonas sp. Lineage (GTDB taxonomy): Bacteria > Pseudomonadota > Gammaproteobacteria > Pseudomonadales > Pseudomonadaceae > Aquipseudomonas. The sequence goes on from NZ_JBOFQE010000079.1 coordinate 77,982, forward strand.
CGCCGAATGGCGCGCTGCTCGCGGCGCCGGTCAGCTGTTTGTTCCAGTTGACGATACCGGCACGGCTTTCCAGCCAGAACTGCTGATAGCGCGCTTCGGAATCCGACAGCAGACCCGCCGCCAGGCCATAGTCGGTGTCGTTGGCTTCAGCGATCGCCGCTTCAAAATCAGCGTAGCGAATCACTTGCAGCAGCGGACCGAACAGCTCTTCGTCAGGACGATCAGCCACTGCCGTCACGTCCAGGATGCCCGGCGTCAGCAACGCGGCTTGCGCCTGAGGCTGAGTCATTTCCAGCAGCGCCACGGCGCCGTTGGCCAGCAGATGTTCTTGCGCATCCATCAGCGCTTTGGCCGCGCCGAGGGAAATCACCGAGCCCATGAACGGCGCCGGTTGCTGATCAAAGGCACCGACTTCAATCGTCGAACTGACCGCCACCAGGCGCGCCAGCAGCGTGTCGCCCCAGGCGCCTTGCGGCACCAGCAAGCGCCGCGCACAGGTGCAACGTTGGCCAGCAGAAATGAAGGCCGACTGGATAATGGTGTAGACGGCAGCATCGAGGTCCGCAACCTGATCCACCACCAGCGGGTTGTTACCGCCCATCTCCAGCGCGAGGATCTTGTCCGGACGACCGGCGAATTGCTGGTGCAGGTGATTGCCGGTGCGGCTCGAACCGGTGAAGAACAAGCCGTCGATGCCCGGGTTCGCCGCCAGGGCGATACCGGTTTCGCGAGCGCCTTGCAGCAGGTTCAACACACCTGCCGGCAGACCGGCTTCGATCCAGCATTTAACCGTCAGTTCGGCAACTTTCGGGGTCAGTTCGCTGGGCTTGAACAGTACGCTGTTACCGGCCAGCAGCGCCGGCACGATGTGACCGTTCGGCAAGTGACCCGGGAAATTGTAAGGCCCGAACACCGCCACCACGCCATGTGGTTTGTGGCGCAACACGGCGGTGGCGTCGCCCAGCGGGCCGCTCTTCTCACCGGTACGCTCGCGGTAGCTTTGCACCGAGATCGCAATCTTGTTGACCATGCTGGTCACTTCAGTCGCCGCTTCCCACAACGGTTTACCGGTTTCCTCACCAATGGTGCGGGCCAGTTCGTCAGCGTGGTTCTTCAGTGCGGCGGCAAAGGCCTCAAGCACCGTAATGCGTTCTTCCAGGGTGCGACGAGCCCAGCCCGGGAACGCCTGACGCGCAGCCTGCACGGCCGACTCGACCTGCGCGACGGTAGCGCCTTCGCCGGTCCACAGCACTTGCTGGGTCACCGGGTTCAGCGACTGGAAAGCTTCGCCCTGACCGGCCAGCCATTCACCTGCGATGTATAGCGAATTCATTATTTCGACTCCCTGGCAGCAGACAACGGAACGGCGCGCACTTGATCGCCGGCGTTGAGTTGAAGACGTTTGGCGGTCAGCGGATCGACGACCAGCGTGCCGGCGGCGAAGCGTGCTGGCGCGGCAGTGATCCGGCAGTCTTCGCGCTTGCGGTTGTGAATCAGGAACGGTGTCGCGTCGTCACCCGGCGTGCCGATGGCCAGCACCAGCGCCTGGCTATCGCGCACGGCGCGGATCTTGCCGGTTTCGCATTCGACAGCAGGGCCGGCGTCGAAAATGTCGACATAGCCTTGGTAGCTGAAGCCTTCACTTTTGAGCATGGCCAGCGCCGGCTCGGTGTCGGGGTGAACCTGACCGATGACGTTGCGTGCGTCTGGCGACAGGAAGCAGGTGTACAGCGGGAATTTGGGCATCAGTTCGGCGATGAACGCCTTGTTGCCCACGCCCGTGAGGTAATCGGCCTGGCTGAATTCCATCTTGAAGAAGTGCCGACCCAGGCTTTCCCAGAATGGCGAGCGCCCGGCTTCGTCGGACACGCCGCGCATCTCGGCAATGATCTTGTTGCCGAACAGCTGCGAGAACTCGGCGATGAACAGCATCCGCGCCTTGGCCAGCATGCGGCCGTTGAGGCCGGTGCGGTAATCGGCGTGCAGGAACAGCGAGCACAGTTCAGAGTTGCCGGTCAGGTCGTTGGCCAGGAACAGCGTCGGGATCTCGCGGTAGATGTTCAGTTCTTGCGAGGCGCTGACGGTCAGGCCAACCCGGAAGTTGTACCAAGGCTCACGCAGACCGACGGCGCCAGCGATGGCGGAAATACCCACCACGCGGCCGTCATCGTCTTCGAGCACGAACAGGTAGTCCGCATCGCCCCGCCCGGCTTCGCCACGGAAGGTCTTCTCGGCCCAGCCGACCCGATGGGCCAGGCGTTCTTCATTGGCCGGCAACGTGGTCAGGCCGGTGCCGGTGCTGCGGGCCAGGTCGATCAGAGCGGGTAAATCGCTGCTGCGTACGGGACGAACGATCATGCTATCTCCTCAAACGGGCCGCCAACGCCACCCGCGAAACTTCGCTGCTTTCTAGGCAATCAAACCGCTACCAGGCGCACGCTGGCACCTTCACCGACGCCCAGGGCTTCGGCTGCTTCCAGGTCCAGGGTCACGGGCTTGCCCGGCGCGTAATCGAGCTCGAGCAACACGGCGCGGTAATCCTGCAACTGGGCGTTGGCCACCAGGTACTGACGACCGACACCTTTGACCGCCTCGCCGATTTTCACCGGCACCACACGACTCTGGGCAATCGAACGGATCCCCGAAACACGAGCATGCAACGTCGGGCCGCCGTCAAAAATGTCGATGTAGTGATCGGTCTCGAAGCCTTCGCGCATCAGGATGTCAAAGGTGATCTGCGCCCGTGGATGCACTTGGCCCATCGCTTCTTGCGCGGTGTCCGGCAGCAATGGCACGTAGATCGGGTAATGCGGCATCAGTTCGGCGAGGAAGGTCCGGCTCTTCAGGCCGCACAGACGCTCGGCTTCGGCGTAGTTGAGGTCGAAGAAGTTGCGACCGATGGCGTCCCAGAACGGCGAGTCGCCATTTTCGTCGCTGTAACCGACGATCTCGGTCACCACGGAATCGGCAAAGCGCTCTGGATGGCTGGCCACGAACAGCAAGCGGCCGCGGGAGTTGAGCTCGGCCCAAGGCGAACCCACCAGCTCGCGCTGCACGTAGAAACTGGTCAGCAAGCTGTTGCCGGTCAGGTCGTGGCACTGCGAGAGCACGTGAATCTTGTTGTGAATCTTCAGCTCGCGGGAGGCGTGCACAAAGGTTTCATTACGGAAGCTGTAGAACGGCTCGGAATAACCGGCAGAGGCAACGATAGCCGAGCAACCGACCAATTTGCCGGTGGCCGAGTCTTCGAGGACGAAGAAGTAACTCTCTTCACCGTTGAAGCTGACTTCAGCGGAAAACGAGGCTTCGCTTGCGGCGATCTTGTCGCTCAGGCGTTCAACGTCATCCGGCAAGGAAGTGACACCAATCGGGCTGTCCGCAGCCAGACGCTGTACCTCGCCCAGATCAGCCATTTGCGCGGGGCGCATCACCAGCATGGTGTCACTCCTTAATCTCAGAACTTACAGAAGAAAAAATCCCGGGCCGTCCCTGAAACAACTCAGAGTCAACTGTGGGAGCTAGCCTGCTAGCGATATCGTCCTGTCAGGCAACAATGATGTTGGCTATCAGGCCCTCATCGCTAGCAGGCTAGCTCCCACACTTTTGATCCAGCCCGAAACAAAAATTGGGTTCGACGCCTGAATTGGCAGGCGTCGAAGGGTCTATCAGGCTTGCGTCAGCTTGGTCACGGCGCGTTCGAAACGGTCGAGACCTTCATCGATGTCTGCGTCTTCAACCACCAGGCTCGGCGCGAAACGCACCACGTCCGGGCCGGCTTGCAGAATCATCAGGCCTTCACGCTCGGCGGCGTTGAAAATGTCCTTGGCCTTGCCTTTCCAGGCATCGCTCAGCACACAACCGATTAGCAGGCCCATCCCGCGGACCTTGGTGAAGATCGCGTATTTCTCGCCGATCTGCTCCAGGCGAGCCTTGAACTGGTCGTGCTTGGCATGGACGCCAGCCAGCACTTCAGGGGTGTTGATCACGTCGATCACGGCTTCCGCAACAGCGCACGCCAGCGGGTTGCCGCCGTAAGTGGTGCCGTGAGTACCGACGACCAGGTGTTTGGCCAGGTCTTCGGTGGTCAGCATCGCCGCGATCGGGAAACCACCGCCCAGGCTCTTGGCGCTGGTCAGGATGTCCGGGACCACGCCGTAATGCTGATAGGCGAACAGATGGCCGGTGCGGCCCATGCCGGTCTGCACTTCGTCGAAGATCAGCAGCGCGTTGTGCGCGGTGCACAGGTCGCGGGCACCTTGCAGGTATTTGAGTTCGGCCGGGATGACACCGCTCTCGCCCTGGATCGGCTCCAGGACCACAGCGCAAGTCTTGTCGGAAATGGCGGCTTTCAGCGCGGCCAGATCGTTGTATGGCACGTGGGAGATGCCGGTGATTTTCGGACCGAAGCCATCGGAATACTTCGACTGACCACCCACGTTCACGGTGAACAGGGTACGGCCGTGGAAGCTGTTGAGCGCGGCGATGATTTCGTACTTCTCGCTGCCGAACCGGTCAAAGCCGACGCGACGGGCCAGCTTGAAAGCGGCCTCGTTGGCTTCGGCGCCGGAGTTGCAGAAGAACGCACGCTCGGCAAAGGTGGCGTTGATCAGCTTATGTGCCAGGCGCAGGGCCGGCTCATTGGTGAACACGTTGGACACGTGCCACAGCTTGTTCGCCTGCTCGGTCAAGGCACCGACCAGCGCCGGGTGCGCATGGCCCAATACGTTAACGGCAATCCCGCCGGCGAAGTCGATCAGCTCGCGGCCAGACTGGTCCCAGACGCGGGAACCGGCGCCACGCACAGGAATGAATGCGGCAGGCGCATAGTTGGGAACCATTACCTGGTCGAAATCGGCGCGTTCTACCGCAGCGTGCTCAACGGACATCGGAGTCTCCTGAAGAGGAACGCCCGCCTGAAACTGGCGAGCGATGGGGGGATTGTAAGGACAGTTTTCAGCCCGGCCTTGCCGCCAAGCGACAACTTCTTATAGCGCAAACCCCGGTTTTGCGCGGGTTTACGGCAATGCGACATATAGGGTCGCAAAGGCGCAGTTTAAACCGCCGGCACAGGTTATAGGCAGGCTTGTCGCACGGTGCGGTAAATATGTACCGCACGGAACAGTTCATCGTCTGTTTTGCTGGCGGCTCATCCAAACGCTAAGGGAATAGCGCATGAGTCGATACCAAAATGATCATCCTTCTGACTCGACCGGCATTGAATCCGTCACGCAACCGGACGATCACTACCATCACCTGTTCAACAATCTACCGTCCTGGGTAATAGAAGCATCGTCCGACACACGCCGCGCCCTCAAAAGCACCACGCTTGCGACACCAGGCTGGCATGGCACTGCGACGTCGCTGCAACACCAGTCGCTGAAACATCTCAGCCAGGAACACTGGACCCATCGAAATCGCCTGGATTCGATGCTTTCGAAGCTACAAAGCGCACAAGCCTTTGCCGAACCTCTGTTAAGCGCCGCCCTGAAGGCCCGGTTCGGTCTGGAACTGGACGTCAGAACCACTTTCCTGCGCCTGTACATCCCGCAGACCGTGCCCTGGTTCGGAATCAACACGGGCGCTGCTCGAACCTGGACCCTCTCGTTGCTCGACGCCGCCCTGCATAATTTTCAGGAATCGGAAACGGCGGACGATGCTTACGAGTCTGCCTCGACATTCATAACCAAGCCGTCGCCAACGGGCCAGTTCGATACGTTGCCGGCGGTCAAGCAGAAACTTTCCGTCGCGGCCTTTGTGTTGTTGTGCCGGAATCTGGATATCGGTGCCCGGTACAACACGTACCTCAAGGACAATCTGGGACTGACCAACCCGGTGGCCGGCGCGGCGCTGAAATCCAAAGTAACCAGCTCGCAAAAAGCCGCACTCAAATCCGCACTGAAAATGGCCCACATCCGCAAGGATATTGCTGCGGATGCGCACCTCTCGATCCTGCGCATTCTGGAGGGGCGCTCGGGTGCGCGACTGGATGGCCAACCGCTGTATGGCCATGACCTGACAATAATGTCCTCGTCTCTGACCGGGATTGTCATTTTCGCCGCAAGCCTGGAACGCGCACGCAAGGGAACACGGATCATCGCCTACATCCCCGATGACCCGGAGCATCCAATCAAGGAGTACCCGAACACCCTGGCGTTCATGACCGAGCTGACTCGAAAACTTCGCGCACCTGCCTATCAAACATTCTTCAGCCGCTTCGTTGACCACAAGGAAAGAGGCTACTTTTTCGCTGATCTCAACCGTCGCCTCCAGAGCGTGACCTGGCATCAACACAAGCGCGGCGACCCACTGCCGAGCTGGCGCGAAACGCCCGTCGACCGGCCTGATCTACGATTTTCGACCACCCCGTTCAGCGCGGACCTGTGGAACCATCTCTATCAGCGACAACTGAACAAGATCCTCAACGATTCGAGCACCTTGGCCGTCTCCACCGCCACTGCCGACCGAAACGCACGATGGAGCCTGTGGGACGCCTTCAGCAAAGTGGCTTCGACCCTGCTTGAAATCGCCGCGTTCGTGGCAATGCCGTTCGTCCCGTTTCTCGGCGAATTGATGTTGGGCTACATGGCCTACCAATTACTCGACGAAACCTTTGAAGGCATCGTAGACCTTGCCGAAGGGCTGAAAACCGAAGCGCTGGGGCATTTGCTGACGCTGGTTGAAACAGTGGTTCAGGTAGGCACATTCGCGGTGGGTGGCGCTATCGCTGCCGGTACCTTCAGCCGTTTGCTCTCGCGTGAAGCTGTCGCGCTGGTCAATCCACTCAAACCCGTCGCAGCGCCAGAAGGTAAAACCCGCTACTGGAAGCCGGACCTCACCCCTTACGAACAAGCACCGACGCTGCCCGAAAGTGCCAAACCCGATCAACTCGGCCTCTATCGCCACGGGGGAAAAACGCTGCTGCCACTGGAAGGCAAACTCTATGCCGTGAAATCCGATGGCACCTCGGGCGCGTTTCAGATTGAACACCCGACCCGGTCCCATGCTTATCAGCCGTCTCTGCTGCACAACAGCCACGGCGCCTGGCACACCGAGCTGGAGCAGCCGCTGAGCTGGGATCGGGAAACAGTCATGCGTCGTCTCGGCGAAAGTGTCAAATCGTTCAGTGGCGCCGAGCGCGAACAGATCCTGCGGGTCAGCGGTTTCCACGACAACGCAGTACGCGAAATGCATGTCGAACAATACCGACCGCCTTCGCTGCTGGCCGACACGATCAAACGCTTCAGGATCAATCGGGACATTGAAACCTTTATCGAACAGATCGGCAGCGATCAATCCGAGCGCTATCAAATGGCCGATGTGACGCTGCAACATCAACTGCTGAGCGGCTACGATTCCTGGCCCGCCGACACGCCCATGCCGCCCCCGCAAACCCAGATGCCAGCCTTTCGACAACAGACCGCCGAACTCGCCCGAAAATACCGTAAGTCGCTTTTTGATCTGCGTTATCGAGCACTGGAAAAAACCGGTGATCCCGGGGTTCAGCGACTGCTCGATGACGTGCACGGATTACCCACCGATATCGCCGGGGAACTGGCGAGCAATGCATCCGGCACCGAATTGAAACAGCTGCACAATGGACGCACGCCCCAGCGGCTCAAGGACGCTGCGTTAAAAGCCATGGAAGCGGTGCGCGCGACACGAGCCTGTGAAGGCTTTTATTCCGAAGCGCTGGACAGCGCCGACACTCACCGACTGGCCTTGCAAAGCCTGAACTCGCTGCCCGACTTGCCAGCCGGGCTGCGGATCGAAGTGAGGGATTACTCAGCCACGGGAACCTTGCGCGACAGCATTGGCGAGCCCGATGCGCCGATACTTGAAACGCTGATTCGTGCTGAGAACGGGACCTATCAGGTCCAGCAGGACAATGATTCGGTGCCCGGTGACTTTTATCAGGCGCTGTTTCAGGCGCTGCCGGAAGCGCAACGCAATAAGTTGAGCCCTGCGATCGCAGATGCCCGGGCACTGAAACAGCGCATCGCCGAACACGCACTGGAGCAACCGGCATTGCGCACGCTTTTCGCAAAAAATCCCAATCGAAAACCGCTCTATGACCCCACCACCATGCGCCTGCCCGGTGGCACTCAGGGTTACAGTCGACTCAACCGCGTGACACCTACGCTCGACGACCGGGTACGCGAAGTCTTCCCCAGCCTGCCTCAAGAGGAGTTGCAGTCCATTGTCCGGTCACTGCAATTGCATCCCGATGGCGCTCGCGTTGAACTTTCACGCCTGAACAGGGAGTTGGCTCGACTGCATCAGGAGCTGCTCACCTGGGCTAATGAGACCCCCACTGTTCATCCTGAAACCCGACACCCGCTCAGTGAACTGGAACAACAAGCCGAAACAAACAATCGCCGGTTGCTGGCTCAGGAAATCCAGCGCAGCTGGCGGCGACAGTCCGACCGGGACTTCGACACACCGGAGGGGGTCAGTCAGTATGTGCTCAGGTTTGCAGAGCCGATCATCGGTGACTTTCCATCATTGAGTGCCGACTTCAGCCATGTGTCGCTGTTATCTCTGGAAGGCACCCGTAGCGAGCAGGGTATTCCCACCTTTCTACAGGGCTTCAAAGGGTTGCGACGCCTGGAGTTGCGCCGCTTCTCCCTGACCACCCTTCCCGACGCCATCAGCCGAATGCCGGACCTTCACGCCCTGGTGCTAAGCGATTGCGGCATCAGGGTCGATGCGGCCGTGTGGTCGAAACTGACCTCGCTGAAAAAACTGGCCATGCTCGACCTGTACAAAAATCCGTTTGAAACCCTGCCCCGCGTCGACACGATGAGCGAACTGACGCACCTGGACCTGAGCGACACTCACCTCACAGCGATTCCGGCCAGCGCTCTGCAACACCCGAAGCTCGACACTCTGCTGCTGATGAACAACCGCATCAGCGAGTTGCCTGCCGAGTTATTCGAGAGCTCTTTGTATGACAAGCGTGGCGTACACCTCACACACAATCCGCTGTCGATCAAGGGGCGAGAACTGATCAAGCAACACCATTTCGAGACCGCCTACGACATGGGCGTCTTCGCCCCCGAGCCTGATATTGATCGCGTCATGACGTTGTACCCCGGTATGGAAGTCGAACAGGCGAGCCAGTTCGTCTACGAATTGCCGGGCACCCTGGAGGATGGCCGCACCTATCTGACGCGTCTTGAGGACGAACTCACTCAACTGAGAAACGATCTGTCTGCCTGGACTGCCGATGTTCCAGACCGGCATCCCGTGACGGGCGAACCGTTCAGCGCCGACCAACTGTTTGCCGAACAAGTCAGCCGGGACGAGTTCAAGCAAGCACTTGAGAAGTGCTGGCAGCATGATTCCGATCTGGATGATTTCAATGAAGCGCTGGAGCCGACTTTCGAGCTCATTGTCCGCTCGATCATCCATGGAGAACTGCCGTCCCTGAGTGCGGACTTCAGTCATGTTTCCACACTGGAAGTGCACAGTGCCGACGGCGCAACACGCATCGGGCGCTTCCTCGAACTCTTTCCCAACCTGAAAAGACTGAGGTTGCGCGAATGTGACGTTGGCAACATTCCCGATTCGGTATTCAAGATGGGTCGCCTGAGATCGCTGTCGCTCCCCCACTGTCGCGTCAGGCTGTCAACAGCATCGGTCAACGCGTTGGCGGGAATGGAACAGCTCGACTATCTGGACCTGAGTCACAACTCACTGGGGTACACACCTGATCTGAGTCAGATGACGGAACTCTCGACGGTCCTGCTCAACGATACCGGCATCACACAAATTCCCAATGGTCTGTTTCAGTTGACCGATCTGGAGTGGGCAGACCTGAGCACGAATGCAATCGCTGATATACCCAGCGACTTGATGGAACTGCCCATCGAAACTGCAGAGAACATCACGTTGAGAGGCAACCCGTTTTCCGAGGAAAGCCTGTTGCGGCTGATCAGCTACTACGAAGGCACAAGCGCTGACTTTGGCGTCGAAGAGGTGATCAACCGAGGTGAAATGCAGGTTTCCACCTCAGAGGGTTCCGAGATCGACGAGTAAATCAGCCGCGCTCGGACGGCACCGACGACAACTCGAATGGACTGCTGCTGCGCCGCTGGTTGCGATCTTCCCGTGGCGTGGCGCCGAAGAAGTTGCGGTAGGCGCTGGAGAAATGCGGCCCCGAAGAGAAGCCGCAGGACAGGCCGATCTGAATGATCGACTTGCTGGTTTGCATCAGCATCTGCCGGGCCTTGTTCAGGCGCAGTTCCAGGTAGTACTGGCTCGGCACGCGGTTGAGGTATTGCTTGAAGATCCGCTCCAGCTGCCGACGGGACACGCACACGTGCTGGGCGATTTCGTCGGTGGTCAGCGGTTCCTCGATGTTGGCTTCCATCAGCAACACCGCTTGGGTGAGTTTCGGATGACTGGAGCCCAAGCGGTTTTGCAGCGGAATGCGCTGGCGCTCACCGCCCTCGCGGATGCGCTCGACCACCAGTTCTTCAGAGACTGCACCGGCCAGTTCGGCGCCATGATCACGGGCCAGCACCGCCAGCAACAGGTCGAGTACCGACAGGCCGCCACACGCGGTCAGTCGATCACGATCCCAATCGAACAGATGGCTGGTGGCGATGACTTTCGGGAAGCGTTCGGCGAAATCGTCCTGCCAGCGCCAATGCACGGCCGCGCGGTAACCGTCGAGCAAACCGAGTTGCGCCAACGGGTAGACACCGGCTGACAAACCACCGATCACGCAACCGGCGCGCACCAGTTGTTTCAGCGAACTGCTGAGCGCCGGCGCGAGTGTGGTCGGCGGCTCATCGGCGAGCAGGAACAGTTTCTGGAAGTTTTCGAGCTTGCCGGCCCACGGCTCACCCGGCAATTGCCAGGCGCCTTCGGTCGGCGGCTCGGCCTGCAAGAACGACAGTTCGTAGACCACGTCCGGATGCACACGCTGGGCAACACGCAAGGCCTCCTCAGCCAGCGCAAGCGTCAGTGCTTTAGTGCTGGGCCAAATCAGGAAACCAATTCGATGGGCAGTCATGGCGGGCAATCCGAAGCGAAAACAGTGATGAAGGCATGGGCCAATGCTAGCCCGTAAATGAACGCAAATCTCAAAACCAATGAAGATCAAACTGTGGGAGCTGGCCTGCCAGCGATGGCGGCGTGCCTGTGTCAGAGATGCAAACTGGCCCACCGCTATCGCTGGCAGGCCAGCTCCCACTGGGAACGGGGCCAGCCTTTAAGTTGCGAAGCATGCACTATCCCGGTGCGAAACGGGCGCTCGGTTTACTTCAGGCTGCCCGAGAGGAATTGTTGCAAACGCTCGGACTGTGGATTGACCAGCACTTCACGCGGGTTGCCGCTTTCTTCAACGACGCCTTTGTGCAGGAACACCAGCTGGTTCGACACTTCACGGGCGAAGCCCATTTCGTGCGTCACCACGACCATGGTCCGGCCTTCCAGCGCCAGGGCCTGCATGACTTTCAGTACGTCGCCAACCAGTTCCGGGTCGAGGGCGGAAGTCGGCTCATCGAACAGCATCACTTCAGGTTCCATCGCCAGCGCACGGGCAATCGCCACGCGCTGCTGTTCGCCGCCGGACATGTGGCCCGGGTACGCGTCTTTGCGATGCGCCACGCCGACCTTGTTCAGGTAATGCTCGGCTTTCTCGCGAGCTTCGGCCTTGGACATGCCCAGCACGTGGACCGGCGCTTCCATGATGTTTTCCAGCGCGGTCATGTGCGACCACAGGTTGAAATGCTGGAACACCATCGACAGGCGCGAACGCATGCGTTGCAACTGTTTCGGGTCGGCTGCTTTCATCGCGCCGTCCTTGTTCGCCACCAGCTTCAGCTCTTCGTTGTTGAGCAGAATCCGGCCTGCGTGCGGCTGCTCGAGCAGGTTGATGCAGCGCAGGAAGGTACTTTTGCCGGAGCCACTGGAGCCGATGATGCTGATCACATCGCCAGCCGCCGCTTTCAGGGACACGCCCTTGAGCACTTCGTGACTGCCATAGCGTTTATGCAGGTCTTGGACTTCAAGTTTGTACATGCGGTCGGTTCTCACAAAAACAGTCAGTCAGTCGTTGAGCAAGCGCCCGTGACGCAGCGCTTCGCGCCCCGCCACCTTGGCCAGCCAGAAACCGGGTTGGGCATAACGCAGCCGTTCAATGGCAAACAGCACCCCGGACGTACCAGCACACACCGTGCTGACCCGATCCGATAACGGATCGATCACTTCGAAAATCTCGTCGCCAGCTTCGATCCACTCACCGGGTTTACGCAGGAAACTGATCACGCCCGGATGCGGCGCGAACAGCAATTCGGTGCCTTCGAACGGCAGGCCTTCGCACGCTTCTTGCGCAGGTTTCGGCCATTCACCGCTGATCAAGCCTTGTTCGGCGAGGAACGCCAGAATGCCTTCGGCGTAAGCTTCAGCCTCCGCGCGACCGGTGTCGGCCTGACCACCCAGTTCAATGGTAGTCGCCAGGCAGGCCAGCGGAATTTGCGCTTCCGGAAACTGCCGCGACAGGCGCAGCCACGGCAGCGAGCAGGCCTCGTCAAAGGAACTGCCGCCGGAATCTTCTGCCAGCAACCCCACTTTCACGTTCAGGTGTGCGGCGAGCGAACGCCATTGCGGCCAGTGTTGCGGCAAGGCGTACATGTGCAGCGCCGCTTCGGCATCGCAATGCAAATCCAAAACCACATCAGCGGTGCAGGCGTGGCTGAGCAAGATGCGCTGCATGCCTTGCAACTGGCTGCTCGCTTCGGGCAATGCCGCCAGGTGATCGCTCATGGCCTGACGGATCAAGCGGATGTTTGCGTGTGGATCGTCACCCAGATGTCCATCGAGTCGGGCGGCCACTGGCGCGCTCAGCTCGACGAAATCGCGGTTGAAATTCTTGCCGCTGCCCGCTTCGAAACGCCCTTGATGGCTGCCCTGAAGCAATTGACCCAGGCCCAGTGGATTGGCCACCGGCACCAGTTCGATCACACCGTTGAGCAAGCCTTGGGCTTCGAGTTCGGTCAGGCGCTTTTTCAGCTCCCAGGCCGTGCGCATGCCCGGCAATTCATCGGCGTGGAGGCTGGCCTGGATGTAGGCCTTGCGCTCGCCACTACCGAAGCGGAACACCGAAATCTGGCGTTCGCTGCCCAGGTGGCTCCACGGCAATGAATGATCGATGCGTTCCATATCAGTGCTTCCGCGGGGCCAGATAGCCCAGCCAGCGGCGCTCGGCCAGTTTGAACAGCTTCACCAGAATGAAGGTCAGGCACAGGTAGAACACACCCGCCGTGATGTAGGCTTCGAACGGCAAGTAGAACTGAGCGTTGACCGTGCGCGCGGCGCCGGTGATGTCGATCAGTGTCACGATGGACGCCAGACTGGTGGTCTGCAGCATCATGATCACTTCGTTGCTGTACTGCGGCAGCGCCCGGCGCAGGGCCGACGGCAGCAGGATGCGCTTGTACATTTTGTAGCGCGACATGCCCATCGCCTTGGCCGCTTCGATCTCACCGTTCGGCGTGGCGCGCAGGCTGCCGGCGATGATTTCAGCGGTGTAGGCGCTGGTGTTGATCGCAAAGGCCAGACACGCGCAGAACGTCGCGCTGGACAGCCACGGCCACAGGAAGCTTTCACGCACCGCTTCAAATTGCGCCAGGCCGTAGTAGATCAAAAACAGCTGCACCAGCATCGGCGTGCCGCGGATCACGTAGGTGTAGAGCCAGGCCGTCATGTTGACGACGGCGTTCTTGGAGACGCGCATCAAGCCCAGTGGCAAGGCGCACAGCAGGCCGAAAAACAGCGACAGCGCGAGCAACTTGAGGGTGGTCACCAAGCCGCCGAAGTACAGCGGCAAGGCCTCCCAAATGACGTTGTAGTCGAAGATCATAGATCAGCCGCCCTTACGCCTACCGAGTAGCGCTTCTCAAGGTGACGCAATGCCAGCAACGAGACACTGGTGATCACCAGGTACATCGCGGCCACTGCGAGGAAGAAGGTGAAAGGCTCGCGGGTGGCATCTGCCGCCTGCTTGGCCTTGAACATCATGTCTTGCAGACCCACCACCGAAATCAGCGCGGTGGCCTTGGTCAGTACCAGCCAGTTATTGGTGAAGCCCGGAATCGCCAGGCGAATCATCTGCGGCACCAACACCCGGAAGAACACCTGAAAACTGCTCATGCCGTACGCCATGCCGGCTTCTGCCTGACCTTTGGGGATCGCCATGAAGGCGCCGCGGAAGGTTTCCGACAGGTACGCACCGAAGATGAAGCCCAGGGTGCCGATACCGGCGGCCAACGGGTTCAGGTCGATGTAGTCGTCAAAGCCAAGCATCGGCGCCACGCGGTTGAGCAGGTCCTGACCACCGTAGAAAATCAGCAGGATCAATACCAGATCGGGAATACCGCGGATCACCGTGGAGTACAGGTCGCCCAGCCAGGCCAGCCAGCGAACCGGCGACAGACGCAATGCAACGCCGATCAGACCCAGAAAGATGGCCAGGACCATGGAGGACAAGGCGAGCTGAAGCGTCAGCCATGCGCCATCGAGGATGACAGCCCCGTAGCCTTTCAACATGATTCAGGTCCTCGAATGTTGGGATGAAAAAATGGCGCAAACCTCAGAGATCCTGTTGCTTGCGCCATTTCGGACTTGTCGCCGGAGCGTATTACTTGCCGTAGATATCGAAGGCGAAGTATTTGTCCTGGATTTGCTTGTACTTGCCGTTCTCGCGAATGGCCGCGATGGCGGTGTTGATCTTGTCTTTCAGCGCGTCGCCCTTGCGAACCGCGATACCCACGCCGTCGCCGAAGTATTTGACGTCGGTGAACGCCGGGCCAACAAAGGCGAAACCTTTGCCAGCGTCGGTTTTCAGGAAACCGTCATCCAGCAGCGTAGCGTCTGCCACGGTGCCGTCGAGGCGGCCAGCGGCCACGTCGAGGTAGATTTCGTTCTGCGAACCGTAAGGCTTGATCTCGGCACCCAGCGGGGCCAGGACTTCGCGGGCGAAACGCTCGTGGATCGAACCACGTTGCACGCCGATGTTCTTGCCCTTCAGCTCAGCCAGGCCTTCGCTGACTTGAGTGCCAGCCTTCATGACCAGGCGTGCCGGGGTGTTGTAGTACTTGTTGGTGAAGTCCACGGATTTCTTGCGGTCTTCGGTGATCGACATGGACGACAGGATCGCGTCGATCTTGCGCACCTTGAGCGCCGGAATCAGACCGTCGAACTCTTGCTCGACCCACACGCACTTGACCTTCATCTCTTCGCACAGGGCGTTGCCGATGTCGTAGTCGAAACCCACGATGCTGCCGTCCGGTGCTTTGGAAGCGAACGGAGGGTAAGCCGCTTCGATACCGATTTTTACAGGCTTTTCATCGGCGAAGGTTGGCAGGGACAGCACGGACAGTGCCAGTGCGCCAAGCAGCACGAGTTTCTTCATGTTGGGACTCCATCGGTAAAGGGCTAAAACGGCAGAGTGAGCGACAGCCCAATATGCGAGTGAGTGGAACCGCAAAGCGGTGCTGCGTCGTAGGAATCGCGCGCTTTTTTCAACGCGAGCCACAACGAGCGAGTGATCGGCATTCTAACGACAGGCCCGAAGCCGATATTTCTTCAATGCGACAACTAATTACAGAAGCACCGAGAAAGCCGTTTGAGCGCGTTGACAGCCCTGCAAATTCATGCAAGAGCAAAAGACAGTGAACCGATCAATGCTGCAAATTGCGGGCCTATTATTGGCAAAGCCTTCTAATCCGGCAAGCGCAGCGTTATGTCTTATTTTTTGCGGGGGCTGGAGAGGCCCGCGGATGGGGCTTTGCGTTTCCCAATGCCCCGCCTTCGTGCGCGGGGTTACACATTCAGTTACTTGAAGGGTGGCGGGTAACAGTGGGAAAGCGCCTACAGATGAAGCCGATAATTATTGGGCGATGTTTATTTAGCGTCTGACTGATCGCCATCGCTAGCAGGCTAGCTCCCACAAAGGGAACTGCGCTCGATTCAAATTGCAAATCCACTGGAGATCCCTGTGGGAGCTAGCCTGCTAGCGATGAGGCCCGAACGGCCCCCACAAAAACCCCAGACAAAAAAAGCCCCATCCGGCGCAACACCGGATGGGGCTTTTACTGACTCAGAGGCGGCGGTTAAGCCACATTCATCGTCTTGTGCGTATCAATCAAATGCTGCACCACACCCGGATCCGCCAGGGTGGAAATATCCCCCAACCCGTCGTATTCGGCCGTCGCAATCTTGCGCAGAATCCGGCGCATGATCTTGCCCGAACGGGTTTTCGGCAGCCCTGGCGCCCACTGGATCACATCCGGCGAAGCAATCGGACCAATCTCCTTGCGCACCCAGTTTTTCAGCTCGAGACGCAGTTGCTCGTTCGGCTCTTCGCCACCGATCAGCGTGACGTAGACATAGATGCCCTGCCCCTTGATGTCATGCGGCACGCCTACCACGGCGGCCTCGGCGACTTTCGGGTGCGCAACCATTGCGCTTTCAATCTCTGCTGTGCCCATGCGGTGGCCGGACACGTTGAGTACGTCGTCCACACGCCCGGTGATCCAGTAGTAGCCATCCTCATCGCGACGAGCGCCGTCACCTGTGAAGTACATGCCACGGAAGGTCTTGAAGTAAGTATCGACGAAGCGGTCATGGTCGCCGTACAGCGTGCGCGCCTGGCCCGGCCACGAATCGAGAATCACCAGGTTGCCCTCGGCCACGCCTTCGAGGATGTTGCCCAGGTTGTCCACCAGTGCCGGCACCACGCCGAAGAACGGACGTGCCGCCGAACCCGGCTTGAGGCCGTGAGCGCCTGGCAGCGGGCTCATCATGTTGCCGCCGGTTTCGGTCTGCCACCAAGTGTCGACGATCGGGCAACGGGATTGGCCGACGTTCTTGTAGTACCAGTCCCACGCTTCCGGGTTGATCGGCTCACCGACCGAACCCAACAAGCGCAGGCTGCTGCCATCAGCGCCTTCAACAGCGGCTTTGCCTGACGCCATCATCGCGCGGATCGCAGTCGGCGCGGTGTAGAGGATGTTGACCTTGTGCTTGTCGACGATCTTCGCCACCCGGGTAATGTCCGGATAGTTCGGCACGCCTTCGAACAGCACGGTGGTCGCGCCGTTGGCCAGCGGGCCGTAGACGATGTAGGTGTGGCCGGTGACCCAGCCGACGTCGGCGGTGCACCAGTAGATTTCGCCCGGGCGGTAGTCGAACACGCGCTCGTGGGTCATGGCGGCGTAAAGCAGATAACCGCCGGTGGTGTGCTGCACGCCCTTAGGCTTGCCGGTGGAACCGGAGGTGTAAAGGATGAACAGCGCTTCTTCGGCGCCCATCTCTTTCGGCGCGCAGACACTGCCCGCCACTTTCATCAGGTCTTCAAACCAGATGTCGCGATGCTGGTTCCACTTGATGTCGCCACCGGTGCGCTTGCACACGATGACTTTCTGAATGCTGCTGGTTTCCGGGTTGGTCAGCGCGTCGTCGACGTTGGACTTGAGCGGGATCTTCTTGCCGGCACGAATGCCTTCGTCAGCGGTGATCACCACTTTGGATTTGCAGTCGATGATGCGACCGGCCAGGGCTTCCGGCGAGAAACCACCGAACACCACCGAGTGAATCGCGCCGATCCGGGTGCAAGCCAACATGGCGACCACGGCTTCGGGGATCATCGGCATATAGATAGTCACCACGTCGCCGCGGTGCACATCCTGGCCGCGCAAGGCGTTGGCGAACTTGCAGACTTGTTCGTGCAGCTCGCGGTAGGTGATGTTGCGGCTTTCGGAAGGGTCATCCCCTTCCCAGATGATTGCGATTTGATCGCCGCGCTCGGCCAGATGACGGTCGAGGCAGTTGTAGGAAACGTTCAGGGTGCCGTCGGCGAACCATTTGATGTCGACATGGTGATCGTCGAAGGAGGTTTGCTTCACCGTGGTGAAAGGTTTGATCCAGTCGAGGCGCTTGGCTTGCTCGCGCCAGAAGCCGTCAGGGTTGACGACCGACTGCTGGTACATGGCTTTGTAGGTTGCCTCGTCGGTCAGCGTGTTGGCTGCTACCTCGGGACGAACGGGATACAGAGAAGCCGCACTCATCTTTCTTACCTCGGTGGAATAGTTGTTTTTGTATGGCTCCAGTTGTAGCCGGGCCGGGCCTATAGAACCATTCGACGATGGTAGTAACAAGCCCCTACAAAATGTGGCTATACCTCGCCGATGCGCTCAAGAGCGGTGATTTCAGAGGCCTGATCGTTCCCACGCTCTGCGTGGGAATGCAGCCCGTGACGCTCCGCGTCACTGGACGCGGAGCGTCCCTTGAGGCATTCCCACGCCGAAGCGTGGGAACGATCATTGGCTTCATCAGCGAGCCAAAGGCCGCTTTTCGAGGATTGTTACGAAATCCGCCAAAGGTGTTTATCAAAACCCCACCTATATGAATGCCACCCCCACGCCTAAAATCCGCCTCGCCAACAAGGCACCGCGATTAACCAAGTTACAGCCCCCACGAAGGCCGTTAATCCAAAACTCTTTAATCAAGCTCCACACGCAACCCCAAAAAGGTTGCGTGACCCCATTCGACCTCTAAAAGGTAAAAACGAAATGAAAGCTTTATTAGTTCTGGTCCTCTCCAGCCTGTGCGCAACCGCCATGGCAGACGAGGTCCCGACTGATGTCGCACAGCAAAAACCAGCCATCGAGGAATACACTTACTCCACTCACCTGGACATCGCCAAAGTTGTCTCCATGAGTGAAATCCCCAATGTATGTGAAGTTGTTCCGATGAAAATGGAATACGACGACTCCCAAGGTCAACGCCACATCCTGCGCTACAGCATCATGGGTAACGGCTGCACCAACGGATGATCGTGACTGCACCGAATCGGACCCTTTCAGCTGATCGCTGACGGTCGATTCCAGCCCGACTCCGGTCGGGCTCAGTTGTGTTTTGAAGCGGTGAAACCCCTTGCAAAACACAAGATGTAGTGAAAAGCGCGGTTTTTGGCTGTTTTTTGAACAAATTCGATTCAGCGTCAAAATTAACGAAAAAAAATCTACAGCGGTCAAAGCCCTGTAATACCTCGGTTTGCTCCAAAAACCATCCCTTTCGGCCACTCCATGAGCCGATTCGCCGCACCACGCCGGCAAAAATTTCCTTATAATGCCGCCTTAAACGGGCCTGCAATATTCCCTTACAGGGACGAAAGCCAGTCTGAAGCCCCGCAGAAGCGTTTGTCGCTCGCTGCGCCCATCAGAGGCTCTCGGAACCCCGTACAAAATTATGTTTATTTGCCTGCGTGTACCGCTGCAAAAAACGCTATCCAACGCGGCCAGTACGGCCGTGTGAAAAACAACCAATCAGTTTTCACACGGGCATCTGGCCCTCACGCAGGAGACGACACGTCATGCTGAGCTGGGACGAATTCGACAAAGAAGACAGCGGCGAGACCGTGGTAAAAGGCGCCAACGCCGGCCACGCGACTGAAGCCAACATGGACCGACTCGACACCGCTGGTGGTGTCGCCGCTCAAGAAGCTCGCGCCGTTACCGCGACCGACTCTGCCGCAATCGCCCGTGCCAAAGCTGCCCTCGACAACCTCGACATCGCCGAAGGCCTCGCCGAACTCGAAGGCGCCTCCGCCCGCGTCGCCGTCGACGAAAAGCGCATGATCAACTGCCGCGCCGACCTCAACCAACTCGTACCCTTCAAGTACGACTGGGCCTGGCAGAAATACCTGGACGGTTGCGCAAACCACTGGATGCCGCAAGAAGTCAACATGACCGCCGACATCGCCCTCTGGAAAGACCCGGAAGGCCTGACCGACGACGAGCGCCGCATCGTCATGCGCAACCTCGGCTTCTTCTCCACCGCCGACTCCCTGGTTGCCAACAACCTGGTCCTGGCCGTGTACCGCCTGATCACCAACCCGGAATGCCGCCAGTACATCCTGCGCCAGGCTTTCGAGGAAGCGATCCACACACACGCCTACCAGTACTGCATCGAATCGTTGGCCATGGATGAAGGCGAGATCTTCAACATGTACCACGAGATCCCATCGGTCGCGAAAAAAGCTACCTGGGGTCTCAAATACACCCGTTCGATCTCCGATCCGAAGTTCGAAACCGGCACCGTCGAAACCGACAAAGAACTGCTGCGCAACCTGATCGCCTACTACTGCGTTCTGGAAGGCATCTTCTTCTACTGCGGCTTCACCCAGATCCTCTCCATGGGCCGCCGCAACAAAATGACCGGCGTCGCCGAGCAGTTCCAGTACATCCTGCGCGACGAATCCATGCACCTGAACTTCGGCATCGACGTGATCAACCAGATCAAAATCGAAAACCCGCACTTGTGGGATGCTGAGATGAAGGAAGAAGCGAGCCAGATGATTCTGCAGGGGACTCAGCTGGAGATTGAATACGCGCGTGACACCATGCCTCGCGGGGTGTTGGGGATGAATGCGGCGATGATGGAGGACTATCTGAAGTTCATCGCTAACCGTCGTCTTTCGCAGATTGGTTTGAAAGAAGAGTATCCAGGGACGACTAACCCGTTCCCTTGGATGAGCGAGATTATGGACTTGAAGAAAGAGAAGAATTTCTTTGAGACTCGGGTTATTGAGTATCAGACTGGTGGGGCGTTGAGCTGGGATTGATCCTTGGATTTATTAGCGACTTGCTAATCACCATTTAATAGAAAAAACTAAAAAGCCCCGATCTAATCGGGGCTTTTTAGTTTCAGCCGCCAGTCTTCAAACAAACTAGGCGTAGTTTTCCTCGCCCTTCACTTCTTCAGCAGCGCGTTGATCGTAATCCCTCACCTTATTGAACAAGATGCCAAACACAACCTTCGAGATTTTTGACGCCAGCAATGGGGGCACCGCGTTTCCAACTTGGTGAAACTGGTCGGTCCTACTACCTTGAAAAAAATAGTTATCTGGAAATGTCTGGATGCGCGCTGCTTCCCTTACAGACAAACTCCGACACTGAGTCGGATCATAATGAATAAAGTAGTGCCCATCCTTGGAAATGTGACTTGTAATGGTTGTGGCGTACCGATCTTCAACTTGCACTCTAAATCGATCGCTAAACTTCCCTGACTTCCAGTTCTTATGATCAGGCGCTAGCCCCTCTAGGAAGAACCCCTCATGCCCTTTAGGAGAAGAACCATTAAGCTTTGCGTAGACCGCGGCAAATAGGTATCTACGTAGATCCGTCGGCATATGTCCGCGGCATTCATGATTTAGCCAATAGTCTAAATTTTTGTCTAAATACCATTTGTCCAAGCTCGAACTGTCGGTCGAGCCAACGTCCTTTGCATCCTTTCTTTTGACCCTTTTTCCACCAGGGCTCACCGGCACTTCAGGACCTT
This sequence comes from Pseudomonas sp., assembly GCF_051660785.1. GTDB lineage: Bacteria > Pseudomonadota > Gammaproteobacteria > Pseudomonadales > Pseudomonadaceae > Aquipseudomonas. The sequence continues at coordinate 99,333 of NZ_JBOFQE010000079.1, forward strand.
CGAAAGCTTCAGACAGATCTTGAAGCCCACCCCAGAGCTTTGTGTTGACAGGATCAGTCTGGCTCTTAAGATAATCCAGCTGCTCCGTTACAACATCAATCCAGCCTGCTTGGCTGTCCGCTGTTTTTGACAAACCACTGCGAAGTCTCGGTAGGTTGTGTAGCACCTGACCTACAGATACTTTCGACTCTGTGTTTTTATTAGTAGCCATTTTTACCCAGTCATTCGACCCTGGGAGACTATCTGTAGCAATCCCCAAAAGGATGACCCGATGCCTAGCTTGGGGAATACCGTAATCTTCCGCCCTAATAATGAAAGCTTTCGGATCAATATTTTCTACATCCTCACCAGGACCAAAAGAACTGCCTGTTACTAGCGAGTAGATACGATATTGCTTACCCGCCCCCCCCTCAGTAAGAGCTTGGCCGGGGTCTGAAAGATCCTTCAGAATATTAGAAAATATCCGCTCATTATTAACCTTAGAGGAAAGGATACCCTTTACATTTTCCATCACGAACATTGTGGGCTGCCTCTCCCGAATGATTCGCAAGTATTCCTTGTAGAGAAAATGTCGGTGGTCATTCTCCGCTTTGTAGTCGGCCTTGGACTGGTTCCGAGCACGACCCACGATTGAATATGCCTGACATGGAGGTCCACCGATCAGCACCCATGGTCGCTTGTCGTTTAGTTTGTTTTTCAAAACCTCATCTAGAGTTGCATTACCTTCGTCACTTCCAAGAGTGATGCATTGAGCCTCCTCTCCCGCCAATTCCCACAAGTACTTCGTATCAACAGATGGCTTAAAAGTGTCGGGAGCATTGGGATCGTTGCAAAAATTGTAGTATTCGAAAAGCAGATCTGGTCTTTGCTTTTTGAGCAACCGATAGAACGCCCGTAGCCGAAGGGTTTGCCACGCCTTGGGGTCTTTTTCAGCAGAGATGACGATTTCAAAGCAATCACCCTCGCCGGACGAAGTAAAACCCTCGCCAAGCCCTCCAGGGCCTGCAAAGAGATCTACGACCTGGATCGGCTCATTGAGAAATCCGATAGGCTCAGGGGTCACATCTTCTGGAAGATTCAGATTTATCTGGGAGTCATTCATGGACATAGTCAGCAAAGAAGTCAGGTCTCGCATGATGGCTGGCATCCGTGGTAGCGACACATCTCCGGAAATAAAAGTCCGGCGCATGCTGCATCGGTATGGTTTCCGGTATCGCTTACACCAACGGAATCTACCTGGAAAACCCGATCTGGTGCTATCACGCTATCGGGTCTGTATTTTTGTTCATGGCTGTTTCTGGCACAGACATGCTGGCTGCCGCTATGCGACCACTCCAAGAACCAACGACGAATTCTGGCGAATAAAGTTTGACCAGAACGTTGCCAGAGATGCCAAGAACAAGAAGAGCCTGCTGGCATCGGGGTGGCGCGTTTTCGAATTATGGGAGTGCGGTATACGTGGACCAGAAACCGAGATGAACTGGATTTTGGATGCGATCAGGGATTGTAATCAAAAATTTGTCTCTTGGCCTGACCTCATTACTGGTACAGCTTCAGATTTTCGCAGATCAGCCAAGCCCGACCGAAACGACGGTTAGGTCCCGACTACCATTTCTCACCAACGTCACCTTCCCGAAACTGCTTAACAGCGCCCACCAACGCCCCCTTTGCGATGCAGCTATCCCCATCCCCTCCAAAAAAAACTTGACCAAACCTCAAACATTATCTAAATATTCACGAAACATTTCGGAAATATCCTGTTTTCTTGTAAGATTTTTGGAGCCTCAATGTCGGAAAAAAGAGAAAAATTTGTAAGATTGGCAGAGCAGCGTGTAAATCGTGCTCTCAACGACATCCGTCTGATCGGAAACCTTTCCAATCGAAGCGCCTACAGCTTTACAGATGAAGACATAAAAAAGATCTTCAAGACTCTACAGAAAGAACTGGATCAAGCAAAAATGCGCTTCTCTGACGCCGAAAATGCCGCTGGTGGCGACTTCAAGCTCTAGCAGTAATTGTTCTGGATCTACTACGAATAGGGGAATTGATTGTGGCTCATTGGCAGTTCCGCCCGCTGAATCCGAACGAGACTTCGGGGTCTAGCATTTCAGATGACAATTTCGCGGATGAAGAGCGAACCAGCGTTGAAATCCTCGTCCGTGAAACTCTGCAGAATCCATTGGATGCGCGAAGCACCGAAAGCGTTGTTCGCGTTGAATACAAGCTGGTCACGGTGGACTTGGCCACCACAAAGTTTGCTCGATCCATCTTTTCAGACGATTGGATCAAGCACTTCCTGGCCGGCGAACTGATAGAGAGCGATGCTCTCCCTACCGAGATGACGTTTCTTGTCATCGAGGATTTCGGAACGACCGGTCTGGAGGGGTGCTACACGGACTCCTCATGTGAGGGCTCGACTGAAAACTGGAATGCATTCTGGTTCCGCGAAGGTGAAGGCGCGAAAACAACAAAATCCAATGGTGGCGCTGGTCAAGGAAAAATCACCTTGTACTTGGCTAGCAAGTTGCGGAGCGTTTTTGCCCTAACTAAGCGCAAATCAGATGACATCGAACTTCTCTTCGGCTGCTGCCGCTTCAAACGTAACTACAAGCTGCCCAACGATAAAAGTCGCTGGGCAAAGGAAGCAAGGTGGGGAGCAATCAGTGACCCGAACGAACTGGCTGTCCCCATTGACAAAACTCAGATACTTGACGGAATTAAGGCCGAACTCGGACTAGCAAGGGGAGCTGAAGCCGGAACAACCTTCATTGTCCCAATGCCGGCGGCGGACATCACGGAAAAGGCGCTGCGTAATGCGGTAGTCAACGAGTTCTTTTTCGCCATCAATCGTGGTCGTCTAGTGGTGAAAGTCGGTAATGTTACTTTGGATACGTCAAGTATCGCCGACGTGGCGAGTAACATGGGAGGGGATTGCCGGCTGACCAAGAGTTACCGCGATTTTCTCGCGCTAACTGCGAAGGATGCGGATGAAGCAGTCACTGCCACGACAAAAGATTCGTGGTCGAGAGAAGCGCGATTGACAGCAGGAGCATTCGAGGAATCTGAGCTGACATCTTTGAAGGAAAAATTCAGCAACTCCGAAATGGTTTCGGTGGATTTCCTCATTCCCGTCAAAAAGAAACAACCGAAAGAAATTTCAACCGCAAAGTTCCGAGTTTTCCTCCAGCAAGACGAAAACGCAGAGCAGAGCCAAGAGTTGTTCGTTCGGCAAGACTTAGGAATCGACGGCGAAAAGAGATTGAAGGCGGCACGCATCATCGTCCCCGTGATGGCTCTTACCTTCATTCAGGATCCCAAGCTTTCCGATTTGCTAGTGGCCGCCGAAGAACCGACCCATCGCAACTGGAATGCTAAGCGGCCGAAAGTGGTGGCTCAATACTTTTCCCCCAATGATGCGCTGAATGCGGTTCGCAATGCAGCGCTTCGACTAGTGCAACTGATTTCACCGGAAGGCAAGAAGGATGACGCAGCTTTGGCTATTTATTTCGCCGATCCGGCATCCGAACCTGAGAAACGTTTAGGCGGCGGTGGGGTTATGCCGGACACACCAAAGGGTGAACAACAACCACCGAAAGAAATTCCGAAGCCAAAACCCAAACCTGTCGTACTCAAGATTCTTGATGAAGGATTCGAGGTTCGTGCGAAAGCAGCGGAAGGATTCAATTTCCCGATTGACTGCAAAATTACTCTGGCCTACGCCACCGTGGTGGGAGACGCATTCAAGCTGTGGGATGCCGCCGACTTCTGGATCGGTGATGAATCTTTGTATCCACGCAGCCACTCAGGGATTTCCGAGCCTACCACTACACTTAATACGATGAGCTTCCGCTTGGACGATGAAAACTCTTGGCTGTCAGTCGCCGGTTTTGATCTCAACCGCCAGCTTGAAATCCGCGTGAAGTACCAGGAGGTATCCGATGGGGCAGATAACGAGGACAACTAATCCCACCCGGTTAAGACAGATCGACAAGAAGCTATTCGTGGTACGAGTTAGGAATGAGTCCTCCGACGGAAGAGTTTTCTGGTTGGACAGCTTCGATTATGAGGCGGCTAATCTTGATCCTTCCGTGCTGCTGGGCTGCATCGTCCATGCAGGAAGTACGGAAGAATATTTTGAACTTGGCCCTTTGTCCGATTTCAAGAAAACTCCGACAAGTATCCGGGATATCGCAACAGATAAGCCGTTGAAGTTCAGGTTCATTTTTAACAGACCGGGCGAATCACTGCTCATCGGATACACGGATAGTGTCAGGGCACTAGATGAAGCAGGCAATCTCGGCTCCAGCTTAGTGGACATTGAGCCCACAGATCTGCACGGCATCGCTTGGAAACTTATACTTCCAGAGGGGAAGGGCTCGGGCGATAAACCGAATGTGCTAGTGGAACGATCTTTGTTCCCAACCGCCACTTCTGCAGTAAATCAGCCTTGGTTTGGCACTCTTGTCATGCCTGAAGTCATGCGCCAAGTTGCAATTGCAATTGCAAAAGATCCATCGGCACTCGAAGACCCAGAAACATGGATTGCAGCATGGTCTGACTTCATCACCACATTGGGTGCTAATCTTCCCATAGAGTTCGATGAAGAAGACATACTAGCCCAAGAGGCTTGGGCCGATGACGTTGTCAGGAGGTTCGCTACAAAGGGAATGTTCAAACACCACATGGCTGAGGCTTTGGCGGAGATGGAAGGTGAACAGTCATGATTAGCCAAGTCCGATCACTGAGTGAAGTCGGCATTGCCAAGCTTGCGGCATGGATTGACGCCCCTACCAACGCGGCTCCAACAGAGCTTTTGAGGGACGATACATTTACCGATGTTGTTGATGGTGAATACCCAATCGATGTGTCCAGAAAGTTTTCAACCAGTTTCGAGCTGGGGGAATATCTGGCAAACGAGGTCTTTGTAGGCAAGGTGGACCGATTTGCCCTCCTGTCGAATCATGGTATGTGGGCATGGATTTCGTTGGCTTTCATGGACAGCTTAGTGAGTAAAGGTCGAGGCACTGGTATAGGAAAGCCTTTAGCAAAACCGCACTACATCATGCAATCTCCGCGATTGGCCTACCGCCTGATTGTTCGAACTGCATGGGACCTAGTGAGCCTACATGGGACGGCAGCCAAGGTTGCCTTGGGTTCCCTGAGATCACCGTGGGGTGAAATGGCCGAACAGATGACGTCGCGTCAGGAAATCTACGCCCATCGAAGTTTTTGGCCGGTAGCCAATTCGCTCTACTCCATGCCTGATGGATCGGTAAAAAAAGGGGTGACTTCACAGCGTGCGAAGAAAGATCGCTGCGACCCGAAGAGTAAAGCCGGGTTAGGTGGTATACGTCGCCTACCTTTCACCTTCAAACAATTCGAGCGTACTTATAATTTGCGTCAGATGGCCAGCGACGAAATTGCGACACTGCTGCCAACTGAGTACGTCAAATGGCGCGCGGGGAATTGATCAACTAATCCGAAACTGCGCACCCAGATACAGGTTGTGCGCAGTTTCGTACATCGCACAGGATTGCACGTGGCCTGTACATCAGGCTTTAGTGCATGGCAGCCTTTGCATCAACATCCCGAGTGCAAATACGCATACTGCCTACTGGGTAAATTTCTGGCAGAGCAAGCTTGATGAATAATGCTGAAGATCTCTCAAAATCCAGCCAGCGCTAGGCTGGACTGTAGGTTTTGAACATTTGGGAATGTCACACCAAAAACAGAGAACCCCTACGAAATGAAATCTAGGAGAAATTCAGCTTGAGTGATTAAGCCCTACACGATCTCGACGGAAAAATGTTGAACGATTTTGAAGGGTTGACCATATAGCAATGACCCCCTAGGCTCTCAGTTCGGCGCCTAAGAAACGCCTCAACCAGAGCGGTCCTCCGCACCCGACAGTCATGCGGCTTTTTTTCGTCTGCGGTTTCTCTACGCCTGCGAGAAAATCCCCGTTATGTCGGGAGTGGGCGAATACAAGACCCGAAAGGGGAATATGTCCGGCCCGTCTCTGGTGGGTTTCTTAGCTCCCGACACCCATAACGAATGCCCTAAGAAAGCAGCCAGAGGTAAAGGAAATGCCTGACAACCTGACCTTCATGATGAAGGTAAATCGCCGTACCCATACGTACAACCGCGTGCTTCCGTTTCAGGAGGTTCGCCATGTCTGAACCGCTCGTTTCAACCCTTTTCACCCGTCATAACATCCACCTTCACGCCCTTCTCGTGGAAAACCAGGCATGGTTCTGCGCTCATGACCTCGGACGATTGATGGGCAAGTATCTTGACGAACGCATGTCACGCAAACTCGATGCAGACCAGCGACAGGTGATGCTGGTGAATGCACACGGCACGGCTGAAGAACGCCTGATGATCAGCGAGTCAGGCGTCTACGCACTGCTGGTTTACCACTACTGCCCGGAATATCGGCTGCTGAGGGAGTGGCTGACGCACTTGGTAGTTCCGGCGCTACGTGATGCGCGTCCGTCACGAGTAGTTGAACGGCCAACGCTGAGCGTGCTGGACTGGCCGAAGATGTCGCTCTGCATGTTGCACTGGCAGGATGAACCGTGGATTCGGTTGCGGGACATGCCTTGTGTGTTGGCAGATGATCCATTCAATCATCGAGGATCCTGGTGGCGGAAGGTGTCACGAGTTTTACGAGGGTTCTGATCGCCTATCGCAGTGAAGTGAATATCCGCTGCTTGAGGTTTGGGCAGCGGATTCGGTTGATGTGTCATGTTCAAATTTTGGGGGCCGCTTCGCGACCCATCAGGGGTAAACCCCTTCGCCACAGGTTCCGCCTGGCTTGGTGGCTGAGTTGATGTTGGGAATCGCGAGCAGGCTCGCTCCTACAGGTTTGGTGTGTTGCCGCAGATTTTGCGGTGCGTTGAAAACAGTCAGTGCAACGCGCCCCGACTCCCGCTATTAATACCCTCCCCACTCAAGGACCCGAGCCCGCCATGAAATTCGACCTTGCCTACTGCCTCAGCCTCGACGACAAGCTGTCGATCTATGACGTGCGCGATTTGAATTTCGACGAGACCATGGAGTTCGATTCCGTCAAGGAACACTTCCAATGCCCCAATGACGCATGCAGGGCGGCCTTCGATGCAGCGAATGTGTTGACGACGTTCAACGCCAAAAACGTGAATTACGTGCGCACGCCGCACTTCAAGAACACGCCCAGCACCCGGCATGTGGCGGATTGTCCTTATGTCAGTCTCAAGGCGTCGGCGTCCGATGTGGATGCGAACGGTGCGGAAACGGATGACAGTCGCGAGGAGCATTTCCCGTCGGAGTTGTTGCTGACTCGGCGTGAGTATGTGCGTAAGCCGTCGAACCCTGCGGTGGCGGCGGATGTGGTGCGGGACGATCCGAAGCCAACCTCTGTGGCTAGCAACACAGAACACCCAAGCCACGAATCAGCGCCGGACAAGACCAGTGTCTTCGCTCACCCGGTGGAGTGTTTTGTGTCGAACTTCGAGGACAAGGAACTGCTCAAGCGCATGCCGTTGAAGATTGGCGAGCACACGGCGCCTTATGGGTCGTTCTTCAAGAAGATCGAATACCTGACGGACAACAAGGGGCTGATTTACTGGGGCAAGATCAAGGAGATCAAGGATTACACGCAGAGCTTTCGGATCGATTTCGAGCAGAAGGTCTGGTTCAAGCAGGCGGATGAGGCGAAGAAGAAGCCGTATTCAGTCAACGTTTACCTGAGCAAGAAGTTGATCGAGAACTATCGCAAGCGCAAAGCGTTTCTGGAAGAGATCAAGCACGCCATCGACAGTGAATCAGAGCTGTATTGCTTCTTTTATGGCGTGACGCCGGAGTTGAAGCAGGTGCCGAGCAAGAAAAACCCCGAGCAGACGTTCGGGGTGTTCAGTGCGAATATTGAGAACCTGGATCACTTCATTATTAGGGAAGCGCTGGGGCTAAAGGGTTAAAAGATCGGGCAACGGCGTTATCACGACGGCTCATTGCGCTTCGAGTTTAAGCTGCCTTTCGAACTCCCATATCTCCCGTTTCACTTCCTTACGCCGCTCACGGGCTGCCTGAACAGCTGACTCATCCAAGCCGCCATAACGGCGCAACCAATGAACGATCATTTCCTCATCGGGGTGGTAATAGTCCTTGTGCCCTTTGCTACCTCTTAGCGTGTCGTTCATATAGCCATCGAAACGGCCAGCGGAGAATTCGTCAGTGGGCAAGGATCCCCATTCGGCAGCAAATCCCTCAAAAACCCATGAAATCTCACTGATGTGCTTTTGCGCACCGCGATGACCGCGTTTGTAAAACACGTACTCTGCGCAACTCTCCAGGAAACGCTCCGTCATCGGCTCGTCATCGATCCAGCGAAGAATGTCGTGCTGCCCCGCATGGCGCATCAGGCCGTTTATCCAACGCTCGGCAAAACGGTGAACAAAACCTTCGATATCCGCTTTTTTCGCGTCCGCGAAAATCATGCAATAACGGGTTTGCACATGGATGGCGAACAACACGTGCTTGCGTTGGCCGGTGATGGCGTGGACCAGCCACTGCTCGGCGGATTCGACTGGCTCATCGTCCTCGATCACCGGCGATGGCGGTTTCTCCACAGGTGAGATTTTCTTGCCCTTGTGGACCCGACTGAAGAAGTTGCTGGCCGCTTCGGTGCAATTGAAGATCAACATCCTTGGTCCTTAAATTCGTCTGTACGGGTCTCAGTCCTGCCGCACTATTTCGTCGACCCACTCAAGTTCATAGGGTTGGCGCACTACATCCGAGATGTAATCCAGCGCCTCTTCGCTCAGAACCGATAACTCTGCGTCGGTTAGCAAGTCAAGCATGACAAACAACCTTAAAGCGGTGAGAGCACTGGAACGGGATTGGCTGTTATGGTCAAAAGCTCGGGCCATGTCCTTGTTTCGATCATGGATCAAAACCGTAGAGCATTCCATATCGTGCATGGGCCGAGAGCGCACCGTGCTGGGTGATCGCCTTGGCATCGGCGAGAACCCCTTGGCAGAAACGATCGAGCGCAATCTTGCGCAGCTCCTTGAACTTCTTCCAGTCGCTTTCAAGAATCGACACAGCCAGCCTCCTTAAAAACCTCAAAAGGTTCGGCACCTATTCTTGCGAAAAACCCACACAACGCCAACCACGAAATCGATGGGTGATTGCCTCCGTACCGTCCGTCTGGATGGAGGGGGCGACATAGCAAAAATCAAAAAATGAGTTTGATCCGGGCGCAAAACAACTGTACAAAACAACAGTATTTTTTGGATTAGCACTCTCGAGCCCGGAGAACACCATGGCCTCTCTTGCGATGAAAATCACCCTGGAACGTATCGCCCTTTTCCAGTTCACCCCGGCCCACTGTGCCCAGGCCCGGGCGATGCTGGGTTGGAGTGTGGAAGAGCTCTCGGAGGAATCCGGGGTCTCCGTGGACGCCATTACGCGATTTGAGGCCGAGCGCGATGTGCTGGATGTCACACGGCTGGCGTTGGCGTATCGGTTTGAATCGGAGGGGTTGGTGTTCTTCCCGGGGTTTGCGCCGGGTCGAGGGATGAATGTGAAAGGGTCGACGCCTGATCCGGTGGGTCGGGCGGACTACGCGATGGTTGAGTGAGGTGTCAGCAGATGAATGGAATCAATGAATGCGACAGGCACGGCAATCCGTCTTCAGGAAATGCCGGTGCAGGGGAGATGAGGGCCAAGGCCGAATACCTCATGAAGATTGGCATGCTTCTCGATACCGGTCGGTTGGGCAAGGCGGAAGCGGCGCAAAGGCTGGGGCTGTCAACGGGGGAACTGGATGAAATTCTCGATGGAAATGTTCGCGACCTGACGGTGGCGAAGATCGTGGGCCGCTCCATGGCGAGCGGCCCGACGGTGGAGGATGAAGCGGTTTGAGGCGTAACTTGATTACGCCTCAGGGTAGGGAAAACGGCTTCCCTCCGCTGAACGCGCAGGCAGGCCCTTAACGCCATACATCATCCGTCTTGGTCTTGGACCTTACTGTCCTTTAAACACCGGGTTCTGACGCTCTAACGATGCTTGTTCATAGCTGTAGGCCAGCGCCAGCAGTTGAGGTTCACTCCAGCGCTGGCCGAAAAAGAACACAGACGTCGGCAGCCCATTGCTGTTCATACCCGACGGGATGGTAATGCCAGGGTAGCCAGCCACTGCAGCACTGAATTGCGAATAGCCATCGGCATCGGCGAACAACGCATCCAGATTATGTTCAGCCAATTGCTCATCAATGGCAGCCTTGAAGCTGGCATTGAGGATGCCGAACAGTTCGGTTGCCTGTGCGTGGGTCATGTCCAGTTCGTTGATGTCTTTCAGCATCTGCTGCCCGTAACCTTCGGCGCCCGGATTAAGTTCGTTGAAGTCGATCAGCTGTTGAAGCGTCTGAATCGGCAACCCTGAGCGGCTGGCCAAGTACTCGGGCAGTTCATGTTTCATGCCTGCCATGAGGGTGTTGAAGTAGCCACCGATATTCGGCAGTCGGACCTTCAACGGCACCAGGGTAGCGCCTTGTTCTTCCAGTGTGGCCAATGCCATCAGGAACTCAAAGCCAGGCTGAAGAACAGTGCCGTTCGCACCGACGTACTCGGTCGGGTACCCGATTCTTTTACCGTTCAAGGCATCCGTGGTGAGCAGCGCGGTGTAGTCGACACCTGACGGAGCATCGCCGGTTGCGGCGTCCGTGGCATCGGTGCCTTGCAGAGCATTGAACATCAGTGCGGCGTCACGAACGGTGCGAGTGAGAGTGCCGGGGGTGTCTTGCAAACGAGTGATTGGAATGGTGCCTGAACGGCTGAACAGTCCCAGTGTAGGCTTGACGCCAACTACCCCGTTGGCCGACGCAGGGCAAGTGATTGAACCGTTGGTTTCAGTGCCAATGGCCAACGGCGCAAAACCGGCAGCTACTCCTGCTGCTGAACCCGAGCTGGAGCCGCAGATTTCGCCACTTAACACGTGAGGATTTTTACCTTGCCCACCCCGACCACTCCAACCGTGAGGCAGGCCCATTTCCCGGACGTAAGCCCATTCGCTCATGTTGGTTTTACCGAGAATGACGGCACCTGCATCACGCAGCTGTTTGACGACAAACGCATCGTTTGCCGCAGGCTGGCCGACCATGGCCAAAGAACCCGCGCTCGTTTGCATCTGGTCCGCAGTGTCGATGTTGTCCTTGAGCAGAACTGGAATGCCGTGCAGCGGGCCACGTACGTTTCCGTCCTGACGCTCCTGGTCCAAGGCGGTGGCAATGTCGATGGCTTGCGGGTTGAGCTCAATGATCGCGTTGATCATCGGCCCTTGCTTATCCAGCGTGCCGATGCGCGCCTGCAAATATTCCACCAGCGCTACCGAGGTGAGTTCGTTACGTTCCATCCGCTCAGTGAGCTCGCTGACGCTCGCATATTCAAGTGACTGGGCAGTGACTGAGTCTTGGTTGTCTGCAAATGCAGACCCGGTGACCGATAGCAGAACCATCTGCGCCAGTGCCGTCATGCGGTTTCTTAAAACGTGTTTCATTTACAGCTTCCTTGATATGGCTAATCACGGGTGAGTCATTTCACCCGCTGCACAGCCTACCGAAGCCATAGGAAACGGCTGTCAGCCACAAGGAACCGCTAACGTAGGAAACTTCATCCAGACTTGTAGCCGCTACAAGCCAAATGCCCTTTTTCCTTCAGCGTACTTTCCATTTCCAACCACCATGTGCTCCCCCGCTTCGGGTACTTCACGTTGAACGCCTCGCCCATTTGCGGCGTGGTGATCGACACATTGCGCTCCCAGGCCAATGCGAGGATCCGGTCGAAGGGCTCGAACCAGGCGTGCATCGACAAGTCGAAAGTGCCGTTGTGAATCGGCAATAACCAGCGGCCTTTGAGGTCAATGTGCGCTTGCAGGGTTTCTTCCGGCTGCATGTGAACGTGCGGCCACTCAACGTTGTAGGCGCCGGTTTCCATGAGGGTCAGGTCGAACGGGCCGTACTCTTCGCCGATTCTTTTGAAGCCATCGAAATAACCGCTGTCGCCGCTGAAGAAAATCCGCGTATCGCCGTCGATCATTACCCACGAGGCCCAGAGCGTGCTGTTGCCATCGAACAGGCCGCGACCGGAAAAGTGCTGCGACGGTGTGGCGATGAACTGGATGCCATCGACTTCCGTGCCTTGCCACCAATCGAGTTGGCGCACTTTGCTGGCGTCGACGCCCCACCTGATCAGGGTGTCGCCCACGCCCAGGGGTGTCAGGAAATACTTGGCCTTGTCCGCCAGTTTGAGTACGGCTTGGTAATCGAGGTGGTCGTAGTGGTCATGCGACAGGATCACCGCTTCAATCGGCGGCAATTCTTCGAGGCTGATTGGCGGCTGGTGGAAGCGTTTGGGACCGGCCCATTGAACCGGTGAAGCGCGTTCGGCGAAGACCGGGTCGGTGATCCAGAATTTATCCCGCAGTTTCAGCAGGACAGTGGAGTGGCCGAGGCGATAGACGCTGTGGTTGGGAGCAGCAATCAACGCGGCCTGGGTCAAAGCTTGTACCGGAACGGGCGCTGCCGGACGGGTGTTGCGCGGTTTATGGAAGATCATGTTCCACATGATGCGCATCATTTTCCGAAAGCCTTCACGTTGCACCGGCGCATGATTGCGGAAGTGCCCTTCTGCCTGACGGGAAGCCTCGGGCGTGGAAGCGTTGTCCGTTGGGGAAATTGGGTCGGCCATGTCTGAGTAACTCCAGAAAACCGCACAGAGCGGTATTTCACGGTGGGACGATAAAGGGCCAAAGCACGCACGCATCAGCCGGAGATTCTATTTTTCCCTGTGCAGGATTAACAAAACATTACACTGCACAGTGTAGTTTCAAGGTTGCATCAAAGCGGATCACAAGTAAACTGCCGAGTGTAATTCTTCTCTGCCGACTGCCGAAGCGTACTTATGACAGCACCACAGCGCCTCACCGACCGAAAACGCGAAGCCATCATCCAGGCGGCGATTGCCGAATTCCGTACCAACGGTTTCGACATCACCAGCATGGACAAGATTGCCGCCACCGCCGGCGTGTCGAAGCGCACCGTGTACAACCACTTCCCCAGCAAGGAAGAATTGTTCGCCGAAATCCTCAATCAACTGTGGGCACGGGTGACGGCCGAACAGGAAACGTCCTACCGCCCTGACCTGCCGCTGCGCGATCAAATGCGTCTGATGTTGCGAGCGAAATTGCAGATGCTGGGTGATGACAATTTCCTCGACCTGGCGCGGGTGGCGATTGCCGCCACCATTCATTCTCCCGAGCGTGCGCAGAACATGGTGGCCCGAATGGGCGAGCGTGAAGAAGGCCTGACCGTGTGGATTCGTGCCGCCCAGGCCGATGGTCGATTGAAACCGGTGGATCCTGAATTTGCCGCGCAGCAGATTCAGGGAATGCTCAAATCCTTTGCGTTCTGGCCGCAAATTTCCATGGGGCTCCCGGCGCTATCAGTCGAGATGCAAAGCACTGTGGTGGAATCGGCGCTGGACATGTTCCTGGCGTGTTATCAGCGCTGAATCGCGCTGCAATAAATGACAATGTCTACCGATTGACCGGTCATGGGTCGCGCTGAATACATCGCTGCAATGTGTTTCAGAATGAATCTGGCGCTGGGGCTATAGTGAGCCTCTGTCCCCGCGCCCTGCAGAGAGCATCATGACCACGACGCCCAACGAAACCGCCCCCGCCGCTCCCGTAGACCACCTGCGCTTTCACCGTGCTCATGCGCACTTGGCGCCAACGTTCGGTAGCGACAAATTTGCCCTGCGCGCCGAAGCCTTTGCGCGCTTCTTCGGCACGCCGACGTTTCTTGGCGCCCAGACACTGATTGTGGTGCTCTGGGTGTGTCTCAACATTTTTGGCGTGACCCACTTCGACGTCTATCCGTTCATCCTGCTCAACCTGGCCTTCAGCCTGCAATCGGCTTACGCCGCACCCCTGATCCTGTTGGCCCAGACCCGTCAGGCGGCGCGGGACAAAGCCCAGTCCGACGCCGACGCCCTGCACCGGGAATCCCTCGCGGTGGCCAATACCGAACGTCAGTCTCAAGCGGCGCAAAACACTGCGCAATTGCTGGCGTTGCTCGAGCAGAACACCCGGCTGACGGAAATGACCAAGACCCTGACCGAACGCATCGAAAACCTGACCTCGGAAATGCATCAGCACTTCGTGCGCAAGGATCAGCCGAAGGTTTAGCGTCCGATCACGGCAATCGAAGCGCCCGTCCCAACTCATCGAACAAGGTCACCACCGAGCGCAACGCACGACAGTCCGGACGGGTCAGCAACCAGAGCGCGGTGTCGTAGCCGTGCAACGGGCCGGTCAACGGTTGCAGTTGGTCACCGATCAAAAAGTCCGGCAACGCCGCGACGCCCAGCCCGGCTCGCACCAACTCGGTCACCGACAACATGCTGTTGCAGCGATAACCGGGCGTCACGCCGGGTAATTGCTGGCGCCGCCACGCAACGGTGGGATGGTCCGGAAGGAAGTCATCCGGCGCGATCCAGGTCAGTGAGGCCAGGTCTTCAGGATCGACCGATTTCAGGTACGCCGCATTGGCGCAGACCCGATAGGAAATATCCGCCAGACGTCGACCGACCAGATGTTCGGGCGGCGTGCGGGTGAGGCGCAAAGCAATGTCGGCATCGCGGCGGCTGAGGTTGGCAAAGTCGTTGGAGGTGCTCAGTTCGAGGGTCAGCGCCGGGTAGGACGGCATGAACTGCGCCAGTGCCGGCAGCAGCAATCCTTGCAGTACAGAATCCGTGCAGGTCAGCCGCACTGTGCCGCTAATGACTTCACCGCCCTGCTCCACGCCAATGCGCGCCGCTTCCAGCGCTTGTTCCGCCCGCTCGGCTTGCTCGGCGAGGGACTGCGCAAGCGTGGTTGGCAGGTAGCCGGCGCGGCTTTTTTCGAACAGTTGCTGGCCCAGCGCGGCTTCCAATCGGCGAACGGCGCGAAACACCGTCGAGACGTCGACCTTCAACAGCGCCGACGCTCGGGCCAGAGAGCCGCCACGCACCAAGGCAAGGATCAGCGCCAGGTCCGGGTAGTCGAGCCGATAGTGCGTCGCTGCATTGATCACTTGGGATAGCGCCAATATTGAATGCGTGAACGCCAATCTATAGTGGGTGCCAGGAATCAACAAGCGCCGAGATCACTCATGGAAACCACCGCAATTCGCATCGCTCTGATCGGTGACTACGATCCCCAGGTCACCGCCCATCAAGCCATTCCCGTCGCCCTCGGCATGGCCGCTGAACAGCTGAATCTGGATGTGCAATTTCAGTGGCTGGCCACCGATCACATCAACACCGCCACTCCATTACAAAACTTCGACGGTTTCTGGTGCGTGCCCGCCAGCCCTTACCGAAACATGGATGGCGCGTTGCGGGCGATCCGTTTTGCCCGTGAACAGCAGCGGCCTTTCCTCGGCACCTGCGGCGGCTTTCAACACGCGGTGCTTGAGTTCGCTCGAAACGTGTTGGGTTGGGAAGATGCTGAGCACGGCGAAACCCATCCCGATGCAGCGCGCGCGTTACTCACGCCGCTGGCCTGTTCGTTGGTGGAAGCAACGGACAGCATTCATCTCGTTGAAAGTTCGTTGATCGCCAAGGCGTACGAAAGTGCTGAGATTATCGAAGGATATCGCTGCCGCTATGGCGTGAATCCGGAGTTTGAGCGTGAGTTATTAACCCATCAGCTGTGCGCCGTTGGCCATGACTCGACCGGCGACTTGCGGGCGGTGGAACTCAAAGGGCATCCGTTCTTCGTCGCCACGCTGTTCCAGCCTGAACGCGCCGCGCTCAAAGGCACGCTGCCGCCGCTGGTCCGTGCGTTGGTTGAAGCCTGCAAAAGGCAAAAACCATGATCGCCGATACGCCAGCAACGCCGTACTACGCGGTGATTTTTACCTCTCTGCGCACCGACGGTGATCAGGGTTACGCCGAGGCTGCCGAACGCATGGTGGAACTGGCCCGGGAGCAGCCTGGGTTTCTCGGGGTGGAATCGGCTCGGGGCGAGGATGGTTTGGGGATTACTGTTTCCTACTGGGCCAGCGAGGCGGCGATTCTGGCGTGGAAGCATCATCCCGAGCACAGTGAGATTCGTGAGCGCGGGCGCTCGACGTGGTATTCGGCGTGTCATACGCGGGTGTGCAGGGTTGAGCGGGCGTATGGGTTCAAGGCAGTCAGATGATGCGGTGATGTTTAGGCCGCCATCGCTAGCAGGCTAGCTCCCACAGGGGACATGTGTCGTACACAACACCACTGTGGGAGCTAGCCTGCTGGCGATGAGGCCAGTTTAAACCCACAAAAAACTCAGACCTGAACCAGACTCCTGAACGCCGATATCTCCGGCACCTCCCGCCGATTCATGTACACCCGCAACGGCTCGGTCACATTGATCCGGTCATCAATATTCTGATCCAGCAACAATTGAATCAACTCTCGCTTGAGCGTCATCGTCTGCCCCGGTCCCGCAGCCCAGACAAACTCGCTAACAGGAATAATCCCGTCATCCGCCACATCCATGCCAAACGAGTCTTCGCTGAAACGCACGATGTAGTGGCCGGTCTTGCGATTGAGGCCGACGAAGCCTTTGAGTTGGTCGGCGGCCTGGCAGATAAGCTCGGAAGTGATGCGCATATAAACCTCACAAAAGGTCGTTAACGACCGGTGATCGATGGTTTACACGCAAGGCAAAGCAGTCGGATTTCCCTCTGCCGGGGAAACGCCTGGGCCAAGAGTACTGCAAAGAACCGCACAAAAGCGTTGAAAAAATCTGCTTTAAACACGTTTATGTCGGTCTGGCGATAGCGCTCGCGGCGCTCAGTTGTTAAAAGAGACGTCTTTGAAAACTCAACGCGAAAGGACCTCGACCATGCCTGTTACCTTCATCAAAAGCGCCCTGCTGCTGAGCGTGCTGCTCGGCCTCGGACAGGCACAGGCCGCCAGTGAGCCAAGCCCGACTGCTCTGGCGACCCGTTTGGGCATCCCGCATCCGGCAGTGATCGCCCACCGCGGCGCGTCTTTCGATGCACCGGAATCCACCGCCGCCGCCTACAAACTGGCCCGCGACCTGGGCGCCGACTACCTGGAAATGGACCTGCAACGCAGCAAGGACGGCGTGCTGTTCGCCCTGCACGATAACAACCTGCAACGCACCACCGACGTCGCCACGAAATTCCCTGATCGCAAGGACAGCCCGGCAAACGCCTTCACTATCGCCGAACTGAAAACACTAGATGCCGGCAGCTGGTTCAACGCCGCGTACCCGGATCGCGCGCGCCCTTCCTTCGTCGGCCTGAAGATACTGACCCTCGACGAAATCATCGACATCGCCCAGGGCAATCCGCTGCACAAGCCCGGCCTGTACATCGAAACCAAGGAGCCGAAGCAATTCCCCGGTATCGAAAGCGACCTCAAGGATAAATTGCAGGATCGCGGCTGGCTGAGCCCGGCCGGTTCCAAACTGGCGAAAAGCAATCTGGCGGTCGGTCAGGGCAAAGGCAAAGTCGTGCTGCAAACCTTCGAGAAGAGCAGCCTCGAACTGCTTGAGAAGGAAATGCCGCAAGTGCCGAAGATCCTGCTGCTGTGGGTCGGCGAAGGCAGCATCGAGCCAAAATCCCAAGTGACGTTTGCCGAGTCCGGCGACAAGGACAAAGCGACCTACTACGCCAGGCAGGAGCCGAAAGACAAAGCTGAATTCCAGCAATGGGTCGAGTACGCCAAGGCCCAGGGCGCCATCGGCACCGGTCCTTCGGCCGCGTTGACCCAGGGTGGCGATCAGAGCTATTCGGACCTGGTGAAACCGTGGATGAACCAGTACACCCACGATCAGGGCCTGCTGGTGCATGTTTACACCATCGACGATGCAGCGGATTACCAGAAGGTCATGGACGCCGGCGTCGATGGCGTCTTCACCAACCGCGCCAGCGAATTGCTGAAGTTCTACAAGCGCCCGGCGGCGGCGAGTGTTGCGCAGTTGCTGACAAACAACGGGTATTGATCCAGGACCTAGGCGACGCCATCGCCAGCAAGCCGGCTCCTACAAGATCGAGCCGATCGCAAAATTTGCGAACGACACGGACCTTTAGGAGCCGGCTTGCTGGCGATGCTTTTAGGAATTAAGGGTGAATTAAGTTGCCGTAGTTAATCTGGCCCCACTTAAACAGATCACTCCAAGGAAAGAATCTTATGAAAACCCTGACTGCCCTGTTCACTGCCGCTGCCCTGACCCTCACTGCTGGCCTGGCCCAGGCTGACGTCCGCGTCGACCAAATCCCTGAGCTGGTCAAGAGCGGCAAAATCAAGTCACTGGAATCAATGAACGCGGAGGCGCTGAGACTGCACCCGGGTGCGACCATCACTGACACCGACCTGGACAACCACTTCAATGGCTACGAATACGAAGTGGAACTGAAAACCGCTGACGGCAAAGAGTGGGATGTGGACTTCGATGCCACCACCGGCAAAGTCCTGAGCGACAAACAAGACACCTGATACCTGTAAAAACAAAGCCGCACGATCTTCGAATCGTGCGGCTTTTTTGCGTTTCGGTGACGCCCTACGCGCTCAATCGCGCCGTCACTTCATTCAACTGCCCCGACAACCCATGCAAATTACGCCCGGCCGCTTCCGTGCGCTGCACATTGTCCAGGTTGGTACTGGCGATGCTGGTGATTTCGGTGAGGTTGCGCGAGATGTCTTCGGCGACCGAAGTCTGCTCTTCAGCAGCGGTGGCGATCTGGCGGTTCATGTCGCGGATGGCTTCCACGGCGTGGGTGATCCGCTCCAGCATGGCGCCGGCCTGGGTCACTTGCTCGACGCTTTCTTCACTGCGTGACTGACCGCTTTCAATCGCCTGCGCCGCGTCCACCGCACCGGTTTGCACGGTCTGGATGATTTGGTTGATTTCGATGATCGACGCCGCCGTGCGCTGGGCCAGGCTGCGCACTTCATCGGCCACCACGGCAAAACCGCGTCCGGCTTCACCGGCTCGGGCCGCTTCGATTGCCGCGTTGAGCGCCAGCAGGTTGGTTTGCTCGGCGATGCCACGAATCACTTCCAGCACCTTGCCGATGCGTCCGCTGTCGGTTTCCAGTTGGCGGATGACCGTGGCGGTGTTGGCGATTTCGCCACGCATCCGGGTGATGGTGTGGATGGTGCCCTGCATGACTTTTTCACCGTGCTGGGCGGACTGGTCTGCATCGTCGGCGGCACGTGCGGCATCGGCGGCGTGGCGGGCGACTTCCTGTGCGGTGGCCGACATTTCGTTCATTGCCGTCGCCACCTGATCAGTGCGGTTGAACTGTTCGTTGGTGCCGCTGGCCATGAGGCCGGCGATTGAGTTCAGTTCACCACTGGCGCTGTCCAGATCCTTGGCGCTGCGCTGCAAACGGCTGAAGGTTTCGGCGAGGAAATCACGCAAGGTGTTGGCTGCGACCGCCAGCTTGCCCAGCTCATCCTGACGGCTGCTGGCCACGCGTTCGGCAAACTTGCCTTGGCTCAGTTGCGCGACGTATTCGATCAATTTGCGAATCGGTTCGACCAGGTTGCGGTTGACCAGCCACAGGCTCAACAGCCCGATCAACAGACCCGAGGCGAGCATCACGATGATCCCCAGCAACACCGTGCGATCGGCGTCGGCGCTGATCAGCTTCGATTGCTCGGCACCCTGTTTGCGCAGTTCGCTGACCAGTTCGCTCATCTGATCGCTGGTGGCGCGGTCCACGCCTTTGACGGCCGTGTCGCCCGCGGTTGGGTCGGCACCCGCCGCCACGTAGGCATCACGGCCCTTCTGATAGGCGGCGCCCAGCAGACGGTGTTCGTCACGCAGGCGTTCGATGCGGGTCTTGAGTTGCGGCTTGATGCCCTTCTGCCCGGCCAGTTCACCAAGAATGCCCTGCACATCGCGCTGACGGTCTTCGAATTGCTTCCAGTATTTATCCAAATCAGCCGGTTGCTTGCCTCGCAACAGGACGTTTTTCCATTCCTGCACCTGCACCTTGAATTGCAGGTTGGCTTCGTCAATCAACTGCGAGGTGTGCAGCGGACCTTCGATCAGATTCGCGTAGCTCTGAACCCCGCTGGAGAGGAAGTGAAAGCAGGCCAGGGCGATCAACAGCATCGCCAACAGGCTGCCGCTCAACAAGGCGAGGATTTGTGCTCTCAGGGATTTTTGCAGCATCGAGTGATACTCATGACAGGGGTGAGACACGCAGCAAACACAGCGTGAAAGGTGTCCGGACATCCCTGTCTGAAACTTGGCTCTTGGCCGAAGCCGCGCAAAGTAACTTAAGCGAGATCGGCGTGCCAGAGCGGTTCTTGAATCATTTCCGACCACCGGCAATGCAATCGTTTGCGGTTATTTTATCGTCACAAAAACGTCATCCAGGCTTGCGATGATGCGGCTCAAGTGAACCTGTAAAACCCGCGACAGGCGCCTCCCCTTGCGAGCCCTCATGAACCACAGCATCGACCAAAGCCATCGCGACCCGGACCTGTTCGGTCTGCTCTACGGTTTCAGTTTTCGCCCCGGCGAGCGTGGTCGGGAGATCGATTCGGCCAAGGCGTTGCAATGCCTGCAACAGCCGGACGAGAGTGACGAGTTTTTGTGGCTGCACCTGAACCTGGCGCATGCCGCGTGCGAGCGCTGGATGAAAAGCCATCTGGAATTGCCGGACGAGTTTTTCGAAGCCTTGCACGAAGGGTCTCGGTCGACGCGAATCGAGCATGTGGATTCGGCATTGCTGGCGGTGGTCAACGACGTGGTGTTCAACCTCAGCAGCATGGTTTCGTCGGATGTGTCGACGCTGTGGGTGTGTGCCCGCAGTCGGCTGATCATCAGCGCGCGCCTGCAACCGCTGCACTCGGTGGACAAGTTGCGCTCGTCGGTGAAGGCCGGCGAGTGCTTTCGTTCTCCGTTGGAATTGCTCGTGCATCTGCTGCGCGATCAGGGCGAAGTGCTGACCCAGATCGTGCGCAAGACCAGCCTGAGTGTCGATCAGATCGAGGATGAGTTGCTGTCGTCGCGACTGTCGACCAATCGTGCCGAACTGGGTGCCAATCGCCGGGTGCTGGTGCGTCTGCAACGCTTGTTGGCGCTGGAGCCGGGGTCGTTGCTGCGCTTGCTCAACCGGCCGCCGCAATGGTTGCAGAAGGAGGACGTTAAGGAGCTGCGCAAGTCTACCGAGGAGTTTGCGCTGATCATCAACGACCTCACGGCGCTGGGTGAGCGGATCAAGCTGTTGCAGGAAGAGATTGCGGCCAACCTCAATGAGCAGAGCAACCGCACGCTATTCACCCTGACGGTGGTGACGGTGCTGGCGCTGCCGATCAACATCATTGCCGGTTTCTTTGGCATGAACGTGGGTGGCGTGCCACTGGCGGGGGATCCGGAGGGGTTCTGGATTCTGGTGGCGCTGGTTGCGACGTTTACCGTGATTGCGGGGCGGTGGGCGTTTCGTAAGCGCCAGGATTACTAATCTTCAGAGGCACCATCAAACCCCTGTGGCGAGGGAGCTTGCTCCCGTTGGGTCGCGCAGCGGCCCCCAGCATTCTTCCAGCCACACCCTGCCAGCAGGTTTTGCGTCTGCTTCGCAGCCGAGCGGGAGCAAGCTCCCTCGCCACAGGAAAGCCACCTCACCACAGAAAGTGCGATGCCAAGGATTGGTTGGGGATTCTGATTAACGGATAAGCAAATAACCCAAACCCTGACTCAGGGCAGTCTCTCTGTAACATTCTGCAACGATCATGACGAACACTCCTTCCCTCCTCAGGATTGTCCGTCATGGCTACGCCTTCCTACTCCGCCGAAACGCAGGCTCCCGCCAGTAGCGCCAAACCGCAACTCGACAAAAAACCCAGCCTGTTCACCCTTGTGGTGTTTTTCGGGGTGCTGGCCAGCGGGCTGTTGTTTACCGCTTACAGCCTGATGCACGACATGAACGAACTCGGCACGGTGGTCACCACCTGGACGCCGTTTTTGCTGTTGGGTGTCGCCTTGCTGATCGCCCTGGGCTTTGAGTTCGTCAACGGTTTCCACGACACCGCCAACGCCGTGGCCACGGTGATTTACACCAACTCGATGCCGCCGAACTTCGCCGTGGCCTGGTCCGGGTTCTTCAACTTCCTCGGCGTGCTGCTGTCGAGCGGCGCGGTGGCGTTCGGCATCATCGCCTTGCTGCCCGTAGAGCTGATTCTGCAAGTCGGGTCCTCCGCCGGTTTCGCAATGATCTTCGCCCTGTTGATCGCCGCGATCCTGTGGAACCTCGGCACCTGGTGGCTGGGCTTGCCGGCCTCCTCTTCGCACACCTTGATCGGTTCGATCATCGGCGTCGGCGTGGCCAACGCCTTGATGCACGGCCATGACGGCACCAGCGGCGTGGACTGGGCGCAGGCGACCAAGATCGGTTACGCGCTGCTGTTGTCGCCGCTGGTCGGCTTCGGTTTTGCCGCGTTGTTGCTGCTGGCCCTGCGCGCGTTCGTCAAGAATCGCGCGCTGTACAAGGCACCCGTCGGCAACACGCCACCGCCGTGGTGGATTCGCGGCATGTTGATTGTGACCTGCACCGGCGTCTCGTTCGCCCACGGTTCCAATGACGGCCAGAAAGGCATGGGCCTGATCATGTTGATTCTGGTCGGTACGCTGCCGATGGCCTATGCGCTGAACCGCACCATGCCCGCCGACCAGGCGCTGCAATTCGCCGCCGTCGCCGAAGTCACCCAGCAAGCGCTGGTAAAAAGTGCGCCGATGCCGGCCCCGGCCGATCCGCGTCCAGTGCTCTCTGAATACGTGCGCAGCAAGGAAGCCACGCCGCAACTGGTCCCCGCCCTCGCCGCCCTGACTGGCAGCATCGGTGCGCAGGTCAAGGGTTACGGCTCGCTGTCCAAAGTACCGGCCGAGGCCGTGGGCAACGTACGTAACGACATGTACCTGACCAGCGAAACCATTCGCCTGATGGACAAGAACAAGGTCGGCAACTTCGACGCCGACACCACCGGCAAACTGCAACTGTTCAAGCAACAGATCGACAACTCGACGCGCTTCATTCCGCTGTGGGTGAAAATCGCCGTGGCGATTGCGCTCGGGCTGGGCACCATGGTCGGCTGGAAGCGCATCGTGGTGACAGTCGGCGAGAAGATCGGCAAGACCCACTTGACCTACGCTCAGGGCGCCTCGGCGGAAACCGTGGCGATGCTGACCATCGGCGCGGCCGACATGTTCGGCTTGCCGGTGTCGACCACTCATGTGTTGTCCTCGGGGGTGGCCGGGAGCATGGTCGCTAACGGTGGCGGCTTGCAGATGAGGACCATCCGCAACCTGCTGATGGCCTGGGTACTGACTTTGCCGGCGGCGATTTTGTTGTCGGGCAGCCTGTACTGGCTGTTCACCCAACTTTTCTAGCCTCAACACAAAACCCTGTAGCAGCCGAACGCAGGCTTCGCCAGCTGCTACAGGGATTTTTTTTGCGCGGGACAACGCATTTCGTCGCAAATTCAGGCGTTTGCGTTTTTATTGATCCACCACCCGCCGGATTGCACTTCAGTTTGCTAACGTGTGGCCGACTCTTAAGAGACTCGATGCATTCAGGAGTGGAATCGTGAATCTGTACATCAATCAGCTTCAACACAAAGCTGACTTCAAAGAAGCCATCTACGCCGGCGACATCTTCCTGAACACTCAGCTGCGCGCGGCCAAAGAGCTGTGTGCGTTTGCCCAGGAAAGCATCACCGCCGCTTTCAACGGCGAGACCCATCACCAGGCGCTGCACACGCTGATGCCGGTGGAAGAATTCGTGGTTCTGGTGACCCGCCTCAAGGGCCAGTTCACCAACAGCCAGCGCGCCAAAGACCTGATCCTCTCGTTTATCGACGAGATTGGTGTCGACCCGCGCGAATACATTTTCGACGTGCCGCGCATTCGCGTGGTGCCCAACTATGACTACCTGCACGCCGGTGTCAGCTATGCCTACAAACCGCATCGCGACACGTGGTACGGCAGCGTCGATTGCCAGATCAACACCTGGATGCCGGTGCACACCATCAGCCCCGACCAGACCATGATGATCAACGCCGGCTACTTCGATGTGCCGGTGAAAAACACCTCCAGCGAATGGAGCCTCAACGACTGGATCAGCAACCAGCGGCACAAGGCCAAGGACAACCTCAAGGAGGAAGTCCGCGTGCACCCGGTGCCGATGGAAGCGATCAACACCGCGTCCGAAGTGCGCATTGCCGGCAACACCGGCGAGATGCTGATCTTCTCCGGCTCGCACCTGCACGGCACGGTCGCTAACCACACCAATCAAACCCGCTTCAGCGTGGACTTCCGCCTGATGCACCTCGACGACCTCAAGCACAAGCGCGGCGCGATCAACGTCGACAGCGCCTGCCCTGACGTCGGCGCCGGTTTCAAAGACTATTTCCACGCCCACGACTTCTCGAATTTCCAAGGAATCCAGCAATGACCAAGCGTCGCATCACGCCTGCCGAGGCCCAGTACAACGAAACCCGTGCCAACGTTCTGAAACGGGTCGATGCCGAGTACGTGGCCGACGCGCCGTTCGTCTTCGCCAACCGCATCGGCGTCACTGCTGCGCTGTCGCGCATGGAACTGTTCAAGAAAGTCGCTGAAGTACCGGGCGCGATCATCGAGTGCGGCGTGTACAAGGGCAACTCGCTGATGCTGTACATGCACTTGTCGATGATTCTCGAGCCGTACGCGATCAACCGTTCGATCGTGGGCTTCGACACCTTCGAAGGCTTCCAGAGCATCGACAAGAAAGAAGACCCGGCCGATGTCAACGAAACCATGTTCTCCGACACCGACCAGTCGCTGATCCAGGACATGATCGACGCCAACGACCTGCTGCGCCCGGTCAACCGCATCCCGCGTTGCGAGCTGGTCAAAGGCGACATCGTCAAGACCGTACCTGAGTGGGTCAAGACCCGTCCGGACCTGGTCGTGGCCATGCTGATCCTCGACACCGACCTGTACGAATCGACCAAAGTCGCGCTGGAAACCTTCCTGCCGTACATGCCAAAAGGCGCGGTCGTGGTATTGGACGAAGTGGCTTACCGCAACTTCCCGGGCGAAACCAAAGCCCTGCGTGAAGTGCTGGACCTGAACAAGATCGAACTCAAACGCCTGCCGTTTGACAGCTGCGTGGGCTACTTCCACGTCTAATGCATAACGCGCCCCTGTAGGAGCCGGCTTGCTGGCGATCCAGACAACACGGTGAAACAGACACACCGCGTTGCCTGGATCGCCAGCAA
>NZ_JBOFQE010000080.1:0-12110 GCF_051660785.1 Pseudomonas sp.
AGCAGTGAAACGATGCATCGCCGATGGTAGTGTGGGGTTTCCCCATGTGAGAGTAGGTCATCGTCAAGATTAAATTCCGAAACCCCAATTGCGAAAGCAGTTGGGGTTTTGTTTTGCCCGCAGGAAAGTTCGTACAGCAGACGGCGTAAATCGATGGGGATTTACACCGTCAGTTTCCGGCTGAATTTGGTTTCCATCACAATATGCGAGGCGGTGTGCGCCACGCCTTTGATCATATTGATTCTGGTGAGCTCGGCGTTGAGCTCGCTCAGGGTCGGCGTGACGAGATGGATGATGAAGTCGGACTCGCCCGAGACCGCATACACGGCCTGCACCGAATCCATCTTGCGCAGAGAGGTCATGACATCGGTATAGCTCTTGTTAGTGCAAGAGGTCATGGTGAAACAACTGATGGTCTGCTGGAGCCTGGTCTGGTCGATACGCACGCTGTACCCGGTGATGACGCCAGCCTTTTCCAGGCGGGTGATCCGCTCTTGCACCGAAGAGCGTGAGACTTCGAGCTTACGGGCCAATGAAGCGGTGGGTTCACGTGCGTTGGCCTGCAGAAGGCCAAGCAACTGCCTGTCCTTGTCGGTCAGGTTAAACAACGGACCGGGATTCTGCGCATCCATAAACACTTCCTTGATCTCGCTCGGATTCAGTTTTTATGTGTTGCCCTGCGTTGCGAACGCGATTCCTGAAAAATGTCCATCATCTTCAGGCCGGCGTACACCGTTTGCGCCGCAGCCGGGCCGAGAGGGCCACCATTCCATTCCAGGCCGTAGGCATCGAACAAACGGTAGCGATCAGTCTCGCCGCAAATGGCTTCTGCAATGACGCGTCCGCCAATAGGGGCGGTGTTCATACCATGGCCACCAAATGAAGTACATGCCCATAGCCCCTTCCCGAGCGGGCCGATGTGGGGCATTTTGTGCCGTGCATAACCCATCAGCCCGGACCAGGCTTTTTCGATCTTGATGCCGCGCAATTGCGGGTAGACGTCGAGAATGTCTTCGGTCAGCAACTGCCCCAGGCGCTTTTCATCCTGCAGGTTCCTGGTGGTGATACGACCGCCCCACAGCAGGCGGTCACCATCGACGATTCGGTAATAGTCCGAGGCTCGGCGATTATCGCCCACGGCATCGGTGGTGCCTACCGCATCGGCCAGACGCCCGCCCAAATGTTCGGTGAGCACCGCGTAGGTCGCGATCGGCAGAAAGGCGCGTCGTAATTTACCAAACTCGGGACCACCATAGCCGCCACAGCAATACACCACATTGGCGCAATCTACAGTGCCCTGATCGGTGATGACTCTGTGTCGCCCGTCCCGGCTCTCAACCTCGACCATCGGCGACTGTTCATGGATCATGCCGCCGCTGCCCTCGATTAGCCGGGCCAGGCCCAGGCAATAGTTCAAAGGGTGGAAGTGAAATCCATGGTTATCGCGCAGCCCCTGGAAATACCGGTCCGTCTTCAGCTTTTCACGCACCGCCTGGCGATCCAGATAGTCGAGGTGGAAGTCGAAATCCGTCGCCATTTTATCCCGCAGGCGCTTGAGATTATCGCCATCCTCATAGCGAACCACGCTCAATTTTCCTGGCGTTGGCGAGCAACCTGGCAATTGATGGCGGGCGATCATGTCGCGAACAGTATCGACACCTTCGAGCGAAAGTCTGAACAGCGCAGCGGCAGTCGGTTTTCCGCAGCGTCGCTCGATGGACGACAGCCCTTCGGACCAGCCCTGGAGGACGAAGCCGCCATTACGACCGGAAGCTCCCCAGGCCACTCGGCCCGCCTCAAGCATCACGACGGACTGCCCTCGCGAAACCAGCTCCCACGCCGTGCTCAACCCCGCCAGCCCCGCGCCGATGATGCACACATCAGCCTGGACATTGGTAGACAGCGCCGCGCGCTGCTTCGTGTCGTTCATCGTGGCGGTGTAGTAATTGTTGTTGTACATGAAGTCCGTTGTCCTTTTTCGCGGCGCAGTCATGCAGCGCGCCGCGTCAAGAACGGGCGCCTGCAATGCTTGGGTTTATTGCACTCGGGTGAGGTCGGCGCCGTACCACTTTTCAGAAAGTTGCTTCAGCGTGCCGTCGGTTTTCATGTCTGTAACGATTTTGCTCAGCGCGCTGTTGAACGCCTCATCGCCTTTATCCACGGCGATGGCCAACGGTTCGTAGTATGCGGGTTTGCCTTCCACTCTCACGATGGGATAGCCATTTTTGACGGCGGCAACGATGGTTGGAAGGGCGGACAAAGTAGCGTTCAGTCGGACGCCGTTGCCCATGCGCAAATCATCAAGGGGGCCCATGCTGTCGCCATAAGTCTTCACCTCGCCAGGCGTGACGTCGTAGGTGAAGGCTGGCACATCGGCGGCGTCGATCTTGAGCCGGCGATTGATATAGTCTTCCGACGTTGTGCCGGCTTCGACGCCGACAATCTTGCCGTCCAGATCCGCTGCCTTGGCCCCGGCAGCATCCTTGTGCACGGCGAATACATACGGCGTGTAGTAATAAATAGCCGGGAAGTCGAGGACCCGGGCGCGTTCGGTGGTTGGCGTCATGGACCCGACCGACAAATCCCAGCGATTCGACCAGCGTCCTGCGGTGATGATCCCGTACTCAGGTGTCACGAAGTCAATCTTGCTACCCAGGCGTCGGCCGATTTCGGTGGCGACATCGATATCAAAACCTTGCAGCTTGTTGTCGGGCCCCAGAAACGATTGCGGAGGCCAATTGGCGGCGGTCGCCACTTTGATCACCTTGGTTTCATGGATGCGGTCGAGGGTCGAGCCCGCCCAGGCGACGCCAGTGGTGACCGTGACAGCAGTGGCGACAGCAGCTGCAGTGAAGAAGCGGGAGATCGAGATCATGATTAAGCCTCCAGGTCGCTTGAGTGCGATTTTGTTGTTGTTTGTGTCGATGATTTCGGACAGTGCGGCGATGCTTCTCAGTGGCTGAGAATCTGCGACAGAAACTCCCGCGCGCGTGGATGCTGCGGGTTTTCAAAAAACTCATTGGGTTTGGCTTGCTCGATGATGCAACCCTCATCCATAAAGATGATGCGGTCGGCGACCCGGCGGGCGAAGCCCATCTCGTGGGTGACGCACACCATCGTGATGCCGTCGCCCGCCAGTTCGCCCATCACGTCCAGCACTTCCTTGACCATCTCGGGGTCAAGTGCCGAGGTGGGTTCGTCGAACAACATGATGCGTGGCCGCATGCAAAGGGCGCGGGCGATTGCAACGCGCTGCTGCTGGCCACCGGAGAGCTGACTGGGGAATTTATCCGCCTGGTTCCCGATTCGCACTCGATCAAGGTATTCGCAGGCCAGCCCACGCGCCTGCGACTCACTGAGCTTGCTCACCAGGCGCGGCCCCAGCATGAGGTTCTCCAGGACCGTCATGTGCGGAAACAGGTTGAACTGCTGGAAGACCATGCCGACCTGGCGCCGGATGTTGGCCACACAGGCGGCATTGCGGGTCAGCTCGGTGCCTTCGATGAACACGTTTCCTTTCTGGAAGTCCTCGAGCAGATTCAGGCAACGAATCAATGTCGATTTGCCCGAACCCGAGGGACCGCACACGACCACTATCTCGCCGCTGGCAATGTGCAGGTCGATACCCTTGAGCACATGAAATTCGCCGTACCATTTGTGCATTTCCTGGATCGAAATGGCGGGATACGGGGCAGTGGCGGCTGAAGCTGACGGCTGGTTCATCGTAGTGCTCCTGACTCAGCGGTGGGCGCGATTGAAGTGCTTTTCCAGACGCGACTGAACGGTTTCCAGCACGATCGACAGCAGCCAATAGAGCACGGCTGCGGTGATCAGCATTTCCAGGTGTCGGAACTCGGCACGTCCTTGAGTTCGTGCCAGGAACATCAGCTCCCAGACGCCGATCACGGACACCAGCGAACTGTCCTTGAGCATCGAGATGAACTGGTTGCCAGTCGGCGGAATGATCAGGCGCATGGACTGCGGGAGAATGACCCGCGTCATCGTTTGAAATGGATTCAGGCCAATCGCCCGCGAAGCCTCCCACTGACCCCGCGAGATGCTGCTGATCCCCGCGCGGAAGATCTCTGTCATATAGGCGCCATAGCAGAGCGAGAGCGCCAGAATCCCTGCCGGAACGGCGCCGACCACATAGCCCAGTTGGGGAATGCCCAGGTAAATGAGGTAGATCTGGATGAGTAGCGGAACACCGCGGAAAAACGAGGTGTAGAAGCTGGCGATGGCAATGGCGAAACCGTTGGAAGATAAACGCGCCGTCGCTCCCAACAACGCCAGGACGAACGCGATGGCAATGGAAATGGCGGACACGTAGACGGTCGTGAAAACCCCTTGGGTAATCATGAAGCCCACTTTGGTGGCGATGAAACTGTAGGAAAGATTGAAGGTGTCGAAGAATAAAAGGAACAGCACCAGCAATTCGCACCAGACCGTAATGATCTGCGCCCGCAAGGGAAACCGGCCAAGGATGAACAGATTCAGGACAACCGTGAGGGTGAAGGTGCCCCCGACCGCGATGTCACGTGCCAGAGGTGCTTTCAAGTCGAGGACGATGGGCCCCATCAGGTTGGAAAGACGGCTTTCACCCACACCGCAGACAAGCGTAATGATGAAAATGACTGCAGCGACCGTCCCCATGAATAGAGCGCTGTCAGTCATACGAGCCTTGACGATATGGTCCTTGTACATGGCTTGCGTACCTCAGGGTGTGCCCCTTTATTGTTGTAAGTCCATTATGGGTGTGCGAAATGCCGGGCGGGACCCTGCAAAATGTTCGAATGATCGGTTTTTACTGGCATATCAACGGGTACGCTCCCTACATCTGCCAGAAACTCATGGCAAATGTGGTCCGCAGGGTATTTTTGTATTGAGTCAAAACGCTGGACAGTTGCACTGATCCAGGACGACAGCCACGAGCGATTTGAGGCCCATCAATTTTTCGCCATCCGCCTGACGAACCGCTGACCTCTTGACCGACCGGGCTTCATTTTTACGACTGCATAATCCTGCCAGCCGCGCAAAACAGGACCCCAAGCGCTGTTTCTGCCCTGAAAGTCCAAGCGGCGATTACAAAGCCTCTTTGCTTGCAAAGATTACGCATGGCGAAAATTTGATACTACACGTCGAGTTGGCGGGAGCGACGAAGCACTGACGACGATTATTGTTTTCGCAC
This sequence comes from Pseudomonas sp., assembly GCF_051660785.1. Lineage (GTDB taxonomy): Bacteria > Pseudomonadota > Gammaproteobacteria > Pseudomonadales > Pseudomonadaceae > Aquipseudomonas. Next base: position 5,189 of record NZ_JBOFQE010000080.1, read on the forward strand.
AAAAGCCGGAAACACTACTCATGCTCCCGTTGATCAAAAGAATAGACAGTCACGTTCATTTTTATACTTCGCAAGACCTTCGCCGAGTAGCCGGCTCGCTGCCCTATACGTTACCCGAACCGCATCCGCTGACTGCTTATCTGGATACTTTGATCAACGCCGGAATTGTTCCGACGCTCCTCAATAACGTTCATTTAAGTATCTTGCCCGATTCAGAAAACGTGTTCGCTTCCTTCGAGGAACTCAGGAATCTGCAGGCGGCAAATCCCCAACGCTATGGGGGCGTCAGATTGGTGGGAACGATCAAGGCAGAACCTGCCTACGCCACACAAGAGCGTCTCTCGCACCCGCAAGTGATTGGTGCCCGAATCGTTCTGCACGATGCAAGGCCTGAGACTGTTGCCGATACGCAATTCTGTGATGAGCAATGGTTGATGTTTTACGCTCGCCTGCTCCCGCACCAGCATCTGCACATTTATGCGAAAGAGGCCGAGACAAATCGGCGCGTATTGCGCCAGATTCCTCGCGATGTGCGGGTCATTATCGATCACCTGGGCACGTGTCACAGCGAGCGTGACATCACTGAGCCGGCTTACATCGCGCTGCTCACTGAAGCGAGAGAGCGAGGCAACGTCTGGTTCAAAGGCCCTGGCTATCGCACTTCTGTTCATCCCGAGGAAACCGCTCGTTTCGTGACGCAAATTGTTTGCGCGGTCGGCGCGGACAAGATCCTTCTGGAAGCAACCGATGCACCCCATGTCGGAACTGACAACAAGGGTGTGCCGTATTCCGACCTGTTTGATTTGAGCAAGGCGTTCAACTTTGTCGACGCCGTTGCACATCATGTTTCTGAAGAAACCCGAATTCCTGCTGACCAACTTCTCCACGGAGCATTTGGCCAGCTGATCTACGCCCACGCTCCAACTTTGAGATAACTAGCGATGACCAACATTACAACAAAAGAAATCAACTTTACGGTTAAATACGGCGATGAAACCCTGAGCCTCAAAGGCACGGTATTTCAACCAGAGCAACTGGACGCTGCGTCGAAAAAGTTGCCCCCTGTCATTTTCAATTCCGGTTTCACGGGTGGCGTGACCATGTACGGCCAGCTGTTCGGTCGCGCTTTGGCTGCGCGCGGTTATCGCGTCATGACCTACGACGTAGCGGGCTTTTTCTCCAACAAGCACGTCCGCAATACGATCAAGGCCGGGGACATTGAGATCACCAATGTCATCCTCGAAGACCAGAAAGATGAAGTCCTGGGTGCCATTGAATGGGCTCGGGAAAATTTTGGCGAGATGCCGGCGGTGGCGTCTTGGGCGATGGGTTCAGTGGCGAGCCTCGGCGCTGTGGCTGAACTGGCCGCCGCAGGTGCTGAACAGATCCGCTTCTGGGTACCGATGAGCTACACCAACATCCGTAAGCTGCAAGCCTTGCGTGCAGACAAAAGCGCAGCTGATGCCGCCATTCACCAACTTGCGGATGACGCGCCGATCCCGCCGTTCGACACTGGAACTGACGCGACCCGCCTCGGCTACTATCCACTGGATCCCGAAACCCAGGCTTACGTTGATCAGCAACTGGGCGGCTACACCGAAGCGGGCGGCGCAGACCGTTGGCCAGGTTGCACCCACGTCACGGCAAAGTCCTACAAGTCCTATGTGGCGTATGACCCGGAGCAGTCCATCGAAGGTGCCAAAGGTTTCCCGCCTGCACTGATCATCCACGGCGCCGACAACACGCTGCACATGCCCTCGGAGTCTGTGCGCCTGCACCAGAACTATCCGGGTGATGCAGGCCCGAGCGCGCTGATCATTTCCCACATGCAACATGGCCAGCAGAATCAGGTCGACAGTCCGGTCTTCAAGTCGATGATTCAGAGCATCGACGAGGCCATCCGCACACGCGGCTGATCCACTCGCCATCGTCCTGCGGGACTTCGGGTGCCGAAGTCTCGCAGCGATCTCCCGCGTCGCGTCGCGATGCGCTCCCCGAGCTCCGGTCGTTCCGATCCGTCGCAATACGGCGCCTTGCCCTTCGTTGTTTTGAACATCAATCTGGCTGAATACGAGCACAGGCCCTAACATAGTGGGTCCAAAGCCACTCCCTCGGGCTGGCCTGAGCCGGTGACTGCAACGGCTGGAACCCCCCATGACAAGGATCTGGCGATGACAGCCCCCAGTGAATCAGCGACGTCTGTGAATACCTGCACAACCAAGCGAATCGGGCTGCTCATTCTCCCTGAGTTTTCCATGATGGCCCTGGCTGGCGCCAGCGAGCCTTTGCGGGCTGCCAATCGGTTGTCCGGCAAGAAGCTTTACGAGTGGACCCTGCTCACAGAATCGGGTGGGCCGGTCAGCTCCAGCAGTGGCATCGAGATTCAGTCCCTGCCGGTTGATCAGGCGCCGGAACTGGATCGCGTTTTTGTCCTGGCGAGCCTGGACATCGAACATCAGAAACCACCGAAAATACTGCGCTTTCTACAGCGAGCCGCCGCCCGGGGCAAAACCGTAGGTGCCCTGAGCACCGGTACGTTCATTCTGGCGCGCGCCGGGTTGCTGGAAGGGAAGCGGTGCACCTTGCACTGGGAGTGCATCGGTCAGTTTGCGGAAGAATTTCCCACGATCGAGGTCACCAAAGACCTGTACGTCAACCATGACAACCGGTGGACCTGTGGAGGCGGTACGGCGGCGATTGATCTGATGCTGGCGCAAATCGCGCTCGATTTCGGTAATCAACTCGCCGCCAGTGTCGCCGAGCAATTCCTGCACGCCAGGATTAGAGCCCCGGAAGAACATCAGCGAATGTCGATCCAGTGGCGTTTCGGGATTCACGATCGACGGCTGACGGCGGCGATTGCCTTCATGGAGAACAATCTGGAAAACATCGTCGGCATCGAAGAGATTGCCGATCGGTGCAACCTGTCACACCGCCAATTGGAGCGGTTGTGGCACCAGCACTTCGGAATGACGCCAAAAAAGTTTTATCTGGAACTGCGGCTGAACGAAGCGCGGCGATTGCTGCGTGAAAGCACTCAGCCCATTGCGTCCATCGCTTACACCTGCGGGTTCGTCTCGGCGTCGCATCTGGGCGCCGCTTACCGTCGGATCTGGGGATGCACGCCAGGGGAAGAGCGGCGGAAATTTGATGATGCCCACTCCTGATTGCCACCCCTGAGCGGGCTGGCAGAGGGGGGGCAATCCCCCCAAAAAAGCCTGAACCTGTCCGCTCCGTAAAACCGCATAGCAAGCTAATGACCTAGCCCGACAGGCGGTGCACCCTGGCACGCCTTGGTCATTTGGCGATCCTGCATACTCCTTCTTCAATCGGCCTTTCATCTCTCGACATGCACGAGCGTGCCTCGTGACGTCGATTTTTTGATAGAAATCGTCGAACTCACAGCTAAGGCTCCGAAGGGGAGCGCTGTAATGTTTCTAACAAATCCGGCGTCCACTTCCAGATGCATGGCCGGCAAAAACAACAATGACGTACAGAAGGCAAAACACCCATGGAAACCTTGAGTTTCATTCTGGAAAACGGCGGGCTGATCAGCCTGCTCCTCGGACAGCACCTGCTCATCGTGGCGGTCGCGGTGGGGCTGGCGATTCTGACCGGTGTGCCCGTCGGGATCGCAATCTCCCAGCACCCCCGGACTCGTCGTTGGGTCCTGGCCTTTGCCGCTGTCCTGATGACCATTCCCTCTGCCGCGCTGTTCGGGCTGATGATTCCGGCCCTGTCGTTGATCGGCTATGGGATCGGTGTTGTGCCGGCGGTCATTGCACTGTTTCTCTATTCCCAGCTGCCCATCATCCGCAACACCACCACCGCGATCTCCAACATCGACCCGGCGTTGCGCGAAGCGGCGATAGGGATGGGAATGTCGACCTGGCAGCGGCTGCGCAAGGTTGAGCTGCCGATTGCCGTCCCATTGATCATGGCCGGCGTCAGGATGGCAACCGTCATCAACATCGGCATCGCGGCGATCGCGGCTTACATTGGCGCCGGTGGCCTGGGCAGCCTCATCATTCGCGGCATCGCTCAATCGGATACCCGACAGCTGTTGGCCGGCGCAATCGTCATCAGCGTGATTGCCATTGCGGCCGATTACGCGCTTTACGGCTTGCAGCGCGTCCTGACGCCAAAAGGCCTGAACAAGAACAAAGTGGCCACTGGCCGAATGAAGGAAGCTACGACGTGATCCAGATCGAAAATTTAAACAAGAAATTCGGCTCAATCACTGCAGTAGAAGATGTCTCATTCAATGTTGAAGAGGGGCAGATCTGCGTACTGCTTGGGCCGTCGGGCTGCGGTAAAACCACGACGCTCAAAATGATCAACCGACTGATCACGCCTACCTCGGGCACGATCCGAATCGGTGGTCGCGACACCTCCGAACTGGACAGCGTCACCCTTAAACGCTCCATCGGCTACGTGATCCAGCAAGTCGGCTTGTTCCCGAACATGACCGTCGAAGAAAACATCTGTGTCGTCCCCAATCTGTTGGGATGGGACAAAACCAAAAGCCGCAAGCGTGCCGCGGAGTTACTGGAAGTCGTTGCGCTGGAACCTTCAAAATTCCTCAAGCGCTACCCGTGCGAACTGTCGGGTGGTCAACAGCAACGCGTAGGGGTGGCCCGGGCGCTGGCAGCGGATCCGCCCGTAATGTTGATGGACGAGCCCTTCGGCGCGATTGACCCCATCAACCGCGAAGTGATTCAAGACGAGTTCATGCGCATCCAGCGCCAGGTCAACAAGACCGTGCTGTTTGTCAGTCACGACATCGATGAAGCCGTGAAGATGGCCGACTGCGTTGCCTTGTTCCACAACGGAAAAATTCAGCAGTTTGGCACCCCGGATGACCTTCTGGCCCGGCCCAACAGCGAGTTCGTGGCGAACTTCATGGGCAGCGACCGGATCATGAAGCGCCTGTGTCTGCTGCGGGCGGCTGACGTTGCCAGCATGATCGCGCCACGGGAACAGATGCAGGTCGTCGGTGGCAACAGCGGCATCGCCTCGCGCTCGCAGCTGATCGTCAAGCCTGGCGATGATCTGCGCCAAGTGCTCTCGCAACTGCTGGGCCGTGGCCAGGATTGGGCACTGTGCAACGACAGCGACGGACGCTTTATCGGCTATGTCCACCAGGCTGACATTCTGGCGCGGCTGGTTGAAAACATTACTCCAGTGGTGCACTGACCATGCCTGACTTACTGAGCAGATTGTGGGAAGGGCTGCAGTTTTACTGGGGCGACATCAGCTACCTGACGGTCCAGCATCTGCAGATCGTGGCGGTCAGCGGAGTGTTGGCCCTGGCCATCGCGCTGCCGTTGGGTGTCTGGATGAGCCGTCCGGCGAACCAGCGTTATGCCATGGCCAGCATGCAGGTCCTCAACGTGGGGCAGGCGATCCCCAAGCTCGCCTTGTTGGCCTTGGCCATGAGCTTCATTGGCGTTGGCAGTGGCGCGGCCATCATCGGCTTGTTTGTCGCGACGTTGTTACCGGTGGCAGTCAACACCTATGAAGGCTTGCGCGCGGTGCCGCAGCACTTGGTCGAAGCCGCCGAGGCCATGGGCATGACGCCGCGGGAGACGCTGTGGAAAGTCGAAATTCCGAATGCGATGAACGTGATTTTCGCGGGTATCCGCACGGCGCTGGCGATCAACGTCGGTACCGCGCCGCTGGCCTTCCTGGTGGGTGGAGGCGGGCTGGGCGAGTTGATCTTTACCGGCATCGACCTGAACGACTTCGGCATGATGCTGGCCGGTGCTGCGTCGACCGCGCTCCTGGCGATTGCAGTCGATCTGGGCTGCGGCTTGATTCAAAACATTGCAGTGTCACGGGGCCTGAGGTTGGCCGGACGCGAATGAATCTGAAGACCATCGACCTAAACCAATAATATGAGGTGCATGATGATTTATCGAATGCTGGCCAGTCTGATCTTTAGCTTTAGTCTTGTTTCAGGTGTTGTGGGCAGCGCTTCTGCCAACAGCACGATTGTGGTGGGCGGCAAGAAGTTTACCGAGCAGCAACTGGTTGCGGAAATGACCACGCAATTACTGCGCGCCAATGGCTACAGTGTCGATAAACGCCCGGACCTGGGTTCGTCTGTATTGCGCGCGGCGCAAGAGAACGGTCAGGTCGATGTGTACTGGGAGTACACCGGCACTTCGCTGATTACTTACAACAAAGTCACGGACAAACTGGACGCTGACGAAACCTATAAGCGGATCAGCACCCTCGACGCCCAGAAGGGCATCACCTGGCTGAACCCTTCCAAGGCCAACAACACCTACGCATTTGCCATGCGCAAGGAAGAGGCCGAGAAAGACGGAATAACCTCGATCAGTGATCTTGCCAAAAACATCGAAGCGGGCAAATCCTACAAATTCGCTTCGAACGCTGAATTCTTTTCCCGTCCCGATGGCCTGCGTCCTCTTCAAGAGACGTACAAGTTTGAATTCGAGCGCAAGAACATCGTCCGCATGGACGGTGGGCTGACCTACCAGGCACTCAGGGACGGTCAGGTCGATCTGGCATTGGTCCTGTCGACCGATGGACGGATTCCGGCTTTCGGCTTTGTTGTACTGAAGGACGATAAAGGCTTTTTCCCCAGCTACGCGCTGACGCCAGTGATTCGGACTGAAGTCTTTAAAGAGAATCCAAAGATCGGCGAATTGCTCAACGCGCTTTCTTCCAAACTGGACGACGACACCATTGCCGGTCTCAACTCTCGGGTCGACGTTGGTCGTGAGTCTATCGAGAGTGTGTCCAAGGAATTTCTGCAGAAGAACAAGTTGCTCTAGTCAGTTTTATCTCATCCGGTACTCAGGCATTACACAAATCACCTGTAGGAGCCGGCTTGCTGGCGATAGCGGTGGGGCAGGCGACAAGTTAATCGCCTGACGGACGCTATCGCCAGCAA
>NZ_JBOFQE010000081.1:0-61300 GCF_051660785.1 Pseudomonas sp.
GAGGGCGATGCCCCCGGATGAATGCCGGAGCGAAGGTACGCCGAGCCTAAGCGAGGGGCCGGACGCTTGGGGCGAGCCTTTTTTTGCTTACTTTTTTTTGGCGTTTGAAAAAAAAGTGAGTCGCCGTAAGGGCGAAACCGCCAGCCGCCGTTACCGCAGAAATGGATATGTACACCTGAAAGAGACAGGTCGGCTACCAGGCCGCCATCGCAGGCAAGCCAGCTCCCACAAGGATTGTGTGCACATCAGGGAAAGACAGGTCAGCTTTCAAGCCGCCATCGCGAGCAGGCTCGCTCCCACAGTTGGACGGGGTACACCGGGGGGGAACCTGGTCGGCCCGAAGGCCGCCAAGGTCAACCGCCCTGATTCCCACACGCCGCAAACTTGCTGTAATCAAGCACCTTCTGCGTACCGCTCGAATCCAGATACGTCATCCGCGCATTCACAATCCCGCAATTCGCCCCGCCGTCTTCTACAGTAGAAATCACCTTCTTGATATCCAGGTGGCTACTGTGAGCCTGAACATCCGCATGGGCCGCAAACGCCGCAACGTTCAGGACAGCAAAGAAGCCAGCGGCAACCAGTTTGTTCCAGTTCATGATCATGTCCTCAGCGTCGTAATGGGCAGTGAAACGAGGCAAGTAGTCCCGTCTCGATGGAACCCATTTAACCGGCTAGAGGTATCCGCCATGTGTCGTAAAACCGCGACTAATAAGGCGTAACGTGTCACACAAGGCACTCGATACAGTTCGATACACCCGCACCTGAAAAAAGTCGTCTTGTATCCCCATGTATCAAAGTCACAACGAGATACAGTGAGATACAAAGGCCGACAGGCAGGCGCGGTGCGGCTCCCTAGAATGCGCGACGTGCGAATAACAAGAGGGTTGAGTAATGGAACACGTGAACCACATTTTGATCGTCGACGACGATCGCGAGATCCGCGAACTGGTCGGTAACTATTTGAAGAAGAACGGCCTGCGCACCACGGTAGTCGCCGATGGCCGACAGATGCGCAGCTTTCTCGAAGCCAACACCGTGGACCTGATCGTGCTCGACATCATGATGCCCGGCGATGACGGCCTGCTGCTGTGCCGCGAGTTGCGCTCAGGCAAACACAAGGCCACGCCGATCCTGATGCTCACCGCCCGCAACGACGAAACCGACCGCATCCTCGGCCTGGAAATGGGCGCGGACGACTACCTGACCAAACCCTTCGCCGCCCGCGAACTACTGGCGCGGATCAACGCCGTGTTGCGCCGCACCCGGATGCTGCCGCCCAACCTGATCATCACCGAAAGCGGCCGGTTGCTGGGGTTCGGTCGCTGGCGCCTGGACACCACCGCTCGCCATCTGCTGGACGAGGACGGCACGATGGTTGCGCTCAGTGGCGCCGAATACCGCTTGCTCCGGGTTTTCCTCGATCACCCACAGCGCGTACTCAGTCGCGACCAGTTGCTCAACCTCACCCAGGGCCGCGATGCCGACCTGTTCGACCGTTCCATCGACTTGCTGGTGAGCCGTCTGCGTCAACGGCTGATGGATGACTCGCGGGAGTCGACCTACATCAAAACCGTGCGCAGCGAAGGCTACGTATTCTCCTACCCCGTGGAATTGCTCGGCGCAGAATCATGAAACTCTCACTGCATTGGCCGCGTACGCTGGCGTCCCGGCTGTCGCTGATTTTCCTGGCAGGCCTGATCGTCGCCCACGGCCTGTCCTTCGGCGTGCAATTCTACGAACGTTATCGCAGCGCCGAAGCCATGCTGCTGGGCAACCTGGAAAATGACGTGTCGATAGCGGTCTCGATCCTTGACCGCTTGCCCGCCGCCGAACGCGCCGACTGGGTGCCGCGCTTCGAGCGCCGCACTTATCGCTACTCGCTGGGCGAAGGCTTGCCGGGCACACCGATCAATATTAAAGAGGCCCACGACGCGGTGCAGTCCATCCAGGACGCTGTCGGCGAGCAATATGCCCTGGCATTCACACGCATCGAAGGCGCACAGCAGCATTTCCAGGCGCACCTGAAACTCGCCGATGGCAGCCCGCTGACCATCGACGTCCGCCCATCGGTGATGCCGTTGTCTTCGTGGTTGCCGATGGTGCTGCTGGTACAACTGACGCTTTTATTGATCTGCACCTGGCTCGCGGTCAGGGTCGCCATCCGCCCCCTCACCCGCCTCGCCCAGGCAGTAGACACGCTGGACCCGAATACCCACGCGGTGCATCTGGACGAAAAAGGCCCGACCGAAGTCGCCCATGCCGCCCGGGCGTTCAATGCCATGCAGGCACGCATCGCCGCCTACCTGAAAGAGCGCATGCAACTACTGGCGGCGATTTCCCATGACCTGCAAACCCCGATCACCCGCATGAAGCTGCGGGCGGAATTCATGGACGATTCCAGCGAGAAAGAAAAACTCTCGAACGACCTCAGCGAAATCGAGCATCTGGTGCGCGAAGGCGTTGCCTATGCCCGCAGTGTCCATGGCGCCACCGAAGCCAGTTGCCGGATCAATCTGGATTCGTTCCTCCACAGCCTGGTCTACGACTATCAAGACGTAGGCAAAGCCGTGGAGTTGAACGGCAAAAACGCCGGGGTCATCGACACTCGTCCCCATGCGCTGCGCCGGGTGCTGGTCAACCTGACGGACAACGCACTGAAGTTTGCCGGTGCCGCCGAATTGCAGGTGCTATCGAAGGCCGATGGCAGTCATTCGATCAAGGTGCTGGACCGCGGGCCGGGGATCGCCGAAGAGGAACTGGCGCAAGTCCTGATGCCGTTCTATCGCGTCGAAAATTCGCGTAACCGCAACACCGGCGGCACCGGTCTGGGCCTCGCCATCGCGCAGCAACTGGCCCTGGCCATCGGCGGCTCCCTGACCCTGAGCAACCGCGAAGGCGGCGGCTTGTGCGCCGAACTCACCCTCAGCCCCCATCCCTTGTAGCAGCTGCCCTGTGGCGAGCTTGCTCGCGTTTGAGTGCGCAGCGCTCACAAAATTTTTGGGGCCGCTGCGCAGTCCAACGCGAGCAAGCTCGCTCGCCACAATGCAGCGGCTACAGGAACTAGAAGGTCGCGAGGTTTTGTATCCGTCTGTATATGAACCCCGAGCGGATACGTAGAAGCCGATTTCAACGCGTTCAAGCACACATCACCGATACACCCCGGCGTTTAACTGTGTTCACCGGATAGCAGCAGCTACCGACCCACACAAACTAAAGCGCACGGAGAATCAACCATGTTCAACTTCTCGAAAGTCTCGTCCCTGGCACTCGGTCTGGCACTGGTTGGCGGCCTCGGCCTGTCGAACCTGGCATCGGCGAGTACCTCCAGCACTGTGTCTCACACTCCGATCCAGCAACTGCTGGTGGAAGGTGGCTCGGACCGGCTGCAACACAATCGCGTCGCTGAATATGGCTCTGAAAACCTGCAAAAGAATCGTGTGGCTGAAGGGGGCTCCGATCGACTGATCGAGAACCGCGTCGCCGAGGGTGGTGCCGATCGCCTGCAAGAATTGCGTGAGCGTGTAGCTGAAGGTGGCGCTGATCGCCTGCAGGAAGTGCGCGAACGTGTCGCGCTGATCAGTCCGAAAAATGCCGTGCAAGGGGGTGTGGTCGTTGCAGAAAACCGCCCTGAGTTCGGTTCCAAATATCAGCGCTACTGAGTTAAATCTACGAACCGGCGGAGATCAACTGTGGGAGCGAGCCTGCTCGCGATGGCGGTGTGTCATTCAACGTTGATGTTGACTGGCAGGGCCTCATCGCGAGCAGGCTCGCTCCCACAGTTGTTTAATGATTAGCCTGTCACCTTTTGTACATGCCCATAAATCCTGAAATCTGTCGAAATAGTCCGACAAATTCCCGAGACAGCTGAATAAGCCCGTACTAAGATTTGCACCTCATTCAATCAAGGACGATTCATGAAGCGCATTGCCGGTTGCCTGCTGTCTTTCCTGGCATTCACTGCGGTGGCGGCCGATCTGAACCTGCTCACCGACAACCATCCCCCTTTGCATTTCCAGCAAGGCAACCAATGGGTGGGGTTTGGTGTGGATGTAGTGAAGGCACTGGCCGAAAGCGCCGGCGACCAGGTGCATTTTCAACAAGTCCCGTTGCTGCGCGCCTTGCGTGTCGCCACCAACGAGCCTGCCACCGCGGTGTTTACCGTGTTGCGCACCGCCGAACGCGATGGCCAGTACCAGTGGGTCGGTCCGTTGATGGAAGTGGAAACGGCGCTCTATGCCGCCAATGACACCCAGCAACCGGTGCGCAGCTTGCTGGACGCCGCGAGTCTGGGCCGCATCGTTGTCCCGCGAAAATGGCTGGTCTACAGCTATTTGCAAAAGCAGGGTCTGAACAATCTGTACGGCGTGGAAACGCCCGAACAAATGATGCGTCTGGCACGCCTGGGGCGTACCGAATTCGTGGTGGCGGACACCCTCTCCATCACTGCGCTGGCGCGGGAAGAAGGCCTGGCGCCGAGTCAATTGCATTACCAGATGCCGCTGATGAAGCAAGCCACCTACATTGCCTTTTCTCCGCTCACCGATGCTCGTCAGGTGGCGCGCTGGCAGCAGGCGCTGGATGAAATGAACCACGACGGACGCCTCGAACAACTCAAGCAGCGTTGGCTCAGCGACAACACACCCCGCTGAAGTGGATCAACGCGCTCGATATCAACTATGCGCAAGGGTGTTTTCTCATCACGCAGCTCCAGCACTACAGTGGCCACATCTTCTCCCCACTCTACTGGAGCAACATCATGAAAAGCATCATCGGTCTTGGTTTCGCCCTGTCGGTCCTTGGCGCTACTTCCGCCATCGCCGCCCCACACGCCACCTCGCAAGTTGTCGCGGCGGCTAAAGTCAGCCAACCGGCAACGTTGAACGTGAACACGGTCGGCGTTGATCAAAAAGACAGCCAGGCAAGCAAACTCTACGTCGCTGAAAACCGCCCTGAGTTTGGCTCGAAGTATCAGCGTTATTGATCCACGGCTTTGCGCTGCTTGAAACAGGAAACCCCGGTTAGATCCAATCTACCCGGGGTTTCTTCATTTTCGCGACCACTGTTATCCGTAGCAGCTGTCGAGTGAAACGAGGCTGCGTTCGGCTGCGAAGCAGTCGTAAAACCAGTGAACGCGTTGTAGCTGAAACACCTCATTGCCTGATTCACGACTGCTGCGCAGCCGAACGCAGCCTCGCAGGCTCGACAGCTGCTACAACGACCGTGTTAGGCGTTCGGCGAGGGCTTTGGCCTGGCTGGCCACGTCGGTGACGGCCGTGCTTTCCCACCACATCCCCCGCAACGGCGGGCCCATGGCGAACAGGCGTTGGGCGACCTGCCCATCGGCGTCCAGCACCGCACCATCAACGGCAGCCGCAATCCCCAACGCCAACGGCCCCGGTTGAATCAGCCCGCGCGCCAGCAGTTGCTGGGGCAACGGTCGGGCGACCCGGCGCCAGTCGTATTCGATACCACTGGAATTGATCAACGCCGCGCCACTGACAACGGTGGTTTCAACCTCACCACGACGACGGATGCGGATGCTCACCCGCCCCTCGACCGTCGATTCCAGCCCCTTGAACGACGCCGCCTGAATCCGCAACCGCCCTTCCTGGTGCAGCCTTGCCACCAGTTCGGCACTCAACGGTGGCGAGCGGTGGTGATGACTTTCCCACCAGGGCCGCACATGCCGCACAAACTGCCGCCGCTGCACGTCCGTCGCCTGATTCCACAACCGGCCGATATGCGCACGCACTGTATCGAGCGGCGCTTGCCAGTCGATGCCTTGAGCGACGGCGTCCCGGCAATGTCGACGCAGTTCGCGCACCAACTGTCGAGGCGTGCGAATGCACGGGTCCTCGGCAAGAAAATCCACCCAGGCTGGAGGTTGCCGGCGCACGTGGGGCAGCAAGCCGTGACGGGAAAACACTTCGATCGGCCCGCGATGCCCGGCCTGCTCCAACGACACCACGGCATCGACCATGGTCAGGCCCGAACCGATGATCAACACCGTCGACTGAGGATCCAACCGGCGCATGGCCGCGACATCCCACGGATCCAGCGCCGCAGCGTTCAAGCCGCTGGACTCGGTCTGCGGCGTGCGCGCAGCGGGAAACATCCCCGTGGCCAGCACCGCATAGGCACCTTGCAAACGTTGCCCGTCACTCAAGGTCAGCAGCACCCCATCATCGCGGGTTTGCAGATCAACCACTTCGGCCCGCACATGCTCGACCGTCGAACCGTTCACCGCGCCCACCGCTTGCGCCTCCGCCAGACGCTGCTGCACGTACACACCGAAAAGCCCTCGGGGCGGGAACAACCCGCTGACCGGCACATGCTGTTCATCCGACTCTGGCCAGCCACCCGCCGCGATGTGTTCGGTCAGCCATTGGGTCAGGTCGTCGGCGTTGTCCGGGTCGACGCTCATGCGTGCGGCGTTGCCATTGAGCGTATGGCCCAGCTCGACCGCGCTGTACGCCTCGCCCCGGCCAAGTTCGGCGCGCGGTTCGATCACCAGCAACGAACGCTTTCCAGGCAAACGCAGCAACTGCGCCGCCAGCATCGCGCCGCTGAGGCCGCCGCCGACGATCAGGATGTCCGCGTGGCGGATGGCGTCGGTCGCCTGTCCGCGTTGGGTTTGAGTCATGGCGTTCTCACTGGTCAATGGTTCATCTCGAAAATCTCCTGGACGATAATAGGCGCCAAACCCCTGGAGCGGTCATCAAGCGGTACCAAAGTAGAACGTGTCACCGTCGCCCGACCCAGTCACAGAGGCGTCGACGCCAAGTGCCTTGAGGGGCCAGGCGGCTGTCGATTTCAGTGGCCAGCCGCTGCAGGCGTTCGGCAGACAGCAACAGCCTCGACGGCGCCACTTCACGGCGATCGCGGCTGGCGCTGCCCGGGCTTTCCGGGAAGGCCAGGGATTGGCCGCTGCTGAGCCATTGTTCAAGCAGGACGGTCAGGCCGTCCTGCCATTGCGTGCCCTCTTCGCTCCACAATTGAGCGCCTTGCGCCCAGCGATTCAGGCGTTGCGGGGGTTCTGTCGGGCCGAGCAGTGCGGCGAAATCCAGCAGTGTGTGGCCGTGGTTGAGCCAGAGTTGCTGCGTCTGCCGTCCCTGAACGAAAGCGTGGGTCGGGCGGCTGCGCCACAGGGCTTTGTGCAGTGATTCGGCGTCGAGGTTGTCGGGTAACGTCAATAGCTCGCCACCGATGTATTGAGCGGCGAGTGCCAGCAGCAACAGATCCGGTTCGAAAGCACCGCTGAGCGCCAGCCGCGAGTCTTCGGTGAAGCGCTGCTGACGCAAGCCGTCGGCCAGCCGCTCGACATCACGCAAGACATCGATCCAGCGCCAGACACACCACTGACCGTGGCGCTTGTGCCGCAACGCCGGCTGCAACGGACTGACCTGCGCCCAATGGCGCAGCTGCTCCAAAGCCTTGGGCAGATCGACCCGCCACTGGTCGGTGTCCGCGATTGGCGGGCGTTTGAGTTCATGCACGCTCATGGGTTTGACCTCCTGTTCATGGGCAAAAGCGTGCGGTGGTCCGCCGGGCTGAAATCTAAAAACACCACCGCCCCCCTGTGGGAGCGAGCCTGCTCGCGATGGCGGTGGATCAGGCCACACCAATGTTGAATGTGCCGGCCTCATCGCGAGCAGGCTCGCTCCCACACTTAAACTGCGCAGGGCCCGGCATTTGTGTACGCCACCGTTCACCTGTGGGAGCGAGCCTGCTCGCGATAGCGGTGGATCAGGCAACATCAATGCTGGATGTACCGGCCCCTTCGCGGGCAAGCCCGCGAAGGGGCCTACGCCGACACCACTTTCTTCTCCTGCTGCCGCAACCCCGCCAGATCCCGATACCCCGCACCCGGATGGATGTCGGGCAATCGCGGCCCCTCCTCAAACAACTTCTCGCGCAACGTCCCCGGCGTGTATTCGGTCTTGTACACCCCGCGTTTCTGCAACTCAGGCACCAGCAACTCCACGGCGTCGATAAAGGTTTCGTGGGTCAGCGCGTAGGCCAGATTGAACCCATCCACATCGGTCTCCTCGACCCACTCCTGCAGCAAATCGGCAACCGTCTCCGGACTGCCGACAAACAGCGGACCAAACCCGCCGATGCCGACCCAGTCCGCCAGCTCGTTTGGCGTCCAGACCTTGTTCGGATCTGCTGTCGAAAACGCTTCCACTGCCGACTGAATCGCATTGGTGTGCACATGCTTGAGCGGTTCATCCGGTTTGAACTGGCTGAAATCGATCCCGGTCCAGCCGGAAATCAACGCCATCGCCCCTTCGTAACTGACCCAGGTTTTGTATTCCTCGAACTTGGCTTTAGCCTTGGCGTCAGTCTCGCCAAGGATCACTGTTTGCAAGTTGAAGATCAGAATCTTCGACGGATCGCGCCCGGCCTCGGCAGCGCGACGACGAATGTCCGCCACGGTTTTCTTCAACAGCACTTTCGACGGCGCCGCGACAAACACGCACTCGGCATGCTCCGCCGCAAACTGCTTGCCGCGACTCGATGCACCCGCCTGATAAAGCACCGGGGTCCGTTGTGGCGAAGGCTCGCAGAGATGAATCCCCGGCACCTGGAAATGTTTGCCGACATGCTGAATCTCATGGATCTTGCTCGGATCGCTGAAGATCCGCCGCTCACGATCGCGCAAGATCGCGCCCTCCTCCCAGCTGCCTTCCCAGAGCTTGTAGCAAACCTCCAGGTATTCTTCGGCGAAGTCATAACGGGCGTCGTGTTCGGTCTGGGCTTTCTGGCCGAGGTTCTTCGCGCCGCTTTCAAGATACGAGGTAACGATGTTCCAGCCCGCGCGGCCCTTGGTCAGGTGATCGAGCGTCGACAATCGCCGGGCGAATGGATACGGATGCTCGAAGGACAACGACGCAGTCAGGCCAAACCCCAGATGCTCGGTGACCAGCGCCATCGGCGGGATCAGTTGCAAGGGATCATTGACCGGCACCTGCGCCGCCTGACGGATCGCCGCCTCACCGTTGCCGTTGTAAACGTCATAGATGCCCAGCACATCGGCGATGAACAAACCGTCGAACTTGCCGCGTTCGAGGATTTTTGCCAGGTCGGTCCAGTATTCGAGGTCCTTGTACTGCCACGAGCGATCACGTGGATGCGCCCACAACCCCGGCGACTGATGGCCGACGCAGTTCATGTCAAAGGCGTTGAGACGGATTTCACGGGCCATCAAACGGCACTCCGAAAGCGTGGGGGATGGATGCCGTTGAGGCGAAAATTACCGATAAGGTGAAGTTTCCAGCGCAGCGGATCGTGCAGTGATCCGTGCAGTACGGTGCGTTGGCCAGTGAGTTCGAATTCGGCGTTGCTGACGGTGTTCAGCGCGTCGGCGCTGGCGAGGTGCGACTCGGCGATGGCAACGCTGATTTCCGTATCGTCTTCGTGACTGTTCAGAAACTCTTCGGCGCGTTCGAGCAGCGCAGCGGCGACTTCGATGCGGATGTGCAAATCGCCGAAACGGCTGATGACGTAAGGGTCATCCGTGGGCTGTTTTTGCTGGCGGACAAAACGCAGGGTCGCATCGAGCAGGCTGCGCGCGTTGTGCAAGTCGTGCTGACTCTTGGCCAAAGGCTGGTCGGCAACAATCGGTTGGGTCAAAGCGTTCATGGTGGGCTCCTCAGTTCCAGGCGTGGCGCGCGGGCTTCACGCCGTTGAGCAGGTAGTTGCCGATCAGGTGATATTTCCAGCGCGCCGGATCGTGCAGCGTGTGAGTCCGGGCGTTGCGCCAGTGGCGGTCGAGGTTGTATTTGCCGAGCACTGAGCGGGTGCCGGCGAGTTCGAAGAGCTTGCTGCTGGCGAGCAAGGCGATTTCGGCGGATAAGACTTTGGCCTGGGCGACCACCACTGAGGCGTGGGCCACCGTGTCTTCATTGGCATTGAGCAACGCCGCGTCGATGGCTTGTCCGGCCTTCTTGAGGATCGCTTCGGTGCCATGGACCCGCCATTCGAGTTCGCCAATCGCGGCGATGCTGAACGGGTCCTGCCAGCCGTGATCCTGCCCGCTGTCGATCCAGGGCCGTGCTTCGCGGGCGTAGCGTTTGGTTTCTTCCAGGGCGCCGACGGCGATGCCGGTGTCCACGGCAGCCTGGATGATTTGCGAGATCGGACCGTCGGCGGTGGGTTCGTCGAACGCCTTGTGGGCCGGGATCACGGCGCTGAGCGGAACCTTCACCGCGTTCAAGGTGACGCCGCCGCTGGCCGTGGTGCGCTGGCCGAATCCGTCCCAGCTATCGATCACCGTCAGGCCGGGGTTATCGCGCTCGATGAAGGCGATGAAGGCCTTGTTCTCTTCATCCACCGCGACCGCCGGCACGATGTGCGCGAACAACGCGCCGGTGCAGTAAAACTTCTCGCCGTCGATTTGCGCGGTGTCTTTATCGAAACGGATACGGGTTTCAAAGGCGCCGGCGTTTTTGCTTTTTGATTCGGAGAAGGCGTTGCCGAAGCGGTAACCCTGCAAGACTTTGCCGAAGTAATAGCGTTTCTGCTCCTCGGTGGCGGTTTGCAGCAGGATGTCGAGCACGCCGAGGTGGTTTTGCGGGATCTGGCCGAGGGATGAGTCGGCGGCGGAAATGATCTTGATCACTTCGGCGACGGTCACGTAGGAAACACCGGCGCCGCCGTATGCCTTGGGAACCGTGATGCCCCAGAGGCCGCTGGCGGAGAACTCGTCCAGTTCATCAATCGGCAGGCGTCGGTCACGGTCGCGGACGCTGGCCTCGACGGCGAAGCGTGCGGCGAGCTTGTGCGCGACGGCGTTGGCTTCGGCGTCCGAACGGATCACATGGGAGGTACTAGGGGGTTGTGCTGGGGTTGTCATGGGCGACTCCGGGATCCAGGTGATGACCTCGGACCTATTGCAGAAGTCGTGCCCGAAAAGGAAGTCTGTTATTAGAAGGAGTTCCGCGCTGTTTATCACAGCGCATGTTTGTTAAAAAGGGACAAACTGTCTGTTCACTGTTGATGAGCAGACAGTGAGATTTCAATCAACGCTCGTGAAAAGATTCGATCCAGAGGATTCAATTCAAGCCAGAGCCGGATCGGCTTTTAAAGTGTTGCACCCGTTAAGTCTTGAGTCAGTCTACCAATTGGTAATACATAATAGATGAAGGCAACTGATCACCATTTTTCTTTTTCAGGAAGTACATGGTTGCCATTGGACCCAATTCAGCAAAAGCACGGGAGTGCAGTGTGAAATTAAGAGGCTTGCCGATAGTCGAATCGTCGTAGGTCATGCGCCCAATCTGCGTTCCAGTTCTGCTGTCGACATAAGCTTCTAAATAGTCGCCGATCTCGGCTTCATTCAAGGCCGGCACGAAAAGTGTCCCTCCATCCATCACGTCACTTCTACTAATGACCTCACCCTTTGCTTCAAGAATAATTGCCGGCAACAACTCAACGTTGACGTCAACCTGATTCATCTCATAAGCCATATCTGAACTCTCCTTAGTTAGAGCGTCAAGATCACCGCCACACGCGGCGACTATCGTTTCAGCACTGACAGTGCTGCTTCGATTTAGCCTTCGTTCAACACGGCTGTCTACTGTCAGAAATAACAGGTAGCTCATTATTCCCGATAAGCGGTACCTGCGATCAAATCACCACGTTACGCACAAACCGCGCGGCCACGTCCCCATCGTTGCGATAGGCGTGGGGCTGATCACTGGCAAACATGTAGAACTCGCCGGCCGCAATCTCATGTGGCGTATCGCCCAGCATCAACGTCAAGCAGCCTGCAAACACATAGATCTGCTCACTCCAACCCTCCGCATCCGGTTGCGACGGATAAACCTCCCCGGGTTGCAAACACCACTCCCATTGCTCCACTTCACGGGTGGCGGTGGCTTTGGACAGTAAAACCGCTTTACTGCCGGGAATCGTTCCGGCCCAGGCGACTTCGTTGATGCGGCTCGGGTCGCGGGCATCCGGGGCCTGGATCAGGTCGCTGAATGCCACGTCCAGTGCTTCGGCTACACGGTCGAGGGTGGTCAGGCTGACGTTTTTCTCGCCGGCCTCGATGGCCACAAGCATGCGGCGGCTGACCCCGGACATTTCGGCCAGCGCGGTCTGGCTCATGTCGGCGGCATGGCGCAGGCGTCGGACGTTCAGGCTGACGTGCTGGAGGACCGAAGCCCGCGGGGTAGAATCTTTGTGCACTATATTGCTCACTCGGTGAGGTTGGGCAGTATACTGCGCAACATTCGGCGCATTGTGCGTCGCCCTCAGGTAGCGCGCAAGGTCATGACGTCTGTGAACGCCTCTCCCACTTCTTCCCGTTTCTCGCGGTTCAGCAAGGCCGAGTGCGTGCTGGTGCTGATCACCATGGTCTGGGGCGGGACATTCTTGCTGGTGCAGCACGCAATGACCGTCAGCGGGCCGATGTTTTTTGTCGGCCTGCGCTTTGCCGCGGCGGCGCTTATTGTGGCGCTGTTCTCCTGGCGGCACCTGCGGGAACTGACCCTGTTCGAACTCAAGGCCGGGGCGTTTATCGGTGTGGCGATCATGCTCGGTTATGGCTTGCAGACTGTGGGATTGCAGAGTATTCCCAGCAGTCAGTCGGCGTTTATTACTGCGTTGTACGTACCCTTTGTGCCGTTGCTGCAATGGTTGGTGCTGGGACGGCGTCCGGGGTTGATGCCGAGCATCGGGATCATGCTGGCGTTTACCGGGTTGATGTTGCTGTCCGGACCGGCCGGCGCTTCCTTCAATTTCAGTCCGGGTGAAATCGCCACGTTGATCAGTGCCGTGGCGATTGCGGCGGAGATCATTCTGATCAGCACCTATGCCGGTCAAGTCGATGTGCGCCGGGTGACGGTGGTGCAACTGGCGACCACGTCGGTGCTGTCGTTCCTGATGGTGGTGCCGACTCAGGAAGTGATTCCGGATTTCTCATGGTTGTTGCTGTGCAGTGCGTTGGGGCTGGGTGCAGCGAGCGCGGCGATTCAGGTGGCGATGAACTGGGCGCAGAAAAGTGTCTCGCCGACCCGGGCAACGTTGATTTATGCGGGCGAGCCGGTGTGGGCCGGGATCGTCGGAAGGATCGCCGGGGAGCGGTTGCCGGCGATTGCGCTGGTCGGCGCGGGGTTGATTGTGGCGGCGGTGATTGTGAGTGAGTTGAAGACCAAGGGTAAGGCTGCTGCGGCGGAAGAAGAGCTGGAACGGGAAACTCAAGGTTAAGCCTCGGCTTCTGCTTTGTTTGATCGATAGCTATCGCGAGCAGGCTCGCTCCCACATTTGGAATGCGTTCCCCTGTGGGAGCGAGCCTGCTCGCGATGGCGTCCAAAAGGTCAACCACTGTCCTTCGAAACAATGTAAATCAGGCTTTTCCCATCTATCTTGTAGGATTCTGCGACAGCTTGGCGTTTGGTGATCCGGGAGCTGGCACGTATGATGCTTCACAAACTTCCGCAGATTAGAAGCCTATGTCCCTGATAGTTCTACTGCTTCTGCCTTTTATCGGCAGCTGTCTGGCGGCTTTGCTGCCACACAACGCGCGTAACACCGAATCTTTGTTGGCTGGCCTGGTTGCCTTGATAGGCACCGTGCAGGTTGCCCTCTTGTACCCGCAAATCGCCGACGGCGGCGTCATTCGTGAAGAGTTTTTCTGGCTGCCCAGCCTGGGCCTGAACTTCATCCTGCGCATGGACGGTTTCGCCTGGCTGTTCTCGATGCTGGTGCTGGGCATCGGCACGCTGGTTTCCTTATACGCCCGCTATTACATGTCGCCGGACGATCCGGTGCCGCGGTTCTTTGCGTTTTTCCTGGCGTTCATGGGCGCGATGCTCGGGTTGGTGATCTCCGGCAACCTGATTCAGATCGTGTTTTTCTGGGAGCTGACCAGCCTCTTTTCATTCCTGCTGATCGGCTACTGGCACCACCGCGCCGATGCGCGACGCGGCGCCTATATGGCGCTGATGGTCACCGGCGCAGGCGGATTGTGCTTGCTGGCGGGGGTCATGCTGCTCGGCCATGTGGTCGGCAGCTATGACCTGGACAAGGTCCTGGCCGCCGGCGACCTGATTCGCGCGCACCACCTCTACCCTATCCTGCTGCCCCTGATCCTGATCGGTGCCCTGAGCAAAAGTGCGCAATTCCCCTTCCACTTCTGGCTGCCCCACGCGATGGCAGCGCCGACACCGGTTTCGGCCTATCTGCACTCGGCGACGATGGTCAAGGCCGGGGTGTTCTTGCTCGCGCGGCTATGGCCGTCGCTGTCTGGCAGTGAAGAGTGGTTCTACATCGTCAGCGGCGCCGGGGCCTGCACCCTGTTGCTCGGGGCGTACTGCGCGATGTTCCAGAACGATCTCAAGGGTTTGCTGGCGTACTCGACCATCAGCCACCTGGGCCTGATCACCCTGCTCTTGGGCCTGAACAGTCCACTGGCCGCCGTGGCCGCGGTGTTTCACATCCTCAACCACGCCACATTCAAGGCCTCGCTGTTCATGGCCGCCGGGATCATCGACCACGAAAGCGGCACCCGCGACATTCGCAAGCTCAGCGGCCTGATCAAGCTGATCCCGTTCACCGCCACCCTGGCGATGGTTGCCAGCGCTTCGATGGCGGGTGTGCCGCTGCTCAACGGCTTCCTGTCGAAAGAGATGTTCTTCGCCGAAACCGTGTTCATTAACGCCACGGCCTGGGTCGAGATGACTTTGCCCATCGTGGCAACCATCGCCGGCACCTTCAGCGTCGCCTATTCGCTGCGCTTCACCGTCGACGTGTTCTTCGGCCCGACCGCCACCGACCTGCCGCACACCCCGCACGAACCGCCACGCTGGATGCGCGCGCCGGTGGAGTTGCTGGTGTTCGCCTGTCTGATCGTGGGGATTTTCCCGGCGCAAGTAGTCGGTCCGTTGCTGGCCGCGGCGGCCTTGCCGGTGGTAGGCGGAACGCTGCCTGAATACAGCCTGGCGATCTGGCACGGCTGGAACGCGCCGATGATCATGAGCCTGATCGCCATGTCCTGCGGCATCGTGCTGTATCTGCTGCTGCGCAATCAGCTCAAACTCGGGCGTTTCAAATACCCGCCCATCATTGGCCGGTTCAACGGCAAGCGCCAGTTCGAGCGCAGCCTGGTGATCATGATGCGCCTGGCCCGTCGGCTGGAGCGGCGGATCAGCACCAAACGCCTGCAAACCCAATTGTTCCTCGTGGTCCTCGCAGCGGTGTTTGCCGGGTTGATCCCGATGCTGCACAGCAGCCTGAGCTGGGGCGACCGGCCGAAGATTCCGGGGTCGATCGTGTTCGTGACCCTTTGGCTGCTGGCGATTGCCTGTGCCCTCGGCGCGGCGTGGCAGGCCAAGTATCACCGGCTCGCGGCCCTGACCATGGTCAGTGTCTGCGGCCTGATGACCTGCGTGACCTTTGTGTGGTTCTCGGCGCCGGACCTGGCGCTGACGCAACTGGTGGTCGAAGTGGTAACCACGGTGCTGATTCTCCTCGGCCTGCGCTGGTTGCCGCGCCGGATCGAAGAGGTGTCACCACTGCCGAGCACCCTGCGCAAGGCACGCATCCGTCGTATCCGCGACTTGCTGCTGTCGACCGTCGTCGGTGGCGGCATGGCGTTGCTGTCCTACGCGATGCTGACGCGCCAGACGCCCAACGACATCTCCTCGTTCTACCTCAGTCGCGCCCTGCCCGAAGGCGGCGGCAGCAACGTGGTCAACGTGATGCTGGTGGACTTCCGTGGCTTCGACACCCTCGGTGAAATCACCGTATTGGCGGCCGTGGCTCTGACCGTATTCGCCCTGCTGCGACGCTTCCGCCCACCGAAAGAGAGCCTGCAGTTACCGGCCCAGCAACGCTTGCTGGCGCCCGACGTCGTCACCGACCTGGTCAACCCGCGTCAGGCCAGCGATACCGCGCTCGGCTTCATGATGGTCCCGGCGGTGCTGGTACGTCTGCTGCTGCCGATTGCCTTTGTGGTGTCCTTCTACCTGTTCATGCGCGGGCACAACCAACCGGGTGGCGGTTTTGTCGCCGGGCTGGTGATGTCGGTCGCGTTCATCCTGCAATACATGGTTGCCGGCACCCAGTGGGTCGAGGCGCAAATGAGCCTGCGACCGCTGCGCTGGATGGGCACCGGCCTGCTGTTCGCCACGGTCACCGGGCTCGGCGCGATGGCCGCCGGGTATCCGTTCCTGACCACCCACACCTGGCATTTCGCACTGCCGGTGCTGGGCGACATTCACATCGCCAGCGCGCTGTTCTTCGACATTGGCGTGTATGCCGTGGTGGTCGGTTCGACGCTGTTGATCCTCACCGCCCTCGCTCACCAATCGGTACGGGGACACAAAACCGCTGCCCTGCCCCGATCCGTCGCCACCAAAGGAGCCGTCTGATGGAAGAAGTCATCGCAATCGCCATCGGCGTACTGGCCGCGTCCGGCGTCTGGCTGATCCTGCGACCACGGACGTTTCAGGTGGTGATGGGCCTGTGCCTGCTGTCCTACGGCGTCAATCTGTTCATCTTCAGCATGGGCAGCCTGTTCATCGGCAAGGAGCCGATTATCAAGGACGGCGTGCCGCAGGACTTGCTGCATTACACCGACCCGTTGCCGCAAGCGCTGGTGCTGACCGCCATCGTGATCAGCTTCGCCATGACCGCGCTGTTTCTGGTGGTGCTGCTGGCCTCCCGCGGCTTGACCGGGACCGACCATGTCGATGGCCGGGAGCCTAAAGAATGAATGCGATGACGCACCTGATCGCCGCACCGATTCTGCTGCCGCTGCTTACCGCCGCCCTCATGTTGATGCTGGGCGAGAAACATCGCCCGTTGAAAGCCAGGATCAACCTGTTCTCAAGCCTCTTGGGCCTGGGGATTTCCGTGATGTTGCTGCAATGGACGCAAAGCACCGGCGTACCCGGCTCGATCGGCGTCTACCTGCCGGGCAACTGGCAGGTGCCGTTCGGTATCGTGCTGGTGGTCGATCGCCTCTCGGCGTTGATGCTGGTGCTGACCGGGATCATCGGCGTCAGCGCCTTGCTGTTCGCCATGGCCCGTTGGGACGGCGCCGGTTCGAGTTTCCATGCGTTGTTCCAGATCCAGATGATGGGCCTTTACGGCGCATTCCTGACGGCGGATCTGTTTAACCTGTTCGTGTTTTTCGAGGTGCTGCTGGCGGCCTCCTATGGGCTGATACTCCACGGTTCGGGTCGGGCGCGGGTGTCGTCGGGCTTGCATTACATCTCGATCAATCTGTTGGCGTCGTCTCTGTTCCTGATCGGCGCCGCGCTGATCTATGGCGTCACTGGCACGCTGAACATGGCCGACCTGGCGCTGAAAATTCCGCTGGTCCCGGAAGCCGATCGCGGCCTGCTGCATGCCGGTGCGGGGATTCTCGCGGTGGCGTTTCTCGCCAAGGCCGGGATGTGGCCGCTGAACTTCTGGCTGGTGCCCGCTTACTCGGCGGCCAGTGCGCCAGTGGCGGCGATGTTCGCGATCATGACCAAGGTCGGCGTGTACACTTTGCTGCGCCTGTGGACGCTACTGTTCTCCGGCCAGGCCGGAGCGTCGGCGTACTTTGGCGGCGATTGGCTGATCTACGGCGGCATGGCGACCATCGCCTGCGCTGGCGTGGCGATCCTCGCCGCACAACGGCTGGAACGCCTGGCCAGCCTGAGCATTCTGGTGTCGGCGGGCATCCTGCTGTCGGCCATCGGTTTTGCCCAGCCCAACCTGATCGGTGCGGCGCTGTTCTATCTGGTCAGCTCGACCCTGGCGTTGAGCGCGCTGTTCCTGCTCGCGGAGTTGATCGAGCGCTCCCGTTCGGCCAATGAAATGCCGCTGTTCGACGACGGCGACCTGTTGCCACGGCCGATGGAATCCCTGCAACCGCCCAAAGGCATCAACCTCGACGACGAACAGAAAGCCGTGGTCGGCCAAGTGATTCCCTGGACCATGGCCTTCCTCGGCCTGAGCTTCATTGCCTGCGCGTTGCTGATCATCGGCATGCCGCCGCTGTCCGGGTTTATCGGCAAACTCAGTTTGCTCAGCGCTCTGCTCAACCCGTTGGGGCTGGGCAATGGCGCTGACGAACCGGTGTCGAATACGGCGTGGGGTTTGCTGGCGTTGTTGATCCTGTCCGGGCTGGCGTCGTTGATCGCCTTCTCGCGGTTAGGCATCCAGCGTTTCTGGACGC
This sequence comes from Pseudomonas sp., assembly GCF_051660785.1. Lineage (GTDB taxonomy): Bacteria > Pseudomonadota > Gammaproteobacteria > Pseudomonadales > Pseudomonadaceae > Aquipseudomonas. The sequence continues at coordinate 18,182 of NZ_JBOFQE010000081.1, forward strand.
CTGAAGAACGGCCATCGCCTTTGCTGCGCCGCTTCGAGTGCGTGCCAATCATCGTCCTGCTGGGGCTGAGTGTTGCGCTGACCTTCAAGGCCGAACCGTTGCTGCGCTACACACAGGCGGCCGCTGATGCGTTGAACAATCCGCAGCAATACGTCATGGCGGTGCTGGGTACGCGCGTAGTACCGAGCCCGGAAGCCAGGGCGGCGATGCTGGAGGTGCAGCCATGAAGCGTCTGTTTCCGGCACCGTGGTTGTCGCTGGCCTTGTGGCTGTTGTGGCTGGTGCTGAACCTGTCGCTGAGCCCCGGCAACCTGTTGCTCGGTGCGGTGCTGGGGTTCTGCGCGCCGCTGATGATGCGCAAACTTCGGCCGCTGCCGATCCGTATTCGTCGACCCGGTGTGATCCTGCGTTTGTTCTTTCTGGTCGGGCGCGACGTGGTGGTGTCCAACCTGGCCGTGGCCTGGGGCGTGCTCAACGCCGGTCGCCGTCCACCGCGTTCGCGTTTCATCAAAGTGCCGCTGGACTTGCGCGATGCCAATGGCCTCGCGGCGCTGTCGATGATCTGCACGGTGGTGCCCGGGACGGTCTGGTCGGAACTGGCGCTGGACCGCAGCATCCTGTTGCTGCACGTGTTCGATCTGGACGATGAAGCGCTGTTTATCGAGCACTTCAAGGCGACCTATGAGCGCCCCTTGATGGAGATCTTCGAATGAGCGAATTGCTGTCGAATGCGATCCTGCTGAGCCTGTTCATCTTTTCCCTGGCAATGATCCTGACCCTGATTCGCCTGTTCAAAGGCCCGTCGGCCCAGGACCGGGTTCTGGCGCTGGACTACCTGTACATCATTGCGATGCTGATGATGCTGGCACTGGGCATTCGTTATGCCAGTGACACTTACTTCGAGGCGGCGCTGCTGATCGCCCTGTTCGGTTTCGTCGGCTCGTTTGCCCTGGCCAAATTCCTGCTGCGTGGCGAGGTGATCGAATGAACGCGGAACTGTCTTTGTGGGTTGAGATTCCGGTGGCGATCCTGCTGGTGCTTGGCAGTGTGTTTGCGCTGATCGGCGCCATTGGCCTGGTGCGGATGAAGGATTATTTCCAGCGTATGCACCCGCCAGCGCTAGCTTCTACTTTGGGTGCGTGGTGCGTGGCGTTGGCGTCGATCATTTATTTTTCAGCGCTCAAGTCCGGGCCGGTGCTGCATGCCTGGCTGATTCCGATTCTGTTGTCGATCACGGTGCCGGTGACCACGTTGCTGCTGGCGCGGGCGGCGCTGTTTCGCAAGCGCATGGCGGGGGATGATGTGCCGGCTGAGGTGAGTAGCCGGCGCACTGAAAATCAGGGCTAGCGTTGGAGGTTTGTGGTGTTTGGGCGGGCCTCATCGCGAGCAGGCTCGCTCCCACAGGGATTGTGTGAACACTGAAGATCCACTGTAGGAGTGAGCCTGCTCGCGATGGCGCCGGTCGGGGCAACTCAAATCCAGGCGACTGCTAATAACCCGGCCCCCAGCACCACGCACAACGGCGAATAAGCCCAGGTATCGAGCCGGGCAAACTTCGAATCCTTGACCTGCTTGAAGAACCCCACCAGATTCGAATCGCCGACCGCCCGGGCAAACATCAGCATCGCAATGGCGCTGATCACCCATTGCAGCGACCAGTGATGCACCGTCGGCAAGTACAGGCCCACCCGCAGGCACACCAGCATCGCGATCAACAGCAACCCCACCGCAACCAGCAACGTGGCAAAACCCGACGGCTTGAACGCCGGCCTTGATTCTGCGCCGCCCTCCCCGGGCACTCGCGGCACTGCCGCCTCGCTTCCCAACTTGCCGCCTGCCGCCCAGTACAAATGAACCAGGCTGATGAGGAGGAAGATTGCTGCAATCCATTGCGCGACCATTAGGCTCATGTTCAGACATCCCGTGTGAAATGTCGCAGCAGGATGAACCTCCTTGAAGGTTTTTGTAAGGGCATTTGGCATCGACGGTGGTAAAGTGCCGCTCCATGAAATTCGCCCGAACTGATCGCACGTTGATGGCCTGGATGCTTTATTGCTGCGTCCTGTTCAACGTGTTCGCCTGCAGTATCGGTCACGGGCAAATGGTCGGGATGCAGCTCAACGGCATCGGCGGCCAATTCTGTTCGGTGGACCCAGCCACCCAGGCGCCGGCCTCCTCGAAGTCTTCCGAAGACAACCTGCCGACCCTGTCCAAGGCCTTCGGTTGCCCGCTGTGTTCCACCGGCGGCATGGGCCCGGCGCTTAACTCCAGCCTGACCCTGGCGATCCTCCCGGAACAACACAGTCCGCCCTTGGCCGTCGTCGCCAGCGCTGACCTCCCTGCTCGTTTCACCTGGCCTTCGGCCAATCCCCGCGCCCCGCCTTTCGCCTGAGTTTCTTTGCCTTTTCCGATCAGCCCACTGCGCCAACCCGTGGCGTTTGCCTGTGCGCTGTTTCCTAGACAAAACTCAGGACTCATCGATGAAACGCATTCCTTTACTGGCCAGCCTGTGCAGCTGCCTGTCTGTTAACGCCTGGGCGCAATCCACGGTCGACCTGGCACCCATCATGATTGATGGCGAAGCGGTGACTGAACCGGGGCTGAGCCTCGATCAAGCCAGCGGCATGGCCTCGCGACTGGGCCTGAGCGTGCGTGACACCCCGGCGTCGGTGGCCATCGCCAACCGCAACGACATCGAGCGCCACGGCGCGAAAAACTTTCAGGACGCCGCCAACACCTTGCCCGGAGTCAATGCCAGCGCACCGCCGGGTTTCGGTGGATTTGTCTCCTACCGCGGTTTCACCAGCGGCCAGATCACCCAGATGTTCAACGGCATCAACGTCTCCGGGGGCCTCGCCCGGCCGGTGGATGCGTGGATTTATGATCGGGTGGAACTGGTCGGTGGCCCGGCGTCGCTGATCAATGGCGCCGGCTCCGTGGGCGGTTCATTGAACTACGTGACCAAACTCGCGACTCGCGAAGAGCAAGCGGTTGAAGGTCGCGTCAGCTACGGGACGTATGACACCACCGAGACCGCGTTCGGCCTCAACCACGCCCTCAGCGAGGCCGGCGCTGACGTGCAGCATTACGCGCGGCTCGACGTCAGCCACAACACCGGCAATGGCTACATCGACCGTCAGGAGCGCGATGCCTGGAGTGTCGCGTTCTCGCTGCTCAGCGACCTGACGCCCAACCTGTCCCACACCCTCGCCCTGGAATATCAGGACGAACACGAAGACAGTCCTTACTGGGGCACGCCGGTGCTCAACCCCAAGGCCGGCGAACTGAAAATCGACAGGCACAACCGCTTCAACAACTACAACGTTGAAGACGGGCGTTACGAGCAGCGCACGATCTGGGTTCGCTCGATCGTCGACTACCGGATCAACGACAGCACCACCCTGCGCAACACCCTGTACCACCTCGACAGCCAGCGCGATTACCGCAACCTGGAAACCTACCAGTACAACGCCGACAACAGCGCGGTGAACCGCTCCACCGCGTATCAGGTCCGGCATCAGGGCGAGCAGAACGGCAACCAGTTCGAGCTGCGCCACGACACTGCGCTGTTCGGGCTCGACACTACCTGGTCCGGCGGTTTCGAGTACAAGGTCAACCAGACCACCAACTCGCCGCTGAACGTCAGAGGTGCCAGCACCGTCGATCCGAACAACTTTCAGCCAGGGCACTTCTATGACATCCCCGGCACTAAACCGGGGTTTGTCAGCGACAAGACCAACGAGGTCACTACCAAGGCCCTGTTCGCCGAGAACCGGCTGGCGCTGACCGACAAACTGGCGTTGTTGACCGGTGTGCGTTACGACGATATCGACCTCGACGTGACCAATCACCGGGCAGTGACCGCGAGCAATCCCCGGCATTTGAAACGCAGTTGGGAGCCGGTGACCGGTCGGGTCGGCCTGACCTACCAGTTCATTCCCTCGGCCAACGTCTACGTGCAATACAGCACCGCCGCCGAACAGCCCAACGGCACGCAGGATTTTGATGTGTCCACCGGCAAGCAATGGGAAGTCGGCAGCAAGTTCGATTATCTAAATGGGCGCGGCTCGGCAACGGTGGCCGCTTACACGATCGAGCGAAAGGATTTCGCCGTGACCGATCCGCTGGACCCGACCATCAGCATTCCCGTGGGGCAGCAGACCTCCAAGGGGATCGAGTTGGCCAGCTCCCTGCGCATCACCGACAAGCTGCTGGCCGAGGGCAACTTCGCCTGGGTTGATGCGCAGTACGACGAGTTCACCGAGAAGAATGCGACCGGCGTAGTGGTTTCACGCAAGGGCAACACGCCCACCAACGTGCCTGACCGGGTCGGCAATCTGTGGCTGACCTATGACTTCGCACCGCAGTGGCAAGGGGGTGTCGATGCGAGGTACGTGGCCTCGGTGTTTGCCGACAGCGCCAACACCATGACCGTGCCGTCTTACACGCTCTTCGGCACGTTCCTCAGCTACAAGGTCGACCGGCACACCACCGTGACTGGCCGGGTGCGTAATTTGACCAATGAGGTGTATGCCGAGTTTGCGCATGTGTCGCCGGCGTATTACCTCGGGACACCGCGGACGTTTGAATTGGCGGTGCAGACAAGGTTTTAAAAGCAAAAGCATCGTCGGAACGCCGCCCGGAGCCGGCTCGCTCCCACAGGTGATCGCGTAAGCATGTGGGAGCGAGCCTGCTCGCGATGGCGGCTTCAAACTCACTGCATCATTTCAGCTCAGCGGAGACCTTATCCGCCACATCCTTCGGCACCCACGCCTGCCACACCTGCGGGTGCGCCTTCATGAACGCCTCCGCCGCTTGACGTGGCGGTGTGTGTTTTTCGCTCATTTCAGCCAGTGCCTTGTTCAACGGGTCGATCGGAAAATCGACCTTGCTGAAGAAATCGGCAATTTGCGGATACTGCTTCTGAAAAGGCGTTGACACGCCAATCGACAGCTTCGAGGCCAGCGAGCGAGTCGGTTTCGGATTGGGATTGTCCGCGTCGGTCAGGGTTTTCCAGGCTTCGGCATCAAAGGGCGGCTCCTCCAGCTGAATCAGCTTGAAGCGCCCGAGCAATGGTGTCGGTGACCAGTAATAAAACAGCACCGGCTTGCCGCGGCGGATCGAAGAACTGATCTCGGCATCCAGCGCCGCCCCGGAACCGCTGCGGAAATTCACATAGCTGTCGTTCAGGCCATAGGCCGTGAGTTTTTGCTTGTTCACCACTTCCGACGTCCAGCCAATCGGGCTGTTGAGGAAGCGTCCCTTGCCCGGGCTTTCCGGATCGCTGAACACGTCCTTATACCTGGGCAAGTCGCTGACACTGCGCAAACCTGGCGCCAGCGGCTTGATGCCTTTGGCGGGGTCGCCCTTGATCACATACTCGGGCACCCACCAGCCTTCAGTCGCACCTTTGACCGTATCGCCCAGGCTCGCGACTTTACCTTCGGCTTCAGCCTTGACCCAGACCGGACTGCGCCCTGCCCATTCTTCGCCAATGACCTGAATGTCATTGTTGGCCAGTGCGGTTTCCAGGGTGATGGTTGTTCCCGGCAACGTGTCGGTCGGCAAGCCATAGCCCTTCTCGACGATGATCCGCAGGATGTCAGTGATCAGGCTGCCACTTTCCCAGTTCAGGTCGGCGAAGTGGATCGGCGCCTGGGCAGCGGATGCCGGTACGGGTGAACACATCAAACCAAACGTGGCCAGGGTAACGGCCAACAACCGTCGAAATCCGTTCATGCCTTTGCACCTCGTGCTGTTCACAGCAATAGCAGGATGGCCTGACAGAAGACCGCAAGCCTCTGAATACTCAGTCAACTGACTGTAGTAGAGGTTCCTGCTTTCGAGGGGTGCGAATTAATTTTCGGAAACTTCCTGCAAGCGTGACAGCTCTCTTCTTACCATGCTGGCGTACGCCGCCGGGCGCAGCGTGTAGATCTGTGACGCCACCCAATTCAGCCAGCCTCCCTGCAGAACAGCCTTCTGCTCGAACAGACGACGGGCTTCGACTTGCGCGCTGGCCTGGTGCTGTTCGTGGAAATCGGCGCGGGTCAGGGTCATTACTCGCTGGCCTTGAACGTGACCAATTCGCCCTTGCGCCACTTGGCGGCCTTGGCGGTCACGGCTTTGAGGGTTTTGGTCAGGCCTTCCTGCAACTGCTGGTGGGCGGCGAAGACCATTACCACGCTGTGACCTTCCTTGAACACGATCGCGTGACCGTCTGCGGTGGTGACAAAGGCATAGTCGCCCAGTCCATAGACCGTCAGCTTGATTTCACGGAACTTGATGTCGAGCTTGCCGCCTTCACGACTCGGCAATACCGAAGCGCTGAAATGATCACCGACCTTGAGCTTGAGCCCCGGTTTGTCATCGACTACCAGTGCTTCTTCGGTGTCGATCTCGGCAATGTAAATGCCTTCAGCGTTCTGTTCGGTGATGTAAACGAAACGTGACTGAAACTGTTTAACCAGCTTTGCGCGCAAATCACCCAGCACGAACAAAGCATGCATATCGAGATTACTTACTGCCAAGGAAACATCCCCACATCTGAAAATGATGCCGCACGCAGAAAAAGCGCACAGCAGAAAAAAGCGGCCATGCCGAAGGTTTACCGTAAGACCCGGGTTGAAATCCTGAGCCGAGCAGAGCGCTCATGCCTCGCGAGGTCAGTGAGATTACTGGAATACCCCTCGCGCCGTCCTCCGTGAAAGTCGCCAGATATTGAAGGAAAACGCCCTTCTTATCGCCAGAGGAAACCGGATTACCAACTTTAGGGAAAAAACTCTTTAAAAAAAGCACTTTTCCGACATATCGCCAGTAAAAAATTGCTTTAGATGAACACTACTCGCCAACCAGTGATGGTGATTCTAGAGCAGCCATGCTCATCGAGACTACCCATAACGACGTACGCACGTCGGCAAAACAATGAAAAGGACTTCACATGTGCACAATGACTCACTTCGCTTCCAACCAGCCACGGCGCGCAAACTGCCCCGCTTCTTTGCACCCGGCGTTGTTCCGGTCGCTTGAGGCGCAGTCTGAAAGCCCTCTGCTGCCTCGCTTTCAGGTAATACTGGCCGGTAACGCCTTCTTCCATATCAAGGAAATTTCCACGGGTCGTGTAAGAGGTTTCCGTGGCAGCCATAACGAAGCCTGCGCCCTTGCGCGCTCACTCGAGTCACGCGTCTGACACGCTCCCTCACCTCATAGCTATAGACGTTTCGTCATGCCGACGACTTAACTCAGCCGCCGGCAGGCAACTACTGCCATACTGCCCGACCAATGAAATCCGTCCCCAGGACGGACTGCGTTCAACAACAATATATTTCCAAGGGAAGGCAGCTACGTGACGGAATTTGATATCGGTGAATTTTTTATCCGGGGCGAAGCCAGAGAGGTCGATGGCGAATTCCAGGCTGTCATTGTGATGCGTGCCAAGCCACCGTTGACCAAGGAAACCTATCACCAAGTCGAGAAGGATCGCTGGTTCAAGACGTCGGATGTCGCTGCCGTTGCCGCTCGGGAAGCTGCCCAGGAGCTCAAGTCTGCCGTCGATAACGGGGCGTTGAAAGACTGATCACTGGATTTGCCGTCTATGCTCTTTCTTGCTTTCCAGTATCGCTTTCGAACTCCTGAAGCGCGGCCCCCTCAGATGCAATGAAGCCGCACCTCATATCGCGACCCGCAAGGAGATGAAGATGGATTCACCTACGCACGACTTGAAAGGTTTGTTCGACCAGCTCGGTCTGGATTCCAGCGAGAAAGCCATCGACGATTTCATCGCCAGCCATTCCCCTTTGGCCGACGACAAGAAACTTATCGATGCCGAGTTCTGGACGCCGCAACAAGCAGGATTCCTCAAAGAACAATTGCGTGAAGACGCCGATTGGGCGCGGGTGGTCGATGACCTGAACCTGCGCATGCATCAGGTTCATTGACAACCCGATCCTGAGCCAACGATAAACCTGTGGCGAGGGAGCTTGCTCCCGCTGGACTGCGCAGCAGTCCCATCTTGGGGCCGCTTCGCAGCCCAACGGGAGCAAGCTCCCTCGCCACAAAAGCCAGCATCACGCTTCTAGCGAGGACTCTCAGGCTTGTACCCCAACCGCAATCCCCCCCAATGCCGGCCCTTGAGCATGATCGGCACCGAGAGATCGTGCATCAGCTCGCCGGTGTCGCGGGTGTAGGTCTGCAACAACACGGGCTGCTGATGGCTGCCACAGCGGATGCCGGTGCGGTCGGCGAATTTACGCTTGGTGCGGTTTTGTACCGTGTCGACCTTTACATCGCCGGTCAGTGGCTGGCTGAAGACAGTGTTATGGGTGGGCACATAACCCTGCTGGGTGCAGGCGATGGCAAACACCAGGCCTTCATGGCGCGGCAACAACGGTTCCTGAATCGCCGGCAACACTTGATCGGTGTAGCGATCGAAACGGGTCTGGTATTTCGCCGGGCTGGTGTTGGGGATCGCCTGATAATTGCGATCAAACAGATCATCGAGGCTGACACGCCCCTGGTCGATATCCGCTTCGAAGCGTGCGGCAATCTGGCTCGCGCCTTCGCGGGCCAGGTCATAAATCCGTTGGTGGTAGTCATCGAGCCCGACTTCGGCGAGGCGCTCGCTGATGGTTTCGGCCTGACCTTCCATTTGCACTGCAGCCTGAGCCAGGCTCTGGGTCTGCTGGTCACTGACGGCCAGGTCACTGCGCATCTGTTCGATGGCGTGAAACAGGCTGTCGAGCTGTTCGCGGTTGGTGTCCGCGCCCCTGGCGATTTCGCCGACCTGACGTTCGACGCCGGCGGCCAGACGCGCAATGTTTTCCAGGTGCTGCCCGGTGTGCTCGACCTGCTCGACACCAATGTCGAGGTCGCTGGACAGTTGGCGGATCTGCTCCACCACTTGCGCGGTGCGTTGCTGGATATCGGCGACCATCTCCCCGACTTCGCCGGTTGCCGTCGCCGTGCGCGCCGCCAGACCGCGAACTTCATCCGCCACCACCGCGAACCCGCGGCCGTGTTCGCCGGCGCGCGCCGCTTCGATTGCGGCGTTCAAGGCCAACAGATTGGTCTGGCTGGCGATGGATTGAATCACCAGGGTGACCCGTTGAATATCGTCACTGCGCAGGCTAAGGGCCTCGATCAGCTCACGGCTGCTACTGGCGCGCTGACTGAGCTGATGCATGCGGCTGATGGATTCAATCAACTCCGTGCGCCCTGCTGCGCTGCTCTGATGAGCTTCGCTGGCAGCACTGAGCGCTTCGCGGCTGAGTTTCGAGGTGGCTTGTTCGGTCGCGATCATCACTTCGGCGTTGCTGACGATTCGCGCCGCCGCGTCGAGTTGTGATTGCAATTTGTCCGCCAGTTGCTTGACCGAAAAGGCCACGCCTGCGGCCGACAAAGCGTTATGACTGGTGGTGTAGGAAAGATCGCGAGTCAACTCGGCGATGGCACTGGCGCCGTCGGCAGGAGTTGTCAGGGGAGTGGCGCGTGAGCGCAGGCGTGGCAGCCAGATAACCAGAACGGCCAATGGCAGGCCAAGGTAAAGCGACCAGCCCCCCAGCGACATGCCGCACAGCAAGAGCATCAGGGCGATGCTTTGCAGGGTTGGCGTCAACCAAAGGTTTTTCGGCAAAAACACTGGTGCAGGCACTGCCGCAACCAGAGATCCGTCTCTCGTCATCTTCGTCACCCCATGAACCTTCTAATTGTTGTGCATGCATTAAACGCCACTACAAGGCCATTATCTATGGTCCATTAGTAGTGGGCGTTGCAGCAGATCAATAGAAGTGCTTGAGGTTTTCGCAGACGGCAAAAAGCATCGCGGGCAAGCCTCGCTCCTACAGGTTCAGTGAACCGTGGAAGCAGGATTGCCCGCGATGCGGGGCGCTACGAAATCAGGCCTGACGCTGGTGCTTGTCGATCTGTTCGTGACGCTCTTGAGCTTCGATGCAGTATTTGGTAGTCGGGCTGATCAGCAAGCGTTTCAGGCCGATGGCCTCGCCGCTGTCGTCGCACCAGCCGAAGCTGTCTTCTTTGATGCGTTCCAGAGCCTGTTCCAACTGAGGCAGCATGCGCTGGTCGCGATCGATCGCGTTCACCAGCCAAGTGCGCTCTTCTTCTACGGAAGCAGCGTCGGCCGGATCGGCCGGGGTGTCCAGGCTCTCAATGGCGATGCGGTTCTGTTCGATGCGCTCATGGGTTTCGACTTTCATGTTCTGCAACAGCTCGGAGAAAAAAGCATGTTGCTCGGCATTCATGTAGTCATCCGCCGGCATGGCCAGCAACTTGTCCTTTGTCATTGATATCTCTATAAAAAAACGTGCATTAAGGCGAATTAGGGAGCGTTCCGGCGGACCAGGTCTGGCCGTCGCAAAGGCGCCGTTTATTCCAAGCGCCACCCGGCACTCAATTTACGAGGGCCGGCAGTCTAAGGCCGACTTGAGGCCTCAGCAACTGAAAAGACAGCGAATTTGTCCGACAAAGCCCGGAAAGTGCCCTATGGCAGGCTCTGCGGTGGTTATCGGAGTGCGTTTATAGCAAGAAATTCAATCGAGCGGCTGTATGGAGAAGACAAACGGCTGCGCCACGCGGGTCAGGCGTGGCGCATTGGCTGTCTGTTCCAAGACTCAGCGCTTGAGTTTACGCTTGTTGCGGTATTGGTCGATCACCACCGCCACCACAATAATCAGTCCCTTGATGATGTCCTGAATATACGCATCAACCCCGACAAAGGTAAACCCGCTGGCCATCACCCCGAGAATCAAGGCACCGATCACGGTGCCGGTGATGCGCCCGACGCCGCCCGCCAGGCTGGTGCCGCCGATCACCGCCGCGGCAATCGCGTCCAGCTCGTAAGACATGCCCATCCCCGCCTGCCCGGTCGCGGCACGTGCAGAGGCGACCACACCGGCCAGGCCTGCCAGCAACCCGGCAATGCTGTAGACAATCACCAGATGGCGCTTGACGTTGATCCCGGAGGTACGCGCCGCCTGCATGTTGCCGCCGATGGCGTAGGTGTACTTGCCGTACTTGGTGTAGCGCAGGGCGATGTGAAAGATCACCGCGACCACCAGGAAAATGATCACCGGCATGGCGCCATGTCCGATGGCCGTGTAGGAATCCGAGAGCATGCTGACCGGTTGGCCTTCGGTATAGAAACGCGCCAGGCCACGTGCCGACACCATCATGCCGAGGGTGGCAATAAAAGGTGGAATCCCGGTAATGGCGATGATGCTGCCGTTGATCGCCCCCGCCAGCAGTCCCACGCCGAGTCCGACGATCACCGGAATCCACACCGGCAAGTCCGTCAGCGACGGAAACACCGCCCGGGCGAAATCCGAGGTCTGGGCCAGACTGGCCGCGATCATCGCCGACAGCGCCAGCACCGAACCGGAGGACAGGTCGATACCGGTGGTGATGATCACCTGGGTCACGCCAATCGCCAGCAGACCGATGATCGACACTTGCAGGATCATCAGCACTAGGCGTTGGGAGTTCATCAGGAAGCTCTGGTCGCGCACGATCCAGCCGAAGACTTCGAAGACCAGGCCGATGCCAATCAGCACCAGGAAAATACTCAACTCGGTCGGAAAGCGCCGGCGACTCTTGACCGGTGCCGTTGCTGGCTTGTTTTCCAGTATCGCGTTCATAACCCACCCTTCAATAGAAATCTGTGTGGCGAGGGAGCTTCTTGTGGCGAGGGGATTTATCCCCGTTGGGCTGCGCAGCGGCCCTAAAAGAATGGGACTGCTGTGCAGTCCAACGGGGATAAATCCCCTCGCCACAGAATCCCAGTTCACCCTTGGACTCTGTTCGCCCTTGACTTAATGAACCGCGGTCATGCCCGAGGCCAGTTGCATGACCCTTTCCTGGGTCGCTTCGCTGCGGTCGAGGGTGCCCATCAGGTCGCCCTCATGCATGACCATCACCCGGTCGCTCATGCCGAGCACTTCTGGCAACTCCGAAGAAATCATGATCACCGCCATGCCTTCGCTGGCGAGGTAAGAGATGAGCCGGTAGATCTCGGCCTTGGCGCCGACATCGATCCCGCGGGTCGGCTCGTCGAGGATCAGGATTCGTGGATTGGTCATCAGCCAGCGCGCCAGCAAGGCTTTCTGCTGATTGCCGCCTGACAAGGTGTCGATGCATTGTTCCAGCGACGGGGTTTTCACCCGCAGTTTCTTGCACATGTCTTCGCACAACACGCGCAGGGCTTTTTGCTGGATGAAACCATGGCCGGCGTAATGCGGCAGCACTGCCATCTCCATGTTCTCCAGCACCGACAGACATGGGAACAGGCCACTGAGCTTGCGGTCCTCAGTCAACAACGCGAATCCCTTCTCGATCGCCATGTGCGGATCGCTGATGCGCACCACTTCGCCATCGAGCCGAATCTCACCGCCGTCACTCGGGGTAATGCCAAAAATCGCTTCGGCGACATTGGTCCGGCCTGAGCCCATCAACCCGGCGATGCCGAGGATCTCGCCTGCATGCAGGTCGAAGGACACGCCTTTGAAAATGCCGTCCAGCTTGAGGTCGCGCACCGACAGCAGCAGATCGCCGATGGGTTTTTCCCGCACCGGAAACAACTGGCTCAGCTCGCGGCCGACCATCATCGAAATCAGGCTGTCGCCGTCCATGCTGTCGGCGCGTTGCAGGCCGATGTAGGCGCCGTCACGGAACACCGCGACTTCATCGGCGATGGCAAACACTTCATTCATTTTGTGGGTGATGTAGATGATGCCTTTGCCCTGACTCTTGAGGTCGGCAATGATCGAGAACAGGTGCGCGACTTCCTTGTCGGTAATGGCCGAGGTCGGTTCGTCCATGATCAGGATGTCGGAGTCGTATGACACCGCCTTGGCGATCTCGACCATCTGCCGTTCGGCGATGCTCAGGTTGCCGACCTGCTCCTCCGGGTCGAGGTTGATCCGCAGGCGTTCCAGCAATTTCGCGGTGCAGCGGTGCATCTCGCGGTGGTCGATCATGTGCAGGCTGTTGAGCTGCTCGCGGCCGATCCAGATGTTCTCGGCGATGCTCATGTGCGGCATCAGGTTGAGTTCCTGGTGGATCATCGCGATCCCGGCCTGAAGTGCTGCCAGCGGCGTTTCGAACACCACCGGTTTGCCCCGCAGGCGCAGTTCTCCGGCGTCCGGCTGGTAGATGCCGGCGATGATTTTCATCAGGGTGGATTTGCCCGCGCCGTTCTCGCCCATCAGCGCCAGGACGGAGCCGGGGCGGACCCGAAGCTGCACGTCGGACAGCGCCACCACACCGGGGAAACCCTTGCTGACGTTGATGATCTCCAGCAGATACGGCTCATCGACAGGTGTTGCGGTTGGCTGGATACCCACCATCGGGGTGCTCGAAGCAGTCGCTGAAGCGAACATGATCAGGTACTCCATCAGCAAGGTCGCGGTGGCAACCTTGCGTGCTTATTGTTGTTATTGAACTGACGAGCTATTTGAACGTGTCGACGTTCTGCGGAGTGATCAAGCGATAGGGCACCCACACGGCCTGTTCAACCGGCTCGTTCCTGGCCATTTTCACAGCGGTGTCGATCGAACCATCAGCCTGACCCTTGGCGTCCTGGAACACCGAGACGGCCATGCTGCCTTTCTTGATCGCGTTCAAGCCGTCCGGCGTACCGTCGACGCCAGCGATCAGCACACTGCCCTTATCGACGCCGGCCTGTTGCAGGGCCATCGCGGCACCAATGGCCATTTCGTCGTTGTTGGCCACGACCGCATCGAACTTGCGGCCCTGGGTCAGCCAGTCGTTGACCAGGGTCATGCCTTTATCACGCAGCCAGGTGCCGGTCTGCTCTTGTTCGATCTTGATGTTCGGGTATTTGGCCAGCACCTCTTTGACGCCTTTGGTGCGGTTGGTGGTGGAGTTGTTCGCCAGGTCGCCCAAAAGAATCACGATGTCGCCCTTGCCATTCATCTTGTCGGCCAGGTATTGCATCTGCATTTCACCGGCCTCCAGGTCGTTGGAGGCCACCGTGACCACGCCTTTGGGCAGCTTCAGGTCATCCGGCCGGCGGTTGACGTAGACCAGCGGGATGCCGGCCTTGACGGCGGCTTCAGTAATTTTTTTGGTGGCGGCGGTGTCCACCGGGTTAACCACGATGGCATCGACTTTCTGGCTGATGAAGCTTTCGACCTGGCTCAACTGCTTGACCACATCGCTGCGGGCATCTTCGAACTGCAACTGGACGCCGTCGGGATAGGACTTGGCTTTCTTGTCCATGGATTCGCGCAGGTAGGTCAGCCAGGTGTCATCGAACTGGGACATGCTGACGCCGATCTTCATGTCGGCGAGTGCGGCGCCGCTGGCGAACATCAGGGACAAGGCCAGTGAGGCAAAACGGATCTTGGTCTTCATGAAAAGTCTTTCTCCACATTCTTGTTGGTTTTATGGATGAGGCATGACGATTTTCAGTAAGCAGGCAAGCGGGAAAAGCGTTGAAAACGAGCGAGAGGCAGTTCGCTGGAAATGACTTTATTGGAATATTATTTCTATATCAACTCATTTTAGAATTTTATTCTGATTTTGTTCCATGGCTCTCAAACGGGCTCAACTCCACGACCCGATGCTGCTCGAAACTCAATCGCGCAGCGTCTAGAACGCGGGTGGTCGCCAGTGCATCACGGGCCTCCACAGGCAGTGGGCCACCGCTCTGTAACGCGGTTTGTAGCTGCAAATAGAACTGGTTCCAGCACCCGCGCTCCGAGGGAACGCGCTCGCGCACTTCGCCCTGTTCGAACCAGCCCCAACGGCGATGCTCCTCCACACCCCAGCGTTCACCCTCGGATTTCGGCGAGAGACCGGCGAGCGCCGAGGCTTCTTGCCCATCCAGGCCATCGACGCTGTAACAACCCTGGGTGCCGGTCACGCGAAAACGCGGGCCCGGGGTGTTTTGCAGGCAGCTGCCGCCCAGGTGCGAGATCACCCCGTTGTTGTGGGTCAGGGATATAAAGAAGCCGTTGTCGAAGGCCTGGCCTTTTTCCAGGTAATCCAGTTCGGCGTACACCCGGGTCACCGGGCCGAACAGCAGCAACGCCTGATCCACCAGATGACTGCCAAGATCACGCAGGAATCCACCGCCACTGCCGTTGTTGACCGACTGCGGCGAATAACGCTCGATCCGCGATTGGAAACGGGTGATGTGGCCCAAGGCGCCGGACTCGATGAGTTTGCGCACGGTGAGGAAGTCCGAGTCCCAGCGGCGGTTCTGGTAGACGCTGAGCTGTACGCCCTGACGCTCGGCCATGGTGATCAGGGTCTGGGCTTGCTGCGCGTCGGCGGCGAACGGCTTGTCGCTGACCACTGCCACCCCGTGTTCGATGCCATCGAGCACCAGCGCGGGACGACCCTTGAGTGGTGTCGAGATCACCAACACATCGACGCCGGCCTCCACCAGTTGGCCGATGCTGTCGAAGGCCGGCACGCCGGGGTGTTCGACCGCCAGCCACTGTCGGCGCTCCGGGGAACGGGTGACCACGCCGACGAACTTCGCCGCCGGCAGACTGCTGATCAGCGGAGCATGGAAAAACCGGCCACCATGGCCGTAACCGACAAGTCCTATGCGCATGAATGTTCTCCTTATAAAAAGCTGCCAGATGTACACGCC
Organism: Pseudomonas sp.; assembly: GCF_051660785.1. Taxonomy (GTDB): domain Bacteria; phylum Pseudomonadota; class Gammaproteobacteria; order Pseudomonadales; family Pseudomonadaceae; genus Aquipseudomonas. The sequence continues at coordinate 33,815 of NZ_JBOFQE010000081.1, forward strand.
CCCTGTGGGAGCGAGCCTGCTCCGGGCGGCGTTCCGACGATGAAGGCAGCACATTCAACATCTATGTGACTGACAGACCGCTATCGCGAGCAGGCTCGCTCCCACAGGGGACGGTGCTCAACCGTAGAAGTGGGGGCGGTCTGGCAGGGTGACTTTTACGATCTGGCCGTTGTTTTGCGCTTCGATGCAGGCATCTGCAGCGACGGCGGCGGCGAAGCCATCCCAGGCCGATGGGCCGCCGACCTGGCCGGCGCGCACGCCATCTATGAACGCCTGCAACTCGACGTCGTACGCGGCGATGAATCGATCCTTCCAGTCCATCAAAATCGCGTTCGACAGCTTCGCCCCGCTGCGCAGTTGAACCTGGGAAGGCTCCGGCAGTTTGGCGATGCCAGTCTCCCCCACCACTTCGCACTGGATGTCGTAGCCGTACTGGCAATTGACGAACACCTCCACGTCGATGCGCGTGCCCTTGGCGGTCTCCAGCAAAACAATCTGCGGGTCTTTCAAATGCGCGAGCGCTTTGCTGCTCTTGCGCGGGAACACCACTTGCACCGACACGTAATCGTCGTCGAGCAACCAGCGCAGCACGTCGAGTTCATGAATCAGCGTGTCGGTGATGGCCATGTCGGTCTTGTAGTTCTCGCCCACGGTCGGGTTGCGATGCGCGCAGTGGAGCATCAGCGGTTCACCTATCTGGCCGCTGTCGATCACTGCTTTGAGTGCGCGATAACCTTCATCGTACGGACGCATGAAACCGACCTGCACCAGACGCTTGCCGTGGGCCACTTCGGCCTCGACGATGTTGCGGCAGCCTTCAGCGGTGACGGCCAGGGGCTTTTCGCAGAACACCGGTTTGCCGGCGGCAATCGCTGCCAGCACAAATTCTTCGTGGCTTGGCCCCCAGGAGGTGACGAGGATCGCTTCGACTTCCGGCGCGTTTATCAGCGCGTGGCCGTCGGGATAGACCTCGGCGGTCAATTTCAGGTCGGAAACGATCTTGGCGGCTTGCTGCAAATTGATGTCGGTCACTGCCACGACCTGGCTGTTGAGCAAGGTCTGGCTGCAACGGCGAATGTGATCCTGGCCGATGGCCCCGGTGCCGATGACGCCTAACTTTAATGACATGTAAGGACTCCTTGGTGTTCGATTCAGGGCAATCAGTACTGACGGGCCTTGGCCAGTCGTTCGTTCAGGTTCTTGGCCACCGCATCGGTGCGGGCGCTGGTGGAGACTTGCGCCACGCCGACCCGCCACCACGACAGGTAGCCGTGGATCATGGTTTTGGGCAGCACCTTGATGTCGATCAGCGTCGACACGGTCTGCAAGCGCGCATCCGCCAGTGCGGCTTTAAGCTCGTCAGCAGTGTTCACTTTGTAAGTCTTGCAGCCATAGGCCGCGGCGCTCATGGCGAAATCCACCGGCACGAAACCGCCATCGAGCTTGCCGGTGTCCGGATTGCGAAAACGGAATTCGGTGCCGAAGCTGTCCATGCCATTACCCATTTGCAGGTTGTTGATGCAGCCGAAGGTCATGTTGTCGAGCAGCACCACGTTGATCTTGCGTCGCTCCTGAATCGAGGTCGCCAGTTCCGAGTGCAGCATCATGTAGGAGCCGTCGCCGACCAGCGCATAGACCTCGCGCTCGGGCTCGGCGAGTTTCACGCCCAAGGCGGCGTTGACCTCGTACCCCATGCAGGAATAACCGTACTCGACGTGATAGGTGTTCACGCCCTTGCTGCGCCAGCTGCGCTGCAAGTCACCGGGCAGGCTGCCGGCGGCGGCGACAATCACAGCGTCATCGGCGAGGGTTTCGTTGAGCACGCCGAGCACGCGGCTCTGGGTCAGGCAGGAGCCGGTCAGCTCGATGAATTCGCGCAGGACCGCCGGGTCCATGCGGTCGTTGATTTCCGGGGTGAAGTCTTGGGTCTGGTACTCGATCTGATAGAGCCGATCGACCTCCTCGTCCAGTTGTGCCTTGGCCTGACGCGGTTGATCGCCCCACGCAGAACGGTAATCGCCCAAGGCTTCAGCCAAGGCTTGCAAGCCGGTTTTGGCATCCGCCAGCAATTGCACGCCGTCGAGCTTCAGGGCATCGCAGGGGCTGATGTTGAGGTTGAGAAATTGCACGTCCGGATGCTGAAACAGAGATTTCGACGCAGTGGTGAAATCGCTGTAGCGGGTGCCGATACCGATGATCAGGTCCGCGTCCTTGGCCAACAGATTCGCCGCCAGGCATCCGGTTTCCCCTATCCCGCCAACATTCAGCGGATGGCTGGACACCACCGCGCTCTTGCCGGCCTGGGTCTCCGCGAAGGGAATATCAAAACGCTCGGCAAACGCCTGCAACGCCGCATTCGCCCCGGAATAACGAACCCCGCCACCGCAAATGATCAGCGGTTTGCGCTTGCCTTTGAACAGTGCCAAGGCATCGCCGAGCATCGCTTCGGTGACCGGACGACGCTCGATGCGGTGCACGCGTTTTTGCAGGAAGTAATCGGGATAGTCGTAGGCTTCGGCCTGTACGTCCTGCGGCAAGGCCAGGGTCACGGCGCCGGTCTCGGCGGGGTCGGTGAGCACGCGCATGGCGTGGATCGCTGCAGTCATCAATTGCTCGGGACGGTTGATGCGATCCCAGTATTTGCTCACAGCCTTGAACGCATCGTTGGTGCTGATGCTCAGGTCGTGGAACTGCTCGATCTGCTGCAGCACCGGGTCCGGCTGACGGCAGGCGTAGACGTCGCCGGGCAATAGCAACAAGGGAATGCGGTTGGCGGTGGCCGTCGCGGCAGCCGTCAGCATGTTCGCCGCGCCGGGGCCGACGGATGAGGAGCAGGCGTAGATTTTGCGACGCAGGTTTTGCTTGGCAAAACCAATGGCGGCGTGGGCCATGCCTTGCTCGTTGCGGCCCTGATGGACGATCAGGTCGCCGCTGTCCTGCTCCAGGGCTTGACCCAGGCCTAGCACGTTGCCGTGGCCGAAAATGGTAAAGATCCCGGCGACGAATTTGCTCTGGACGCCATCGACCTCGATGTACTGGTTATCGAGGAATTTCACCAGGGCCTGGGCCATGGTCAGTCTTGTTGTGGTCATAACCAATCCTTCAATACACCAAAAAAAAACCTGTGGGAGCGGCAGTGCGGCGATCCGACTTGCCCGCGATGGCGGCGGTACATTCAACATTGATGTGTCAGGTAGATCGCTATCGCGGGCAAGCCCGCTCCCACAGGGATCTTCATTAATTTTGGGAATTTTGCAGGTGATCCATGCTTGCGCCGATGGCCTGCTGGATATTTGCCAGGCCATGGATGCTGTCGGCAAACGGTTCGAACGACAGGTAGCCGCTGTAACCGCTGCCGAGCAAGGTGTCGATCTGTGCGGCGTTGCCGAGGATGTCGCCCTCGCCCACCAGCACACGATGGCCGTCGCGAATGGTCGCCAGCGGCGCGTCGGCATCCTCTACACCGGAGATGTGCACCAGACCGGTCAGCTCGGGGAAGAATTCCTGCTCGCTGGCCAGGTGGTGGTGAAAGGTGTCGTGAACCAACCGGAACACATCCAGTCCGCCAACCGCGCTGATCGTATCTACCGCCGTGCGTTTACGCCGCAGCGAACATTCTTCAAAACCCAGCGGCTCGATGAATCCGAGGATGGCGTGATCACGCAGGATCGGCGCCAGTTCACCCAGTGCGGTGCGCAAGCCGGAAGCGCGTTCGGCCTCGTCTCGCGGATCGGCGCGATCATTCAGCGGGCACATGACCAAACCCTGTGCGCCGCAATCCCGAGCATAAGCCGCCAGTTTCAAGGCCTGTGCCCGGCGTTCGTCATTCCACACATCAAACGGATACAGCGCGTTGATCGACAGCACGGTGATGCCTTTGGCCGCGCACAACTCACGGACCCGCTCGGGCGCCGTACCGTCTTCGATCTCGACGCCGTCGAGGTCGTTGCGGATCTCGATGGCGTCGGCCTTGAGGGCCACCGCCAGGTCGATGAACGCGGGCAGGGACAAACGTGGGGCAACCATACGGTTCAGGGCGAAACGCAGGGGCTTGCTCATTATTGTTGTTCTCCGTGCAGAAGGTGGAATTCAGGCTGTTCGCTCAGAGATCAAGCAGCCAGCTGTGCTGCGGATCGTTATGAAACTGCCAGACACGCTTGGGCCCGGCCATCACATTCAGGTAATACGACTCGTACCCGTACGGCACGCTGACGGGGTGATAACCCTTGGGCACGACCACGAGGTCGCTGTTTTCCACGGCCATGGCTTGATCGATGCTGCGGTCGTCGGTGTAGACGCGCTGGAACACGAAGCCTTGAGGCGGGTTGATCTGGTGGTAATAGGTTTCTTCGAGAAAACTCTGGTGCGGCAGATCGTCGGTGTCGTGTTTGTGCGGCGGGTAGCTCGACGAGTGTCCCGACGGCGTGCGCACTTCCACCACCAGCAGCGAATGGGCGGGCTCGGTGTCTGGCAGGATGTCGCAGACGTAACGGGTATTGGCGCCCTTGCCACGCACGCTGCGCTTCATGCTGTCGGGTTTGATCAACCGTGGGCCGAGGCCCTTTTCGGCTGAGCCCGGTGCGGCGCAGACGGCGATCTGCACATCGCTCAGCGCCACGACCTGGGCCTGGCTGCACGGCGGCATATAAGCAGCGAACGGCGATTTGTCTTCGAACACCGAATGACGATCGCCGATGTTGTCCCAGTCAAACGCGCCCTGCCCCGGCGCTTCGCCCTTGATACTGACCCGGCCGCTGAGCAGCACCAGGCACAGTTCTTTATCACCGGCCGACACCGGCAAGGTTTCGCCCAGGCTCAAGCGATACGCGGCGAAACCGACGTATTCCAGCTCACCTTTGCCCAACTCGACCATGGTCCGGCCACGGGCGTTGCTTTTGACCAGCAGGCTCATAGCGCGATCCTCTCGTCGAGCAACCCGCGCAAGGTGTCGTAGCCTTTTTTGGCGTAGATGTAGCTCGGCGCCACGGCCGGATCCTGCTCGGCCTCGACCACCAGCCAGCCGTGGTAATCGTTGGCCAGCAAGACATCAAGCAGCGCGGCGAAGTCGATGTCGCCATCGCCGGGCACGGTGAAGGTGCCGTTGATGATGCAGTCCGGAAAGCTCCACAGGTGGTTGCGCGCCAGTTGCACCACCGGTTTGCGCACGTCCTTGAAATGCACGTGGCAGATGCGTTCGATGTGTTTACGCAGCACGTGCAACGGCTCGCCGCCGCCCATGTAGCAATGGCCCGAATCGAACAGCAAACCGACTTCACTGCCGGTCAGGGCCATCAGCTTGTCGATGTCGGCCGGGGATTCGATGTACGCGCCCATGTGGTGGTGATACGCCAGGCGCACGCCTTGGGACAAGGTGAAGCGCGCCAGTTCGGTGAGCTTGTCGGCGTAGGCCTGCCACGCCTGCTCGGTGTGGAAACGCGGGCGCTCGACCAGCGGAATGCGCTGGCCCTGGATCGAGTCAGCCACCTCACCGTAAACCAGCACCTTTGCGCCGTTCTTCGCCAGCAGCTCGACGTGACTGCCGATGGCGTCGATTTCCTCGGCCACGGAACGGCGGGCCAGACGGCTGGAATACCAGCCGGACACCAGCGCCAGATCGTAGGGCCGCAGCACGTCACCGACGCCTTTGGCATCCTTGGGGAATTTGCCGTTGAGTTCGAAACCTTCGTAACCGATTTCCTTGCCCTCGCTCAAAGCAGTGCTCAGCGGCGTCTCGCCACCGAGGGACGGCAAATCGTCGTTGCTCCAGGAGATCGGGTTGATGCCAATTCGAATAGCGGGCATGGCTGCACCTTTTATTGTTTTTACATAACCAGTAAGAGCGACACAAAACCCTGTGGGAGCGAGCCTGCTCGCGATAGCGGTGTATCAGGCGCCATTTATGTTGACTGGCAGTCAGCTATCGCGAGCAGGCTCGCTCCGACAGGGGGGTTGCGGTGTTGCTTCATGCGCGGGCCGTGCGCCAGGCATCGATCAGTTCGAAGAAGGTGTCCTGCACCTGGCGGATCAGCGTTTTATCGTCGATTTCACCGGCCATCCACGCGCGGCTCGGTTCCTGGAAAATCGTCCGGCCCACGGCGAAACCACGGCACGTCTGGCTTTGGCTCGCCTGTTGAAACCCTTCGGCCAGTGCCGCAGCGGGTGCATTGAGGCCCAACAACACCACGCCACGGCAATACGGATCGCGTTCCTGAATCAGCTCGTCGAGTTGCTTCCATTCCTCGGCGCTCTGCGCTTCGATCTTCCACCACGCCGGGTAAATCCCCAGGTTGTAGAGGCGCTTCAGCGCGCGATACAGCACGTCCGGATGCGCCGACGGATGATCCTTGGGCGGGATGATTTCCAGCAGCAGCTCATGACCGCTGACCTGGGACGCCTGATACAAACCCTTGATCTGCGCTTCCTGCTCCAGGCGCAACAACGGCTCATCGTCAGGATGAAATTGCACCAGGCACTTGATGATCTGCTCTTGCGGCCAGGCGATCAGGTTGCTGCCAATCGAGCGTCCGTGCTCGAACGCCAATGGCCGCGAGCCCTGGACTTCCACTGGTCGAGCCACCCACCAGCCACGCCCGGTGGCGGCGTTAAGCGAGTCCTGGCCGAAACGCTGATCGGCCAACAAGCCGACATCAGCGTCGATCCCTTGCTCGCGCAAATCGGTTTCGACCCGCTCCACGGCCTTGATAAAGAGCTGCTTGAGCTCACCAATAGCACTCAGGTCGCGGCCACCCTTGTGCGCCAGTTCCACCAGTTGCCCACGATGATCAAAGGCAAAGATGAACAGCTGCCTCCACTGTTTGCGCGGCACGCTGACCTGGTGCAGACGCTGCAACACCTCATCCTGATCCGGTCGCGTGATCGGCACCGGGCTGTTGAACAGGTAATCGAGTTCGGCGCGGGTCGGCATCGCCGGGGCGCAGGCGTGGCGCGACACCACCAGACCGCCGCAGGCATTGGCCAACTGGCAGCAGCGCTCATCGCTGGCATCCTCCAGCCAGCCGCTTAGAAAACCCGACATGAAGGCATCGCCGGCCCCCAACACATTGAGCACTTCCACCCGAACGCCGGGGTAAATTGCACCGTCTTCAAGATGCACTGGAATCAGCCCGTGAATCACCGTGCAACCCTGCGGCCCAAGCTTGACCACCAACGTTGCATCACTCAGGCGCCGGACATTACGCAGCGCCGTGAGCAAATCCTCGGATCCGCCAGCAATCAAAAACTCTTCTTCAGTGCCGACAATCAAGTCAAAACGCGGCAGGATCTTCTGCACGTGCTGGCTGACGTTCTGATCGGCAACGAAGCGGGTTTCCCCGTCGGCCTTGCCGGCCAGCCCCCACAGTACCGGGCGATAATCGATATCCAGCACCCGTTTGACGTTGTGCTTCTCCGCGTAATCCAGCGCCTGGATGCTCGCCTTGTAGACGCCGTCGGTGGAGAAATGGGTGCCGGTGATCAGCAAGGCTTTGCTGGAGGCAATAAAGGCTTCGTTGATGTCCTCGGCCCGCAGCGCCATGTCGGCGCAGTTTTCGCGGTAGAACACTAAAGGAAAGGTTTCGCGGTCCTTGAGACCGAGCAGGACCATGGCGGTCAGGCGTTCCGGATCGACTTTGACGCCGCTGACATCACAGCCTTCGCGAGCCAGGGACTCCAGCAGGAACCGGCCCATGTGGTCGTCCCCTACCCGGCTCAACATCGCCGACTTGAGTCCAAGCCGCGCGGTGCCGAAGGCGATGTTGGCGGACGATCCACCGAGGTATTTGGCGAAGCTTGAAACATCCTCCAGCCGCGCCCCGACTTGCTGCGCATAGAGGTCGACGCCAAGGCGCCCCAGGCAAATCAGATCCAATTGACGCCCACTGGCAAAACGAGTCTGGCCCATGCTGGCTCCTGTTATTTTTATCAGCCTGCGTCCGGGACGATGGAGGCGCCGAACGCTCTTGGTGGGATGCAGACTAAAACGACCGGGACCGAACAATCAATAATTATTCCAAATAATTTTTACGTGGAATATTTTTTCCAATAAACTTTTACAAAACCATTCCAGACACAGTGCATCGTTTCAGCAAACCCCACGCCGGCCCCAAGCTCAAGATTTTATTCCGGCCTACCCTGTAGACTGCGCACAGCCAACCTATTGTCAGGGGACGACACACCAGTCAGCCCTATAAGAACAAGCCAGAAGGATTCCCTATGTCCCGCACCGATCAGCCGGCAACGACCGAGAGCACGCCCGACAGCGATCTCGTCAGCCCCCCGATCAATGCCGAGCGTCTGCTGCAGCTGATTACCAACGAATACGAAAGCCTGCCGCGCCAGCTCAAACGTATCGCCAGCTACATGAGCCAGCAAAGTGACCGCATCATGGTCGACCGCATCAGCGACATCGCCCGTGAGTGCGAAGTCCACCCGTCGGCCATCGTGCGGTTTTCCCAGCGTTTCGGCTTCAGCGGTTTCAGCGAGATGCAGGCCCTGTTCCGCGAGGCGTACACGCACAAAACCACGCCAGTGCAGAACTACCAGCAGCGCATTCGCAGCATGATCGCCAACAAGTCGCAGAAAGCCAGCGGCGGCGACCTCGCCCGCGAGTGCATCGACGCGACCCTGTCCGGCATCGAGCGGCTGGGGCTGGAACTCGATGACCAGGCCTTCGACAAAGCCGTGGATCTGGTGGTGAATGCCGACAACATCTATGTGGTCGGCGTGCGCCGCTCGTTTGCGGTGGCCGATTACCTGGTCTACAACCTGCAACACACCAACAAGCGCATCCACCTGGTCTCCGGCCTCGGCGGCAGCTACCGCGAGCAGATGCGCAGCGTGCGCGCCAATGACCTGGTCATCGCCATCAGCTTCACGCCGTATGGCAAGGAAACCCAGCACTGCCTGCGCATCGCCCAGCACCATCAGGCGAAAACCCTGATCATCACCGACAGCAACCTGTCGCCGCTGGCCAAACGCGCCAACACCGTGTTGTTGGTCAATGAAGGCAGTTCGTTTGCCTTCCGCTCATTGAGCGCGACGTTGTGCCTGTGCCAGGCGCTGTTTATCGCCGTGGCGTATCGGCTGGAATTGAAGGTCGACGAAATTCACGAACAGGTCGGTTTCGAGGATTAGCCCAGCGCCGTTTGCAGGTCGCCGAACCTCAGCTAAGGTAGTCCATCCCGACATGGACACCTGAAGGAGCGGCTCAATGAAACTGATCGGCATGCTGGATTCGCCTTACGTGCGACGCGTGGCCATTTCTGCCAGACACCTGGGCATCGAGCTGGAGCACGAATCGGTTTCCGTGTTTCGCCACTTCGACCACTTCCAGCAGATCAACCCTGTGGTCAAGGCGCCCACTCTGGTGCTGGACGACGGCGAAGTGTTGATCGACTCGACGTTGATCATCGGCTACCTCGAAGCTTTGGCCGGCACCGGCAAAAGCCTGATGCCCGGCGACCTCAAGCAGCGATTACGCGCATGGCGCCTGATCGGGCTCGGGTTGGCGGCGTGCGAAAAGTCGGTGCAGCTTTACTACGAACGCAACCTGCGCCCGGCCGAGATCCAATATCAGCCATGGGTTGAGCGCGTCGAAGGCCAACTCGCCGCAGCCTATTCAGCGCTTGAGCGCGAGCTGGAAAAACAGCCTCTGGCAAACGACGCCTTGATCGGACAAGACGGCATCACCCTCGCCGTCGCCTGGAGCTTCACCGAACTGGTGACACCGGATCAGATCGATGCCGAACGCTTCCCGCTGATTGCTGAATTCACCGCCCAGGCAGAAAAGCTTGAGGCCTTCATCAGTACCCCGATAACCTGACCGGCCCCCTCGAACGGACCCGACCATGACCGCCGCCGAACAACCTGCCCCGGCGCTGAAGGAAATCTTCAACGCCGAGCGCCTCAAGCACATCGCCACCGAAATGACGGCGGTCTACCCGGCGTTCAACGCCAAAGCCTTCCTGAAAATGGCCAACGACGGCCTCGCCGATCTGTCGATCATGCAGCGCATGGCGCGGGTCAGCGAAAGCCTGCACGCCGTGTTGCCGCTGGGTTATGACGAATCCCTCGAAGTGTTGCGCGCCCTCGCCCCTCGCCTGAACAGCGGCTTCGTCAGCATCTCGCTGCCGCATTACGTGGCGATGTATGGCGCGCATGACTTCGAGCAGTCGATGGCGGCGCTTAAATACTTCACGGCGTTCGGTTCAGCGGAATTTGCGATTCGATATTTCCTGCGCAGCGATCTGCAGCGATCACTGGCGCTGATGCAGGAATGGTCTCGGGATGACAATGAGCATGTTCGACGCCTGGCCAGTGAAGGCAGTCGGCCGCGGTTGCCGTGGTCGTTTCGGCTGGAGCAGATTCAGAGTGATCCGACACTGGCGGCGGCGATTCTCGATAACCTCAAGGCGGATGACAGCCTGTACGTGCGCAAGTCGGTGGCCAATCACCTTAATGACATTACCAAGGATCATCCTGAATGGGTGTTGGATTTGATTGAGGGGTGGGCGCTGGAGAACACGCACACGGCGTGGATTGCCAAGCATGCGTTGCGTAGTTTGATTAAGCAGGGAAATCAGCGGGCGCTCGCGATAATTGGGGCGAGTGGCAAGGCTGAGGTTGAGATTGTTGGTGTGAAGGTGGAACCGGCGGTGATTCGGCTGGGGGAAAAAATCACCCTGTCGTTCGCGCTGAAATCCAAGGTACCAGAGAGTCAGCGGCTGGTAATCGACTACGCGATTGATTACGTCAAAGCCAATGGCAGCACTTCGGCGAAGGTGTTCAAGCTCAAGGCGTTGACGTTGGCTGGCGGCGGTAGTGAGTTTGTCAGTCGGGGGCAGCAGATCAAGGAGCTGACCACTCGCAAACACTATGTGGGCAAACATGCCGTGCACATCCTGGTGAACGGCGAGCGACTGGCCAGCACGTCGTTCGAAATCCTCGCATAACCTGTCGTCACCCACGGCGACGCCACGCTATTGCGGGACTCGCTCAGTTACTTGCAACTCAACTACGCGACAGTTGCGATCTGCTGGATGTGATCGGTCGACGACTACAGGCACAACCTTGAATAAACAAAAAAACGGGCGATCTTATGATCACCCGTTTTTATATATTCACGGCCAGCAAACTTTCAGCGACCAGGTCGGCCGACCAGACGGCAGAAGGAATATATTCCCTGAAGGCGATGACTATGCCGTTTATCGATGACACTGCCAGTTTGAGATGGATGACTTTATTGCCTGGCAGCGCGCGGTCGGAGTTGCCTGGCTTTCAGATCAACTTCGGGGAGGTGTTCGCCCAGTGTAATGGCCTCGGCAATCCCTGCACTGGTAAAGAGCCCTGCCACTGGGCGAACGGGAAGTATTTTAATTGAAGTCGGGGAAGTTGTCCGCATACATACACATGAATTTTATCGATACAACATTAATTAAATGTCACTTCCAATATTATTTGTACGACAACAACGAAACTCACCAGCTCGACCATTAAAATTGATTGTTCTTATACAAAAAAGTTGTACAAGAACAATCAATATATAGAGTTAATACTCAGCTTTGGTGTTTGCTGGTTACTTTGAGGATGTCGGTGTAGGTCACTACGACACTCTGTCCAACTTTCAGATCTTTCAGTTTTGCTTGAACTTCGGGCCTTACCACGTCAATGGTCTTGGATTGGCCGGCAGGGTTTTCGAAGGTCAGCTGGTTTTTCTTCAGGTCAATTTTGGTGATTTTCAGCTGAACCTGCACCTGGCGGTAGGCTTCGCCGCCCGGGTTGTCGCTGCCGGGGGCGGCGCGGACTTCGCCGGCACGCTCGACAGTGCCTGGCAGGCCTTTGTCGACATCAGTGTCGAGGTAGGCGGCGACGGAGCTGGTGACCTCGATGTCGACTAGATCGCCGACTTTCAGTTTGTCGAGGTTTTTGGCCTTGTCGGTCAGTTGCACATGAACCTGACGACCTTCCGGCCCTTCAAGGACGACCTGGTGATTCGCCGCATCGACCGAAACAACTTTGGTCGTGACCTGATCCGCTTCCACAACGGCAGACAGTGGAATGTCCGCAGCCATGGCGCCAAGGCTGGTGGCAGACAGCAAGGTAGCGAGGGTGATGGCTTTAGTCAGTGCGTGGAGTTTCATAAGCAGTACATTCCCTGTGATTGGTGGCAGCAGACGGCTCTGGCCCATGGGTCAGAGCCGTCTGTGCAAATCAGCATAGACGCTGATCAGGGAGTGTTCGCAGTTTCTTGTGCGGTGGATTCGCCGCTTTCGGTGCCCTTCCCGCTGTCCTTGCGCCGGGTTGGGTCGGTGGGACGCAGGGCGTCGTTGTCGCGCTCGACTTCGCCGGGTGGTCGTGGTTCGTCGGGGTGTTCTGTGGTGTCAGGTGACTGGGGTTTCATGATGGTTCTCCTCAGGCTTCAGGATCATCAACTTCCTGGGCGACGTTCACCGCGGGCGAGTCTTTGTGGGATTGCTCGGCCTTGGCCTTCAAGGCCTGCCATTGCTCCAGGTCGATGGCGCCCTGCCCCAGCAAGTCGTCGGCCACCCGCAGCAGTTCGCTGTAATGGGCGTCGGGGGATTGCTGCCAGTAAGCCTTGTCTTCGAACAGGCGCTGCCATGCGGCAAGGTCAGGCGGTTTGAGATCGTCGCTCATGGCGGGCTCCTGTGAACGGGCTTCATAACGTAGGAGGACGTCGTTCAGTCGAGAGTTCCGACTCAATACCCGGTCATTTCCAGATAACCCGTACCACCGTTGAATTGCACGGGGCCTTCCCAGTAAGGAATGCGCAAATCCATCCAGGCGTTGGGGTTGAGCGCGGTGATGGTGATGTCGAGGTGTCTGGCGGGGATTTTGATCGACCAGCGCACCGGCATGTCACGCCCGGCGACTGTGGCGGTGCCTTGCGGAGTGAGGCTGATGTCGTCGGCGTGCAGCAATTGCGACTGGCCTTGGGCATCGATCCAGGTTCCGGTGAGGTAAGGCGCGCCGTCCTTTTGCCGCATACGGTAAAGCATGACCTGTTCGCCGCTGTCGAGGTGCAGCGAAAACCAATCCCAACCCGTTTGATTGACGGTCAGTGGCTGACTGCTCCACTCGCGATCAAGCCAGGCCGGACCACTGACCTGATAAGTCTTTCCATCAATTTCCAGCGTCCCACTGGCCTGGAAAAACGGCTGGCTGTAGTAATACGACGCCTGCCCTTGTTCGGATTTCTGGCTGAAACCCTTGTCGCCTTGAAGCACCAGTGGACGGGTGGACGTCAGCCGCAATTGGTAGCTGAACCCCTTGTCCCGAGCGCTGAGTTGAAGATCCGCCAAGGCATCGGTGCCCTGACTGCTGAAGCGCCAATCGTCGATCCACGCATTGAAAGGCGCCAGACTCACCCCCGCCTGACCAACGCCGCCACGGGCGTAGCGTTCGGCCGCGTGATGGGCCGTTGCCGATGTCACGGCCGCGTGCCCCAGCCAAATGGTCTGATTGCCCCAACCCGGCTGCTCCGAAACCGCTTTCAAGGCACTGCGAAACAGCGTCCATTGCACACCAAACTCGCGGCCCTGATCGTCCTTGAGATTGGCCGTGACGTACCACCATTCGATGCGAAAACCGTCATGCGGCCCATGATCGGCCGGAAAGCTGAAGACCCGACCGGGCACCACCGGCGTAAACGCGGACGCCTCACCGCCGAGCCCGGCAAAGCCTTTATCGTCCGGCGCCGAGTTGTCGCAGCCGCTCAACAACGCCAATAGCAACACAGCGACCTTAATCCTCATGGGCAAACGTCCTCAACAGGTCCGCCGGTTGCGTGCGATACAGCGAATACAGCGGCCACGCCGACGCCAGCAAAGTCGCGAGCAACGCCAGCCCCATCAACTGCAACAGCTGCAGCGGAAACACCCGTAACGGCAATCGCCAGCCAAACGCCTGCACGTTGATCACCGTGTCCAGGCACCACGCCAGCGCGATCCCCAACGGCAACGCCAGCACCAGCGTCAGCACCGCCAGCAACCAGGTTTGCCCCAGGTTGAGCAGCATCAATTGCCGCCGCGTCACGCCCAGCGCCCACAGCGGCGCGAGTTGGCCGAGACGGCTCTGGCTCTGGGTCAGCAGGCTGATGAACAGCGCCACGCCGGCAACAGCCAGGGTCAGGCTGTTGAGCGCGGCGGTGGCGGCGAAGGTGCGTTCGAACACTTGCGTTGACCAGCCCTTGAGCCGCGCCTGATCGACGATTCGACTGTCGTCCAGGGTGAAGCGCGTTTGCAGCGCTTTGAGGAATGGCGCAATCAACGCCGGCTCGATGCGCAGGTTGAAACGATTGGGCGTGAGCTGCGGCCACCCGCGCAGCAGATGGCTGGCATTCACCAGGATATGGCCCTTGGGATTGCCGTAGTCGGCGTAGATCCCGACGATCCGTGGCGACCACGGGCCACCCGGTGTGGGAAGGGTCAAGTGATCGCCGAGTCGCACCTTCAAGCGCCGGGCCAGTTGCTCGCTGAGCATCAGCGCATCGTCCTTGGCCAAGCGGTCCCAGGGATTGTCACCCAAGGTTTCCAGCAGCGGCCAATGCTGACGATAGGTCGGGTGGTCGATCACGCCGAAGACGTCCGCTGGCCAGCCCTGCAACTGAATCGACACCTGCCAGTTGGGCAGCACGGCGGTCAATGAAGGTTGCTGTTTGAGCCAGGTGTGCAGCTCTCGGGACTGCGCCGGGTTTTGCGGATTGACGTAGAGCTCGGCGGTCAGGCGTTGTTCGAGCCAGTCGCTGAAGGTCTGGCGAAAACCGGCGGTCATGCTGCCGGCGCCGATGTTCGCCGCCAGGGCCAACAGCAGCGCCATCAGCGCCAGGCTCAGCGCCGGCAATTGCTGACGGCAGTCGGCGAGAAACCATTGGCCGAGCACCGAATGACTGCGGCTCAACGCCAGGTTAAGGACAATATTGAGCACCACCGGCAAGGCCAGTGCGGCACCGATCAACAGCGCCGCCATCAGCACAAAACCACTGGCCAGGCTGTCGCCCCAGAACAAGGCGATAAGCGCGATGACAGCGGCCAGCGCCGCGACCCAACCCTGACGCCGTAACCAGCGCGCGTGGGCCTGGTGCCAGGCTTGCGGATCGGCCAGCGCCAGCAATGGCAGGCGCGCCGCCCGCAACAAACTGCTGGCGCCGGCCAGCAGCGCGCCGAACAGACTCAGGCCCACACCGCTGAACCACCACCATGGGCTGAGGCTCAACTGCCCCGCCACTTCGGCGCCGTACAACCCGCGCAGGCTGGCGGCGACATCCGGCAGCAGCACGCTGGCCAGCAGGTAGCCGCTGATGACACCGGCAATGCCGCCGATCAGCGCCAGCGCACCGAGTTCAACCACCAGGCATGTGATCAGCATGCGTGCGCTGACCCCGCAGGCGCGCAGGGTTCTGAGCAATCCGCGGCGTTGCTCCAGCGCCAGCCCGATCGCGGCGTGAACGATGAACAGGCCGACCACGAACGACAGGAAGCCCAAGGCATCGAGGTTCAAGTGAAAGCTTTCCGTCAGCCGCGACAGGTTGTTTTCTTCACCGCTGGTCTTGATCTGCAACTGGCCTTTGTATTGATCGGGCAATACCGCGCTGAAATCCTTGGGCACCAGCAGCCGCGACAGTTGCTCCGGCAGGCCGAGAATCTGCTGGGCGAAGCCGATGTCCACCAGCAACATGCCGGGGGCCATGTCGGTTTGGACCTGCAGTGGCGGCAATGCCACACCGCTCACGCTCAGCGGCTGTTCCCCCTCATGCAGACTCAACGTCTGCAAGGTCTGCGGTGAAATCCAGGTACGGCCCGGCGGGGTGAAAAACTCGACAATCTGCTCGATTGCCAACGATCGCCCCGCCACCGCCGAACCGGCCGGCAGCGACACCGGTTCGATGCCCATCAGTTGCAATCGCTGGTCTTCATGGCCCTTGAGCGTCACCCGGCCTTGCAGCACAGGCGAGACCGGCCAGCCCGCGCGACGCAGGTCGACAAACACTTGCTGGGGGAAGGTCACGCCACTGGGGGCGCTGAGGCTGGCCTGCGGTTCGCCGCCGATTAACTGACTGGCACGGGCATAACTTTCCCGCGCCTGGCTGTTGAGCGCCTCCACGCCGGTCAGCAGGCTGGTGGCGAGCCAGAGCCCAGTCAGCACACTGAAAAATTGCACCGGGTGCTGCCGCCAGTGACTGAGCAGCGCCCGCAGCGTTTCGCGAAAAACTCGCACCTCAGCGCTCGCCCGCGCCAGCCAGACGGCCGCGGTGCAGCACCACTTTTTCTGCCAGCCGTTCGGCAACGCGATGACTGTGCGTGACCATCAACAAGGTGGTCGGGCTGTCGTCGAGCAATTCCAGCAGCAACTTCAATACTTCATCGCTGGTGGCTTCATCGAGGCTGCCGGTGGGCTCGTCGGCCAGCAGCAATTTCGGCTGCGACGCCAGGGCGCGGCCCAACGCGACGCGCTGTTGTTGCCCGCCGGACAGCTGTTCCGGATAACGCCGCAGCAAATCACCCAACCCCAATCGCCGCACTAGATGCGCCTGCCAGCGCGGATCATGCCGCCCCGCCAGCCGCGCCTGAAACGCGAGATTGTCCTCGACCCGCAGGCTGCCGATCAGGTTGAACTGCTGGAACACCAGCCCGATTTCAGTCCGCCGCCAATTCGCCAGTTGTCCTTCGTTCATCTGGTCCAGCCGATGCTCGCCACTGCGGATGCTGCCCTGATCGACCTTGTCCAGCCCGGCGATCAAGTGCAGCAAGGTGCTCTTGCCGCTGCCCGACTCGCCCATCAGCGCCAGGCTGCTGCCGGGTTTCAGCGTCAGGTCGACACCTTGCAGCACCGGCAGTGGACCTTGCGGAGTGGCGTAGCTTTTGAAAACGCCCTGGACCTGAAGCATGGGTAAACCCGTTTGAGGAACGTGGAGGCAAGGATAGCGGCCTTGCATGGTTTTTGTCCGTTGCGGATTGCTGCCCTGACCGAGCGTCGTCCTAACCTCGAGACTGGTCTAACCATAACGATAAAAAACGGAGATGCCATGCCTCGTTTCACTTTGAGCCCTCGTGGCCTGCTGGCCTGCCTGATCACGGTGTGCCTGACGCAATCGGTTTACGCCGCCGATGTACCGGCCGATGCCAGTCCGATCACCTCGACCCAAAACGCCGCCGTGCTGCAGCACCTGCCTTTCAGTGACCGCACCGATTTCGAATCGGTCAGTCGCGGTCTGATCGCGCCGTTCAAGGGCCAGGTCAAGGACGCATCCGGCAAGGTCATCTGGGATATTGCGGCTTACGACTTCCTCGACAAGGATCAGGCACCCTCCTCGGTCAACCCGAGCCTGTGGCGCCTGGCCCAGCTCAGCGCGCACGCCGGGTTGTTCGAAGTCAGCCCGAAAATCTACCAAGTGCGCGGCCTCGATGTCGCCAACATGACCCTCATCGAAGGTGACGACGGGCTGATCATCATCGACCCGCTGACCATGGCCGAAACCGCCAAGGCCGCCCTGGCGCTGTACTACCAGAACCGCCCGCAGAAACCGGTGGTGGCGGTGATTTACAGCCACACCCACGTCGATCACTTCGGCGGCGTACGCGGGGTGATCGACGAAGCCGACGTCAAGGCCGGCAAGGTCAAGGTGTTCGCACCGTCCGGGTTCATGGAACACGTGATGAGCGAGAACGTCTACGCCGGCAACGCCATGAGCCGCCGCGCGCAGTACCAGTTCGGCAGCCTGCTGCCCCGTGGCGAGAAAGGCCAGGTAGATTCGGGCATGGGCAAGAGCCTGCCTACCGGCGGCACCATCACCTTGATCGAGCCAACCGACCTGATCAGCAATGAACTGGAAACCCGCACCATCGCCGGCATCGAGGTGGAATTCCAGCTCACCCCGGGCACTGAAGCGCCGTCGGAGATGAACCTTTACCTGCCGCAGTTGCGCGCCTTGTGCATGGCCGAAAATGCCACGCAGATGATGCACAACATCCTCACCCCACGCGGTGCGCCCGTGCGCGACGCCAAGGCCTGGGCGCAATACCTGGACAGCAGCCTGGCGCGTTATGGCGACAAGAGTGATGTGTTGTTCGCCCAACACAACTGGCCGACCTGGGGCGGTGAGCGGATTCGCACGTTCCTCGCCGATCAGCGCGACATGTACGCGTTTCTCAACGACCGTACCTTGCACCTGTTGAACCAGGGCCTGACGCCAATGGAAATCGCCGAAAACATGCAGAAACTGCCCGGCGATCTCGACCAGAAGTGGTACACCCGCGGGTACTACGGTTCGCTCAGCCACAACTCGCGGGCGGTGTATCAGCGTTACATGGGTTTCTATGACGGCAACCCGGCTAACCTCAATCCGATGCCTCCGGTCGAGACGGCCAAGCGTACCGTCGAGGCCATGGGTGGTGGCGCTGCGGTCGTCGAGAAGATGCGCGCAGCGATGGCCAAGGGTGACTACCGCTGGGCGGCGCAGTTGGGCAATCAGCTGATGTTTGCCGAACCGGACAATGTGCCAGGCCACAGCGCCCAGGCGGATGCGCTGGAGCAGTTGGGCTATCAAAGCGAGAACGCGATCTGGCGCAACATCTACCTGACCGGGGCGATGGAACTGCGCAGCGGTGTGCCGCAACACGCCGGTAGTTCGGTGTCGGTGGACATGGTGCGGGCGATGACGCCGGAGATGTTTTTTGATTACCTGGCGATTCGTCTCGACAGCGATAAAGCCGTCGGCCATGACCTCACATTGAACTGGACGTTTGAGGATCAGAACAAGGTGTTCAACCTGACCTTGCGCAATGGGGTGCTGACGCATCGTGTGGGGCTGAATCCGGCGGCAGATGCCAGTGTGAGTTTGAGCAAGGCAACGCTGGAGCAGATCAGCCTCAAGCAACTGGATTTCCCGACGGCGATGCAGAAAGGGTTGATCAAGTTGCAAGGGAACGGGAAGAAGCTTGGGGAGTTGCTGACGAGCCTGGACAGCTTCAGTCCGCAGTTCAATATCGTGACGCCATAAAACCGCGTCGCTCCCATCGCGAGCAGGCTCGCTCCCACACTGGATCTCCGGTGAACACAAAATCTGTGCTCAACGACGATCAACTGTGGGAGCGAGCCTGCTCGCGATAGCTTTAGTCCTGGCTACGCAGGTGTTACTTCGACCGCAGGCATCCGCCACTCCTGCGCAATCACCCGGGGCCCCGGCCCGTACAAGCGCAACACTAGGGTAAACGCGCCGCTCGCCGGGGTCGGTAACCAGTTGCTCGGCGCTGGCGGTGCCGAAGGCTGCATCACCAGCGTCAGCCCGCCATCCGCATCCGCCTGCAACTGATTGCGACTGCTCAGGCAATAACGGTCAATCGAATTGGCAACAAGCTGCCGGTCCGGCAGGTCATACAGGGTCAACGACCAGAACTCGCTGACCGGAGGCAACTGCCCCGGCGCGAAGCGCAATTGGTAATGACGACCACCCTGCAGCGGCTGGCCCTGCTTGTCCTGCCGGGTGCCGGTATAAAACGCCTCTTCCACGCTGTTGCCGTAGATGCCGACGTGCGCGGCGACCGCCCGGTTGAGGTAGTTGCCCCGCAACGCTTCACGGGTGCCAAAGAGGCCGAAGGTGGTGCGCACCTGGCTCACCGCTGCTTGCAGTTGCGCCTGCGCATCCTCAATCCCGGCGATCAATGCCTGGCGCGTTTCCACCGGCAACGCTGCGACATCAAAACCCTGACCGGGCACGATGCCGATACGCGCGAATCGTGAGCGCAATGCCGCCTCGCAGGGATGCGTCGGGCACAACGTGAGGATTTGATTCAGCGCCGCGATGAACGACGGCCCCAACCCGGTTTTGCTGTCCCACTGCGGCCACGCAATCGCGGGGGCCGCGATGGGTTCCGGGCTGCCGGTGAAGTCATGCAGTGCACGCAATCGATACTGCTGCTGCACCGCACGCACCCCCGGCAAGTCATCGGCGTTTTTCAATCCGGTACGCCCCAGCACCATGACGATTTCGGTCTCGCTGCGCAGCACGGCCTTGATTCCGGCGGGTGTCGGCCCCTGCCAGTCAGGCCCGACGATCAGGTAATCGCCCGCCTCGCGTCCGGTGCTGAGCACGCCGACGTAGCCGAAATTGTGGGTGTACTGGTCGACCAACTGGTGAACGTAGTAACGATCATCGTCAACCGCCGGCACGCTCAGCACCTGCGGTTCACTGCGCAGATCCAGCCATGCCCAGGAGTACGGCGTATCATTGTTCGGCGTGACGATTTCGCGGTTTTTCGGAGTGTACAACTCGCTGTAATGACGGAAGCGATTGAACCCGCCGACGTACTCTGGCGCGGCAGGATTGAGCAACTGTTTTTCCAGGGTCTGATAGTGCATCAGCATCGGGTAGGCGTAGATCCACGCCTCCCGTGCGATGGCGCGAGTGTCATCCGCGTCGGCGGCCCACAACCAGCGTGGAATCATCAGACTGCCTCCCAGCACACCCAGGCCACCGAGCACGCGACGACGGGTAAAGACCAGGCTCATGGCTCAACCCTCGCGATTGTCGGAAGCCGATAACTGCCGTCCAGCGCCCCGGGTTTTGGCAGGTACAAGCGCAGTAACAGATTGAACGGCCCATCAGGCGTCGGCAGCCAGTTGCCCAGCTGCGCCTGCGTTGGCGCGTTGGGTTGCAGGATCAGGGTCAGGCCGCCGTCAGCGTCGTAGTGCAAGTCAGGGCTGCGATCGCCCAATGCGTAACGCGAAATCGGGTTGGCGGCGAGCAATTGGGTGTTGCCGTCATACAGGGTCAATGACCAGAAGGCATTCACCGGCGGCAACTGTCCGGCGGGGAAATGCAGGCGATAGGTGTTGCGGCCGTCCAGCGTCTGGCCCTGCTTGTCGTGCAACGCCATCGGGTAGATCGCTTCCACCGGGTCGTTGGCGTAGATATAGCGCCAGGCCACCGCCGCACGGGTCAGATCATCGTCGCCGAATTTGCCCACATTGGTCGGTGAGCGGAACCAGCCCTGCTGCTCCACCGATAGCTGGCTCGAGGCGGCACGGACTTGTTCGCGGCCGGCCTCTGCGCCTTGAGCAATCGCTTCGATCAAATCCGTCGGCGGTTTGAAGGCCGCGCCGGGCTCCACGCCAATCGCGGCGAAACGCTGCAGCTTCAAGCGTTCAGCGGGTGTCCATTCATGCAGCGACGCCAGCGCATTAAAGGTGCCGAACAGTGCCTGCGCCGCCCCTAGTTTCGTGTCCTGATACGGCGGCAATTGCAGTGGGGGCAACGCTTCAGGCACCGCGCCACCGACCACCTTGGACAACGGTTGCAGCGCATAGCCCGTCAGCACCTTCGCCGCGTCCTTCTGGTCGGCGTCGCCCTTGACCTCAGTGCGCCCGAGCAAGAACACCAGCCGACTCGGTGAGCGAATCACGCCGTTGATTTCCGCAGGCATGTCGCCCTGCCAGTCCGGACCTGCGATCAGGTAACGCCCCATCTTACTGCCCGTGGCGCGAGTGCCGATGTAATCGAGATTGTCGGTGCGCATGTCGACCAGTTGAAAGCTGAAGTAACGCCCTTCCACCGCCGGCACTTGCAGCACCACGGGCTCGCCGCGCAGATCGAGCAAGGCCCGGGAATAGAACGTGTCGTTGTTCGGCGACACCACTTTGTTGTCCTGCGGCCCGAGCAATCGCGGTTCGCTGTAGAGCCGGTTGAACGGCAATCTGGCGGCGATGGCGGTGAGCACTTTGTCGTGCTCGACGGTGGCAAAGGCAAAAACGTAAGCCTCTTGCGCCAGTGCCTTGGCCTGGGTTGAATCGAGGGTTGCAGCGTGAACCGTGCCCAGGCTTGCGCCCAGGGCCAGAGCGGATATCCAGTAGCGCACGGCAGATCTCCTTGTAGATAAAACTGGAAAACACCGAAACCCTTGTGGGAGCGAGCCTGCTCGCGATGAGGCCATTACATTCAACATCTTCGTTGACTGACACATCGCTATCGCGAGCAGGCTCGCTCCCACGGGGGATGTTCTGTGGTAGTGGCAGGCGGGGCTACTTAGCCCAGCGGCGCAAATCCGAGGGGGTGTAGTCATCCGTTTTGGCAGCGAAGCCGACGCGCATCGGCTCAGTCTCTTCGTTGGCCAGACCACCGGCGTAGTAGCGGCCGGAAATCAGGTCGTAGGAGGTTTCCAGCACGTTGTAGGTGAAGCCGTGGTCGTACTGCTGAATCGCGTGCAGCTCACCGCTGCGCCACAGTTCACCGCGACTGTCGTACTGGTCCGACTGCGCAATCTGCCAGCTGTCCTCGTCCACATAGAACCGGCGCTTGGCATAGATGTGCCGGGCGTTGGGCTTGAGCGTGGCTTCCACCACCCACACCCGGTGTTTCTCGTAGCGCGCCAGGTCCTGGTTGATGTGATTGGGTTTGATCACCTCGTCATACTTGAGCCCGTGGCTGCCGATCCTGTAGCTGTTATAGGGGATGAACAGCTCCTGCTTGCCGATCAGTTTCCAGTCGAAACGGTCCGGTGCGCCGTTGTAGCCATCGATATTGTCGGCGGTGATCAGGCCGTTGCTGTAACGGGCGCTGTTGTCATACGCAATCATTGGCGCGCGACGAACCCGACGCTGGCCCGGCAGGTATTGCCACGCCGAACGCGGCTCGGCGACCTGGTCGATCGGCTCATGCACCAGCACCGCTTCGCCGGACAGACGTGCCGGTTCCAGCACGCGGCTCTTGAACATGAACAGGATATTGGCGCCCGTTTCCAGCCCGCCCACGGTATCGGCGAAGTTGATCAGCGACTGGTTGCGCACGTAACTGGTGGCGCCGTTTTCACGCACCAATGCCGAGCTGCTGATGCGCTCGTAACTGCCGCCGCGATAGCGGGTCATGTGGTTCCACATCACCTCCAGACCTTCGGTGGGCAGTGGGAACGGAATGCCCCGGGCGTAATCGTGCAAACCGTTGCCGCCGTCGGCCAGGCTGGTTTTGCCGACATTGTCGCGGCTCTGCGCCAGCACATCCTTGGGCAGATTGGCGCTGCGGTGCGTCGGGTAAATGTTCATCTTGTAGCTGTCGGGAAAACGCTTGAACAAGGCGATCTGACCGGGGCTGAGAAACTTCTGATACTGCGCAACGTTCTTTGAATCGATAGTGAATAACGGCTTCTCAGCAGCATACGGATCGCTGTAACCGCCCTTGCTGTCGACGGTGCCGGCGTTACTTGCCAGTCCGCCGCTCCAGGCCGGAATGCTGCCGTCGGCGTTGGCCGCCATTTCCGAACCCATCGGGGTCAGGGTTTTGCCGAGGGCGGCGGAATCGGTGCCTTTGGCCTGGACCAGGCCGACGGTGCAGGCCAGCGCCAGCACGCACATTTGCATACGCATAACGGTTCTCCTTAGAAGTCTGCCTTGAAGCTGACGGATGCGAAGTCGCGGTCGTCGAGGGTGCTGTAGTCGTTGGAACCGAAGAACGCGTTGTAAGCCAGTTCCACGCTGTAATCGTTCATGTAAACGCCGGTCAGGCTCAGGCCCAGCGCTTGCTGACCTTCCTGAAACGGCCCTTGCGGGTCGTAGGAATAACCCGAGACGTCATGCCGCCAGTTGACCGCCGGAATCAGGTTGATCCCGGGCTACACGTCGCTGTACTCGAGGCTTGCGCGCAGGCGATAACCCCACGACCAATCGGTGGCGAACCCCTTGTCGGTGCAGTACTGATTGGTCACGCCAGAGGCTACGGTGTTGCAGGCCGTGCCGTTGCGCGGCGCACTGCGGCCGAACGCGGCGTTGCGCCCCAGACGCTCGTCGCCGAGGTCGTCGATGTGCACGACGCCGGCTTCACCGAACAGGCTCAAACGGGTCGCGCCCAGGATGTGGTCGAAGGCCTGGGTCGCCGAGCCGGTCATCTGCCACACGCCCTTGCGCACCCAACCGTCATAGCGACTGCCGCGGTTGGTGTTGAAACCCGGCGGCAGGTCGACCCAGGAACTGCCGCCCGGCCCGGAAATCACCGCGACGTTGATGTCCGGTGCGTTGATTGCCAGTGGCATGTTCGGCCGATAGCTCAACTCACCGGCCAGGGAAATTCCGCTGTTGGGTTCGACGCCATTCAGGCTGATGCCATACAGGCGGATGTTTTCCGGAAACGCCGCCGCGTAGCTCGGCGCCTGAATGCCACCGGGGAAGGTGCCAGGCAGGCTGGTGTTCCTCGCATCCAGGGTGAAATACGGCAACCGTGAGTGGTAATTGATGAAATATATCGAGGCTTCGGCATCGTTCAGCGCATGGATCATATTGCGCAGGGCGAAGCCGAACTGGCCGTTATCGGACGGCGATTCGTTGCCTCGCGAGGTGGCGTACAAGCCCGCCGCCTGCATTTGTTGATCGGTCTGCACCTGGCTCAAATACAAGGGTCCGCAGCCTTTCTGGATCGCATCGCTGCTGGCGAAAAACGTGCCGCAACCGTCGAGCACGCTGGGGCGCCAGTTGTATTGATAGAAGCCTTCAAGGTTGAGGCTGTCGGTCAGGCCGAAGCTGAACGACACCATCTCAACCGGCAGCTGCCCTTCCTTGATTTCCACGCCCGGACGGTTGAACGCCGAGACATCCAGCGGGTTGATCACGTTGATGCCGTTCTGGATCAACAGCGACTCGCCCCACGACAACACCTGGTTGCCGACCTTCACACTCAATGGATGTTCGGCGACCTGGAAGTCCTTCCAGACGTAGGCGTCGAGCATCTCGAAGCCCTTGAACTTCGACAGGTCGTCCCAGCCCGAATCGTCGAAATCCTTGAACCGGCCTTTGCGGGTTTCGTAGGCGTGGTCGTACCAGTATTTGAAGCGCATGAACGCGCCCTGGCCCTGGCCATCGAGACTGAAATCGGTGAGGCCCTTGAAGGTCTGTGAGATGGGGTCGCCCTTTTCGAAGTTCAGACGGTTATCGTCGGCGCTGACGCTGCTGCCGTTGGCGCGCACGCCTTGGGCTTGCAGCGCGTTGGCGCGGGTCATAAGGCTCTTGTCGGGGTTCTGCGTCGACCAACTGCTGCCCACGGACAGCGTGGTTTTGGTCGACAGGCTCCAGTCTTCGTTGATGTCAAAACTGGTGGCGTAACTCGGGCTTGCCATGACAGCAAGAATCGCCAGCGCAAGGGGCTGCGGGCGGGTGTGGCCAAGCCGATGCGGTCGCTGGAGGACTGCGGCTGTGGCCGAGCTTGTTCTTATCATTATCAGGCTCCGGTCAGGATTACTCAGCCCGGACACGGTGCCCAACAATCCACCGCGACACGCAAGCGATGGCCGACAAAAAATAATCATCACTGACTTCTCGGTGTCTTTGATGCACAACCGCCCCGTAGCAGCTGTCGAGCTGTGGCGAGGGGATTTATCCCCGTTCGGCTGCGCAGCAGTCGTGACACCTGAATACGCGGGCGTTCTGACACACCGAATCGCCTGATTTCACGACTGCTGCGCAGCAGAACGGGGATAAATCCCCTCGCCACAGTGCTGGGGCTCAACAGCTGCTACACAGCACAGCGGTGGTCACAGAGAGAGGCGGAACTGCTTGGGCGTGATGCCGAACTGTTTGCGAAAGGCCCGGATGAAGTTGCTTGGCTGGCGGTAACCGAGGCGTTCGGCGATGCGTTCGATGGGTTGGTCACCGGCCGTCAGCCAGTGCCGCGCCATGTCCAGGCTGTCGCTGCGTGCGTGTTGCGCAGCCTCGGTTTGCCAGTGGCGGAGCATGCTTTGATGCAGAAACGGATTGGCACCGAGCAAGGGTTGGTCGAGGCTGGCCGACGGCAGTTTCAGGCACGGATGCGCGCCCACGTGCACCTCGATACCAACGCTGCGCAACCAGTCTCCCGCCGCTTGTTGCGGTGTCAGGCTGACACCGACAAACACCTCCCCCGGCGTCCGCCCGACACGCCGGGCGATGTTGCGCACCAGGGTCAACGTCGCGGCGTCCAGACCATAAAAGTGCGGCTGCCCGTGGGCGGCGCGCAGGTGCAGTCGAGCCTGCCCGTCGACCTCTTCGAGTTCGGCCACCACGTAGTTGGTCACCCGCGGCAGGAACCCGGTAAAACAGGCCAGGCTGGCACGCAAGGTCGCGGCGGAGTCGAGCAGGATGTTCAAACCTTGCAGACAGGTGGTCGCCATACCGTTGACCAGTTCGCAGCCGAATGTGGCAGCAGCGCCCGCGCGCTCGCATTCGTGCCACAGCTGTTCGACCAGGTGCGCGGGGATGTGCTGACCCTGCCCGTCCAGCCACAACAGGCTGATGCCGGCGCGCTGCAGCAACTGGTCCTGGCACATACCGGACTGCCGGGCATGGTTGAGAATGGTTCGGGTAAACGCACTGGAAGCGAAGGTTTGATCAGGCATGGCAGGCTACGGCGAGAAGACAGGGTTGTACTTATGCCAGTCGTCGTGGTATCGATCAAATGCATTAAAAGTATCCGCAAAATGCAGGAGACGCATGATGGACTTACGCCAGCTTCGCCACCTTGTGGCCCTCGCCGATTACCGCAGTTTTGGCCGCGCCGCCGAGGCGATCAACCTCAGCCAACCGGCATTCAGCCGCAGCATCCAGACCCTCGAACGGGACCTCGATTGCGCGCTGGTGGAACGCAGCAGTCGCGAGTTCCGCCTCACCGGTCAGGGCGAACTGGTGTTGCAACACGCCCGGCGTCTGCTGGCCGGCAGTCAGGCATTGCACAACGAATTGACCCAATACAATGGCCTGACGGGTGGCGAACTTCATTTCGGCTGCGGCCCTTATCCGGCGCAGCTGCTGGTGCCTGAGGCGTTGGCAGAGTTTATCCAGGCGCATCCGGCGATTCGCACGAGTTTCCACCTTGGCGACTGGGAGCAACTGGCGCTGTGGCTGCGCGAGCAGCAGATCGAATTCCTGGTGGCCGATTCGCGTTACTTCACCGGCGATCCGCAGTATCAGGTGCAACTGCTGCGACCCCGGCGCGGGCGGTTCTTCTGCCGGATCGATCACCCGTTGGCGTCACAGGAAAACCTGACGCTGCGTGCCCTGCTCGGCTATGCCGTGGTCGGCACGCGAATTCCGCCGATGATCCGCAAGATCCTCGCTGACGTGCAGGGCGAGCCGGACTTCAACCCCAGCGTCGAATGCGCGCAATTCGATGCGATCCGCCGGGTGGTGATGCGCTCTGACGCCGTCGGCATCGCGACCATGGAAGCCCTCGCTGAACCGGCCGAACAAGGACTCATTCGCCTGTTGGATTTTGTCGACGTGCCCAGCGATGACCCCGGCCTGCAGCTGCATTACGGCATCGTCAGCCGCTCCGGCTACTCGCTGACACCGGCGGCGTTGGCGATGGTCGATGCGGTGCTGGCGGTGGACCAGCGCTTGCTGGCGGTGGACCCGGCGCAATAAAAACCCGCAACACCCCAACCCTGTGGGAGCGAGCCTGCTCGCGATTGCGGTGTGTCAGTGCCCTCAGCGTTAGCTGACACACCGCTATCGCGAGCAGGCTCG
>NZ_JBOFQE010000082.1:0-42666 GCF_051660785.1 Pseudomonas sp.
GAGCCTGCTCGCGATAGCGGTATTACAGTCACCATCACTGGTGGCTGTAATGGCCTCATCGCGAGCAGGCTCGCTCCCACATTTGCTTTATGCAGCCCAAGGGGATTTGCGGATGATCTCGACAAAGTTCATCGGCTTGAACCCCGGCTCGCTGTCCACCAGCACGTCCGCGTTCACCGTGCCGAACGTGGTGTCCGGTTTGTGTTTGAAGCCATTGGCGAACGCGCACAGGATGCATTCCTTGAACCCTTCGCCCCGTGGATGCGCATGCACCACCGCTTCGCGCTGCACGGTGGGGAATGCGGCGTAGTCGATGCCCAACACATCCATTTCCACACCGGCCGTGACCAGCGCCACGTTAGGCCGCAAGTGTTGCGGCACACCCGGCGTGGTGTGCAGGGCAATCGACAACCACACCTGTTCGATATCGCCATCCGACAAACCATAAGGCTTGAGGAACGCCTTGGCGGCGTTCGCGCTATCGACTTCGAAACGCTCGTCGTCGGTGCGATGACCTTCCACCAGGCCCAAGTCATGGAACATGGCGCCGACGTAAAGCATTTCCGGATCGTAGGACAACTGCTTGCGTTCACCGCTCAGGGCGCCGAACAGAAACACCCGGCGCGAGTGGTGGTAAAGCAAGTCAGACTCGGCGTCGCGTATGTATTCAGTGGTGGCCCGGGCCAATGCACTGTCGGGGATTTTGATACCGGCAATGATGCTGCTCATGGTGCTTTCCTCATGGGGAACGCCGTGGCGGCGTTGATGGACAAAGTCTGTGCCCACCCCCAAAACCGGACAATCGATCCATGGCTGCGATCCCGGCCAATGAACAGGCATATCGCGCCAACCTCGCTTGTTGCGCCCGGATTGGCTAAGTTTGCTCGGGATGCAAGAGCTTTTGTGGCGAGGGGATTTATCCCCGTTGGGCTGCGCAGCGGCCCCAAAAATTCCGGGAGCGCTGCGCACTCCAACGGGGATAAATCCCCTCACCACAAAGCTCCCTCGCCACAGGTAAGTGTGATCCGTAGAGGCAATCGAACCATGAGTAAAACCGTTGCCATCGTGGTGTTCGCTGGCGTCCAGTCGCTGGACGTCACCGGTCCCATGGATGTGTTTTCCGAAGCCAATCGTTTCCTCGAACCGCACGACCATTACCGGCTGGAGGTCATTGGCGTCGAGCGCGGGGTGATGCCGTGTTCCAACGGATTGTCGCTCAATGCCCATCGGCATTTCAGTGAAGCGCTGGACGCTTATGACTTGCTGCTGGTAGCCGGCGGGCCGCAGTTGCCGTTCCTGGATTTTGGCGCGGTGTTCGATGCCTGGTTACGCGAGGCCTGTGCGCGCTCGCAACGCTTTGGCTCGATCTGCAACGGCGCGTTCATGCTGGCCCGGGCCGGGTTGCTAGAGGGGCGGACCGTCACCACCCATTGGGGCGATGCCTCGGCGCTGGCCGCGTTGTGCCCGTCGACCCAGGTTGAAGCCGATCGCCTCTACGTTCAGGACGGCGAGCTCTTCACCTCTGCCGGCGTCACGGCGGGGATCGATTTGTCGCTGTACCTGCTGGCGCAGGACCACGGACCGGAGGTAGCGTTGAGCGTGGCCAAGCGGCTGGTGGTGTTCACCCAGCGTTCGGGCGGGCAATCGCAGTTCAGTCCGTTCCTCACACCCCACGCCGAACCGACGTCGGCGGTGGCGCTGGTGCAGCTCTACGTTCTGTCCAACCTCACCGGCGACCTGACCATTGCCGATCTGGCGAACGCAGCCAACATGAGCGCGCGAAATTTCTCTCGGGTGTTCGCCAAGGAAGCGAAAATCACCCCGGCGGAATTCGTCGAGCGGGCGCGGGTGGATGCGGCGCGGGTGCTGCTGGAAAGCACTCATTCGCCGCTCAAGACCGTGGCGTATCAGTGCGGGTTTCGTGATGCCCAGCATATGCGCACCGTGTTCAATCGCAGGCTGGGGGTGACGCCGCAGCAGTTCAGGTTGAATTTTGCGGCGATGGTTTGAGCCATGAATATGCGTTGTTCTTGCGGGCCTCTTCGCTAGCAGGCTAGCTCCCACAATAGATCTGCGTGCACAAGACCCCTGTGGGAGCTAGCCTGCTAGCGATGAGGCCAGTCCAGCCAATACAAATCTACTGAGCACTGCGCGCCGGCAAGAACTTCACCGTACTGCGCGTGTTGGCCGTGACTTCTTCGTCATTGAAATGCGCCTCGTAATAAATCCCTTCGACATACGCCTCAGCCTGATCGTCGTAGTGGCTGTCGAACGGTACGCCGCTCTGGCCGACCGGGTTGATGGTCAGGCTGTGGGCCGGGTCGGCGAAGTCGATCAACCGCCGGGTCGACGGTCCATAAGTCACCGGCCACGGTGCCGGGCCGATCTTGGCCGAAAGATTATTCGGCACTTCGTGGGTGCCGGGCGCTGCGAACGGGCCGACGTTGAAGATCCGGTCCAGCGGTTTCTGCATGCCTAAAGGATGACCATGGGTCAGGGTGTGCGCCTTGCCCCACTGCCAGTGCGCGAAGTCCGCGCCAAGGGTGGTCTTGAGATGGGCGATGCTCGCTTGCCACGCCACCTTCACCGTGTCGGCGCGGGTTTCCTTGCCGAGGGTGTTGCGGTTGTCCCACCACGGCGAGTCGGCGGTCACGGCGAGACGTGGCAGCGCCGCGTCGATCACGCGGGTCGAGAGCAGGGTTTCGAAAAAATCATTGCCCAGTTCATCGTGCATCGTCGCGTCGGCCAGGTTGAACAGGAACTGGTTGAACAGCGTGGCGCTGGTGGAATCCAGCGGGTAATCGCCTTTCCATTGCGCCAGTTGCTCGACCAGTTTCAGCTCGGCGGGATCGCTGACCACTTCACGCAGTACCGGCAATAGCGGCGCCAACAGACGCGGGCCGTAGGCGGTGGTGGTACCCAGTTGCAGCTTCTGGTTGGCCTCGTTGTCCCACTTCACGTTCTTGTCGCTAAGCTGGCGATTGAGTTGCTGGCCGCGATCGGCAAGGTTGTAGTAACCGGGAATCTCCATGCCGGTCGGCGACACGGGCTGGAAGTTGGCCGAGACGATGTAGCCCCGCGCCGGGTTCTCTTCCTGCGGGTTGGCGCTGAACGGGTAGAAACCTTCCTTGTCCGCCTGATGGGTGCTGCCGTCGAGGATGAAACCGGGCTTCACCCCGTTCGCGCGTTTGGGCAGCAGCGCCGAGGCCCACCAGCCGATGTCGCCCTTGGCGTTGGCGTACACGATGTTCAAGCCCGGCGCCTGAACCTTGGCCGCTGCGGCGCGGGCCTTGGCCAGGGTGTCGGCGCGGTTGAGCTGGTAGAAGCCGTCGAGGATCGGGTTCGGCGTTTCAAGGAACGCCCACCACATGGCCACCGGCGTCTTGCCAGCGGCGGGGCCCAGTGCGTCGTTGATGATCGGGCCGTGGGGCGACTGACGGAGTGTCAGCGTGACCGGTGCCTGGCCCTTCACCGCGATCTGTTGCTCGGTGTTGATCATGTCGACCCATTTGCCGCGATACCAGACCTGGTTCGGGTTGTCCGGGTTGACCTTCTCGGCGATCAGGTCGAGGTCGTCGTTCTGGAACATCGTCAGGCTCCAGCCGAAATCCAGGTTGTGACCGAGAAAGGCAAAGGGCACCAGCGCCTGATGATGGCCGTACAGTTCAAAGCCCGGCGCCGACAGTTGCGCCTCGTACCACACAGACGGCACCGAGAAGCGAATGTGCGGGTCACCGGCCAGCAGCGGTTTGGTGCTTTTGCTGCGGTTGCCGGAAATCACCCAGGCGTTGCTGCCTTCGAATTGCGGCAGGCCGTTGTCGGCCAGCGCCTGTTCGCTGAGGCGGGCGAGAGCGTTCAGGTCTTTCCAGTCACCGGCGGCGAGGGCGGGACCGGGGGTTGTGCGCGACTTGGCCAACACGCCTTTGGGCTGCCAGTCGAGTTCGAAAACGTTCAGGTACTCGGGGCCCAACTGGTCGCGCACAAACGTCAGTAACGGTTCGGTGCGAAACGCGGCGGCAAAACTGTAGGCCATGTAGCCGGCGACGCTGATGGTGTCTTCGGCGGTGAAAGGGCGCTTGCGGATGCCCAGCACATCGAACTCCATGGGCGCCGCGTGAGTGTCCTGATATTGATTGATGCCATCCAGATAGGCTTCCAGCGCCTTCCACGCCGGTGACTGACGATCCAGCGCGGCCACATAACTCTCGGCGCGTTCGCGGATGCGCAGGCTGCGGAACAGTTTGTCGGTGTCAATCAGCTTCGGGCCGAGGATTTCTGCCAGCTCACCCCGGGCGAGGCGGCGCATGGCTTCCATCTGGAACAGGCGGTCCTGGGCTTGCACATAGCCAAGGGTACGGTAGAGATCGGTTTCGTTCTCGGCGCGGATGTGCGGCACGCCACGCTCGTCATAGCGCACGGTCACCGAGCCCTGAAGACGCTGCAACTCCACCTGGCCCTGACGCGTCGGCTGCTTGATGTACACGTACCCGCCGACCCCGATGACGAGCGTGACGATCAGCAATACAAGTACGGTCAGGACGCGTTTCATGGTGACTCCTTGTTCTTCGGGATTGCCACCCGTGCGGGCTGCAAACATGTAGCACAGACCTTCTGTGCCGGGCATCGCGGTCCTGGAAAAGTCAGGATTGCCTTACTTCACTTCCTCCGGCCAAGGGCAGTAGCAACCGACCGCCAGCGTATGGGTGGCGCCCACCGCGCGACCTTCGCTGAGTGCTTGCAGAATGGGCTCGATGAAGCTGTTGTTCGAATTGCAGGTCAGGCCTTCGCTGTACGGGCCGAAATACGCCAGTTTGCCGCTGCGGTCCCAGATCGCCACTGCCGGGCTGGCGGGGATCTGTTCGGAGCCCGGGAGAACGGTGATGGTTTTCAGGCTGCTCAAGGTGCTGGGCAACTGGCCGTGGCTGCCGGGTTTTTGCACCGCGAAAAACTCCACGCCTTGCGGTACGTAGTGCTCGACCAGTTCGGTCAGGTGTTGTTGGTTGCCGACATTGCACGGGCAGGCCGGGTCCCAGAAGTGCACCAGGCGGATGGCGCCGGGGCCGGCCAGTTCGTCCGGTAGGCGCAGCGGATCGCCGGAAAATACCGCGGTGTGCGAACTGAAGGCGCGCAGGTAGCGACCCTGAAACCAGTCATAGGCCGCCCACAAGACGCCGGCACACACGAGGGCGAGCAGGCTGGCAAGCAGTGTGGTGCGGTAGGCCGGACGCATGGGTTTCAATCCTCGAAGGTCGGCTAGCTTGCCATGCTTGCCGCGACAGATGAATATCGCAGGCCCATAAAGTCTGTTTAGTGCTCTGGAATCGTTCATGTCTGCCACTTTCGACCCCGATCATTTGCGCGCCAGCCTGCGGCCACTGGCCGAGTGGCAGCCGCTCTCGTCGCAAGCGCTGGCCTATCAGCGGTTCTACGGTCTGGATTTTCCGGGGCGAACCCAGCGCAGTGGCTTGGGGCGTTTCGAGGTCGATGGCTATGAAGTGGTCAATCAGGTCTGGTGGCCCGAGCGGGCGAAGGCGACGCTGTTTCTGTTCCACGGCTTCTACGACCACACCGGCCTCTACCGGCATGTCATCGAGTGGGCGCTGGATCAGGGCTTCGCGGTGATTGCCTGCGACTTGCCGGGGCATGGTCTTTCCAGTGGTGAGCGAGCGAGCATCAAGGATTTCGCCGAGTATCAGCACACGCTGCAAGGGGTGTTTGCCGAGGCGCAGTCGCTGGACCTTCCGCAGCCGTGGCATCTTTGCGGGCAGAGTACCGGCGGAGCGATTGTGATCGATCACGTGCTCAATCAGGGCACGAACAGTCCGGCTCAAGGCCAGGTGATTCTGTTGTCACCGCTGGTTCGGCCGCGTGCCTGGGGCTGGTCGCAGCTCAGTTATTACTTGCTCAAGCCCTTCGTCAAAGCCATCGCCCGGCGCTTCAGCGAGAACTCCAACGACCCTGAGTTTTTGCCATTCCTGCAAGCCGATCCGTTGCAACCGCTGCGACTGCCAACGGCGTGGGTTGGAGCGCTGGCGCGGTGGATCAAGCGAATCGAGGCGGCGCCGAACAGTCCGCGGCGACCACTGATTGTGCAGGGGCAGGCGGACATGACGGTGGACTGGGAGCATAACCTTGAGGTGTTGAAGGCCAAGTTCGATCGGCCTCAGGTGTTGATGTTGCCGGAGGCGCGGCATCATTTGGCGAATGAGACGCTGGCGATGCGGGAGGAGTATTTCGGGTTTTTGAGCAAGCGGATCAAGGGCCGGAATCTTTAGCGACCGTCAGGGCCCCATCGCGAGCAGGCTCGCTCCCACATTGAACCGTGTAGGTCGGGAAAACTCGGTCAACTGTGGGAGCGGGCTTGCTCCGGGCGGCGTTCCGACGATGGCGGCGTATCAGACGCCGAAGATTACTGGTTGAGGTTCGAGGTGCTTTGCCCCACCGCCAACCCCGCCCGGATCGCCGCCAGCGCCGCCTGGTAATACGCCTTGCCCTCGGTGGACTCGGCAAACGTGGCGAACTCTTCCAGTTCTTCATCCGACAAGTCGCGATAGACATACAGCAGCGTGTTGTTCAGATCAGCCCCGATCTGATCCATCAAGCGCTGGCGCTGTCCGTTCAACATCCCTTGCGCCTGTCCGCCACCGAGCAGGCCGGGGATCATCGAACTCAGGCTGTCAGCCGCAACGCCGGCAATCGCCAGGCTGACTTCCGCGCCAGCCTCGCGAGCGGGCAGGGCCTGGGCCAGATGACCGATGATCAGCAGGCGGCTGTCGCTGGCCTGAATCTTCGGCAGACCCTTGGCGTTTTTCGCCAGCTGATCGCGACGGGTCGCCAGCAATTCTGCGGCGACGATTTTCTTGCCCAGGGGCGATTGAAAGAAGGCCAGCGCGGGCTTCGGATCGCTGAGGCTTTTGCGCAATTGCGCTTCGGCGCGTTGGTCCACAGCCTGGGGGGCGAAACGTTGATTGCTGTTGTTCACCAAAGCCTGAAACACCGCCGGCGGCAGGCTGTTCTGGTAACGCTGCTGGGCGGCTGAGAGGGCGTCGTTAAAATGCGCGCGCTGATCTGGCCAACCGGCGACCTTGTACAACTGGTCGTGGCCGTCTGCCCAAGCGGGCAACACACAGAGCATCAGCAGTGAAAAAAGCAAACGGCGCATAGGGACTCCTGTCAGCAGGCGACTATTCTCCGTGCGGCTTTCGTACTTGTCGAGAATTCGTATCAGTAATCCGACAAATCCTCCGCCGCGCGGCTCTGTCGGATTTGCAGGCACAGGAATACTATGCGCGCCATGCAAATATCCTCTGATCACCCGCTGCTGTTACGTATCGTCGACGACCTGGCCGAGCGCGGCTGGTCGCAGCAGAATATTTTCCTGCCTCTGGGTCTGACCCGGGAACTGGCGGCTGAGTGCCGTAAACGTGCCGCCGAGGGTGAATTGGCCCCGGCGGCCGTGGGGCGCGGGCCGACGTCGGAGATTCGCGAGGGGATTCGCGGCGACCACATCCAGTGGATCGAACCAGGCCAGGCCGAAGCATGCGACAGTTATCTGGGCTTGATGGACAGCCTGCGCGAGGCAATGAATCGCGGGCTATTCCTGGGCCTGGAAGATTTCGAAAGCCATTTCGCGCTCTACCCGCCCGGTGCGTTTTACCTCAAGCATGTCGATCGTTTTCGCGATGACGACCGGCGCATGGTCTCGGCGGTGATCTACCTCAATGACGCCTGGCTGCCCGAGCACGGCGGCCAGTTGCGCATGTACCTGGATGAGGGCGTTGAACACGATGTGGTGCCCACCGGTGGATGCCTGGTGGTGTTTTTGTCGGGAGAGGTGCCCCACGAAGTCCTGCCCGCGACCCGGGATCGCCTGTCGTTGACGGGCTGGTTCCGGCGTCGCGGAAACGAGCCGTTCTGATCATGCAGAAAATCCTGGTAAGCCGCTGCCTGCTGGGCCATCGCGTGCGTTACGACGGCGGGGCGAGCGGGCCGTTCGATCAGCTTCAACAGTGGCTCGACGAAGGTCGTGTGGTGCCGCTGTGCCCGGAAGTCGCCGGGGGTTTGCCGACGCCCAGGGCCGCGGCGGAGATTCCGGGTGGGCAGGGTGGTGAAGTGCTGGATGGCCACGCCACTGTGATCACCACCGAGGGCGAGGACGTCAGCGCCGAGTTTCTTTCGGGGGCTTATCAGGCGTTGGAACTGGTGCAAAAGCACGGCATCCGGATTGCGGTGCTCAAGGCCAACAGCCCGTCTTGCGGGAATTTGTTGACCTATGACGGGACGTTCAGTGGAGTGAAGGTGAGTGGCGAGGGAGTGACTGCGGCGTTGCTCAGGCGTTACGGCGTTCAGGTTTTCAGCGAACTGGAGATGGTTGAGGTGGCGGTGGCTTTGGGGGCTTTGGGCTGATCCAGAATCCATCCCCTCACCCTAACCCTCTCCCCAAGGGGCGAGGGGACTGACCGAGGTGTCAGACGCTATCCATCGACCTGAAAGATCGAGTCGATTATGGATTCAACACAAAGACTTTCAGGTCGCAAAATTTCTACAGATCCCCACGATCAGTCCCCTCGCCCCCTTGGGGAGAGGGTTAGGGTGAGGGGCTGGATCTAGAGAGCGACAAAATTCTCAAGGTTTGGGCGCCACACTCGTGTCCGCCCCAAACCACTTCTGCTCCAGCGCCTCCATCCGCCCATCCGCCTTGATCCGCTTCAAAGCAGCTTCCAGGCTGGCATGAAATGCCGGATTACCCTTCTGAAACGGAATCGCCAGGTCCACAGCCGGGGCGGCTTTCGGCTTTTCTTCCGTCAGCGACTGCACCAACAGGATTGAGCGCGGCTCTTCTTCTTTCTGCGCAACCAGTTGCGCATTGGTGTGAATGTAAGGCTCGGTGAAGTCGAAACGATCCTTGAGTTCCGGGGTCATTGCTATGTGGTTGATGGCGATGTCGTATTTGCCGGTTTCGACACCGGTCACCAGATCGCTGGAATCGGTGACGACAAAGTCGGCCCGCACATCCAGCTCATTCGCCAGCATTTGCCCTAATTCAACTTCGAAGCCAGTGAGTTTGCCGTCATCCTTGAAATTGAAGGGCGGTGTATTAGCCTCAAGAGCAATGCGCAATTCGCCGCGATCGAAGACATCGTCAATCAGTTCGGCATGAGCCAGAGGGCTCAAAAGGGGTAGCAGGCAGATCAGGCCAGGCAAAAAACGCATGGTCACTCCTTTGAATTCATTATTGCGATGCGCTGGTTCAGGCTCGCTTTGCTATGGTTGTCGAAATCCTTCGACAACGAATGGCCGTGAAGTTGTCTCGGCCACGCGGATTTTACGGAAAAACTGGAGAAGAGAATGAAAACGTTTATGTCACGAGCAGCATTGGCTGGCCTGTTGATGGGCGTTTCGGTGCTGGCCAGTGCTGCAACGCCGGCCCCTAAAGGCGCCGAAGTGTCCATCGTGTCTCCTGAAGATGGTGCTACTGTCCCGCAAACTTTCAAGATTAAATTCGCTGTTGAGAACGTTGCGTTGGCGCCAGCGGGCGATACCACCAAGAATACTGGCCACCACCATTTGCTGGTCGATGCCAAAGATGTAGTTGCAGCAGGGGCAGTCATCCCGGCAGATGCAAATCACATTCATTTTGGCAAGGCGCAGACAGAAACCGAGCTGACGCTGACACCTGGCAAGCACACCTTGCAGTTGGAGTTGGGCGACATGAGCCATATGGCCTTTGATCCACCCATCGTCTCCGAGAAGATCACCGTCAACGTTAAGTGATTTTAGTAGCGCCCATGAAAAAGGAGACCCGAAGGTCTCCTTTTTTTGTCGCTCAGGTCGCTATCAGAACAACACACGGCAACGAATGGTGCCGTTGATGTGCTGCAGCTTCTGTTGCGCCATTTCCGAGTAATCGGCGTCGACGTCGATGACCACGTAACCGACTTTCTCGTTGGTCTGCAGGAACTGACCGGAGATGTTGATGCCGTTTTCGGCGAAGACCTTGTTGATCTCGCTCATCACACCCGGAATGTTCTCGTGGATGTGCAGCAGACGGTGCTTGCCAGGGTGAGCCGGCAGGGCCACTTCCGGGAAGTTCACCGACGATACCGACGTACCGTTGTCGCTGTACTTGACCAGTTTTTCTGCCACTTCCAGACCGATGTTGGCCTGCGCTTCAGCGGTGGAACCACCGATGTGCGGGGTCAGGATCACGTTGTCCAGGCCACGCAGCGGGCTTTCGAACTCTTCGTCGTTGGAGCGAGGCTCCACCGGGAAGACGTCGATGGCCGCGCCGATCAGGTGCTTGTCCTTGATCGCGTCTGCCAGGGCTTGCAGCTCAACGACCGTGCCGCGAGCGGCGTTGATCAGGATGCCGCCCTTCTTGATGGCGCGGATTTCCTTCTCGCCGATCATCCACTGGGTCGCAGCGGTTTCCGGAACGTGCAGGGTGACGATGTCGGACATGCCCAGCAGCTCGGTCAGGTTACCGACCTGAGTCGCGTTGCCCAATGGCAGCTTGGTCACGGTGTCGTAGAAGTACACCTGCATCCCTAAGCCTTCCGCCAGGACCGACAATTGCGTACCGATCGAGCCGTAACCGACGATGCCGAGCTTCTTGCCACGGATTTCGAAGGAGTTGGCTGCGCTCTTGATCCAGCCACCACGGTGGCAGGAAGCGTTCTTCTCAGGGATGCCGCGCAGCAACAGGATCGCTTCGGCCAGCACCAGTTCGGCCACGGAGCGAGTATTGGAGTACGGAGCGTTGAACACCGCGATGCCGCGTTCGCGAGCCGCGTTCAGGTCAACCTGGTTGGTGCCGATGCAGAAACACCCTACAGCCACGAGCTTCTTCGCGTGATCGAAGATCTCTTCGGTCAGTTGAGTGCGGGAGCGAATGCCGATGAAGTGCGCATCAGCGATCTTTTCCTTCAGCTGGGCTTCCGGCAGAGAACCGGTGAGGTACTCGATGCTGGTGTAGCCCGCCGACTTGAGAACGTCGACAGCCGATTGGTGGACGCCTTCGAGAAGAAGGAACTTGATCTTGCTCTTATCGAGAGAAGTCTTGCTCATCTGCGTAAACCTGTATCCCGGAGAAAAATGGCAGGAAATAGCCAGCAGACGCTGACCCGGACGGCAAGAATGCCGTCACCGCAGAATAGCCGTTGGGCACTACCCTGCGGGGTCGGTATGCTAGCATACGCACCCCGCTAAACACTCATTCCTGCGACGTGAAGCGTTCTCAGGATGACCATGAATTGTTCGAGAGTTCTGTCGATGACCAATCCTGCCCTGATTGATGAGCTGAAGACCTTGGTTGAGCCTGGCAAGGTGCTGACCGACGCCGACTCCCTGAATGCTTATGGCAAGGATTGGACCAAGCATTTCGCTCCGGCCCCGACGGCTATCGTGTTCCCGAAGACCACCGAACAGGTCCAGGCCATTGTCCTCTGGGC
This sequence comes from Pseudomonas sp., assembly GCF_051660785.1. Lineage (GTDB taxonomy): Bacteria > Pseudomonadota > Gammaproteobacteria > Pseudomonadales > Pseudomonadaceae > Aquipseudomonas. Next base: position 11,451 of record NZ_JBOFQE010000082.1, read on the forward strand.
CAATAAACACAAGGTGGCACTGGTGCCGTCTGGCGGTCGCACCGGTCTTTCCGCCGCTGCAGTGGCAGCCAATGGTGAAGTGGTCGTGTCGTTCGACTACATGAACCAGATTCTCGACGTGAACCTGACTGACCGTACGGCGGTGTGCCAGCCGGGCGTTGTGACGGAGCATCTGCAGAACGTCGCAGAGGAAAAAGGCCTGTACTACCCGGTGGATTTCGCTTCGGCAGGTTCCAGTCAGATTGGCGGCAATATCGGCACCAATGCCGGCGGAATCAAGGTGATTCGCTACGGCATGACCCGCAATTGGGTGGCGGGCATGAAAGTCGTCACCGGCAAGGGCGATCTGCTGGAACTGAACCGCGACCTGATCAAGAACGCCACCGGCTACGACCTGCGTCAGCTGTTCATCGGCGCCGAAGGCACCCTCGGTTTTGTCGTGGAAGCGACCATGCGCCTGGACCGTGCGCCGAAAAACCTCACCGCGATGGTCCTGGGCACCGCCGATTTCGACTCGATCATGCCGGTGCTGCACGCGTTCCAGAGCAAACTCGACTTGACCGCGTTCGAATTCTTCTCCGACAAGGCCCTGGCCAAGGTCATGGGTCGCGGTGACGTGCCGGCGCCGTTTGAAACCGATTGCCCGTTCTACGCGCTGCTGGAATTCGAAGCGACCACTGAAGAAGTGGCCAACCACGCCCTGGAAACCTTCGAGCACTGCGTCGAGCAGGGCTGGGTGCTGGACGGTGTGATGAGCCAGAGCGAAACCCAGTTGCAGAACCTGTGGAAGCTGCGCGAATACATCTCCGAAACCATTTCCCACTGGACGCCGTACAAGAACGACATCTCGGTCACCGTGTCGAAAGTGCCAGCGTTCCTTAAGGAAATCGACGCGATCGTCGGCGAGCACTACCCGGATTTCGAAATCGTCTGGTTCGGCCACATCGGCGACGGCAACCTGCACTTGAACATCCTCAAGCCGGATAACCTGAGCAAGGACGAGTTCTTCGCCAAGTGCGCGACCGTCAACAAGTGGGTGTTTGAAACCGTCGAGAAGTACAACGGTTCTATTTCCGCCGAACACGGCGTGGGCATGACCAAGCGTGACTACTTGACCTACAGCCGTTCGCCGGTTGAGATCGAGTACATGAAAGCGGTTAAAGCGGTGTTCGACCCGAACGGCATCATGAACCCGGGCAAGATCTTCGCTGTTTGACTTTCGAACTTAAGCGCTACGAAACAGGAGTCGGAAATGAGCTATCAGCACCAGTATGTCGACGGTACGCGTATTCACTTCCCGCTGGGGAAGGTGGTGTGCATCGGCCGCAACTACGCCGAACACGCCAAGGAACTGGACAACCCGGTGCCTACAGAGCCGCTGTTGTTCATTAAACCGGGCAGTTGCGTGGTGCCGCTGGAAGACAGTTTCAGCATTCCGACCGAGCGTGGCTCGGTGCATTACGAAGCGGAAATCGCGGTGTTGATCGGCAAGCCCTTGTCGACCAAACCGAGCCGTGAAGAAGTGCTGGATGCGATTTCCGGCTTCGCACCGGCCCTGGACCTGACCTTGCGTGACAAACAGGCCGAGCTGAAATCCAAGGGCTTGCCGTGGGAAATCGCGAAGTCTTTCGACGGTGCGGCGGTAATCGCGCCGTTCGTGGCCGGCAGCACCTTTGCCGACCTGACCGACATCGGTATTCGCCTGACCATCAATGGCGAAGTTCGCCAGGATGGCAACAGCAGCGCGATGCTCAACCCTATCGTGCCGATGATCCAGCACATGGCTGGCTGCTTTTCGCTGCAGGCCGGTGACGTGATCCTGACCGGCACGCCGGTGGGCGTTGGCCCACTGAATGTAGGTGATGAACTGGTGATCGAATTGCCAGGCGCGAGCAGTTTCAACAGCTCCGTCCGCTAACCCTGACACCGCAAAACCCTGTGGGAGCGAGCCTGCTCGCGATAGCGGTCTGTCATTCAACATATAAGTTGGATGTGCTGGCCTCATCGCGAGCAGGTCGAATCGTCGCACCGTCGCTCCCACATTGGTTTGTGGTTGCCCGCAGAAGGGCAATCCCGCCATTTCCCGTTTTTTTCACATCTTGTCTGGATAATTCCGCGGATTCTGGCGTCTGAGCCGGTCCCAATTGTGCTATTACCCGTAGCCTGAATTTCTGGAACGCATCCTGAATGGCCACCCGACCGCTGCCCACTGTCAAAACTGCCCGCCGCTCGCGCTTTGTCATGCGTTGGTATTCCTGGCTTTTGCTGGTAGCCGCCGCCGCGTATGGCCTCGCCTTTGCGATGCATTGGGATGATCGCGGTGTGCTCTGGCTGCGTGAGCGTTTTGAAAGCCCCGCCGAGCGCCAGGAAAGTATCTGGCTGCCGGATTACCGCGCGGTGATCGACGCCAAGCTGCTGCCGGGCATGGAGAAGGATGAAGCGTCGGACCTGGCCTACGATCCGCAAACCAAAACGCTGTTTTCGGTCATGGGCAAGAACCCGTTCCTCGTCGAGCTGACCTTGCAGGGCGACGTCCTGCGCAAAATGCCGCTGGTGGGCTGGAGCAATCCGGAGGGCCTGACCGTGATGGGCAACGGTCTGCTGGCCATTGTCGACGAGCGTGAGCACATGCTCTCCATCGTCAAGGTTGATGCCGACACTCGCGAACTGAACATCGCCAACTTCCCGAAGTACGACCTCGGCCCTTCGAAAGACCAGAACAAGGCCTTCGAAGCGATCGTCTATGATCCGCGCAACCAGCAAATTCTCCTGGGTGAGGAGCGTCCGCCAGCGCTGTTCAGCTGGAAAAGCGACGGCAGCCAGATCCTCAAGGGCGACAAACAGAAACTCGCCAATGACGAACTGGACATCCGCAACCTGTCGGGGCTGGCCATCGACCCGCGCACGGGCCACACGCTGGTGCTGTCCGCCGATTCCCACTTGTTGCTGGAACTGGACGAGAAGGGCGAGCAGGTCAGCTTTATGACCTTGCTGGGTGGCTTCAACGGCCTTAAGAAGACCATTCCCCGCGCCGAAGGCGTGACCATGGACGATGCGGGCACGCTGTACATGGTGAGTGAGCCGAACCTGTTCTACCGTTTCGAAAAGCAGAAATAGACGCTGCGAATCCAGCAGTTGTGGTCAAAGGCAACTGGCCATTAAGCTTGAATTCATACAGGCGTGATATTTCATCCGCCTGTTTCTGTTTCCGAGCTCGCCTGAATGCGCCGACTTGCCCGTCCCAAACCCCTTATTTTGATCCTGACAGTGATTGCACTGGTCGTGCTGGTTGCGATCGGTCAATACATGCGTCTGTTCGAGCGCGCCTGGTTCAACCTGCACACCCTCTGGCAACCGTTAAGCAGCGAATCGATCGGCCTGGATCAATACCGTGTTGAGATCGAAGCCCGGGTCATCGACGGGCTGAACGACGATGTGTCGGCGCTGACCTTCGATCCGGTGCGCAAAAGCCTGTTCACCGTCACCAATAAAAACGCCGAGCTGATCGAGCTGTCGCTGGACGGACGGATCATTCGGCGCATATCGCTGGTGGGCTTCGGTGATCCGGAGGCGGTGGAGTTCATCAGCGCCGACACTTATGTGATCACCGATGAACGCGAGCAACGGCTGATCAAGATTCATCTGGAGAAGGACACCAAATTCCTCGACGCGGCGGACGCCGAACAGATGACCCTTGGCGTGCACATGAGCGGCAACAAGGGTTTCGAAGGTCTGGCGTACGATTCGGTGGGCAAGCGCCTGTTTGTCGCCAAGGAACGCGACCCGATGCTGATCTACGAGGTGCAGGGTTTCCCGCATTACAACCCGGAGAAATCCTACGCAGTGCACGTGGTCAACAACCCCAAGCGCGATGCCGGGATGTTCGTGCGAGACCTGTCGAGCCTGCAATACGACGAGCGCAGCGGCCATTTGCTGGCGCTGTCCGACGAGTCGCGGCTGATTCTGGAACTGGATGTGGACGGGCGACCGCTGAGCACCATGTCATTGAGCAAGGGGCGTCAGGGATTGCAGAAGACTGTGCCGCAAGCGGAAGGCATCGCCATGGATGACGACGGCACGATGTACCTCGTCAGCGAGCCGAACCTGTTCTACGTCTTCAAAAAACCAGCGCAGAACTAACCAACACCGCAAAACCAATGTGGGAGCGAGCCTGCTCGCGATGAGGCCATAACATCCAACATCTCTGTTGACTGTTACACCGCCATCGCGAGCAGGCTCGCTCCCACAGGTTTATGTAAGTCTTACTTGGCGCGCAGGGTTTTCACGCCTTCACTGGTCCCCAACAACAACAAATCCGCCGGACGTGCCGCAAACAAGCCATTGGTGACCACGCCGACAATCGCGTTGATCTGCGTTTCCAGCTCCACCGGGTTGGTGATCTGCATGTTGAACACGTCGAGGATGATGTTGCCGTTGTCCGTCAGCACGCCTTCGCGGTAGACCGGGTCGCCGCCCAGTTTCACCAGCTCGCGGGCCACGTGGCTGCGGGCCATCGGGATCACTTCGACCGGCAGCGGGAACGCGCCGAGTACCGGCACCAGTTTGCTGCCATCGGCGATGCAGATGAAAGTCTTGGCCACGGCCGCGACAATCTTCTCGCGGGTCAGGGCCGCGCCGCCGCCCTTGATCAGGTTCAGGTGCTCGTCGCTTTCATCGGCGCCGTCGACGTAGAATTCCAGGTCGCTGACGGTGTTCAGCTCATACACCGGAATGCCGTGGCCCTTGAGGCGGGCGGCGGTGGCTTCGGAACTGGCGACCGCGCCATCGAACGCGCCTTTGTGCTTGGCCAGGGCGTCGATGAAGCAGTTGGCGGTGGAGCCGGTGCCGACCCCGACGATGCTTTTGTCGTCGAGTTTCGGGAGGATGAAGTCGACGGCGGCCTGAGCCACTGCCTGTTTGAGTTGATCCTGGGTCATGCGGGCTCCGAAGCGGGCAAGGGGAAACGGAAAGGCCGGCATTATAGCTTCATGCGGGTCTAAAACCTCTGTATTCGTGTGGTCGTCCGCCCGAAAGCCGGGTTAGACTCCTTGACCCTGCCCAACCCGCTCAGTGATGCTTTCCGATGCTCGAACAGTACGTCAAAAAGATCCTCACCTCGCGCGTTTATGACGTTGCCGTAGAAACCCCATTGCAGACTGCCCGCCAGCTCTCCGAGCGGCTGGGCAACAATATTTGGCTCAAGCGCGAAGACTTGCAGCCGGTGTTCTCGTTCAAGATTCGCGGCGCTTACAACAAGCTCACCCAGCTGAGCGATGAAGAGCGCGCTCGCGGCGTGGTCACCGCATCGGCGGGCAATCATGCGCAGGGCCTGGCCCTGGCAGCGAAAGTGTTGGGCGTCAAAGCCACCATCGTCATGCCCAAGACCACCCCGGAAATCAAAGTCGAAGGCGTGCGTTCGCGCGGCGGCAAAGTGGTGCTGCACGGTGATTCGTTCCCGGAAGCCCTGGCCTACTCGCTGAAACTGGTCGACGAAAAAGGCTACGTCTACATTCATCCCTACGACGATCCCCACACCATTGCCGGGCAGGGCACCGTGGCGATGGAGATTCTGCGCCAGCATCCCGGGCGTCTGGATGCGATTTTCGTTCCGGTCGGCGGCGGCGGCCTGATCGCCGGGATCGCGGCGTACGTGAAATACCTGCGCCCGGAAATCAAAATCATCGGCGTCGAGCCCGACGATTCCAACTGCCTGCAAGCGGCCATGGCGGCCGGCGAGCGCGTGGTGCTGCCGACCGTGGGCCTCTTCGCCGACGGCGTGGCGGTGGCCCAAATTGGTCAGCACACCTTCGACATCTGCAAAGATTACGTCGATGAAGTCATCACCGTCAGCACCGATGAGATTTGTGCGGCGATCAAGGACATCTACGACGATACCCGCTCGATCACGGAGCCTGCCGGCGCCCTGGGCGTGGCCGGGATCAAGAAGTACGTTGAGCAACGCGGCGTCACCGGGCATACCTTCGTGGCCATCGACTCCGGTGCCAACGTCAACTTCGACCGCCTGCGCCATGTCGCCGAACGCGCCGAACTGGGTGAAGGTCGGGAAGCCATCATCGCTGTGACCATCCCCGAGAAACCGGGCAGCTTCAAGGCGTTCTGCGAAGCCATCGGCAAGCGCCAGATCACTGAATTCAACTACCGCTACAACACCGGCAGCGAAGCGCACATCTTCGTCGGCGTGCAGACGCACCCGGAAACCGACCCGCGCAGTGCGCTGATCGCCAGCCTCGGCGAGCAGGGTTTTCCGGTGTTGGACCTGACCGACAACGAACTGGCCAAGCTGCACATTCGCCACATGGTCGGCGGTCGCGCGGCTCACGTGGTCGATGAAGTGATTCTGCGTTTCGAGTTCCCGGAACGTCCGGGCGCGCTGTTCAACTTCCTCAACAAGCTCGGCGGGCGCTGGAACATTTCGATGTTCCATTACCGCAACCATGGCGCGGCGGACGGCCGCGTGGTCGCGGGCCTGCAAGTGCCTCACGATGAGCGGCATCTGGTTCCTGCGGCGCTTGAGGAAATCGGCTACCCGTACTGGGACGAAAGCGACAACCCGGCCTATCAGCTGTTTCTTGGCTGAACAGCTACGCTGATGCGCAAGCCATAAGGAAATCGAACAATGGAAACGTTAACCGCCCTGAAAGTGGCGCATGTCGTGGCGACGGTCGTGTTGATGGTGTGTGCGCTGGGTCTGGGGATCTGGGTATGGCGCACGCGACGTAACGGCGATGCGACGGCACCTGCCCGGACGTTGCAGCGGCCGCGGGTGCTGATCTGGCTGCTGATGGGGCTGGCCCTGGTGAGCATGCCGTTCACGGGATGGTGGATGGTGCATCTGGTGGGTTGGCCGCTGGGGCAGACGTGGTTGCTGGTGTCGAGTGTGCTTTATACCGTGGCGGCGTTGGCGTGGTTCTGGTTGTTGGTGCGGCTTAACAAGCTGCGTACTGCACCGGGAGGCAGCGGCAAGTTCACCTTTGCCCTCGCACTGTTCAGTTTTGTCTGCTTTATCGCCATTGCGGGATTGATGGGCGCGAAGCCGGTTTAAGGCTTTGAATCGAGTCGGCCCCATCGCGAGCAGGCTCGCTCCCACATTAGATCTTCAGTGAACACAGATTATGTGATCGACGCAGATCCCCTGTGGGAGCGGGCTTGCCCGCGATGGCGTCCTCAGTCGCGCAGAGTCATCACCGGCCAACCACGCTTCTCGGCTTCAGCGCGCAGATTCGGATCAGGATCCACCGCAATCGGATTCGCCACCTGCTCCAGCAACGGCAAATCATTCATCGAGTCGCTGTAGAAGTAACTGTCTTCCAGCGAATACCCGGTCTCTTCCAGCCAACGATTCAACCGCGTGACCTTGCCTTCACGGAAGCAAGGAACATCGGTGCTGCGCCCGGTATAACGGCCATCGACCATCTCGCATTCTGTGGCAATCAAGGTTTCAACGCCCAAACGCTCGGCAATCGGACCGGTCACAAAACGGTTGGTCGCCGTGATGATCACCAGTTTGTCACCTGCCTCGCGGTGTTTGGCCAATAACGCCATGGCCTTGGGCAGCACGATCGGCTCGATGCAATCGCGCATGTAATCCCGGTGCCATTGATCCAGCGTGGCCATCTCGGTGCGGCCGAGGACTTCCAGGCAGAAGTTCAGGTAGGCATCGTTATCCAGCTTGCCGGCCAGGTAGTCCTGGTAGAACTCGTCGTTGCGTGCCTTGTAGGCGACGGCGTCGAGGAAACCGCGTTCGCACAGGTAATCGCCCCAGGCATGGTCGCTGTCGCCGCCCAAAAGCGTGTTGTCCAAGTCGAATAAAGCCAGCCGCATTGCAGTTACTCGCTGAAAAGTCTGTAGAAAGGCGTCCAGAATACGGACTTTTCACAAGAGTGCACATAAGGTAGGTCGGCTCGTTGCTGCCTTCACAACCTTTGTGGAACAATGCGGCGACATGCGTTTGCGAGGTTGTTGCCGTGATCGACCCCGATGGTTTCCGCCCCAATGTCGGGATCATTCTCACGAATGATGCCGGACAGGTGCTATGGGCTCGCCGTATCAATCAAGATGCCTGGCAGTTTCCACAGGGCGGGATCAACCCCCAGGAGACGCCGGAAGACGCCTTGTACCGCGAGTTGAACGAAGAAGTGGGTCTTGAGCGCGAAGATGTTGAAATTCTCGCCTGCACCCGGGGCTGGTTGCGCTATCGTTTGCCGCAACGTCTGGTCCGCACCCACAGCCAACCGCTGTGCATCGGCCAGAAACAGAAATGGTTTCTCCTGCGCCTGATCTCCAACGAGCAGCGGGTGCGGATGGATTTGACCGGTAAACCGGAGTTCGATGGCTGGCGCTGGGTCAGTTATTGGTATCCGTTGGGCCAGGTGGTGACATTCAAGCGCGAGGTGTATCGACGCGCTCTCAAAGAGCTTGCCCCGCGCCTTTTAACGCGCGACTGACGACGGAGTTCGACCCCGAGCCATGCTCAATACGCTGCGCAAGATCGTCCAGGAAGTTAACTCCGCCAAGGATCTCAAGGCGGCGTTGGGGATTATTGTGTTGCGCGTCAAAGAGGCCATGGGCAGCCAGGTCTGCTCGGTCTACCTGCTTGACCCTGAGACCAACCGCTTCGTGCTGATGGCGACCGAGGGCTTGAACAAGCGCTCGATCGGCAAAGTCAGCATGGCGCCCAACGAAGGTCTGGTTGGCCTGGTCGGCACGCGTGAAGAACCCCTGAACCTCGAAAACGCCGCGGATCACCCGCGCTACCGCTACTTCGCCGAGACCGGTGAAGAACGCTACGCCTCCTTCCTCGGGGCGCCGATCATTCACCACCGTCGCGTCGTCGGCGTATTGGTCATCCAGCAAAAGGAACGCCGCCAGTTCGATGAAGGTGAAGAAGCCTTCCTCGTGACCATGAGTGCGCAGCTTGCCGGTGTTATTGCTCACGCCGAAGCCACAGGTTCGATCCGTGGCCTTGGCCGTCAGGGCAAAGGCATCCAGGAAGCCAAGTTCGTCGGCGTACCGGGTTCACCGGGTGCGGCGGTCGGTACGGCGGTGGTCATGCTGCCGCCGGCCGATCTGGACGTGGTGCCGGACAAGACCATCACCGACATCGACGCCGAACTGGCGTTGTTCAAGACCGCCATCGAAGGCGTGCGCGCTGACATGCGCGCCTTGTCCGCCAAACTGGCTTCGCAGCTGCGCCCCGAAGAGCGGGCCCTGTTCGACGTCTACCTGATGATGCTCGCCGACGAGGCGCTCGGCAGCGAAGTGACCACGGTGATCAAGACCGGCCAGTGGGCCCAGGGCGCGTTGCGCCAGGTGGTCACCGAGCACGTCAACCGTTTCGAATTGATGGACGACGCCTACCTGCGTGAGCGCGCATCGGACGTCAAGGACCTTGGTCGCCGCTTGCTCGCCTACTTGCAGGAAGAGCGCCAGCAGAACCTGGTCTACCCGGAAAAAACCATTCTGGTCAGCGAAGAACTGACGCCGGCGATGCTCGGCGAGGTGCCGGAAGGCACGCTGGTCGGTCTGGTTTCGGTCCTCGGCTCAGGTAACTCCCACGTCGCGATCCTCGCTCGGGCGATGGGCATCCCGACGGTGATGGGCCTGGTTGACCTGCCTTATGCCAAGGTCGACGGCATCGAATTGATCGTCGATGGCAATCGCGGCGAGGTCTACACCAACCCCAGCGACGTGCTGCGCAAGCAGTTCGCCGAGGTGGTGGAAGAAGAGAAGCAACTGGCGCTCGGTCTCGACTCCCTGCGCGACTTGCCGTGCGTGACCCTCGACGGTCACCGCATGCCGCTGTGGGTCAACACCGGCCTGCTGGCGGACGTGGCGCGAGCGCAGAAGCGCGGTGCCGAAGGTGTCGGTCTGTATCGCACCGAAGTCCCATTCATGATCAACCAGAGATTCCCGAGCGAAAAGGAGCAGCTGGCGATTTACCGCGAGCAACTCGCCGCGTTTCACCCGCAACCGGTGACCATGCGTAGCCTGGACATCGGCGGTGACAAGTCGCTGTCGTACTTCCCGATCAAGGAAGACAACCCGTTCCTCGGCTGGCGCGGCATTCGCGTCACCCTCGACCACCCGGAAATCTTCCTGGTGCAGACCCGCGCGATGCTCAAGGCCAGCGAAGGCCTGAACAACTTGCGGATTCTGCTGCCGATGATCTCCGGCACCCACGAACTCGAAGAAGCCCTGCACTTGATCCACCGGGCCTGGGGCGAAGTCCGCGACGAAGGCTGCGACGTGCCTATGCCGCCGATTGGCGTGATGATCGAGATTCCGGCGGCGGTGTATCAAACCAAGGAACTGGCGCGGCAAGTGGACTTCCTGTCGGTCGGCTCCAACGACCTGACCCAGTACCTGCTGGCGGTGGACCGAAACAACCCGCGGGTAGCCGACCTCTACGACTACCTGCACCCGGCGGTGCTGCAAGCCCTGCAGAGCGTGGTGCGTGACGCTCATGCCGAAGGCAAGCCCGTCAGTATCTGCGGCGAGATGGCCGGTGACCCGGCGGCGGCGGTGTTGTTGATGGCGATGGGCTTCGACAGCTTGTCGATGAACGCCACCAACTTGCCGAAAGTGAAGTGGATGCTGCGTCAGGTCAACCTCAGCATGGCCAAGGAACTGCTGGCCGAGCTGATGACCATCGACAACCCGCAAGTGATCCACAGCTCGCTGCAATTGGCGCTGAAGAACCTTGGGTTGGCGAAGATGGTCAATCCGGCTGCGGTCAAAGCTCTCTAAAAGGCTGATGGCCCTGTGGCGAGGGAGCTTGCTCCCGCTGGACTGCGTAGCAGTCCCATTTTTTGGGGCCGCTTCGCAGCCCAGCGGGAGCAAGCTCCCTCGCCACAATTTATTGCCTGACTGTCAGATCTTTATCTCCACCTCCCCCAAATGCCCCCCATACGGCCCGAAACTCCTTTCGACCATATGCCGCGTTCCATCTGCGTGAACAATCAACGCCGTACTCGCCCGCGTCCCGTATGTGGGACTGGCAATAAACACACTCGACAGCAACGTCTCGGTCGCCACCCCAACCCCGGTATCCGGCAACTCGGCAAACGCTGCGGTCTGCGGATCATTCAGCAACGCTAATAATGCCTCTGGCTGCGGATCCTCCAACACGCCCTCCAGCGCCGCCCGCGCCTTGAGCAGTTTGGGCCACGGCGTATCCAGCCCGGCGTTCGACAACCCATAAACTCCGGGTGGCAGCATCACCGCCTCGGTCTCCCGCGCATTGAAGTGCCACAGTTCGTTGGCATTACCAATCAGCAGATTAAAACCGGCATATTCCGGCGATCGTGAGACAACGTCGTGTAAATAATCATCAATGGACAGATTGCCCAACAGAAAACCCGCTACCAGTTCTCCTCGCGATTTGCGCGACGGCGGCTGATGCGGATCACGAATGTTGGTCAGCGCCGCGAAGCGTCCATTGGCTCCAATACCAAGCCAGGTGCCGCCGGCTTCAAGGTCACGACCGGCGTAGACCTGAGGCGCTTCGGGCCATTGCGCCAAAGGCAGGCTGGGCCGGGCATAGAATTCGTCGCGGTTGGCCGCCACGATCAGCGGCTGGGCGTGACCCGGTCGCCAGGCAAAAACAATCAGGCACATAAGGTGGTCCCAGTGTGTTTTTTGCCCACTCTACGCAGACATTGTGTGGGTATCCATCGCCATCCAGTGGAGCCGGAGGCCATGCATCCGTTACCATGCCGCTCTTCTTTGAGGGTCGTCCATGGAATTTCTGCTCTACCTGGCGCTGGGCGCCTGTGCAGGCGTGCTGGCCGGGCTGTTCGGGGTCGGTGGCGGGATTATCATCGTCCCGGTGTTGGTGTTCAGTTTCACCTTGCAGGGTTTCGACGCTTCGATCCTGACCCACCTGGCGGTCGGCACGTCCCTGGCGACGATCATCTTTACGTCAGTCAATGCGGTGCGCGAACATCACCGTCGCGGCGCGGTGCGTTGGCCGATATTCGTGTGGATGACCGTGGGCATTCTGATGGGCGCCGGTTTCGGTGCGCTGACGGCCGAGGCAATTTCCGGCCCTAACCTGCAGAAAATCATCGGTGTGTTTGCGCTGATCATCGCCGTGCAACTGGCGCTGGACGTCAAACCCAAGGCCAGCCAAACGGTGCCCGGCAAACTCGGCCTCACCGTGGCCGGCAGCGTAATTGGCTGGGCCTCGGCGATTTTCGGCATTGGTGGTGGCTCGTTGACCGTGCCGTTCCTGACCTGGCGCAGCGTGCCGATGCAGCAAGCCGTGGCGACTTCGTCGGCTTGCGGACTGCCCATTGCCTTGGCCAGTGCATTAAGTTTCATGATTCTGGGCTGGCACGATCCGCTGCTGCCGGCCCATAGTCTCGGTTTTATTTATTTGCCGGCGCTGCTGGGGATTGCTTTGACCAGCATGGTGTTCGCCCGTCTCGGTGCGCGACTGGCCCACAAGCTGTCGCCGAAGTTGCTGAAAAGGCTGTTTGCCGCTTTGCTGTTCTGCGTTGGCCTGAGCTTCCTGCTGTAGCTCGCAATGCTGGCTTAATCCTGGGGTGGCAGCGTCGCCCGGGAATTCTGGTTTCAACTCTAACAAGGAGTCGCAATGCTGCCTTACCCGCAGATCGACCCGGTGGCCCTGGCCATCGGTCCGCTGAAAATCCACTGGTACGGTCTGATGTACCTGATCGGCATCGGCGGCGCCTGGCTGCTGGCATCGCGCCGGCTCAACCGCTTCGACCCGACCTGGACCAAGGAAAAGCTCTCCGACATGGTCTTCTGGATGTCGATGGGCGTGATTGTCGGCGGACGCCTGGGCTATGTGCTGTTCTACGATCTGCAGGCTTACCTGGCCAACCCGACACTGATTTTCGAGGTGTGGAAGGGCGGCATGTCGTTCCACGGCGGCTTCATCGGCGTGATGCTGGCGGCGTTGTGGTTCGGCAAGAAGAACGGCAAGTCGTTCTTCCAGCTGATGGACTTCGTCGCACCGATGGTGCCGATCGGTTTGGGCGCCGGACGTATCGGCAACTTCATCAACGCCGAGTTGTGGGGCAAGGCGACCGACGTGCCGTGGGCGATGGTCTTCCCGACCGATCCGGCGCAACTGGCGCGTCACCCGTCGCAGCTGTACCAGTTCGCGCTCGAAGGCGTGGCGCTGTTCGCCATTCTGTGGCTGTTCTCGCGCAAGCCGCGGCCGACCATGGCGGTGTCCGGGATGTTCGCGCTGTTCTACGGCATCTTCCGTTTCATCGTCGAATTCGTCCGCGTACCGGACGCGCAACTGGGCTATCTGGCCTGGAACTGGCTGACCATGGGTCAGGTGCTGTGCGTACCGATGATCGTCGGCGGGCTGTTCCTGATCTGGCTGGCGTATCACCGCGCCCCGGCGACACCCGCGGCCGCCGTATAAATTCGAATCCCGGGGTGACGGCCCCGGGTTCAAGGACACAGGTAACTCATGAAGCAATATCTCGAACTGGTCGCCCACGTCATCAAGAACGGCACCAAGCAAGCCAACCGCACCGGCGTGAACACCATCAGTTTTCCGGGTGCGATGCTGCGTTATGACCTGAAAGAAGGTTTCCCGGCGATCACCACGCGCAAGATGGCCTTCAAATCAGCCATCGGCGAGATGTGTGGTTTCCTGCGTGGCGTGAACAACGCCGCCGAATTCCGTGCGCTGGGCTGCAAGGTCTGGGATCAGAACGCCAACGAAAACGCGCAGTGGCTGGCCAACCCGTTCCGTCAGGGTGAAGACGACCTCGGCGAGATCTACGGCGTGCAATGGCGCAAATGGCCGGCGTACAAGCAGATCCCGGTCAGCAACCAGGCCGCCATCGAACAGACCCTGAGTCAGGGCTACCGCCAAATCGCCGAAGGCGAAGAGGACGGTCAGGCTTACGTGGTGCTGTACAAGGCAATCGACCAGATCCGCCAGTGCGTCGACACGATCATCAAGGACCCGGGTAGCCGCCGCATCCTGTTCCACGGCTGGAACGTCGCGCAGCTCGATGAAATGGCCTTGCCACCGTGCCATCTGCTTTACCAGTTCCACCCGAATGTCGAGACCAAAGAGATTTCTTTGACCCTCTACATTCGTTCCAACGACCTGGGCCTGGGCACGCCGTTCAACCTCACCGAAGGCGCCGCGCTGCTGAGCCTGATCGGCCGCCTGACCGGCTACACGCCGCGCTGGTTCACCTATTTCATCGGTGATGCCCACGTCTACGAAAATCACCTGGACATGCTGAATGAACAGCTCAAGCGCGAGCCGTTCCCGATGCCGAAACTGGTGATCAGTGATCGAGTGCCAGAGTTTGCGAAGACCGGTGTTTACCAGCCGGAGTGGCTGGAGTTGATCGAGCCGAGCGATTTTTCGCTGGAAGGCTACGAGCATCACCCACCGATGACCGCGCCGATGGCGGTCTGATGTAGCACGCAATACCCCTGTGGGAGCTAGCCTGCTAGCGATAACGACGGCACATCCAACAATGATGTGAATGAAAAACCGCTATCGCTAGCAGGCTAGCTCCCACATTTGATTTGTGGTGCTTTTAGTGGCCGTGGCTTCGGCCTACGTGAGAGTGCTCAACCTCCGTCGCCACAACCCCGCCACTCACTTCCAACCGCTGCAAAATCCCGCACTGATCAATCTCCGGCCCCTCGCCACAGCGTTGGCGCAGGTCGAGCAGTTGCGTCTGCAACGCCAGCAACCCGTCAATCCGCGCCTTCACGTGATGAATGTGCTCGTCGATCAGCGCATTCACGCTTTCACACTGATCCTGCGGACTGTCGCGCAAGGCCAGCAGGCTGCGGATCTCTTCGAGGGTCATGTCGAGGGTGCGGCAATTGCGGATGAAGGTCAGGCGTTCGGCGTGGGCCTGGGTGTAGACGCGGTAGTTGCCGTCGCTGCGGGCCGGTTCCGGCAGCAGGTTTTCGCGCTCGTAGTAGCGGATGGTTTCCACAGCGCAGTCGGTCAGTTTGGCCAGCTCTCCGATCTTCATCGCGACAATCTCCAAAAGGGTGCTTGACCCTATAGTGGCTACAGGGTCTTTACTTGGCAACAGGCACCTTCATGGACGCAACCCAATGAGCGATTCCCTTCACACCCACAAACCCGAGGCTGATCACGATCACGATCACGATCACGATCACGATCACAGCCATAAGCTGCAGCCTGTGCAGAAGCATGACCATGGCGGGCACAGCGATTCCTGCTGTTCATCCAAAGCGGCAACACCTTCGCTGATCAAGTTGAGCGACAAGCCAACCGACGGCGCACGGCTGAGCAGTTTCCGGATCGACGCCATGGATTGCCCGACAGAGCAGACGCTGATTCAGAACAAACTGGGCAAGCTTGCGGGTGTGCAGCAACTGGAATTCAACTTGATCAATCGGTTGCTGGGCGTGACCCATGACCTGCCGAGCACTGCGCCGATCATCGAGGCGATCAAGTCGCTGGGCATGGTGGCTGAACCGATGGAGCAGGGCAGCGAAGCGCCCGCGCCGATCCCCGAGAAAAAGCACTGGTGGCCCTTGGCGCTGTCCGGCGTGGGCGCGCTGGCGGCGGAAGTTATCCACTTTACCGACGCCGCACCGACGTGGGTGGTGGCCATCATCGCGTTGGTTTCGATCCTCAGTGGCGGCCTCACCACGTACAAGAAAGGCTGGATCGCTCTCAAGAATCTCAACCTGAACATCAACGCCTTGATGAGCATCGCCGTGACGGGCGCGATCCTGATTGGCCAGTGGCCGGAAGCGGCGATGGTGATGTTCCTGTTCGCCGTGGCCGAGTTGATCGAAGCCAAGTCGCTGGACCGCGCGCGCAACGCCATTGGCGGCCTGATGCAGATGACCCCGGAACAGGCCACGGTGCAACTGGCCGATGGCAGCTGGGTCGAGCAAGACGTCAAAACCATCGAGCTCGGTGCTCGCGTGCGGGTGCGTCCCGGCGAGCGGATTGGCCTGGACGGCGAAGTGCTGTCGGGCAGTTCGACCATCGATCAGGCGCCGATCACCGGCGAAAGCCTGCCGATCGAGAAAACGGTGGGCGATAAAGTGTTCGCCGGCACCATCAACCAGGCGGGCTCGCTGGAATACACCGTGACTGCCGCGGCCAATAACTCGACCCTGGCGAGGATCATCCACGCCGTGGAACAGGCCCAGGGCGCGCGGGCACCGACCCAGCGCTTCGTCGATCAGTTCTCGAAAATCTATACCCCGGCGGTGTTCCTGTTGGCACTCGCCGTCGCAGTGATTCCGCCACTGTTCATGGGCGCCCTCTGGTTCGACTGGATCTACCGGGCATTGGTGTTGCTGGTGGTCGCTTGCCCCTGCGCCTTGGTGATTTCCACCCCGGTGACCATCGTCAGCGGCCTCGCGGCGGCGGCGCGCAAAGGCATTCTGGTGAAGGGCGGTGTGTATCTGGAGGGCGGTTACAAGCTCGACTACCTTGCCCTGGACAAGACCGGCACCCTTACTCACGGCAAACCGGTGCAGACCGATTATTTGTCCCTTGATCCCACCGCGGACGCAACTGCCCCGGCGATTGCGGCGGCGCTGGCCGGTCGCTCGGATCACCCGGTGTCGTTGGCCATCGCCAATGCGGCTGTGGATAAACAATCCGCGCCGCTCGCTGT
Source organism: Pseudomonas sp. (assembly GCF_051660785.1). Taxonomy (GTDB): domain Bacteria; phylum Pseudomonadota; class Gammaproteobacteria; order Pseudomonadales; family Pseudomonadaceae; genus Aquipseudomonas. The sequence continues at coordinate 28,103 of NZ_JBOFQE010000082.1, forward strand.
GGATAACTTCGAAGCCCTGGCCGGTCGCGGCGTTCGCGGCGACATCAACGGTCAGACCTACCACTTGGGCAACCATCGCCTAGTGGAAGATCTGGGCCTGTGTTCGCCGGCGCTGGAAGAAAAGCTATTCGCGCTGGAGAAACAGGGCAAGTCCGTGGTGCTGCTGCTCGACACATCCGGCCCGTTGGCACTGTTCGCCGTGGCGGACACGGTCAAAGAGTCCAGCCGCGAAGCGATCCAGCAGCTGCACGATCTGGGCATCAAAACCCTGATGCTGACCGGCGATAACGTCCACACCGCTCAGGCGATTGCCGCGCAAGTCGGCATCGACGAGGCCAAGGGCGATCTGCTGCCGACCGACAAGCTGCAAGCCATCGAGGCGCTTTATGCACAGGGCCATAACGTCGGCATGGTCGGCGACGGCATCAACGATGCGCCGGCGCTGGCCCGGGCCGAGATCGGTTTCGCCATGGCTGCGGCCGGCACGGATACCGCCATCGAGACCGCCGATGTCGCCCTGATGGACGACGATCTGCGCAAGATCCCCGCGTTCATTCGCCTGTCGCGGCAGACGTCGAGCATCCTCAAACAAAACATCGCCCTCGCATTGGTCATCAAGGCGATCTTTCTTGGGGTAACCTTCGCCGGGATCGCCACCATGTGGATGGCGGTGTTCGCCGACATGGGCGTGAGCCTGTTGGTGGTGTTCAACGGTTTGCGCCTGCTGCGCAAATAAGCGATGAGGAACGGGTGTGCTGAGTGCCGATCTGAAGGCGTTTTACATGGTGGCCCGCCTGGGCAGCATCACCCTGGCAGCGAAAAAGCTCGGTCTGAGCCAGCCCACGGTGACCACGCAGATTCGCAATCTGGAAAGCCAGTACTCGGTTGAGCTGTTCTACCGTGGCGGCCGCCGTCTTAGCGTCAGCGAAGAAGGCGCGCGGTTGCTGCCGATGGTCAAGGCGCTGTTGCAACAGGAAGCCGACATCGAGTTTTTCCTGCGCAACAGCGGCCAGGTCCAGGGCACGTTACGCATCGCCGCCACCGCGCCGTATTACATCCTCGACCTGGTGAAGACTTTTCGCGAGCGCCTGCCGCAGGTGGAAGTGTCGGTGGAGATCGGCAACTCGCAGCAGGTGCTGGAGGCGCTGGAGGATTACCGGGTGGATGTCGCGGCCTCGTCGCAGTTACTCGACGATGCGCGGCTGATTCGCCGGGTGCTCGGCAGCGATCCGCTGGTGCTGGCGGTGCATCGCAATCATCCGCTGGCGGTTCACGACCATGTGCCGCTCAGTGCGTTGGCCGGGCATACGTTGTTGATGCGTGAGTCGGGCTCGACGACTCGGCGGCTGACCGAAGAGTTGCTGGCCAGCGCCGGGGTAAGTTTCGGACCGTTGCTGGAGATTGGCAGCCGTGAATCGATTCGCGAGGCGGTGCTGCGCAACATCGGCATCAGCATCATCGCCCGGCAGGAAGTGCCGCATGATCCACAGTTGCGGGTGCTGACGATTGAGAATGCGCCGCAGATTCCCGAGTATTTGTACTGCCTCAAGGAACGCAAAGGCGCGCGGTTGCCGGCGGCGTTTCTCGGTCTGGCGCAGGAAATGGCCCCGGCATAGATCCTTGTGGCGAGGGGATTTATCCCCGTTGGGCAGCGAAGCGGCCCTGAAATCTGCGACTGCTGCGCAGCCGAACGGGGATAAATCCCCTCACCACAGGTAATCATTGCGCGCACTATCCAACCCAAATCCCTGAATACCACTATCAGCCGTTTTTGCTTCACTGCCACATGACCGACGCATTACAAACTTAGGATGGCTTCATCTGCTTGATGAGGCCCGTCCATGAACCACTCGATCGCAACTGCCCTGACCAACCCCGGCGCCCCGATGAAAGTGCGCGGCGTGCAGAAACGCTTTGGCGCGTTCACCGCGCTGGATAACGTCTCTCTCGACGTCGCCGCCGGTGAGCTGGTGTGTCTGCTCGGCCCATCGGGCTGTGGCAAAACCACCTTGCTGCGCTGCATCGCCGGTCTGGAGAAGCAGGACGATGGCGAATTGTTCCTGGGAGATCGCAACGTTTCCCACCTGGCACCTCAGGCGCGGGACTACGGCATTCTCTTCCAGTCCTACGCGCTGTTCCCCAATCTCACCGTCGAAGCGAACATTGCCTACGGCCTCGCTAGCAGTGGTCGCGATGAGGTGCGCAAGCGTGTCGGTCAGATGCTCGAACTGGTCGGTCTGACCGGCAGTGAGAAAAAGTACCCCGGCCAACTGTCCGGCGGCCAACAGCAGCGTGTCGCATTGGCTCGGGCATTGGCGCCAGCGCCGTCCTTGTTGTTGCTCGACGAACCCATGTCCGCCCTCGACGCCCGGGTCCGCGAGCATTTGTGCACCGAGCTGCGCCAGTTGCAGCGCAACCTCGGCGTCACCACCCTGATGGTCACGCACAATCAGGACGAGGCCATGCTGATGGCCGACCGCATCGCCGTGATGAACAACGGCAAGGTCGAGCAGTACGCCACGCCGCAGGAAATCTACGACCGCCCGGCCACTCCGTTTGTGGCGGAGTTTGTCGGCCAGGGCAACTGGCTGCCGTTCAACCGCAGCAGCGACAGCCACGCCCAGGTCGGCGGGATGAGCATGCGCCTGGCCGATGGCAGCGCCAAAACCACGTCGGGGCGTCTGTTCTGCCGCCCCGAAGCGATCAACGTCAACCCGCCAGTGCACGAAGAAAACCTCTTCCCGGCCAAGGTTCGCGAGATCACCTTCCTCGGCAATCGCTGCCGCATGAGCTTCGAACTCGATCAACTGCCCGGCCACGCCTTACTCGCGGAGCTGGCGCCGGAAGCCATGCCGCGTCTCGGTGCGCAGCAGATCATGGTCGCCTTGCCTCCGCGTAGCTTGCAGGTGTTTGCCTGATGAGCGCGAACATCGCGCTGCCGATACCGCACAAGCAGGTTCGGCAGACCTCCCGTGCCGAGATCGGCGACCGGGTGTTCGTAGTCGGTGGCAAAGTCCTTTTGCTGGTGCTACTCGGCATCGCGGTGTTGATGCCGTTGCTGGCGATCTTCTGGCGTGGCTTCAGTTCGGAAGCGGGGCAGGGCGGCGGTCTGGTCGCCGCCCGTGAATTGGTGACCAGTGCGAATTTCCACTGGCTGTTGGGCAACAGTTTGAAAGTTTCTCTCAGCGTCGCGGCGATTGTCGTACCGCTGGCTTACCTGTTTGCCTACGCGCTGCAACGCACGTTGATCCCCGGCAAAGGCATCTGGCGCGGCATGTCGCTGTTGCCGCTGATGGCGCCGTCGATGTTGCCGGGCATTGCGCTGGTTTATCTGTTTGGCAATCAGGGCATGTTGCGTGGTTTGCTCTCGGACAATATCTACGGTTTCTGGGGCATTGTTCTGGGCGAGGTCATCTACACCTTCCCACACGCGCTGATGATTCTTCTGTCGGCGCTTTCCCTGGCGGATGCGCGACTGTTCGATGCCGCCTCCAGCATGGGCGCCAGTCCGGCGAAAGCCTTTCGCAGCATCACCTGGCCGGCGACCCGTCAGGCCGTGTTCGCGGCGTTCTGTCTGGTTTTCACACTGACCATCACTGACTTCGGCGTGCCTGTGGTGGTCGGTGGCGATTATCAGGTGCTGGCGCTGGAAGCCTACAAAGCGGTGGTCGGCCAGCAACAGTTCGGTCGCGGCGCGTTGATCGGCATGGTCCTGTTGCTGCCGGCGCTGTTCAGTTTCGGGGTCGATGCGTGGTTGCGTCGGCGTCATGGCGACTCCATGAGCGGCCGGGCCCAGGTGTTTCAACCGGCTCCGTCGAAGCTGCGTGACGGTTGCTACCTGGCCATCGTGCTGCTGATCTGCGCGGTGTTGCTGCTGGTGTTCGGCATGGCGGTGTTCTCCTCGCTGGTGAAATTCTGGCCGTACAACCTGTCGTTGTCGCTCAACCACTACCAGTTCAACGACACGGCGGGTGGCGGCTGGCTGGCCTATGGCAATAGCGTGAAGATGGCTTTGTGCACGGCGCTGATCGGCAGCGTGCTGATCTTCACCGGCGCTTACCTGATGGAAAAAACCAAGGGCCAGCGCGGACTGAATCTGACCCTGCGCATGCTCAGTTTCGTACCGATGGCGGTGCCGGGTCTGGTGCTGGGTCTGGGTTACGTCTTCTTCTTCAACCTCACCGGCAACCCGCTGCATGTGCTCTACGGAACCATGACCCTGCTGGTGGTCTGCACCATTGCTCACTATTTGACCACCGCGCAAATGACGGCCACCACGGCGCTGCGTCAACTCGACGCCGAGTTCGAAGCCGCCGCGCTGTCGCTCAAGGCGCCGCTGTATCGGCATTACCTGCGCGTCACCGTGCCGATCTGCCTGCCGGCGCTGCTGGACATCGTGCGCTACCTGTTCGTCTCAGCCATGACCACCGTCTCGGCGGCGATTTTCCTCTACAGCCCCGACACCATCCTCGCGGCGGTGGCGGTGCTGAACATGGACGACGCCGGCAATGTCGGCGGCGCGGCGGCGATGTCGACCCTGATTCTGTTCACCTCGGCGGGCGTGTCCCTGCTGCTGGCCTGGGCCTCGCGCGGTTTGCTGCGCCGCTCTCAAGCCTGGCGGCAGACCGCGCCTGGCCACTAATTCACACCCTCAACTCACAAGACAGGAAACCGATCATGTTCAAGCCTATGGCCCTGGCCGCTGCTGTGCTCGCTACTTTCAGCCTGAACGCCTTCGCGGCGCAAACCGAGTTGACGGTGTACACCGCCCTCGAAGCCGAACAACTGAAGACCTACAAAGAAGCCTTCGAAAAAGCCAACCCGGACGTCGAGATCAAGTGGGTGCGCGATTCCACCGGCATCATCACCGCCAAACTGCTGGCCGAAAAAGCCCGTCCGCAAGCTGACGCAGTCTGGGGCCTGGCGGCGTCGAGCCTGGCGATTCTCGATCAGCAAGGGATGCTGCAAAGCTACGCGCCGAAGGACCTCGGCAAGATTGGCGGCAACTACCGCGACGCGGCCAACCCGCCAGCGTGGGTCGGCATGGACGTCTGGGCCGCGACCATTTGCTTCAACACCGTCGAAGCCGAGAAGCAGGGTTTGACCAAGCCTGTGAGCTGGCAGGACCTGACCAAGCCTGAGTACAAAGGCAAGATCGTGATGCCGAACCCGGCTTCGTCCGGTACCGGTTTCCTCGACGTCAGTGCCTGGCTGCAAACCTTCGGCGAGAAGCAGGGCTGGCAGTACATGGACGACCTGCACCAGAACATTGGCCAGTACGTTCACTCCGGTTCCAAGCCTTGCAAACTGGCGGCGGCGGGTGAGTTCCCGATCGGTATTTCCTTCGAATACCCGGCCGTTCAGCTGAAACGCCAGGGCGCGCCGCTGGACATCATCCTGCCGAAGGAAGGCCTGGGCTGGGAAATCGAAGCCACCGCCGTGATCAAGGGCACGCCGCATGAAGAGGCGGCGAAGAAACTGGCGGACTTCTCGGCGAGCCCGGCGGCGATGGAGCTTTATAAGGAGAACTTCGCGGTGCTCGCGCAGCCAGGTATTGCCAAGCCGCAGACCGAATTGCCGGCGGATTACGAGCAGCGTTTGATCAAGAACGACTTTGCCTGGGCCTCGAAGAACCGCGACGAAATCCTGACCGAGTGGCGCAAGCGCTATGACGGCAAGTCCGAGAAAGTCGCTGCCAAGTAAACAATGCACAACCTGTGGCGAGGGGATTTATCCCCGTTCGGCTGCGAAGCAGTCGCAAAACCATTGCCTTCGGTGTACCTGATACACCTCGGTTGCAGGTTTTGGGGCCGCTTCGCAGCCCAACGGGGATAAATCCCCTCGCCACGGAATTCAGGACAAAACTCAATGACACACCACAACGACATGCTGATCATAGGCGCCGGCATCCTTGGCCTGTCCCACGCCTACGCCGCCGCCAGGCGCGGTCTCAAAGTCACCGTCTTCGAACGCAGCGAAACCCCGCTCGGCGCCTCGGTCCGCAACTTCGGCCAGGCCCTCGTCACCGGCCAGCCCCCGGGCCCGATGCTCGAACTGGCCAAGGCCAGCCGCGACATCTGGGGTCAATGGGCACAACGGGCCGGCCTGCAACTCAAGCGCAACGGTTCATACCTGTTCGCCCGCACCGAAGCCGAAGAACACCTGCTGGAAGCCTTTTGCACCGGTCGCGCCGTGGAACACGGTTACCGCGTCGACCTGTTGCGCGGCGCTGCACTGCGCGATCTGTACGGCGGTCAGTTCAGCCATCACAGCGCCGCGCTGCATGGCATGGACGATCAGCAACTGTATTCCCGCGAAGCGATTCCGGCGCTGATCGACTACCTGCGCCGCGACCTCGGCGTCGAGTTTCACTTCTCGACTTTGGTGCGCGACATCGAACCGGGTCGTCTGTACAGCACCGCCGGCACTTTCAACGCCGAGCACATCATCGTCTGCTCCGGTCACGACTATCAGACGTTGCTGGCCGAGCCGATTGCTGCGCTCAACCCGCGAATCTGCCGTCTGCAAATGCTCCGCGCCCGACCGCAGATCAATCTCAATCTGCAGCACGCGTTGCTCACCGGTTTGAGTTGCGTGCACTACGGCGCCTTCGCCGATCTGCCGGAAGCGGCGGCGGTGCAGGCGCAGATTCTGCGCGAGGAACCGCACCTGCATGAAAACGGCATCCACCTGCTGATCAGCCCGACGCCTTACGGTGAGTTGATCATTGGCGACTCCCACCATTACGGCCGCGATCCGTCGCCGTTCAACGCCGAGCAAGTGGACAACTGGATGATCGAACTTGCAGAGCAAACCCTGGGTTGCAAAGTGCAAGTGGTCGAACGCTGGCAGGGTGTCTATGGTTCACGGGGGCCAGGGCCGTTCTCGTTCCTGCGGCCGATGCCGGGTGTGAGCGTGGCGCTGATGCACACCGGCGTCGGCATGAGTGTCGGGCCGGCAATGGCTGAACGTAATGTCGCTCAACTGTTGGGGGAAAACTGATGGCGCGCCATGAACAAGTGATTGCTGAGGTGTTCGGTTTGTACGAGCGCTTTGGCGACAGCGATTACATCGGCGAGCCGGTGTCGCAGATCGAACACATGTCCCAGGCGGCCGAACTGGCCATGGCCGAAGGCTTCGATGATGAGGTGGTGCTGGCCGCGTTCTTTCACGACATCGGGCATATCTGCGCCGAGAGTGCGGAGAACATGGGGGGTTTCGGCGTGGTCAGCCACGAGCGTCTGGGCGCCGATTACTTGCGTCGCGCAGGTTTCAGCGAGCGCCTGGCGCGGCTGGTGGAATACCACGTCCAGGCCAAGCGTTATCTGACGCTGAAAGAGCCCGGATACTACGAGCGCTTGAGCGAAGCCAGCCGCCGGACCCTGGAATACCAGGGCGGGGTGATGACACCTGCCGAGGCTGAAGCCTTCGAGCAGGACCCTTTGTGTGAGGTCAGTTTGCGCATGCGCCAGTGGGATGAGTTGGCCAAGGAGAGGGAGGTGCCGGTGATTGACCTTCAGGTGTTAAAGGCGAAAGCCACGGCGCTGTTGGACCAAGCCAAAGGTCCTTCAGCAGGGAATCCTTTTGCGCCGGCTCTTTAGCGAAACCCCCTACTATCCGCGGCGAAGTTGGGCCATGGCGACACGATTTTCGAGCCGCTAGTGTTTGAGCTTCTTTTATTGTCGAGAAGCACTCATGCGCTATTTGAAAGTCACCGTCCAGGATCGGGTCGGCAATGGTCGGGCCGATTCTGTCTTGCTGCAGTTTTACGAATCAGCCTGTACACCGGGCGACGATGTCCTGCTCAACAAAGCCTTTGCACTGGATTTCGATGCGGATGGCAAAGTCGATTACAAAATGGGCGACGTCACGAACGACGGCAGGGAAAACAGCGTTGACCAACGTCTGCTGAAGACTTTCGCCAATGCTTGTCTGCGACTCAGCTGGTTCAATCCCGGCGCTTCTACCAAGCGTTACTTGAAAATCTTTGCCGAGGATTTCGCCGGGGATGGCAGTCCGGATACGGTGCGTTTGCACTTTCATGAAGGCACCGGAAAACCGACGGACAAGACGCTGGCTTACACCGCGTCCGCCTACGACACGGATAACAACGGAACACTGGACTGGTCGATTCACTTCGACATGGATAACGATGGCGACACGGATGCAGTGGATCGTGAACTGGTGACGTTGCTGAGTGATAACTACCTGAAGTTCAAATGGAAGTGAGCGCGGGAATCTGACGCGGGCCAGACCAAAAACCGCGTCACGACCTGCTCGCAAAGGGGACGGTCCTGACGCCGCCGAGCTAAAGCTGCTGCGCCAGCACTTCGATCTGCTCCTGCCTTTGTGCCTGACTCAATTTCGGATGCGGGTTCAGCGACGACCACTGCGGGTACGCCCGGGCCTTGTTCAGGGGCTCGGGCAGTTTGCCTTCGCGCCAGTTCTTGTCCTGTGGCGTGGCCACCTGAATGCTGTCCACTGCCGCGTGGCCTCGCGCGCTTAACGCCTGCACCAGTTGCCGCTGACGCAATGCCAACAGGCGCAGTACGCTGTCATCGACCGTCAATTCTCGCTGGCCTTTGATCTTGCCCATCAGCCGGCTGCCGTAACTGCGTGCGGTTTGCAGGGCGCCGCCGGCAATCGCGCCGGCCAGTGCCGCTGCGCCGAGGGTCAGGCCGCCGACCAGCAAGTCGACCCCGGCACCGGCAGCCGCGCCAGCGGCGATGCCACCGCCGACCCTCACGCCGAGTTGCTTGAGGGTTTGCGGGTTGAACAAATCATCGCCCCAACGACCGTCAAGCAGCGGCAGATCACTGGCCGCCGCGTCCTGTGGGCGGAAGGCGTAGAGCTTGAGCAAGGCTTCAACACAGCGCTGTTCCCGTTGGCGAACGGCTTTGCGCAGTTCGCTGATGGCCTGTTGTTCCTGCTGCGCATCGCTGACCACGCTGCGCCGACACGCGGCGCAATCGATCAGCAACTCGGCAATCAATCGCGCTGCACTCTGCTGACGAGCCAGGCGTTGGGCCTGTTGATCGGCGATCAGGCGCTCAAGTTGTTCACGAGAGCTTTCCAGCAACAGCGCGAGGCTTTCATAGAGACGACGTTCGCCATCCTCGGGCGGTGCGACGGTGTCGAAGCGCACCAGCGCATGCAAGCCCAGACGTGCCAGGGCTTCACGCCAGTCCGGTTCGCGATGGTTGGCGCTGCTGACGAAATTCAGCACGGGCAGCAGCGGTTTGCCGCAACTGGCCAGCACTTCCAGTTCGTCGCGGTACTTGGCCAGCACCGGTTCCCGGGCGTCGATCACATAGAGGCCCGCGTCCGAGGCGAGCAGTTGCCGCAGCACTTTGGCCTCCTGTTCAAAACGCTGCCGCGCTTCGCTGCCCTCCAGGAACCGTGCCAGCCGTGCCGGGCCGTCGAGGCGTTCGCCGGGACGCTCCAGGCGTTCGAGATAGTCGAGCAGGGCGATGGCGTCTTCAAGACCAGGCGTGTCAAAGAGATCCAGCAATGGCTCGCCGTCCACCGACAAGCGCGCGCCTTCGACGTGGCGGGTGGTGCTCGGTCGATGGGAGACTTCGCCGAAACCGACATCCCGGGTCAGCGTGCGCAACAGGGAAGTTTTGCCGACGTTGGTGTGGCCGACCACAGCGAGCTTCAACGGCGCTTTCCACGGATTAGTCATGACCCGTCTCCAGCCAGTTCAACGGTGCGCAATCGGCGAACGGCAAGTCCAGCTGTTGCAGCGCGATGTGCCAGTCGCCCAGACGCTCGGCATCCAGCGCTTCGCCACTGGGCGCTTGCAGCAGCCAGACCCGGGTCGCGGCGGCATTGCGCGCCAGTTCGGCGATCAGTGCCAGGCTGCCACGGTCCGGTGAGCGTCGCGGATCGCAGGCAATAGCCAGGCGTGCCGGGGGAAAACGACTCAACTGTTCGAGGAGTTTGTGCCGCGACTCGCGACTGTCGAGGATGCCGGCGTTGTTCACGGCTTTCGGCAGTTGCGGTGGCCATGGGCGTTGATCGTCCAGCTCGATGGCCACCAGCAGCGCACCATCGCTTTGCTGTTCACTGACAGCACTTTCCACACGATGCAGTTGCGCAGGCGCGGCATCGCTGATGCCGAGTCGCTCGCTGGTGGGCATCAGGCGTTCGCGCAACTGGGCATAACCGGGCAGGTTCAAATCCAGGCGCAAAGCCGCTTGGCCGGATGTCCAGCGCCAGCGGCAGAACAGCATCAGCAACAGACGTGGCAACACGCCGTAGACCAGCAACACGCCCACCAGCCATCCCGCCCAGGCCTGACGAGCGCTTTCGATGTTCAGCGCGGCATCGCCACTGGCGCGGATCATCTCCACAGTGGGCACGCTGAAGCCGAGCAACGCCGGCAGCGTGCCAAGAGCTTGAGTCATGGCGACGAAGGTGTCGCCACTGAGGATGGTGGTTTCCCAAACGAAGCCGTAGCGCCGGGTCGCCATGAGCGTCAGCAAGATCGCCAGGGCGCTGAGCATCGCCAGTAACCACAAGCCGTTGACCAGCGTGCCGATCGCCCAGCGATTGAGTTTCTTTCGTTGCAATAACAGCAGCAGCGCCGGCGCCAGTTGCGCGGCTTTGGCATCCCGGGCGAGTTTTTCGCTGAGCCACAGCCACAAGCGTCCAAGGCTGGCGCCGTGCTCACCGGCAAACATCAGGCCCAACGCCCAGCTCAACAGCAGAATCAGATTGAGCCCCAGCAGACTGCCCAAGGCCCAGAACACATTCACCGGGGTCTGGCCGTCACCCAGCGCGGCGAATGCCAGGCCCGCGCCGCTGACGATGGCCAACACCGCCATGACAATCAGCGCCAGTCGCGCGCCATGCAGCCAATGGTGGAGGGCGTCGGCCAAGCCGTCGCGCTCGGCCAGCCACACCGCCCGGCGCTGAATGCGCGTCGGCAGATCGCCTCCGGCGCTGCGAGCCAGTCGGTTGGCTTCCAGATCATCCAGGGGGCCGGCGTGTTCTTCACGCAGGCGCACCGTCTCGGTCAGCCAGAGGTTTTGCAGTGGAGTCAGTTCAGTCACGCGCCATCCCGTCGCTCAATTGAGCTGTGAGCATAACCGCTGTGGCGCTTATCGGGGTACGGAAGGCTCTGGTATCCTCGCCGGCATGACTAAATCACTCCCCCTCAGCCTGATCGCAGCCCTCGGTGAAAACCGTGTGATCGGCGTCGACAACAGCATGCCCTGGCACTTGCCGGGGGACTTCAAATACTTCAAGGCCACCACCTTGGGCAAGCCGATCATCATGGGTCGCAAGACCTGGGATTCCCTCGGTCGTCCGCTGCCCGGCCGGTTGAACATCGTGGTCAGCCGTCAGGCGGATCTGGTGCTGGAAGGCGCGGAGGTTTATCCGTCGCTGGAGGCGGCCGTGGTTCGCGCGCAGGAATGGGCGAACGAGCAGGGCGTCGATGAGGTGATGTTGATTGGCGGGGCGCAGTTGTATACGCAGGGGATGGCTCAGGCGGATCGGTTGTATCTGACGCGCGTGGCGTTGAGCCCGGAGGGGGATGCGTGGTTTCCGGAGTTTGATCTGGGGCAATGGAAGCTCGTTTCCAACATCGAAAATCCGGCAGTCGATGACAAGCCGGCGTACAACTTCGAAGTCTGGGAGAAAGCTTAAAATCATCGCCAGCAGGCTGGCTCCCACAGTGGGTTTGAGGTGAAACACAGATTGTGTGAACACCCCAAATCCCTGTGGGAGCCAGCCTGCTGGCGATGAGGCCAGATCAGACGCTAAAGAATTTAAGCGTGAGCCAACTCCGCATGCTCATCCGCATCCAGCAGCTCTTTATCCGTCTGCTGCATCATCTGGCTGGTAATCGCCCCGGCCGTGATCGAACCACTCACGTTCAACGCCGTGCGGCCCATATCAATCAGCGGCTCAACCGAAATCAGCAACGCCACCAATGACACCGGCAAACCCATCGCCGGCAACACGATCAGCGCGGCAAACGTCGCGCCACCGCCCACGCCCGCCACACCGGCGGAGCTCAAGGTAACAATCGCCACCAGCGTCGCGATCCACAGCGGGTCCAGCGGGTTGATGCCCACGGTGGGCGCCACCATCACCGCCAACATCGCCGGGTACAGACCGGCACAACCGTTCTGGCCAATGGTTGCGCCGAACGAAGCGGCGAAACTGGCGATGGATTGCGGGATACCCAGACGGCTGGTCTGCGCTTCGATGCTCAGCGGAATCGTCGCGGCGCTGGAGCGGCTGGTGAAGGCAAACGTCAGCACTGGCCAGATCTTGCGGAAGAACCGCAACGGATTGATCCCGGCCGCCGACACCAGCAGGCCATGGACCACAAACATCAGGCCCAGGCCGATGTAGGAAACCACCACAAAACTGCCGAGCTTGATGATGTCTTGCAGGTTGGAACCGGCGACCACTTTGGTCATCAGCGCCAACACACCGTACGGGGTCAGCTTCATCACCAGACGCACAAGACGCATCACCCAGGCTTGCAGGGTGTCGATGGCGTTGATCACTTTCTGACCTTTTTCGACGTCATCCTTGAGCAGTTGCAGCGCCGCGACACCGAGGAACGCAGCGAAGATCACCACGCTGATGATCGAGGTCGGCTTGGCGCGAGCGAGGTCGGCGAACGGGTTTTGCGGAATGAACGACAACAGTAGCTGCGGCACATTCAGGTCGGCGACCTTGCCCGCATAGTCAGTCTGAATGGTTTGCAGACGAGCCATTTCCTGGGTGCCGGCGACCAGGCCTTCAGCGGTCAGGCCGAACAGGTTAGTCAAGCCGATGCCGATCAGCGCCGCGATGGCGGTGGTAAACAGCAACGTGCCAATGGTCAGGAAGCTGATCTTGCCCAGCGACGATGCGTTGTGCAGGCGCGCCACGGCGCTGAGGATCGAGGCGAACACCAGCGGGATGACGATCATTTGCAGCAGCTGCACGTAACCGTTGCCCACCAGGTCGAACCAGCCGATCGAGGCTTTCAGCACCGGGTTGCCGGCACCGTAAATCGTGTGCAGCGCAACACCGAACAGCACGCCCAACACCAGTGCGAGCAGGACTTTTTTAGCTAAGCTCCACGTCGTATGACGGGTTTGCGCCAAGCCAAAGAGCAGGGCGAGGAATACCAGCAGATTAAGGATCAGCGGCAGATTCATGTGAACTCCGAGAGAGACTTGTGCCAGCCACCTTCCGGGGCAGCTGCGAACCGGCAAGCCTAACAGCTTGATTTCCAATGAATTAATATCAAAAAAGTCTGTTAACTGTCGTTTTTGGAATAAGAGGGTGTCGTTGTCGGGGATGCAGCTGACGCGGAAGGGACGCGGGCGGTCGCAGGCAGACGGGGACTGTCACACTAATTTGATAGCGTCGATATCTTTGAATCAGGGAGAAATGCCAATGAAGCTTGCACCGAAATTTCTGGCTGCCGCACTCTGTCTGGGCCTCGCTGGCCAGGTGTTTGCCACGGATTTGAAGCATTGGCCAGCCGATCAGGCCAAGGCACTGGACGCAATGATTGCGGCCAATGCCAACAAAGGTAATTACGCGGTGTTCGACATGGACAACACCAGTTACCGCTACGACCTCGAAGAGTCGTTGCTGCCGTTCATGGAGAACAAGGGCCTGATCACCCGCGAGAAACTCGACCCCTCCCTGAAACTGATTCCGTTCAAGGACACCGCTGACCATAAGGAAAGCCTGTTCAGTTACTACTATCGCCTCTGCGAACTCGACGACATGGTTTGCTATCCATGGGTCGCCCAGGTGTTCTCCGGCTTCACGCTCACTGAGCTCAAGGGTTATGTCGATGAGTTGATGGCGTCCGGCAAACCGGTGCCGACCACTTATTACGAAGGCGACGTGGTCAAGAAACTCGACGTCAATCCGCCTAAAGTCTTCACCGGTCAGACCGAGCTGTACAACAAGCTGATGGAGAACGGCATTGAGGTGTATGTGATGACCGCCGCCTCCGAAGAGCTGGTGCGCATGGTCGCTTCCGATCCGAAATACGGCTACAACGTCAAACCGCAAAACGTCATTGGCGTAAGCCTGCTGCTCAAGGATCCCAAGTCCGGCGAGTTGACCACGGCGCGCAAGCAGATCACCGCCGGCAAGTATGACGAGAAAGCCAACCTCGGCCTCGAACTGACCCCGTACCTGTGGACCCCGGCAACCTGGATGGCGGGTAAACAAGCAGCGATCCTGACGTACATTGATGAGTGGAAAAAACCGGTACTGGTTGGCGGCGACACTCCGACCAGCGACGGTTTCATGCTGTTCCACAGCGTCGACGTGGCCAAGGGCGGCATCCACTTGTGGGTCAACCGCAAGGACAAATACATGACCCAGATTAACGGCATGATGGCCAAGCACGCAGCCGCCCAGGCCAAGGAAGGGCTGCCGGTGACGGCGGACAAGAACTGGGTGATCGTCAAGCCTGAAGAGATTCAGTAACCGCAACACCGATCAACTGTAGGAGCCGGCTTGCTGGCGATAGCGGTGTGCCAGTCAGTGACGTTTCGGCTGGAAGTCCGCTATCGCCAGCAAGCCGG
>NZ_JBOFQE010000083.1:0-38072 GCF_051660785.1 Pseudomonas sp.
TAGTTCTGCGCAGCGCCGCGAAATGGATAGGGGTACCCCCCCTTGATTGACTGGTGCTTTGAGAGGTCAGCATGGCAGGACGCCCACCAAAACCGACCGCGCTGAAAGTCATTACCGGTAACCCGGGGAAGCGGTCGAATAACAAGCAGGAGCCGGACCCGGCCTACTTGGTGAATCTCGAGCCGCCGGCTTGGCTGCATGCGGCGGCCCGAGAGGTGTGGCTTGAAGTGGCTCCCCACCTCTCGGCGGCGAAGCTGCTGACGGAGGTTGATGTGCAGGCACTGGCCATGGGCTGCGTTGCTATCGCTCAGTATCGCCAGGCTGTGCGCGTGGCGGGTGACAACCTGGTGAAGTCCAAGGTTGTCCTTGACGAGGACGAGAATCCGGTCGCCGCCGGTGAACACATCAACCCCTGGCTGATCGTCCAGTCGATGAGCTTTAAGCAGGCGATGGCGATCTTCCAGCAGTTCGGCATGTCGCCTGCTGCTCGGACGCGCATCGCCATCCAGCCGCAAGGTGACCTGTTCGGCCATGGCAACAACGAAAAGCAAGGCACCGGCCGTTTCTTCACCTAGGCGGCGCTACCCGAAGGATCCAGCAACGCGCTTTGCGCGGAAGGTCATCGCCGGCAAAATCATTGCCGGTCCCCACGCCCGGGACGCCTGTGCTCGGCACCTGAAAGATCTTGAGCAGGGGCCGGCCCGTGGCTTGTTCTGGGATGTGGCCGAAGTCGAGCACGCCATTGCTTTCTTCGAGGAAGTGCTTCGTCTCAATGGCGGTGACTACGAAGGCGTGCCGTTCGAGCTTCTGCCATGGCAGATGTTCGTCGTTGGCAGCCTGTTCGGTTGGAAGACTGATGACAGTTACCGACGGTTTCGCCAGGCCTTCGTCGAGACTGGCAAGGGCTCCGGCAAGTCGCCGCTGGCGGCCGGCGTCGGCATGAAAGGACTGGTGGCCGACGGCGAGGCTCGTGCTGAAATCTACGCCGGTGCAACGAAGAAGGACCAGGCCATGGTCCTATTTCGTGATGCGGTCGCCATGTACCAGCTCTCGCCCGAGCTGCGCAGCCGGCTCAAATCGAGTGGCACTGGCGAGAACGTCTGGAACCTCGCCTACCCGGAACGCGGCGCCTTCTTCCGCCCGATCTCGGCGGACGATGGGCAGTCCGGTCCGCGACCGCACATCGCGCTGATCGACGAGATCCACGAGCACAAGACCAACACCACGGTCGAAATGCTCCGGGCGGGCACCAAAAGCCGCCGCCAGGCGATCATCTTCATGATCACCAACAGCGGTAGCAGCAAGACCAGCCCCTGCTGGGCGTATCACGACTACGGCGCCAAGGTGGCCGCCGGTATTCTGGAGGACGATTCCTTCTTCGCCTTCGTCTGCGCTCTGGACAAGGACGATGACCCGTTCAAGGACGAGCGCTGCTGGGCCAAGGCCAATCCCAGCCTGCAGCACGCGAACCTGCCGGGCATGAAGTACCTGCGCGAACAGGTGCGCGAAGCGCGTGGCATGCCGGGCAAGGAAGCCACCGTCCGCCGGCTCAACTTCTGCCAATGGACCGAGGCCGAAAATCCGTGGATTTCGGCCGATATCTGGCTCGGCGCCGGGCGTGAATACGACTGGCGCCAGTTTGCCGGTCGCCGGGCATACGCCGGCCTTGATCTTTCCAGCACTACCGACCTCACCGGCCTGGTGCTCTGGATCGAGCCGGTCGACGAAGGCGAGCCCTGGCGCATGGTGCCCTTCTGCTGGTTGCCGGATGAAGGTTTAGAAGACAAGGAAAAGCGCGATCGCGTGCCCTACCTAGCATGGAAGCGGGCCGGTTACCTGGAAACCACGCCCGGCCGGGCCGTCAGCAAACTGCAGGTCGCTCGCCGTCTGGTCGAGATTGCCGACCACTTCGAGTTGGTGGCTTGTGCCTTTGACCGTTGGCGCATAGCAGATTTCAAGGCGCTGGCCGACGACAACGGCCTGACGCTGCCCAACATGGCTCCCTTCGGACAGGGCTACCAGGACATGAGTCCAGCCGTTGAAGCCACCGAAACACACCTGCTCAACGGCACTGTAATTCACCCGTCGCACCCGGTGTTCACATGGTGTGCAGCCAACGCGGTCGTTGTCAGTGACGCCGCCGAGAATCGAAAACTGAGCAAGGAAAAAGCCTCTGGCCGCATCGATCTGATGGTGGCCGGTGTCATGGGGGCCGGGCTGATTGCCCGGACCATCGTAGAAGAGCCTGAACCCGGAATCGTCATTTTATGAACGCACTCGGTACCTGGTACAACGCCGACCGCGTCGCCCAGTCCGGCAGTGTCATCTTGTCCGAATGGAAGGCGCGGCGCGAAGCCGAACGGGCAGGGCGGCCGCAGGCCTCGGTGCCAATCAGCCAGATCACGCCTGGCAGCGACATGTTCGACATCCTTACCGGCGGCTATGGCATTCAGGGTGCTGGCGTGCCGGTTACCGAGCAGACCGTCATGGCCATCGGCGCCGTGTACGCCTGCGTTGGCATCATCGGCGGTGCGCTTGCTGCGCTGCCGTTCCACCTGTTCAAGCGCCTGACCGATGGCCGCGAGCGCTACGACAGCGACCTCTGGTGGCTGTTCAACGAAAGCCCCTGGCCGTCCTGGACGGCGGCCAGCGCCTGGTCGTTCGCTGCCCAGTCCATCGGCCTCAAGGGCGATGGCTTCTGGCGCATCCGGCGCGTGACGCCATTCACTCAGGCCATTCAAGGTTTCGAGCCATACCATCCCGACCGCGTCCAGGTCATCCAGGATGCTGGCCGCAACTACTACCGTGTCGTCAATCAGGACGGCACAGTCGATATCGTCGATCAAGACGACATGCTGCACTTCCCCGGTATCGGTTACGACGGCAAGCGCAGCATCACACCCATCCGCGCCGCCTTACGAC
This sequence comes from Pseudomonas sp., assembly GCF_051660785.1. Lineage (GTDB taxonomy): Bacteria > Pseudomonadota > Gammaproteobacteria > Pseudomonadales > Pseudomonadaceae > Aquipseudomonas. Next base: position 2,923 of record NZ_JBOFQE010000083.1, read on the forward strand.
CAGCCGGTGGTATCGCTCTGGCCGCCGATGAATACGCCGGCAGTTTTTTCCGCAACGGCGCCCGGCCCGATTTCGCGCTCAAGACGGCAGGTAAGCTCGATCACGACGCTGCCGACCTGTTACGCAATACCTGGGCTGCCCGCCACGCCGGCCCGAGCAATGCCCACCTGCCGGCGATCCTGACCGGCGGCCTCGATGTGCAGCAGCTCACCATGTCCGCTGAGGATGCGCAGCTACTCGCCACCCGCAAGTTCCAGATCGAGGACATCGCCCGCATCTTCGGCGTGCCGCCGCACATGATCGGCTACACCGAGAAATCGACAAGCTGGGGCAGCGGCATCGAGCAGATGTCCATCGGCTTCGTCCGCTACACCCTGCGCCGCTACATAGATGCCATGGCTCAGGAGATCAATCGGAAGATCTGGCCGCAGTCGCGCAGTTATTTCGGTGAGTTCAATGTCGACGCACTGCTCGACGGCGACAGCAAGGCCCAGGCCGAATATTTTGCCAAAGCCCTCGGCGGTCCCGGCACGCAGGGCTGGATGACCATCAACGAAGTTCGCCGCCTGAAAAACCTCAAGCCCATTGCCGGCGGCGACAAGCTCATTTTTACCAGCACCGGCCAGACTGCGCCGACTCCTGCTGACAATCCAGCGCCCGAAACCGACCCGGAGGAAACCGATGCATCCGATGCTTAAACTGCTGGCCAGTAACCGCAAGCGTGGCTACTTCAAGGCCGAGGCAGCGCCGGCCGGCGACGAGGCGACGATCTACCTCTACGACATGATCGTCGACTCGCAGGATGAGGCCGATTGGTGGGGCGGCGTCGCGCCGGAAACCTTCATCAAGACGCTCAATGCCATGGATGCGCCGACCATCCACCTGCGCGTCAAGAGCCCTGGCGGCTCGGTCTTTGCAGCGCGGGCCATGGAACAGGCCATTCGCGAGCACAAGAGCCGCATCGTCACGCACGTTGACGGCCTGGCCGCCAGTGCTGCCACCTTTCTGATCCTGCCGTCCGACGAAATCATCATCGCGCCTGGATCGTTCTACATGATCCACAAGGCCTGGACCGTCGCCTATGGCAACGCCGACGAATTCCGCAAGTCGGCCGCCCTGCTCGACCAGATCGACGGCAGCCTGGTGAAAAGCTATGCCGCGAAGACCGGCCAGGATTCGAAGGACATCGCTGATTGGATGGCCGCCGAAACCTGGCTCGAAGCGGAGCGCGCCGTAGAACTCGGCTTCTGCGACTCGGTGGCCGAAGACAGTAAGGCCAAAGCCTTGGCCAGTGCCTGGGACCTTTCCGCCTACCAGCATGCTCCGGTCGATGCTGCCCACGAATTGCCGCAACGAAACCCGCCGCCTCCCAGCCCCAATCCGATCGACCGCGATGCCCTGCACCGCGCCGCCCTCAAAGCCCTGATCCCCGCCTGACGCTCACGCGACCGGCACCACTCAAGCCGCCTCCGGGCGGCTTTTTTAATGGAGCACTCCCAATGAAAAACCTGCAAGCCCTGCGTGAGCGCCGCGACCAACTGGCGCACACCCTGACCAATCTGGTCGACAAGGACAAGACCCCGGAATGGAAGCCCGAGCACCAGGCCCAGTACGACCAGGCCATGGCCGAGATCGGCGATATCGACGCCCAGATCAAGCGCCACAACGACGCCATGGCCGCCATTGGCGCCCAGGCCGCGACCGGTAACGTCGGCGACAACCTGCGCGAACAATTTACCCGTACCCCGGACGCCCACGGTACCGAGACCGGCGCCCTGCGTGCCTACCTTACTGGTGGCCTAATGGCCCTACAGCCCGAGCAGCTCAACGCCATGCGCACCCGCCAGTCCGGCGACATCGCCAACGCCATGCGCCTGCCGCAAGCCGGCATGTCGACGAACGCGCCAGCCGAGGGCGGTTACACCGTCGCCACCGAGTATTACCGCCAGCTGACGGAAGCGCAGAGGGCCTTTGGCGGCATTCGCAGCGTCGCCACCGTCATCCAGACAGGTACCGGTGCGCCGATGAATTTCCCATCCGCCGATGCCACATCGGAGGAAGGCGAGATTGTTGGTCAGAACACCCCCGTGGCATTGGGTGAAACTACATTCGGCAATATTTCGGTGGATTCTTACAAGTATTCGTCGAAGAAAATCGCCGTACCGTTCGAGCTGATCCAGGATTCGATGTTCGACATCGAGGGTTATATCAACGCGCTGCTGGCCATTCGTCTCGGCCGTATCACCAGTAAGCATCTCACCACCGGCACGGGCATCAACCAGCCACGCGGCATCGTCACTGCCTCGTTGGTCGGTAAGGTGGGCGCCACCGGCCAGACTGTGGCGGTGACCTACGATGACCTAGTCGATCTCGAGCATGCTGTCGACCCGGTCTATCGCGCCGGCGGTAACGTCGGCTTCATGCTGCATGACAGTTCGCTCAAGGCTATCCGAAAAATCAAGGATACCCAGGGCCGCCCGATCTTCGTGCCGGGCTACGAGCAGGGCAATCCCGGTGGCGCACCTGATCGCCTGCTTGGTCGGCCGATCTTCATCAGCCAGGAAATGCCGGTCATGGCCGCCAACGCCAAGTCCATTCTGTTCGGCGATTTCAGCCGCTACATGATCCGTGAGGTGATGGACCTGACGCTGTTCCGCATGGCCGACAGCAACTTCATCCTCAACGGCCAGATCGGCTTCGTCGCTTTCAACCGCCAGGGCGGCAACCTGATCGACGTCGGCGGTGCCGTCAAGCACTACGCCAACTCCGCCACCTGATCACAACGGCCGGGCCAGCCGAGCAGGCCCGGCCATGGAGAGAGTCATGGGAATCAAAGTCCGCATTCTCACTGCCTTCACACTCGACGGCATTGATTATCACCCCAATCAGGTTGTCGATTTTCCAGTGGCCACTGCCAAGGCGCAAGAAGCTGCTGGCACGGTCGACGCACACAAGGAAGCCGTTTCCTACTGTGTCAATGATCTGGGCGCTGTCGTCGTGATTCACAAGATCAAGACAACCGCCTCCGGAGACGAAAAACCGGCGGTGACAAAATGACAGTAAAACTACTGTGTGACTGGGAAGATTCACGCACCGGGAGGCGCTATAAATCCGGCAACCTACTCACGACAGACGCGGGGACGGAAGCTGGTCTTGTCGCCGCGAAGCTGGCTGACATGAATTTGACTGGTGGCACGAATTACATTTCCCCTGTTGTTGATAAACAGATATTTCCGGTAATCGCTGAATTCAATTCAGTCACCGAGGGGATTGGAAGTTTGACCGCAGGCGGGCGCGATGCGTTGAGCGCCTACGTCAAGGGCGCTCGTTCGCCGATGCCAGCTGTTGGTGGTTCAGTGCTGGTTATCGGGGACGTATCGGTTGTCGCCGGCAGTCCGACCGTAACCATCGAAACAGGCCCCAACGGGAAGCCTGCCATCAAAGTCGTGACTGCAGTCGGCGTGCATGCGGAAATCAAGTTCCCCGGCCTGGTGGGGGCCTATACGGGCGGCGACGCGTATCTGTGCATGCACGGCAGCTACTCCCAGTCTAATGTCGATTATGTCACTTGCTATGTTTCGCAAGACGCGGCGGGCTACGCGAAAGGGTGGTCCAATAAAGTGCAATACGCGCTGGCCGCACCGCTGAACAGCCCAAAGGAGCAGGGCGGCGCAGTCACTTACATGTTCAGAAAAGGCGCTAATGCGAACTTCGGCGCCCCGACATATCCTGCGTACATCGCCGACATGAAGTTGCGCATCATGCCGAAGGCGGGGGCTGCCGCCACAGTGTGGATTTACGCCTTCGGGTTTTCGACGCCGCGTACCAAGGGGCGCATCTGTGTGACATGGGATGACGGCTATGACTCGACGTTCAAGCTCGGTTACGACATTTTCGCCAGCCGAGAAATTAAACAGACGCTCGCCGTTATCGGGTCGACGCAGGGCACTGGCAACGGGTATTCAAATATCGACCAGCTTCATGCATTCCTGAATGCCGGTAACGCGCTGGTAGCGCACGGGCCGTGGCCGAATTCTGGTGCCGGCAATCTCTTTACGGCCTATCCCGGCTCTGCAAATCCGGTGTCTGATGCAGTCGCCGATATGACGCGGAATCTTGCGTATCTACGCGACAACGGGCTGCTGGTGCCGGGAGCAGAAAGCTGCTACGTGTGGCCGCAGGGTGTGTTTCAGCAGTCGGTCAATGACACGGCTTTGCTTGACGCCGCCATCGCCGCCGGTTTTACGCTTGGTCGATCTGCGTCTGCATCCACCGCCCATATCGTCAATATTGATGCGGCGAGCAAATACGGTCGAATGGCACTGCCGATCATCGGGCACACCTGGGCTGGCACTACTGCGGCAGAGGCGACGAACATCACGGCAATAACGACCGCTATTGCGGCGCTATCCACGGATAAATCGGACGGTTTTTTGATGCTCCATCGCGTACAGCCGACTACAACGGCCGATGGGGCGATGAGTGCTATTGGCATCCGACACGCCGATCTTGAAACCATCGCCGCAGCTATCAAGGCTGGAGTGGATGCGGGAACGTTGGAGCCGGTCACCATGCCCGAACTCGCTGCAAATGGCTCCGGGTATTGGGGCAGTTTTTAATCCGTCCGGGCAACGCAAACAGTATTCCTCACTGAGGAAAACCCATGTCGTATAAGGTCATCGTCGGTCCCACCGAAGAGCCTGTCACGCTTGCCGAGGCGAAAGCCCAGTGCAGTATTGACGGCAACGAATTTGATGCGCTGCTGACGGGCTGTATCGCTGCCGCCCGCCAACGCGCCGAACATGAGACCGGCCGCGCCCTGTGTACGCAGACCCGGCAATTGGCGCTCGATTCCTTTCCGGCCGCCTTCGTGCTGCGCGGCGCACCAGTACAGTCGCTGGTCTCGCTGGTCTACCTCGGCAGCGACGGGGTCGAGCGGACACTCGATCCGCAAGATACGCTGCTCGACAAGGACAGCGCGCCCGGCTACCTGCTGCCAGCCTACGGCAAGGCTTGGCCAGCCAGCCGCCCGGTGCCGAATGCCGTGCGCGTGCGATACCTCTGCGGTTATGGCGGGGCGGCCGAGGTGCCGGCGGCGATCAAGACCTGGATGCTGCTGGCGATCAATGCCCTGTTCGAACAGCGTGGGGCGTTCGTCACCGGCACCATCGCACCGGCACTGCCCGATCGCTTCTGGGACAGCTTCCTCGATCCCTTCCGCCTCATCGAGGTCGCATGATCCCGGCCGGCAAACTGAACCAGCGCGTCACCTTCCAGCGGAAGCTCGTCGAGCGCAACGGCCTCGGCGAGGAAGTCGTGACGTTTGCAGACGTCTGCACAGTGTGGGCCGAGGTGGTGCCGCTGCGCGGTCGCGAGTTTTTCGCCGCCGCGCAACTGCAGCAGGCCGTGGATATCCGCGTCCGTATCCGGGCGCGCTCCGGCTTGGCAGGCGATATGCGGCTCCTCTGGCGCGAGCAGCCCTACGACATCACGGCCATCATCCCCGGCACGGAACGTTACGCCGGTCTGCTCGAAATCATGGCCGTCAACGGGGTACGTCATGGCACTTAAAGTCGGCATGGGCACGGCCCTGCAGGCCGGCAACGAAGGGGGCGCGCTCGTCAGAGTCCGTGGCCTCGATGACCTGAAAAACATCCTGCGTGAGATCCCGGCCGAGTTGCGCCGCAAGACGCTGCTGGCCGCCCTGCGCAAGGCGGCACGGGTGCCGCTGCGGGTGGCGCGACAGAACGTGCCGATCATGAGCGCCGAGAGTGCGGCGAAGACACCGTACCGGGCGGCTGGCCTGCTCAAGAAACGGTTGATGGTACGTACCTCGAAGACAGCACGGCAGGCCGGTGCAGTCGGCGTGTTCATCAACGTCAAGCCAGCCGCCGGGGCGAAGTACCGAACACAGACGACACGCGTACTCGGCATTGCCTTCAAGGACCGCCGTCTGGTGCGCGCCGGCCAGCGCGGCGCCAAGAGTGCGAGCGACCCGTATTACTGGAAGTTCGTCGAGTTCGGTACCAAAAAAATGGCGGCACAGCCGTTCATCCGGCCGGCGGCTGAGGCTTTGCCCGAGGCGCTGGGTGTGTTTGCCGACGAGATGTCTGTTCAGTTCAAAAAATACAACGACCGCAAATGAGCGCCGAACGCCAACTCTACGAAGCCCTATCTGGTTGGGTCGGGTTGGCCGCCCTGGTCGGCGGCCGAATCTATCCCGATGCCATCCCTGAAAAGCAGCCGTTGCCGGCTGTCGTTTATTCACGGGCCGGCACCAATCCGACCCGGACGATTGACGGCCGGCTGGTCTGTGAGGACGTGCGGCTGGCCATGACTGCCTGGGCCAGGACACGCGAAGAGGCCGGCGCCGTCGCCGATGAGGTGGAAGCGGCCCTGGCCACCGCTGGCAACCCATCGCTTGACCGGTCCGGCGGGTATGACGAGCAGACCGGGTTGTTCGCCGTCAACGTCGAAACCGACTGGTTCTGGTCGGCCTGAGCGCCGACCTTGATTTCAACCACAAGCCGCCAACGGGCGGCTTTTTTTATGGAGAGTCACCCATGGCAACTGCCCGCAAGTGGTCCAACGTCGCTGTCGCGATGCAGTCGGCGCTGGCCGCCACGATCCCTATTACCGGTATCTCGAAGGCCGCCGAAGGCGTCGTGACAGCCAATAACACCTTCGTTGCCGGCGATTTCGTCCTGCTCTCCGTACAGGGTATGCGGCAGGTCGACGACCGGGTATTCCGCGTCAAGTCGCCGACCGGGGCGAATTTCATCCTGGAAGGTGAGGACACCACGGCCTTCGACGGATTTTCATCTGGCACCGTCCAGAAAATTACCTTTGGCACGTCGATCACCACGGCAACCAGCATCTCGTCTTCCGGCGGCGAATTCGATTTCCTCGATACGACAACCATCCATCAGGGTGCTCGCTCGCAGGTTCCGGGTTTGCCGTCGGCGGCGACCTTCACTTTCGACAACATCTGGGACGTGTCCGATGCCGGCCTCAAGGCGATGAAATCGGCTTCTGATTCACAGGGCAAGCGGGCCTTCATGTTCACGTTCGGAGTGGGCGGCCAGATCATGGTCTTCAACGGCTACGTCGGTGCCTCGCTGCTGCCGGGTGGCTCGGCACAGCAACTGGTGACGACCAAGACGGCGATCACCATGAACGGCACGCCGACCTACTACGGAAGCTGACCATGAGCGCACTCGCTGAAAAAATCCGCAAGGCCCGCGAAATCAAGGTTAAAGCCGGCGGCGTCACCTTCATCTGCCGCCGGCCAAGCGATCTCGAAATGATCGAGTTGCGCGGTCGGCCCACGGGGCGTGGCATCCTGCCCTTCATCATCGGCTGGGAGGGCGTCACCGAACAGACCATCACAGGAACTGGCGCGCCGCATCCGCTGGATTTCGACGCAGCAGCCTGCGCCGAGTGGTTGCAGGATCGCCTTGACCTGCTCGGCGCCGTGATGCAGGACATCGTTGATGCCTATCAGGCACACACCGAGAAAACGGCTGGCGCCATAAAAAACTAATCGACTGGCTGGGGCAGCAGGATTTGCCGGGCGTCCTCAAGCCAGTCGAACCGACCGCCGAACAGCGGCTGATCATCCGCGCCTGGAACCTGATGGGCGGCCTCGACTGGGCTGCCTTGCCGACGGTCGCCGACCTGCTCGGCATCACCGATATCGAAATCTTCGTCGCCCAACTGGCGGCGATTCGTGATCACTTACGCGAGGAAAGCTGATGGCCATCGCAAAGCTATCGATCGACATCGAGGCGCGCCTGGCGAACTTCGAGCAGCAGATGGAGAAAGTCGCCAAGCAGGCTGAAGGCTTGGCTGGGCGCGTCAAGTCTTCGTTCTCCACGCTCGGCATGACGGTTGGGGGTGTCATCGGCGGCTTGGTCAGCGCTGAAGCCGTTGGGCGATTCAAGGGGCTGGTTGATTCGCTCGACCAGCTGGACGAAGCCGCCGAGCGCCTCGGCATGTCCGCCGAAAGCCTCTCGGCGCTGGACTTCGCCGGCAAGATGAATGGCGTCGAGTTCGAGGACATGACAACCGCGCTGACCAAGCTGTCGGTCAAGATGCAGGAGGCCGCCAGTGGCGGCAAGGAAGCAGGCGCCCTGTTCGCCGACATCGGCGTCAAGGTTGTCGATTCCGCTGGCAAGCTCAAGCCGGTGGAAAAGGTGTTCGCCGAAATCGCCGAGCGCTTCGCCGGTTTCAAGGATGGCGCCGGCAAGACGGCGCTGGCCGTCGATCTGCTCGGCAAATCCGGCGCCAAGCTGGTGCCAGTGCTTAACGGCGGTGCCGATGGCCTGGAGCGCATGCGCAAGGAACTCGAAACCCTGGGCGGCGTCGTTGATGGAAAACTCAGCAAACAGGCAGCCGATTTAAACGACAACCTGGATCGACTCTCGGTGCTCTCTGGAGCGGTCGGCAAGAACATTGCTGGTGGCCTGCTGCCCTGGCTGAACAAGCTGGCTACTGAATTCCTTGTTGCACAATCAGCCGGACTTGGTTTCTTCGACATGCTCTATGCGCGCTCGTCGTCGGCTGGTGACAATCATATTGACAAGTTGGAGCGAGCGACTCAAGAGCTTGAGAAGCTTAAAGCTGAGCGCTCTCGTCGGGTAGCTGATATACCACGGACCGGGAGTTACTATGCTGATATTCCGAGTATCGATGCGGATATCGCCAGAGCGCAGCGACTCGTCTCATATCATAAAAATATCAAAGAGGCGCAGGAACGCGCCGACGCCCCGCCGCCAGACAAGCAAAAAACGGGTGGTGGAACCGAGATCACCCGCACCGGAACAGGGGGCGGCAAAAAGAAACACGAAACGGCTGAAGCCACCGCCGAGGCCACCGCCTACGGCAAGGCCATGGAGTCGCTGGCCAAGGTTAGCGGGGATGCCAACGCCTCGACGCTTGACCTGAACAAGAGCCAGGCCGCCCTGTACGACCTGATGACCAGCGCCGAATGGCAGACGATGCCAGACGCCTGGAAGAAAACCGCCGTCGCGCAGTTCGAGCAGGCCTACGCTGCCGAGCAGTCGGCTGCCGCGACGGCGCAGCTGAATCGCCTTCTCGGCGAAACCAAGTCCAGCAAGATCGAGGTGGCCCGCGACGACATGCTGGCGCTCACCAAGGCGCTTGAAGAATGTGTCATCAGCGAGGAAAAATATCTCGAGGCCGTGCAGGCACGGCTCGGACTAGGTTCCGAGGAAATCCAGAAGCAAAAATCCCTAGTCGAGGAGCTCGGCCTGACCTTCAGTTCAGCCTTCGAAGATGCTGTTGCCGGTGGCAAGCAATTCGGTGACGTACTGAAAGGACTGGAACAAGACATCCTGCGCCTGCTGACACGGCTGGCGGTGACCGAACCGCTGGGCAAGGCGGTGCAGGGATTCGACTGGGGCGGGCTGGCCAGTGCCGCCGTCGGTTTGTTTTCCGGCGGGACCGGCACCGCAAGCGCCGGTCCGTCGGCGGCGGCGGGCGGCGGATCATGGCTGGGTACCGGGCAGCGTTTCGCCCTGGGCGGCGTTTTCGAGAAATCGCCGTCGCTCTCGGCTTTCTCGGGTGGCGTTTTCGATTCGCCGCAGTTCTTCCGTTTCGCTGCCGGCGCTGGCGTGTTCGGCGAAGCCGGCCCGGAGGCCATCATGCCGCTCAAGCGCGGCCGGGACGGCAAGCTGGGCGTGGCGGCAGAGAGCGGCGGCGGCAACGTCACGGTCAACGTTATCAACAACACCGATGCACAGGCGCGCAGCGAGAAACGCAGCGACGGCAGCGGCGGCACGATCATTGATGTCTTCATCGAGCAGGCCAAGAACGCTGTGGCCGGCGACATCGCCCGCGGCTCCGGCGCCGTGCCGGCGGCGCTGCAGGGTGCCTACGGCCTCAAGCGCGCGGCGGGAGCCTACTGATGGCGGCCTGGCCTTCGACATTGCCCGGGCCGCTGGTGGATGGCTACGCCATCAGCCCGGTCGAGCAGACCGTCCGCACCGACATGGAAGTGGGCGCGGCGCGCGTGCGCCGGCGCAGCTTCGCCCGCAACGACCTGGTCGACGTGTCGTTCCTCTTCACCGGCGCCCAGTTCGCCACCTTCCGCGCCTGGTCCGAAAGTGACGGGGCCGGCGGCGCGGCCTGGTTCGAAATCGACCTCGACGTGGACGGCGTGATTGCCCCGGAAGAAGCCCGCTTCAAGGGCGCGTGGAAGGCAGCACGCAACGGCATCTACTGGAAAATCACCGCCCAGCTGGAGGTGCGTTGATGCCGGACAGCACGCTCTCCCAGGCCTTGCGCGAGGCCTATGCCGCCGCGCCGTCCAACGTCGCGATCTATCACACGCTGGAACTCAACCATGCGGCCTTCAACCAGCCGATCTACGTGGTCAACGATTGGACCGACCTGAATGCCCGGCTGGAAACCGGGGCTGATGTCACCTTCCTGCGCTTCGCCTTCCGGCTCACCAAGCCGGAAGTGACGCCGACCGGCATCCCGCAACTAACGGTGGAAATCGACAATGTGTCGCGCGACATCCTGGCCAATGTGCAACTGGCGATGGGCTCGACCGCGCCGATCACGATGACCTTCCGCGAATACCTGTCGTCGGACCTGACGGCGCCGCAGAACGACCCGCCGATGACCATGGAACTGTCGAACATCAAGGCCGACGTGTTCAAGGTATCGGCCGTGGCCAGCTTCGGCGACTACCTCGACCGGCGCTTCCCCGGCGAGGAATACACCGCCGAACGCTTTCCCGGGCTGGTGGTGTCATGACGCACTGGGCCTTCGCCTACATCGGCCAGCCGTGGGTCAGTGAAAGCCACGACTGCTGGGGCTTCTTCCGTCGCGTGCAGCGCGAGCGCTTCGGGCGCGAGATCCCGCCCTTCGACGTCGATGCCTTCAACCGGCTGGCCTGCGCCCGCGCCGTGGCCGGCAATCCAGAGCGGGCCAACTGGCGGCCGGTGGCAGTGCCGGCCGAAGGCGACGCGGTGCTGCTGGCGCACGCCCGGCACCCCTCGCACGTCGGCCTGTGGGTCGCCGTCGACGGCGGCGGTGTGTTGCATTGCGTGAACGGGCCGGGCGTCGTGTTTCAGTCGGTCAAGATGCTCAAGGCCTCCGGCTGGGGCCACCTGGAGTTCTACCGCCATGTTTAGCGCCACCTGCGTGACGGTACGCGATCCCTTCCACCCGCTGCGCCACCGCGAGGTTGCCGAACTGACGGCCCCGGCGCCGATCCGCTCGCTAGCCCCGGCGACGGACAAGCCCTTCATCATCCTGCGCAACGGCGAGGCAGTGCTGCGCGCCGACTGGGACCAGCCAATCAACAACGCCGACCTGCTGGCCGTGGTGCTGCTGCCGCAGGGCGGGGATGGCGGCTCGGACGTGATGCGGGTGATCCTGATGATCGTGGTTGCGGTGGTTTCGATCTACACGGGCATGCCGGTCGCCTCGGGCGGACTGGGCTGGGGCGCGGCCGCACAGGCCGCCGTCGGCATCGTCGGCGCCGCCCTGGTCAACGCCATGTTGCCGCCGCCATCGGCCGCCGGTTCGAACATGGGTGGCGGGCAGGCGGCCAGCCCGACCTACAACATCGCGGCGCAAGGTAACCAGGCGCGGCTCGAATCGCCGATCCCGATCCAGTACGGACGGATGATTTCCTTTCCCGACTTCGCCGCCGCGCCCTACGTGGCCTACGCCGGCAACGAGCAGTACCTCTACCAGTTGTTCTGCCTCGGCATCGGCGAATACGAGATCGAGCAGATTCGCATCGAGGACACGCCGATCGGCAACTTCGAGGAGGTGGAGTGTCAGATCGTGCCGCCGGGCGGTGTGCTGACGCTGTTCCCGGCGGCGGTGGCGACGGCGGTGGAAGTCTCCGGACAGGAGGCATTGACCGGCGTGCCGATTGGCCCCTTCACGGCCAACGCCGCGGGGTCGCTGGCCGGCCGGCTGGCGGTGGACGTGGTCTGCCCGCGTGGCCTCTACTTCGCCACCGACGAGGGCACGCTGCTGGCCAAGTCGATCACCTTCCAGGTCGAGGCGCGGGCCATCAATGATCTCGGCGCGCCGACGACCGGCTGGCTGCTGCTCGGCAGCCGTCAGGTATCGGCCGCCACCGGCACGCCGCAGCGCTTCAGCTACGAATTCACGGTGGCGCCCGGGCGCTACGAGGTGCGGCTGACGCGCCTCGATGCCAAGGACAGTTCGACCCGCGCCGGCCATGAACTCAGTTGGGCGGGGCTGCGCGCCTTCATCGACGGCAACCATGATTTCGGCGACGTGACGCTGGTGGCGATCAAGATGCGGGCGACGAACAACCTGTCGCAGCAGGCCAGCCGCAAGATCAACATCATCTCGACGCGCAAGCTCTACACCTGGACCGGCGCGGCCTGGGCCGGGCCGGTGGCGACGCGCTCCATCGCCTGGGCCTTCGCCGATGCCTGCCGTCATGTCGGGCTGCCGGAGAACCGCCTCGACCTCGATGGCCTGCTGGCGCTCGATGCCGTGTGGACGGCGCGCGGCGACACCTTCAATGCCCGCTTCGATTCGCTCTCGACCTTCTGGGAAGTCACCGAGCAGATCGCCCGCGCCGGTCGCGCCAAGCGCTACATGCAGGGCGGTATCGTCTGCCTGGTGCGCGACCAGGCCGCCACGCTGCCGGTGGCCTTGTATTCGATGCGCAACATCAAGCGCGGCTCGTTCAATCTGGAGTTCCTGACGCCGACGGCAGACACCGCCGACGCGGTGCGCATCACCTACTTCGACAGTTCGCTGTGGAAGCCGTTGCCGCTGACCGCCAAGCTGCCCGATTCGACGGCGAGCAGGCCGGCGAAAATCGAACTGCTGGGCGTCACCGAGCGCGAGCAGGCCTACCGCGAAGGCATCTACATGGCGGCGGCCAACCGCTACCGGCGGACCCTGATCCGCTTCGAAACGGAGATGGAAGGCTTCATCCCGACCTACGGCGACCTGGTGGCGATCAATCACGACCTGCCGCAGTGGGGGCAGCACGGTGAGGTCGAGGTGTGGGACGCGGCGACGCGGACCCTGACGCTCTCCGAACCGTTGACCTGGGCGGAGGAGGGTACGCATTACCTCGGCCTGCGCCGACGCGATGGCTCGTTGGCCGGCCCCTACGTGGTAACGCCGGGCGCGACCGCGCACAAGGTGATGCTGGCCGAACCGCCGGATTTCACGCCCTACGCCGGCCAGGACGAGGAGCGCACGCACACGACCTTCGGCTGGGGCGAGACCTGGCGCCAACTGGCGCGGGTGATCTCGATCCGCCCGACGGACACCTGCCGGGTGGCGCTGGTGTGCGTGAATGAAGACCCGAGCGTGCACACGGCCGAAGACGGCATCACCGCGCCGCCCGTCAATGCCTCGCAACTACCGGCGACGCCGAGCGCGCCGGCGGTGCTGGGGCTCTCGGCCCGCTCGATGCCCGGCGCCCCGGAACGGATGCTGCTGACCTGGCAGCCGGCGCCCGGCGCCGAGTACTACATCGTCGAGCAGTCGGCCGATGAATCAGCCTGGACACGCAGCGGCGAGACGCGGGCAGCGAACTTCACGGCGATGGCGCTGTACGGCTCGCAAACCATCGTCCGCGTCGCCGCCGTGGGGCAACTGCGCGGCAGTTGGGCAACGATCAATTACGCCCTGGAGGCGGATTACATGTGGTCGTCGGATGCGAACACGCCGATGTGGACCGACGACAGCAACTTGATGTGGAGGTATTGAGATGACGGTATTGCAGTCAGCCACGGTGGCGACCAGCCCGACGGCGACCGAAGGCGACGTCAAGAGTTTCTTGACCAACCTGCGGGCGTTCATGGCCGATTTTCTGGGGATGGATTCGGCCAACAAGCAAGCGGCATTGGCGCTGATGGGCACGCTGCTGAACGGTTCGGCGAGCAAGACGGCGACTTATACAGTGCTGCCGACCGACCGCGGCAAGGTGCTGCGTTGCAGCGGGACGTTCACCGTCAATGCGGCCGCGGCGGCAACCCTGGGCGACGGGTTCTCGTTCGCGATCTGGAATATCGGGACCGGGGTGATCACGGTCGACCCGAACCTGAACGAGGCAATCAATGGCGCGCTGACGATGACGGTGTCGCCCGGCAAGCTCGCCATCATCTATTGCGACGGCGCTGGCTTCGTGTCCGTGGGCGGCATCGATACCGGACCCGGTTCCGGGCTCAACGCCGATTTGCTGGATGGCTATCACGCGGCGGCTTTTGCGCTGGCGGGACATACGCACGCCTATGCCCCAATGACAGCCCTAGTTGCCATCACCACTCGGATCGACTCGAACAGCGCGGTCGTATGCACGTGCACGCGCGCCAATGGCACGACTTTCGAATTTGCTACCGGCGCGTACTACAGCGGCTCGGCTGGTGGATAAGGAATTGACCATGAAATATGCAAACACCGCCCTCATCGACGGCTGCGAAACCATCGTTACGCTGCTCCCTCTGGATGTCGTTCCACTGTTCGACCCAGAGAGCCCGCCCCAGCCGAATACCTACGGGGTGCCGGACGAGGTTCAACTGGGCTGGATCAAGAATACCGACGGCACTTTCGTCGCGCCGCCGGCCGCTCCTCGGGTACCACGCATCGTCTCGCGCTTCCAGGCGCGGGCGATGCTGATGCAGGCCAGCCTGCTGGAGGACATCGAGGCCTACATGGCACTACAGGATACCGATGCCTTCGTTCGTCTGGCCTGGAAGGACGTTCAAGAGTTTCGCCGGGACAGCCCGCTGGTCGCTTCCATTGGAGCCTTGTTCGGCCTGGGCGACGAGCAGCTGGACGACCTTTTCCGTTTCGCCGCCACGATCACCGCTTGAGGAACAGCGCATGCCGGACCGCACCCCCTTCATTGAACTGCTCGGCCTGATCTCCGAGCCTTACCGCGCCGCGCTGCTGGGCGCGCTTGTCGCTCTTCTCCGAGTCCTCTATGACGGCAAAGAACCGCGCTGGGCGCGGCGCATCCTGGAGGCGGCGCTGTGCGGCCTCATTGCCCTGGGTATCGCCCACCTGGTGCAGGCGCTGGGCTTGTCGTCGGGCTGGGCGACCTTCTTCGGCGGCGCGGTCGGCCTGTTTGGCGCGGACCAGGTGCGCGAGTGGGGCCGGCGGATGGCCGAGGAGCGGGTGAAATGACGCTGATACCGTCACGCGGGCCGATCCCGCCTCTCTGGCTGACGCTGGCCCGATCCTTTCTCGGCACGGCCGAGATCCCCGGTCCCCGGCACAACGCCACGATCCTCGGCTGGCTGGAGAGGCTCAAAGCCTGGTGGCGTGACGACGAGACGCCCTGGTGCGGGGTGTTCGTTGCGCATTGCCTACGCGAGGCCGGGCACGAGATTCCGAAACTGTGGATGCGCGCTCGTGCCTGGGCGGACTGGGGCATTTCCCTGGAGTGGCCGGTGGTCGGCTGCATCGTGGTGTTCTCGCGGGCTGGCGGCGGCCATGTCGGCTTTGTGGTCGGTCGCGACAACGCCGGCAACCTGATGGTGCTGGGTGGCAACCAGGGCGACCGGGTGAGCATCGCCCCGTTCTCACCGGGGCGCGTGATCGCCTACCGCTGGCCGGCCGATGACGCGCCGCCGGACATAACCCGGCCGCTACCGCGGCTGGCCAGCGACGGAAAACTTTCAACGAACGAGGTGTGACCATGAAGAAAACGATTCCGCTGTTCATGGCCGGGCTGCTGTTGGCCGGCTGCTCGACCGTCGACCTGGCGGCGGATGGCATTACCCACTACTGCGCGGCGACGACGTGGCAGGAGCGGGCGGCGATCCGTGCCCGGGTCAATGAGCGGGTGGCGCCGCATCGCGTGGTGATCGATTGTGCGGGAGGCGACGATGCAGTTTCTGAGTAAGCCGTCTCTCGATATTGCCGACGAGCCGGATGTGTTCATCCTGGCATTGGTTCTGCTGGCTCGAGCAGCAAGCGGGGAATTGTTCTCGATCCCGGTCGGATTTCGTACCGACCTCGCGTCGATCCCCTGGATCGTCCGCTGGGTGCCGGGGTTTTCGGTCAACGGCCAGCACCGGCTGGCGGCGATCCTGCATGATTATCTGTACACGATCCAGGATCGTGACCGGGCGGCGGCGGATGCGCTGTTTCTCGAAGCGATGGAGGCCTGCGGGGTAGGGATGGCGCTGCGCGGCACACTGTATGCCGGTGTCCGGACCGGCGGCTGGTGGGCTTGGTGGCAGCGTGGCCGGGCAATGCGGGCGGACCGGGCGGCGTACCTGGTCGACAACGGCCTGCCGGCCGATGCCGTGAAGGGATGACGATGCCGAACTATGTGCATGCCTTCCCCGATTCGCTCAATGTCGAGCAAATGCGCGATTACTTCGAGTGGCACGTGCAGAACGGGCGCAGCAACTATCGTGTCGAGTTCCGTGAGCACTATCCGGCGCTGCCGCCGGACGGTGATACGCACGATGACCGGGAGCGGCTGGTGTTTTTGAAGGCGGTTTATTGATGGCGCCAGGATGCTCGGTGCCCACACTGGTTCGTGAACAATCAGACGGTCAAAATTCCGTACTACCTGCCGTGATTTGCCCCACTGCTGCCCCAAATTCATGCAATGAACTCACAAGGCAATGAATCAATTCACCTTCGGTGCGAGTTCGAATCTCACCGGCCCCGCCAGTTCGACTAGTTCTTAAACCGCCTTCAACTTCCTTCTTCGTCTGCTGCCATCGGCGTTTTCCGGCGATGTGCCATTTTCCATAAGGCGAGGTAAGGCGGTTTTTTCTTGGGTCTGCTGCCCCAAATTTGCCCCAAATTCGGCGTATGCCGAACGCAGCACGATCCCCTCTGGCTGCTTGATGAATCGCCCGTAGTGCTTGCGTACCATCTCGACCGTGGTATGACCGAGCAGCTTGGCAACCAATAGCTCTGGCTCGCTGTTCATGAGCAGTGTTGAGGCGAAGGTGTGGCGCGTCTGGTAGGGGTTCCGGTATCTGACCTTGGCCAGCTTGAGGATGATCGTCCAGCGCTCGCGCACCTGGGTGTCGTGGCGCCAGCGGTTTTTCCCGTCGTAGCTGAAAACGTAGTCGCCGATCTTCAACATGCTGGTCATGGGGCGCATGATCTCCAGCGCCTGGCGGGCGGCTGGCAGCATCGGGATATCGCGCTCCATATCAGTCTTGGTGGTTTTCTCGACGGTACCGACTTCGCCGCTGACGATGTTGTCCTCAACGTGGATCTGGTTCCTGATCCAGTCGATATGCTTCCACTTGAGCGCGATCAGTTCCCCGGTGCGTAAGCCAGTGGCAAAGGCAAACTGAAACAGGGCGCGCTCCTGTGGTCGGCTACAGGCGGCAAGGATGGCGGCAATCTCGGCGCTGTTGAACGGGTCGATTTTGTCCTCGTCCTTGGCCTTCCTGCGCTTCGGCATGATTGCCTTCATGCTGATTGGGGTTAGCGGATTGGCCTTGATGTAGCCGTCTGTCGTGGCCACGGTCAGCACTGCGGACAGAACGCCAACACAATTGCGCACCGACTTGGGAGCTAGCTCGGCGATCAAATCAACAATCCAGGCGCGCAACTCGCCGGTGGTTACTTCATCGGCCCAGCGGTCGCCCCACTTCGGAAAGAGGCGGGCGCGTTGCCACTTGACGTAGGTGGCGACAGTCGAGGGGGACATTGATTCGGTCTTGCGGCCGGCATCGATGAATCTGTCGACCAGTTCACCGATGGTATAGCGCTTGGTCTGCAGCGATATCTGACCGGCCCGCCTGCTGTTCGGGAAGAACTCCGCATAATCGAATGTGCCGCGGGCGATCCGGTTCTCGATCTCGCCGACCAGCTTGCCGGCGTATTTGATGTTTGCCGGCGTTGCTTCAATATCAAGGGTTTCGCGGCAGCGGTCACTGTTGTAGGTGAATGTTACGCGCAGGCTCGCACGTCGTTTTCCATCTCGGATTTCGACGCCTTTCGGGAGGCCTTGACCACAGTTTCTACGTGCGGCTGCTTCCTGATCCATTCCTGCGCTTCCTTGATGTTGATCCAGAGTGTGCGTTGTCCGGTCCGCTTGTAGTGCTTGCCGGCCGCCCAGTTGCCATCACGGATGTGGCTGTAGATTGCCTCCATCGACTCCCCGGTGATTTGGCAGTATAGCTCCGCCCGGATGAACTCAATGGGCAGGATGACTTGTGCGGAGTTGATCATGCTACCTCCATGTTTGATTCAATAATCCGATGCTCGCAGCCCTCGCGCCGCTCGCCGTCGATGTTGGCGCCTGAGCAGCGGGCGTAGTCGTAGGGGAGGGGTGTCATACCCCAGTCCTCAACAACTCGTTCGCCATCTGCCGAAGCTGCTCCGCAAGTTCGGCGCGCTCGGTGTAGTTCATCTCTCCGAAATCAATCCACCTCGCCGACTCCGAAACCTTGATCTTGACCTGGCGGCGATCTCCGCCCCAGGCCATCTGCTCGACTTTGATCTTCATGAGGAACCTCCGCGCTCGGCTTGTATGGCACTGGCTTTGTTCCAGAGGGCACACCACGCGCACGGCTGACCAGCCAGTTGCCCGTTATCGCCGTCCCATACGCCAGGAACTTCATGGCAGTGACCAGGGGCGTTTCCCTTCCCATGCTCGCCTATGGCTTCGATCTCCCGGAAAACAGCGGCCATCACTTCGACGAACCCATCTGGCACAGCCTGCGCTTCAGCGAGTTGCTGGCGGAGATCGTAGTTGCGCATGGATACCGCATCAAGCTCCCTCGTATATCCAACCTTAAGCCGCTCCACCTCTTCCTCCAGCGGCTTGCGGGCGGCTAGGAGTTGGTCAGGACCATAAATAGGAGAAATCAAATCCGGGTATTCATCATCAAGGGTTGGAGAGATTCTTGCGGCTCCCCATCTGGCACCCTTCTTCAAACTTTGAACCACCTCTTCCGACACAAAGCCAATTGGCTCACCAGCCAGCGCGAGGATTTGTTCGCGTTCGTTCATTTCTCAATCCTCCGAAATTCGACAACCCACACCCAGGGGTTGGCCTCCCACGATCTGGGGCCGTTGATGGATTCCCATAGCTGCGCAAATAGTGGCTTTGCGTCCTCGAATGAACACCCGAGGCGCTTTGACATTGCGAACTGCGATGCCTCGTCAAAGTCGTGCATGACTTCCTCGATCCCTTCCGCCCAACAGTCTTCTTCGCTAATGCTGTTCAGCCGCTCGACACGGACGCCAGTGATCTCCAGCAGGATGCGGCTGGCTCGACGTGGCATATGGATTGACGGTTTCCATGGGCGCGGCTGGAACTGCATCGGCCCTGTTTCTGGCTGGCCAGTCAGGTCATGGATGATCGTTTGATGCTCATTCCAGCGTACCGCCGAGTCGACCTTATAGGCGTAGCCGTATCTCACCTCTCCGTACCCGTTCTTTACTTCTCCGCTGGCGATCGGCTTGAAGGTCTCTTTCACCCAAAGCAAGTCACCGGGCCGGCCGCAGGGGCATGCGTGCGGTGTCTCATCCAGGTAGAGCTTTCCGCTGCGCTTGACAGTGCGCATCGCGCTGTCACCGTCGTCAGAGCGGTACGGCCACGGGCCTTGCCCATAATCGAGCAGGACGAAACCATCATCGCTGCCGACTGGCTTCACCACCCGTCGAGTTTGCGATTTTGTGCAATTCAGCAAAGCGCGCACCATCGGCGCGTTAAACAGGATCGGACGCTCTTTCATGCCACACCTCCCTGCGCCACAGACAGCGCCACCGCCACCGGCCGTACCCAGATCGGTGCCGACGACAACAGAAACGTCTCCCCCGACCAGGCCAACAGCAGCGTCTGATACATAGTGGAAGCGATCGCCTCGGCAGCAGCTGGTGGAACGGCGTTACCAATCCGTTCGCGCCAGTCGCTGTCGCTGAGACCGTCAAGCTCAAGCACTTCCTCCGGATCGACGAGGCTCTGCAGGGCCGCCAGTTCCAGCGTCGTGAAAGGCCGGTGCCAGGTGCCGTCCAGCGAACGGATCACGGCAACCAGCTTGTCAGTAGCTGCCGGCATGCGGTGGTCGGCGACGGACCAGAAGCCATTGTCGTGACAAGCGGCAGAGGCCACAGCGCCGCTCGTATCCGCCCAGCGGCGGACGCCGTAATGCCCACCGGTCAGGTAGTGGTCACCGGCCTGCGGAATACCGGCCGGGCGGGGATCGGCGACGGCATAGGCGCCCTGGCCAGTGGTACTCCCGGAAATAACGGTGCCGGCGGCCTGACCGTAGTCGGTGACCGCGTACTTGCCGTAGGTGTCGCCGACGCGACGGGGATCAGCTACTGCAAAGCGTCCGGTAGTCGGCCTTGCCTCGCTGCTCACAACGCCAGAATGATCGCCCCATGAAGTGACGCCGAGGATGTTGGGATGGGTATTGGGGCCGTAGTCCGGCCGTGGATCGGCAACGCACTGCCCTGATCCATGGGCACTGGTCACGGCCATGGCTGCGCGGTCGAACGGCACGATGCGGAACTCGTTGCTGTGCTTCGCCGGGCCGAGGTGGCGCGGATCAGCCACGCTGAACGTCCCTTGCCCGGGTGACTTCACGTTGATCACAGCGCCGGCCGTATCCTCCATCCGCATCACGCCGTACTGCGAATACTCCAGGGCACCGGCCGGCGGGCGCGGATCGGCGATCGAGAAAGCACCGTTGCTCGGCAGGCTTTCGCCCTGAACGGTTCCGGCCGAATCTTCCCAGCGATGCACGCCGAAAGCGCCTGTCCGTTTGTCCGGCACAATCAAGAAATCCCGCAGACACCCGTCCTCCACCGCCAGCCGGTTCAAGCTGCGCCAGTCACTGCCCGCCTCGACGAACGCCAGCCGCACCCACGTCTTCCACTGCAGGTTCGGTACCCGGTGCATCGGGCCGCCGGCCGGATCACCCGGCAGCGGCATCCGGTCCAGCACCGTGCCGACCGCCTGCGGGCGCTTCTGTGCCGGCTCGTAAAGGAAAGGCGGTACCTTGGCCAGATTTCGGGCGACACCCAGGAAGCGCTTGCGGCTCTGTGCCAGGCCACCGATCACACCGCAATCGTGCGTCGTTTCGGCCCAGGCATAACCATAGGCGCGGAACAACTCGGCGATCTGGTCCAGCAGATGCCGGCCACGGGTAGCGATGCGCGGTACGTTCTCGAAAACGATCAATTCCGGCAGATCATCCCGGAAGGCTTCCAGCATCAACCAGACCCCGCGCAACGTCAGGCGATTGAGCGCCTGATACTTGTCCGTCTTGCTGCGCGTCTCGTTCAGCAGTCCGGAGAAGCCCTTGCACGGCGCCGACAGAAAGACGACGTGCGGGAACTCATGGCCGGCGGCCTGGCGAATATCCTCCGGCATCGCCTCGCGCCAGCCGGTCGGCGGCGGGTGGCCGTGGAAGGCCTCGTACTGGTCGCGGTCGAATAGATCCAGCGTCGTCGCCTCGACGCCGACCAGGCGCTTGAAATCGCGGTTGGCGGCGGCATCGACGTCGACCGAACCGATGCAGCGCGGCCGGGCGACCATGTTGCCGATCCGGGCCTTGCCGCGCATGAAGCCCTTGGCGCCGCCACCGATAGCGCCGAACAGGTGGAAGTGGCGGACTTCGCGCAGGTCGTCGGGGTT
Organism: Pseudomonas sp.; assembly: GCF_051660785.1. Lineage (GTDB taxonomy): Bacteria > Pseudomonadota > Gammaproteobacteria > Pseudomonadales > Pseudomonadaceae > Aquipseudomonas. The sequence goes on from NZ_JBOFQE010000083.1 coordinate 24,539, forward strand.
GAGGTAGATGGGTTGGCGGGCGGTCATGGCTTCACCTCAGAACCAACGATCTCGAAGTAACGGCCTAGGAATTCGGTCTTTGCTTCGAATGGGGTCCAAGGACTGATCCGATCACGGAGCGGTGTCACATTGGCGATCAGCGACCACTCATCGTCATGCGGGGCCATCAAGTCACGCTGCTCGGTGGCCAGCATGATGATGTCCGCCTCTTTCACCGACGGCGGGATGAAGTCGAGGCCAAAGCGGGCCAGGACTGCGGCTTCGACACGCTTCTCGATAACCTTGTAGTCCGGCAGCAACTGCTTGAGTGGCCGCGCTACATCGCCGATGAAGGCCTCGGCTGCATCGTGCAGCAGACCGGCCAAAACATCGGCCGGCGGCACGATCTTGGAGACCATCACACTGTGTTGGGCGACTGAATAAAAGCTCTGGGTATGGCCAGCAAACCGACAGATATGCGACAGAGCGTGCGCTATGTCTTCGATACCAAAGGTGCTGTTCTGCGGTTGCAGAAAATCGAAGTAATGGCCCGACACCGTCAGGATGTCGGGGCGGATGCTGTGTCTCATGCCGCCCGCCTTTCCCGTTGCTCCGCCCGCGCCTTCGACAGCGCCGCCTCGGCATCGATGAACAAGCTGCCCGGCTGGCGCTTCCAGAAATCCTCCGCAACATCGACCAGGGCATAGAGCGCCTGCAACTCGTTGCCGCTGGCGCCGATACGCTGGCAGAAACGGTAGCGGTCCTTGATGTTCAACAGAGCCACGAGGCCGAGTTCGCAGACCGCCAGCGTCGGTTGGTCGTCCTTCAATTCGGCTCCCAAGGCCAGCATGTCGCGGCAGTCGGCCAGCACATCGAAATGGCAGACAACGGCCCAGCCGGCACGGATGGCCTCGACAGCCATGCGCTCCTGCGTGCTCACCTCGGGGTTGAGGTAGTAGGCAACCAGCGTCGGCGCCGCCTCGCGCCGGTGGGTACGGCGGCAGTGTTTACGCGTCACAGCCGGCCTCCCTTCGCCTCGAACTCGGCAACCTCATGCCGTGTCATACGAAACCCCGCCGCATGGCGGTGGCCGCCGCCGCCGAGGGCTTCGGCAATGGCAGCCACATCGGCGCCATCCGGCCCGCTGCGCAACGACCACTTCCGGCCCTCGTCGTCGTCCTGGTAAGCGGCGGCGAACGGGTTGCCATCGGCCAGCCGGCCGGCGACCTCACTCGCGTAAAACCAGGGAACGTTCGCGGCAGGCACGGGCGCATCACCGAAGTGCACCCAGCGGGTGAGATTATCGAGCAGCGCGTCGACATGCTGGCGCTGCTGCCGCAGGATGGATCGGCCCTCGGTCTCCAGATCGCGTATCGGCCGCTGCATGAGCGCATCCCAGGCGGCGAAATCCATCGGATAGGAGAACAGGGCCGCGACAATCTCGCGGGTCATCGGTAGGCGGAACAGCCACAGGTCGCGGTCCTGGATGTGATCGAACAGCACAGGGGGCATTTCACCCGGGAATAGCTGCTGCCAGGTGAGCACGGCGCCGGAATGGTGCATGTCAAAGACAGTGCGCATATTGGCGGGGAGGTCGCAGAGCTGCTGCGCGGCCGTCTGATGGTGATCGATCACCAAGATCGAGTGCGCCTGCTCGGCCATACGCAGCATGTCGCTACGCGGGTAACTGAAGTCGACGATGATCACGCTGCGGCCGGTGACATCCGGCGGCGGCTCGCCATAGATACCGGGATGGAAATCGACCGGCTCGCCGGTGGCCTGTGCGCCGAACCCGGCGGCCTGTTGCTGATGCATGTAGCGACGGACGGCCCAGGCAGCGGCGAAGCCGTCGGCACAGCCATGGTGGTAGATACAGAGGGTGGGCGGGATGCTCATGCGGATCTCCGATAGGTCTTGGTGAGGTCGGCCTTGATGCAATGGCCGCGATCGCGAAGCACGTTGGCGAGCTGGGCGCGGTCGTGGTGGCTGTGGGTGGCTTGGCGTAGCAAGCCGAAATAACTGTTGGCGGTGGCGAAGATATCCGGCGCATCAACCCGGTGTGTCCGCTGGATCGCTTCGTTGAACGTCCGGCGGCGTAGCGTGCGGCGCCAAGGCTTGATGACCTGGCCAACGAAATCAATGCCACGGTCGATCGGCTGCAAGATGGTCTTCTTCGGGTTGAGCCGGGCGGCCAATTTCTCGGCCAGCAACTGCTCAATGCCGGCCTGGGCTTCGTTCAGCCACTGCGGCGACTCATGCAGCAGCACGAAGTCGTCGACGTAGCGGATGTAGTGCCGGACATGCAAACCGTGCTTGACGTATTGGTCGAGTACATCGAGATAGACATTGGCGAAGAACTGGCTGCTGAGGTTGCCGATGGGCAGGCCAAGGTGGGACGGCTGGCTGGTTAGCCGCTTGTGGGGCGGTACCAGATCCAGGCGGCGCGGATCGCCACGCAGTTCGAAGTTCTGGCGCGGGTCATGGAACAGTACCGTGTCGGCCAGTTGCATCCACCAGGCGCCGGTGATTTGCCTGGCGAGCAGATCGCGCAAGATGCGCTTATCGATGCTGACGAAGAAGTTGGCCAGGTCGCACTTGAGGTAATACGCCGGCCGGCTCCAGTTCTGGGTAATGCTGCGGACCTTCGATTCCAGCCGCTCGGCGGCGTACAGCGTGCCGCGCCCGGGGATGCAAGCGCAGCTGTCGACGATGAAACGAGCGTGGAAGCGCGGTGCAACCTCGTTGTAGAGCAGGTGATGCACGATGCGGTCGCGGAAATCGGCTGCCCAGACTTCGCGGGGCTTGGGCCGGGTGATGACAAAACAGATGGATTTGCCGGGCCGGTAGGTGCCGGCCTGCAGTTCCTGGTGCAGCGCCCAAAGATTGCGCTCCAGCGCTTCCTCGAAAGCCTGGGCACTCGCGCTGTTGCGCTTGTGCTTGCGGCAGTCGAGGTAGGCGCGGAGCAGCAATTCGAAACAATAGTTGGATGAATCTGCTGACGGCACGGACTCGGCACTCCGCAGAGAGGTCGTTGTTGTTCTGGTTGCCGTTGTTGAAGTTCTGGTTGAAAGCCGTTCGTTCGCGCTGGCTACGTCGCCTTGCCGAGCATTCGACAAGGAAACTGCACCGGACCGGCCAGCGTCAGGCGCCGCGGTCTCCGTGGTGTGCATGTCCGTGCCCTGGTGGGGCAGGGGCGCGACCAGATTCATAAAGCGCACGGTCATAGGAGCCTTGGCCCCTGTGAATCAGGCGCGGTTGCTGACTTCTTCAGCCATCCGCCGGCCTGTCCGCCGATGGTGTTCGTCATTTCGATGCTCTGGGCCCACATCTTGTGAGAGATGAACCTCTTGTCGAAACTGACGCGCATCATCAACGACACCACTTCCAGGCCGCGCAGGACGTTGCGGATGTGGCCGCAACGTTGCTCCCCGCGGCTGGCATTGGCGTAGCCGATCTCCAGCAGCAGATCCACACACTCGTCGTGAACCCGCTTGCCGAGGCTCTGCTTGAACGTGCGGGGCATGTTCAGCTGAACATCGGCGGCCAGGGTCAGCAAGTCGTAACCCTTTTTGTAGATCGGCAGGTCGGTATGAAGCATGACTGAAGGACTAAAGGGTTAAAGGACTAAAGTGGAATCTCGCTGACGGCACGGACTCGGCACTCCGCAGAGAGGCCGAGGCCGCCCTGGTAGCCGTTGAGGAAGAGCTGGAAGAAAGCCGCTTTCCCGCTCTTGGTCTTCGTCAGGGTCCAGTGCCAGTAGTCCTTGTTGAAGCAGTCCTGCAGGTTGTCGAACAGCGTGATGGCCTGGTGGCGGGTCGGGAGGTGGCTGGCCATGGCTGGATTGACCGACTCGGCATGCTTGACGGCATCGGCGTGGTCCATCGCAGTGCTGTCGTCTTCGTCCCACAACAGCAGATGCACTAGGCGGTCGCCGGTGGTGGAGAGCGACACGCCGGCATAGGTAGCCTCGGTGCCCGGCCACTTTTCGCCAATCTGCGGCGCGGCCTGGCTGCCGATGGAGCTGGCCGCATTGGCAATGGCCAGCGTCGCGAGCAGCCCTGCGGGCTGCTGGGGAGAGGCGTGAACCGTGACGTGGAGATTCTCGATATGCAGTTTCATGGCGGCGTCCTGATAAGGATTAAAGGATTCAAGGGTTAAAGTTGAATCAGCCTGACGGCACGGACTCGGCACTCCGCAGAGAGGTCGTTGAGGCCCTGGATGCCGTTGAGGAAGTAATGGTCGAAAGCCGTATCGCCATTGGGCAGAGCGGTCGACGACCAGTACCAGCCGGGTTCGAAGGCCTCTTCGCCGTCGTCCTTGAAGACATCCTGGTGGGTCTGGATAGGGCTGTCGCTGGTGTAGAGCCAGCCGGACGGGATGCTGTTGGGGTTTTCGCCATCGCGCCAGCTGCAGTAGTTGCGGTGGGTGGTCGGCTTGAAGTGGCGGTAGCCGAGTTCGAGCACGTCGCGGGAGGGGATCAGCCAGTCGTTGAATCCGCCGATGTTCAGAGTGGTGACGCGCTCAGCGGCGGGGCTGCCGGCAGCCAGCAAAGCTTGGGTGTTGGCATGGCAGTCGAACGGGCTACCGGCGCCTGCGACGGTCTTGCCGGCGGCGAGCAGGATCGAGCGGAAATATCCTTCTTTCTTCGGTGCCCAGATGACACCCTTGTGCAGGCCGGCGACGTTGATGATGCCGCCGAAGAAGCCGCCTTCCATGGCGGTGCCGAGTGCGGGGAGTTGATGTTGCATGGTTGCTCCTGGTGGTTAGGTGGATTTGGAGGTGGCTGGTCTGTCCGTTGCCGGGTGTTGCCAGAGTTTCTTGCAGCGCAATCGGGCGACAATCAGCCGGCCGGCGGTTCGTTCGATCTCCACCCGGGTCGCCGCCAGGGCGTCGAGCAGGAGTAAGAGACGGGTTTCGAGGTCGGCGATGTGCTGCTCGTGCGAGCGCACACGCAGACCGAGCACGGTCGCGTAAAGCCATTCGATCAGGCGGCGCATGGCATGGCCTCCGTGTTTGCGGCGTGCGGCTTGGCCTTGACGGCGATCTTGAAGAAGCCGGGCGGCACGACGGGCGAGACGATCACGCGCTTGCCGTCGCTGATCAGGTACAGGCCGCGCATGGTGGATGGGCGGGCGATCAGTACCACCTCGTCGATGAGGGTGTCGGCGGTGTAGGGGATGGTTTGGGCGGTGGTCATGGCCGCACCTCGCGGGCGGAGACCGACTTGAAGGCCTGCTTGTCATACTGACGCTCGGCTGCCTTCATGGCCTCGGCAGGGTTTTCGGCCGTTACGTAGGCAACACAACGGCGGGCGTTCTGGACCGCGTTGAGGGTCGGGCGCCGGTGCATGGTGACCTCGTAGTGGCGCATCGAGGTGCGCATTGGGCGGGCGAGGTTGGGCATGGAATCCTCCTATCAAGTGGTGAAGGATTGAAGGACTAAAGTGGAATCTCGCTGACGGCACGGACTCGGCACTCCGCAGAGAGGTCGTAGTAGTCCTGGTGGCCGTCGTCGAAGAGCTGGACGAAAGCCGCTTTCCCGCTTGCCGTTTTTGTTGCCGTCCAGTACCAAGTTTCGTCGAAGTGGGCCTTGAGGTTTTCGTACAGGGCGATGGCCTGGGTGCGAGTGGGTAGATGGCTGTTGTGCTCCGGATTGACCGCTTTGGCGGCGGCGGTCGCAGCGGCGTGGTCGCGTGCGGTGGTATCGGCCTCCGGCCAAACGATCAAGTGCACCGGCCGGGTGTTGTCACTGGAGAGCGAGAGGCCGGCATAGAGAGCGTCGGTTCCTGGCCACTTCTCGCCGATGGCGCAGGCGGCCTGGGTCTGTGAAGCAGCGATCAGGCCGAGTTCGCCTGTCTTGGTCAAGCCGATGGCGGTGCCGGTTTCCTCGGCGATGGAGTTGCTCAGATCGAACCAGGAGTCGCGCCAGTATTCGGCGTGATCGTTGGCGAGTTCCAATTGGTTGGACAGGTTTTCGATGACGGCAGCCTGTTGCTTGATGAATTCGCGCAGGTGGTCGAGTTCAAGCTGTTCGAGCTTGCGCTGGATGGTGCGCGGGGTCGGGGTGACGGTGATGATCTTTGTCGTCATGGCATGCCTCAGCGACGGACGGGTGGAACGCCGACTTCGGGGATGCCGCTGGCGGTAAACATGACGCCGAAGTTGCGGCGGATGCTCGGGTAGGCCGAGCAATGGGCGAGGTGAACCTTTAGGGCAGCGAGGGTGAGTTTCATGATGGCCTCCTGATGGTTGGAGAATTGGAGTGCGGGGTGGGGGTCGGTCTCTCACGGCCGTCATGCCTGGTGCGCTGGCATTCGCGTGCTACGATGAAAGGCAAGACCAAACCGCCGTAGAAGATCGGGCTCATAGCGCCGCCGCTCCGATCACCACGGCAATAACCAGAATCAACCCATGCTCAACGAGCTTCTGGCGTCGCCGTTCCTGCCGGTATTGACATTCCTGCTGGGCCTGCTGATTGGCCATCGGCTCGCACTTTTCCGCGATGTACGGAAGGAACTGAACGAACTGATCGGCCCAGTTCGCGGCGAACTCGCGGCTGAAGCAGAGCAGCCGACGCCATTCAGAGCCGCCATCCGCCGTCATGAAGCGGACGCAATCGCGGCTCGGTTGTACTGGATGAACCGTCGTCGCTTCATCCAGGCTTGCGAGCGCTACTGGCAGGCAAAGCAGCAGACACAGAAGGATGGGCTTGGCCAGCCATTCCATGACGATCCAGCCCGCATCCAGCAGGCGGCTCTGGCGCTGCTGGTAATGCTGAGATACCGGTGAACCATCAGGACTATTGCCTAGGCCCGCTGTGTGCAGGCTTTTTTGCGGTTGTTGACGGTTGGTGAGGGGGGGCATGGTTCGCTCTAAATGTTGGCAGAGCGATTAAACCACAGGTTTAATATTTAAATCAACCTTAGGTTTATTTTTTATGAGGGTCGTAAAAAAACCGCCCGGAGGCGGTTGCCCTTGGTGTTTGCGTGCCTATTTAATAGCAAGTGCAGAGTGTTTTTGATCATGCATGGTCTTGTTTGCACACTGCTTGTTCCAGTCTGTGGCAGTCTGGCTCGATCGGTTGCCAAAAAAGGCGGCGTGCTCCTTGCTGTACCCGCCGAAGCCGTTCTTGGCACGATACTCAATGCAGACAGTCGAAGCATCGTCGTTGACCAGCACGGTTTCCCAGATGACGCTTCCGGGGTCTCGAAGCGATTTCTTGATGGCCAGCATCCCTGAAGCGGCAGCGATGTGGCGGCGTTGTGAGTCTTCTTCTGCCTTTTGCTGTGCCGCTCTTTCTTCGGGCGACATTGCAGCCTGTTTTTCTGATTTATCTGGCATGGTGGCGCACTTGCCGATGACAATGACGACCATAATCAAAAGTATTGTGCGACCAATCTTGAACTTTTGGCGTGGTTCTGCACCACAGTTCGGGCAAACTTTTGCCTCGCTACTAATTTCCTTCTTGCATTCGTGACAACTGATCAAAGCCATGATTGATATAGGCGGAGTAGGGTGGTGCTGATGGTTAGTACTACGAGGTGTCTGTGTCAGGATGCGATGATTTCAAACTGAGACACTACGTGATATTGAATTGATTTCATGCGACTTTTGTTCAATCGCTAGTAAACAACTCTGCTTGCACACTATGTTGCCTCCATGTGTGCATATCGATCACTACGCAGTTTTCGAAATAGGTCGCTCCCGCTGGATTCGGCGTGCTTCCTGAATGAGCATACCAAGGCCGGTGCTGTCGAGCATGTTGGCGATTGCCAGCAGTTCTGCCGTGTCTTGATCGCGCTGATTGTTGATTGGTCGGTGCTTTAAGTACTCAGGCGCGTGTGGCTCGCTGACAAGGGATGCAACTGGATTGTCATCGCTGCTGGTAGTTAGCGTAGGAACGCTGCCTCCTAGCATGGGGATGATCAACAGAAAGTTTTCTCGGCTGATCTTCCCCGTTTTTACCCACTTTGAGACGGCGTTATTCGAGACGTTGGTTTTTTCCGCAAGCCAGCCCTGCGTCTTTTTGAGCGCCTTAAGTCGGATTTTTATGTAGTCGCCAAGTTCAGTCGTCATCGTCGGATGTTCTCGCACATCAACTTCACGTTGAATACACCGTGGGTTGAATATGAAATCAACCTGTGGTTTAATTTGTGGCATGAGCTCACTGCAACCTGTCATAGATATGCTTGGCCTCTCAGGCATAGGCAATCTTTTTGCCCCACCGTTGTCGCCACAAGCAGTCTATAAATGGCTATCCGCAGGTGTGCCGGCAGGGCGCGTGCTGGCCGTTTGCGAAGCAACTGGTTGGCAGGTGACGCCGCATGTGCTACGGCCGGATATCTACCCGAATCCATCCGATGGCCTGCCAGCTAGCGGAGGTGGGGCCAACCTGCACGGAACAAATAATCCTGATCGAGAGGCTGCGTGATGGCCGATCAAAAGGTATAGAACCATGTCACATCCCGAGCCATACATCCCCATGCCTGATCGAGAGGTGGCCTGACATGTCACGCATAAAACGTGTGGTCCTTGCAGTTGAGGCATTGGTACGTGGTCCCCAGCATCGAATCATTTGTTACGTGCAGCACAGACTTGATGTCCTTGTCCTGGCATGTCTGGCAAACGTAGTGGGGGGCATCGCCCGTGTCGTTGGTTGGATTGAAGCGGTATGCAAACCGCCCTGGGGCTACTTCGTGCAGAAGGTAATTTTCACGCTCGCGCGCCTTGCGTTGAAGCTCACTAAGTTGAGTCTGGATGTCGGCGTTGGTGCACAGAAGCGCGTTGCACTTCTCAACAAGCTCGATGGCCGCCATGGATAACTCGAAATACCGGCGATTCACTTCACTCATGGCTGTGTTGATCTTTGCTTCGTCCCGAGCGTCAGATGCGGATTTCACTAGTCCGATTGCGGCTGAGAGTGAGCTGAGTGCGGCTGTGATTTCCATGGGTCGTTCCTTTCGTGGTGAGGTGCTACATGCGTGATTTCTGTGCAAGCTCAAGGGATATTCGCTCCCTGCTGTCCGCATTGCAGCAGATGGCGTTGGCGCATGGTGGAACACTGACGCACCCAGAGACGTTGCGCGCATGGCAGATTGGGCACAGCGCGAAGCAGGGCGACTTTTCCCGGGGAGTCCTCGCGACGATTGCCGAAGTGTGCATCCTAGTCGCTGAATTGCCTGATGGTCGGCAGGCCATGCTCGATCTCGGTTTTCAGCCAATTCTTGAGCACGTCGAAGGTAATCGTCCTGAATCAGATGGAGTAGAGCTCGGTCTGCCCGGTGCTGAACCGCTCCTTGCAGACGGTGCATTCGAGGCTGATGGCACCGTAGAAGCTGTATTTCTGCAGGACCGATTTGATCCCCTTGTCGAAGCATGGCTGGCACAGGTAGTGCTCGATATCCAGCCCATGCGCCATGTCGTGAGCGGTCGCCTCTATTCGCTTGTTGAGGCCCATCACAAATGTGCGGTCGGAAATCTCGACAAGCGTGTAGCGGCCGCGATCCGCCAGTTTCTCCTCCGCTCTGGCCAGCTTGCCTGTGAGGTCGAAGTTCTCCTGTTGCAGGGCAAAGAGTTGGGTGTTGTGCGCGAAGAGGCTGTCCTGCGCCTTGAGAATCTGCTCGTTCAGTTGGGCAACGACCGTCGCCAGTTGGTTGAAGTCCCGAATGCCGGCCGCCGCTTTCCCGATTTCTCGGGCCGCGCTCAGGGCGCTGTTGGCGGCGGCAATGAGTGATAGGTCCATGGGCCGTTCCTGTCTCCGTGAGTTGATGAGAGTCGTATCCGCATCTTACGCGATTGGAATGGCCATCTTTTTGTCTCTCCTTGCGGTCCATTGTTACCTCCCTGGGTGGATCGTTTCCGGTGCCTTCGGGCGCCGGTTTTTTATTCCCGTGCCGTTGAAGCGACTCTAGGTGCTGTCGCGGCCATGACAAACGTTTGAGCCAAGGGGTGTACACACATGAGTGATTTGCTCATCGCGGTCAATCGAGCTGCCAGCAAGTTCAAGGGTGGCAAAGAGGCGTTGGCGGCGGCCTTGTCGTCGCCAGATCACCAGGTCAAGCCGCAGATTCTGCGGAATCAACTGGTCGGAAATGAACGGCATTTCCTGAGCCTGGATCGGGCGGAAGAGATCATCGATCTGTGTGACTCAGATGAGCTGGCGCATGCCGCAGCGCGCCAGCGCGGCGGGGTGTTCGTCAAGCTGCCGACGGATGGTGCGCCGGCTGGTGATCTGGCGGTGCTGGAGCTGGTGACGCACGTATGGCGGGCCAATGGCGATGTCGGTCGAGCGGTGGATGAGGCGCTGGCTGATGGTCGTGTTGATGAAGCAGAGTTGGCTGATGTCAAGGCAGCGATCTACCGGGTGCAGCAGACGATGGTGGCGATGCTTGGCCGTCTTGAGGGGATGGCTGAGTAGGTCTGCATGCTAGTCAATAACAATAACCTGGGTGGCTTCTTGTGATCGAGAAGGCCATCGCCTTTTCTGCACCGGAGATGGAGGGCCTCGCCGGCCTGCCGTTGATGCAACGCTGGCTCTACCTAGTGCTGCGCTGGTACATGGATCGCTTTACCGGCCGTGTCGGTGATACGCGTGGTATCAGCCTGCAAGGGCTGACCGAGGAGCTTTACGTCGAGCCGGTACGTGGGCGGCATACGTCTGAGTGCGGTTCGCCATCGAAGAAGGCCATCCGCAGCGCCCTGGATGGCTTGGAGAAGGCGGGACTGATTCGCCCTTGTGGAAACGGCGAGGTGCTCGTTTTTTTTCTTCCGAAGGCGCGCCGCGCTTCCTCTCGTCCAAAAGATGATGGGCACATGAGGGGCACAGACGAAGGGCGCATGGAGGGGCACAGTGAAAGCCGCGCCGAATCAGGAAAAGCGGCCGATGAAGGGCACGATGAAGGGCATACCCAAAACCGCGATGAGGGGCACACCTCAAGAGAAAGAGTAAACCATATCTCCGTAGAAGCATCAGCAGCAGCACAACCGTTAACGGTAGAGCGGCTGTTATCCACAGCCCCGGTGCTGCAGCTGCCTCTTGCCGCTGCGCCGGTCGCTGAGTGGATACGTCTGCACGAGCGCCATCGCGGCCGGCGGGCGAAGGTGGTGACAAGTGACGAACGAATAACCGATTGGATCGCCAAGGACATCACACCAGCGGAGATCGCCGAAGCGTACTGCCTCGCTGTGATCGATCGTGATGTTTCGAAGAACACGGCGGCGCTGAACGTGGGGTTCCTCGACATCTTCGTCAAGCGGGTGCTGGACGGCCGCAAGGTATCCAGAGGGGGAGTGGCCTTGGCCGCTGAGGTCTGGCATTTGACCTGGGAGGGGCTGAACCGCAAGGCCGATGAACTCGGCATTCCGCTCTGGGACAAGAGCGGCAGCGAGGGCTTTTCCGAGTATCAGCGCCGGGTGCTGGCGGCCTGGCGTGGCCGAGCGGCTCAGTTGCAGGAACTGGCCTATGGTTGATCTGTCGCCATGGAGGCGGGTGAAAGCCCGGTACGAGGCCGGCGAGTCGGTGCCGCTGCACGTCCGCGAGATGGCCGAGGAAGTGCTCGGCGAGAAGTTTATCCGGCCGCCTCGGCGCGGCATGCGCCCGGATTTCCGCGACCGTGAGGCGGGCGACCGTTCTTTCGACGATGACGCCGATGACGGGATGGTGGCGCTGTGAGCGGGCCTGTTGTCGTCTCGGGCCGGACGGCGGCGCAACTGGAGGAGGTTGCGCGCTTTTTCGGCATCGACATGGAATGGAACCGCCACATTTTCCGCCATGCGGCGCAGATCGATAGCAGGGCCTTTGAGGTGGCCATCGGAGCGCTGGCGCAGGCGATCGAGCAGGACAGCCGGCGCGGGATCACCGGCCGGATTCGCGAAAGCATTGCCAGGGAGAAAGCGAAGAAATGACGAGTGTGCCGTTTGGCTGGATGTACGAGGATCCGGCACTGATCATCGACCGCCTGCGCAGCATGCGGGCAGGGATGGCGGCCGAGGAGCAACGATTGCGGGAACAGGATCGCCGGCGCAAAGCGCGGCGCATCCGCCAACTGACCAAGCTGGCCGTGGCCGGCAAGCTGAAAGGGGTGGGCAATGGAAGATGATCTGGTGCGGGTCGAATCGGCTGTTGCGGCGACAGCCTCGGGCAACCTGACCTGGGAGAAGTGGCCCTATGATTGTGCGATGGCGCTGGGGTTCGCAGGCCAGCACAACCCGCTTGGGTTCGTGCTGGTGCGATACCGCGAGGCGCAGGACTCTGGAGGGGCAGCGGCCAGCCTGATATGGGAAGTTGTGCTCACGCTGGCCAAGGCGCTAGAGGGTAAGGGCATCAACGCCGGTCAGTTGAAGGATGTAGCGTTCCAATCGCTGGATGTCTGGAATAACTTGCGCTGCCAGACATGTGGCGGGCGTGGCGTGCTCAACATCGAGCAGCGGCTATGTCATGTCTGCAAGGGTACAGGTCAGCGTGATGTGTCGCGATTCCCCGAAGCTGTACGCGATGGGTTATCTGCCCTGATGGAAGCAGAGCGCCGAATGGATGGCCAGCTTGGCAGGTTGAGGAGGTAGGGTTGACACGTGTGGTAGCCTGAAAAATATAGCCCGCGACATGTGTTGCGGGCTTTGTCGTTTACAGCCCGCCATGTCCAATCCATCACCGAGACAATCAGCTGCGCGGCGCGGCTATAACCGGCGCTGGCAGGCCTACCGAGAACGCTACCTGCAGGAACATCCGCTGTGCGTGATGCACCAGCAGCTCGGGCGGATCGTCGAAGCGACGGTTGTCGATCACATCGTTCCGCACAAGGGCGACCACAAGCTTTTTTGGGATCCGAAGAACCACCAGGCGCTGTGCAAGACCTGCCACGACAGCCACAAGCAGCGGCTTGAACGGTCTGGCAAGGTCGTCGGCTGCAGCCTCGACGGAATTCCGGTCGATCCGGGCCACCACTGGCACAAAGGGTAGGGGGTGGTAAATATAAAAATACACAATGAAATGTATAATTAGTTTTAAAATGATTAAATTAAATAAAAAATAATAGTAATAAAATACAAAATATAATTATATTTGTTCTCTTTTTATGTAATATTTATTTACCCAGGAAAATGTGACAACATTAAGTGTAACAGGGACACACACACACACACATACATGCATATAGCTATATAAAACTACCTCCTCATTTTAAAACACCACCGCACGCCACTGTATTCAGTATATTGTAATATATTACCACAAAGTATTATTCTATATAATTACCAATATACTGAAAATTCTTTAATATATTGACTGATCATATATAATTTTCTTTCCATAAGGGCAAAGGGAGGGCTCCCTGCACCTTATATCTCCCTCGGCCTTCAAGGTTACAAACTCCTAACAGCTGTACTTTTCCATTCATGGTAAGAAACTAGAAAGAAACACTCCATGTTTCATGAGCATAGAAAATCATGTAAAATCAACCAAAATTAATTTTTCTTCGACACTTGCCAATTTTGAGGATCCTGCAGTGACAGTAAAACACACAAACAGCAGCAGCAGCAGCCACCAGCAGAACAACAAC
>NZ_JBOFQE010000084.1:0-8797 GCF_051660785.1 Pseudomonas sp.
TCGCACCGTCGCTCCCACAGGGATCGCATTCCTTCTGAAGGAACGCGATCAAACTGTGGGAGCGACGGTGCGACGATTCGACCTGCTCGCGATGGCGGCATCAGATTCACCACAAATACCAACATCCAGAAACAATTAAGCAGCCAATCGGCTGCTCAATAAACTGTTCCCGTTACGTTTACGTCACCCTCGCCAAGACCCTTCTGTGGCCTTTCTCTACGGCAACATGCCATCACGCTACTCACCTACACACTTTTAGTCGTCCGATGGGCGCACCAAAAAAGTGCAGGTCGTCAGCTCGTCGCCCTTTCCTGGATCAGAATCCACGGCGAAACCACCACTGCCCATAGCTGCGGGTCACGTTCAAATAGATCCAGCGCCCGCGTTTCAGAGAGCTTGGCGACCTTGTCGGAGGCCAGCCAGGCAGCCACTTTCTCACCTTCATCCGTCGCTACGGCTTCCGCGGCGGCGATCAAATCCAGGCCGGGATCGACCCACAATAGGGCACCCTTGGCAAAGAAGGGCTCCAACTCTTTCCACGTAATAGATGCGGTTTCACCAAGCAGCTTGGCATAGAGGGTGCTAGGTTCTTTATTCATGGGCGCTGTCCGGAAAAGAAATCGACGCGAATGATAACGTCGGTGGTCTGGCAGAAAAACCCGGATGCAATTGAGTCACCGAACGAAAAGAGCAGGAAAGCCAGGGAATGCTGCTGAATCAAGCAATTAGCCAGCTAACATCCCGCCGCTATTCTGTCTTTTTCTTTCAATAAAGCGACACCCTCTGGTTTTGCCCCCTGGCGCCAGCTTCCCAGGCTAACAATTGGCGCTCTACACTGTACCGGTACAGTTGCCGGGGGCATTTTCCGGAGGATATCGAAGATATCTGACCCGGTTCTGCTGCTACGGCGCCAGGACTATAAAAACTACAACAGTAAGAGTGGAGCACTATGACTAAGGCTACTAAGCAGATTTCCAAACTGTTTGCCGCTATGGTTCTGGCCGGGGTTGCCAGCCATTCGTTCGCAGCTGACACCATCAAGATCGGCATCGCCGGCCCTAAAACCGGCCCTGTAGCCCAATACGGCGACATGCAGTTCAGTGGCGCCAAAATGGCCATCGAACAGATCAACGCCAAAGGCGGCGTAGACGGCAAGAAACTCGAAGCCGTTGAATATGATGACGCCTGTGATCCGAAACAAGCGGTAGCGGTCGCGAACAAAGTCGTCAACGACGGCGTGAAGTTCGTGGTCGGTCACCTGTGCTCCAGCTCCACTCAACCGGCTTCGGACATTTACGAAGACGAAGGCGTGATCATGATCACCCCGGCTGCTACCAGCCCGGACATCACCGCCCGTGGTTACAAAATGGTGTTCCGCACCATCGGTCTGGACAGCGCCCAGGGCCCTGCCGCCGGTAACTACATTGCCGACTTCGTAAAACCGAAGATCGTTGCTGTTCTGCACGACAAACAGCAATACGGTGAAGGCATCGCCACTGCCGTTAAAACCACTCTCGAGAAGAAAGGCACCAAGGTCGCCGTGTTCGAAGGCATCAACGCCGGCGACAAGGACTTCTCCTCGATCATCGCCAAGCTCAAGCAAGCCAACGTCGACTTCGTCTACTACGGCGGCTACCACCCGGAGCTGGGTCTGATCCTGCGTCAAGCCCAGGAAAAAGGCCTGAAAGCCAAGTTCATGGGTCCGGAAGGCGTGGGTAACGACTCCATTTCGCAGATCGCCAAGGACGCTTCCGAAGGTCTGCTGGTAACTCTGCCGAAATCCTTCGACCAGGATCCGGCCAACATCGCTCTGGCTGACGCGTTCAAAGCGAAGAAAGAAGACCCGAGCGGTCCGTTCGTGTTCCCGGCCTACTCCGCTGTGACCGTGATTGCTGACGGCATCAAGGCCGCCAAGTCCGAAGACACTGCCAAAGTGGCTGCTGCCATCCACGCAGGCACTTTCAAGACGCCTACCGGCGACTTGGCCTTCGATGACAAGGGCGACCTGAAAGACTTCAAATTTGTGGTTTACGAGTGGCACTTCGGCAAACCAAAAACTGAAGCCAAGCCTCAGTAAGGCGTTGCCTGACTGACTGCCAATAAAGCCCACGGCGTGCCGTGGGCTTTGTTTTACGAATGTATTGGGCCGCGCTGGCGTGATCCGCCAGTCTCCCCACCTGAAAATCTCAAAACCGTCATCAGCGGTTCGCTGGCAAACCTCGCGTTCGAAGTGGATGCAGATCCACGGGGCTCGAGCGGGAAAATGACTCCACCAGTGAAATGCGTATCAGGTTTTTAGGAGCGCTGTAATGCCTGACATCTATCACTTCTTCCAACAGCTGGTTAATGGCCTGACCATTGGCAGCACGTATGCCCTGATCGCCATCGGCTATACGATGGTTTACGGCATCATTGGAATGATCAACTTCGCCCACGGCGAGGTGTACATGATCGGTTCCTACGTGGCGTTCATCGCCATCGCCGGGCTGACCATGATGGGACTCGACAGTGTTCCGCTGTTGATGACCGCCGCTTTCCTCGCGACCATCGTCGTGACCAGTGCCTATGGTTACAGTATCGAACGGATCGCCTACCGCCCCCTGCGCGGCAGCAACCGTCTGATTCCGCTGATTTCCGCCATCGGCATGTCGATCTTCCTGCAGAACACGGTTCTGCTGGCGCAAGACTCCAAGGACAAATCCATCCCCAACCTGATTCCCGGCAACTTTGTCTTCGGGCCAGGTGGCGCACATGAAGTGCTGATTTCCTACATGCAAATCGTGGTGTTCGTGGTGACGTTGCTCGCCATGCTCGGCCTGACGCTGTTCATCTCCCGCTCTCGCCTGGGTCGCGCCTGCCGCGCCTGTGCCGAAGACATCAAGATGGCCAACCTGCTGGGTATCAACACCAACAACATCATCGCCCTGACCTTCGTCATTGGTGCTGCACTGGCGGCCATCGCGGCCGTGCTGTTGAGCATGCAATACGGCGTGATCAACCCTAACGCCGGTTTCCTCGTCGGCCTCAAGGCCTTCACCGCAGCAGTACTGGGCGGTATCGGCAGCATCCCCGGCGCCATGCTCGGCGGGTTGGTGCTCGGTGTCGCGGAAGCCTTCGGTGCCGATATTTTCGGCGACCAGTACAAGGACGTTGTCGCGTTCGGCCTGCTGGTCCTGGTGTTGTTGTTCCGGCCAACCGGCCTGCTGGGCCGTCCGGAGGTTGAGAAAGTATGACTAGGAATCTTAAACAGGCGTTGTTCAGCGCCTTGCTGGTGTGGGCTGTTGCCTACCCGGTACTGGGTTTGAAACTGACCATCGTCGGCATCAACCTCGAAGTTCATGGCACCAGCAACGCAACGCTGATCACCATCGCCGTGTGCTCGGTGCTGATGTTCCTGCGTGTGCTGTTCGATCAGCAGATCAGCTCGGCCTGGCGTTCGTCGCCAAACATGCCGCTGATTCCGGCCAAGGCCAGTAACTTCCTGACCCTGCCGACCACTCAGCGCTGGATCATCATTGCGTTGATCGCCGGTGCCCTGGTGTGGCCGTTCTTCGGCTCTCGCGGCGCGGTGGATATCGCCACGCTGGTGCTGATCTACGTGATGCTCGGCCTCGGCCTGAACATCGTGGTGGGCCTGGCCGGTCTGCTCGATCTGGGTTACGTCGGTTTCTATGCCGTCGGTGCCTACAGTTATGCGCTGCTGTCGCATTACTACGGTCTGAGCTTCTGGATCTGCCTGCCGATCGCCGGCCTGATGGCGGCCACGTTCGGCTTCCTGCTCGGCTTCCCGGTGCTGCGTCTGCGCGGCGACTACCTGGCGATCGTGACCCTGGGTTTCGGTGAAATCATCCGTCTGTTCCTGCGTAACCTGACGGGTCTCACCGGTGGCCCGAACGGCATCAGCAACATCGAGAAGCCGACGTTCTTCGGCCTGACCTTCGAACGTAAAGCGGCCGAAGGCATGCAGACGTTCCACGAGTACTTCGGCATCGCTTACAACTCGATCAACAAGGTGATTTTCCTGTACCTGGTTGCCCTGTTGCTGGCCCTCGGTGCGCTGTTCGTCATCAACCGCTTGCTGCGCATGCCGCTGGGTCGTGCCTGGGAAGCGTTGCGTGAAGACGAAATTGCCTGCCGTGCGCTGGGTCTCAATCCTACGGTCATCAAGCTCTCGGCCTTCACCCTGGGCGCCAGCTTCGCCGGTTTTGCCGGCAGCTTCTTCGCTGCCCGTCAGGGCCTGGTGACACCGGAGTCGTTCACCTTCATCGAGTCGGCGATCATTCTCGCCATCGTCGTATTGGGTGGCATGGGCTCGCAACTGGGCGTGATCCTCGCGGCCGTGGTGATGATCCTGCTGCCTGAAATGATGCGAGAGTTCAGTGAGTACCGCATGTTGATGTTCGGCGCCTTGATGGTGCTGATGATGATCTGGCGTCCTCAAGGTTTGCTGCCCATGCAACGTCCTCACATGGAGCTGCGCAAATGAGCCGCGAGATCCTTAAAGTCGAAAATCTGAGCATGCGCTTCGGCGGCTTGCTGGCGGTCAACGGCGTGGCCCTGACCGTGAAGGAAAAACAGGTAGTTGCGTTGATCGGCCCTAACGGCGCCGGCAAAACCACGGTGTTCAACTGCCTGACCGGTTTCTACAAGCCGAGTGGCGGCAGCATCCTGCTGGACGGCGAGCCAATCGAAGGCCTGCCGGGCCACAAGATCGCCCTCAAAGGCGTGGTGCGCACCTTCCAGAACGTGCGGTTGTTCAAGGACATGACCGCGGTCGAGAACCTCTTGATCGCGCAGCACCGTCACCTGAACACCAACTTCCTGTCCGGCCTGTTCAAGACCCCGGGGTTCCGCAAAAGCGAACGCGAAGCCATGGAGTTCGCCGAGTTCTGGCTGGACAAGGTCAACCTCACGCAGTTCGCCAACCGCCCGGCCGGCACCCTGGCCTACGGTCAGCAGCGTCGCCTGGAAATCGCCCGCTGCATGATGACCCGCCCGCGGATCCTCATGCTCGACGAACCGGCCGCCGGCCTGAACCCGAAGGAAACCGAGGATCTGAAAGCGCTGATCAGCATGTTGCGAGAAGAGCACAATGTCACCGTGCTGCTGATCGAACACGACATGAAACTGGTCATGAGCATTTCCGACCACATCGTCGTGATCAACCAGGGCACGCCTCTGGCCGACGGTACGCCGGAACAGATCCGCGACAATCCTGAAGTGATCAAAGCCTATCTGGGGGAAGCGTAAATGCTGCAATTCGAAAACGTTTCCACCTTCTACGGCAAGATCCAGGCGCTGCACAGCGTCAACGTCGAAGTCCGCCAGGGCGAGATCGTCACTCTTATCGGCGCCAACGGTGCCGGCAAGTCGACCCTGCTGATGACTCTCTGCGGTTCGCCGCAAGCCCACAGCGGCAGCATCCGCTACATGGGTGAAGAACTCGTCGGCCAGGACTCGTCGCAGATCATGCGTAAAAGCATTGCGGTCGTGCCGGAAGGTCGTCGGGTGTTTGCCCGTCTGACCGTGGAAGAGAACCTGTCCATGGGCGGATTCTTTACCAACAAGGGCGACTATCAGGAACAGATGGACAAGGTTCTCGAACTTTTCCCACGCCTGAAAGAACGCTTTGCCCAACGCGGCGGCACCATGTCCGGCGGCGAACAGCAAATGCTCGCCATCGGCCGTGCGCTGATGAGCAAACCCAAACTGCTGCTGCTCGACGAGCCATCGTTGGGCCTGGCACCGATCATCATCCAGCAGATCTTCGACATCATCGAACAGCTGCGCAAGGATGGCGTGACCGTGTTCCTGGTAGAGCAGAACGCCAACCAGGCGCTGAAAATTGCCGACCGTGCGTACGTTCTGGAGAACGGCCGGGTGGTGATGACAGGCACTGGCGAAGCGCTGCTGACTGATCCGAAAGTGCGTGAAGCGTATCTGGGTGGTTGAGTTTTTGCGGTAAACAAAAAACGGCCTTCTGGCCGTTTTTTTGTGGCTGCCGAAAACCCTCCTGAGAATAAAGATCCCCTGTGGGAGCGGCGGTGCGACGATTCGACTTGCTCGCGATAGCGGTGTGACATTCAGCATTGATGTTGACTGACACTCCGCTATCGCGAGCAGGCTCGCTCCCACAGGGATTGTGGTGTTTTGAGGTTTTTTAAAAAAATTTGCATTGGGCTGTAACGCATCGCGATGACCTCTCTCTAGTGCGGTAAGCAAGCACAAACGCTTGCCAAACCAAGACCACTTTCGGAGAAACATCATGACTGCTACCACCCGCACCCTGTCCGCCACCGCCCTGGTTCTGGCCCTCGGTTCCGCGCTGAGCATGGCCGCTGTCTCCACCGTCCAGGCCGCCGACAACAGCAACATGGAAAAATGTTTCGGCGTGGCCATGAAAGGCCATAACGATTGCGCAGCTGGCGCTGGCACCACCTGCGCAGGCACCGCGAAAACCGACCATCAGGCCAACGCCTGGAAATTCGTTCCGAAAGGCACCTGCGCCACCACCGAAAGCAAGACCTCGCCGACCGGTTTCGGTCAGATGGAAGCCTTCAAAGCCAAAGCCTGATCCGCCTCCCAGCCTGAGTGTCGACCATGAACCATTCACCGTTCGGGCTCCCGCCCCGCGCCGGGCTGGGACTCAAGACCGGGCACTTTCGTGAAGTGCTCGGTTCACAACCGGACATCGGTTTCTTCGAAGTCCACGCCGAAAACTACATGGTGGCCGGCGGCCCTCTTCATCACTATCTGGGGTTGATCACCGAGCAGTATCCGCTGTCGCTGCATGGCGTTGGTTTGTCCATCGGTGCCGAAGGTCCGCTGGACCTTCAACACCTGCAACGCCTTGCCGAGTTGATCGAGCGCTATCAACCCCACTCCTTTTCCGAACACCTGGCCTGGTCCAGTCATGGCCCGGTGTTCCTCAATGACCTGCTGCCGCTGGCGTACGACAACGCCACGCTGAACCGCGTCTGCGAACACATCGATCAGGTGCAAACCACGCTCAAGCGCCCGATGCTGCTGGAGAACCCGGCGACTTACCTGGCGTTCAAGCGCTCGACAATCGATGAAGCCGACTTCATCAGCGAAGTCATTCGCCGCACCGGTTGCGGGTTGCTGCTGGACGTAAACAACGTCTATGTATCGAGCATCAATCATCAACACGATCCTTTGGCCTACATCGACGCCCTGCCCCTTCATGCGGTCGGTGAGATTCACCTCGCCGGATTTGCCGAAGACACCGACAGCCTCGGTGAGCGTCTGTTGATCGACGATCACGGTGCGCCGATCGATAACGCCGTGTGGGCGCTGTACGTGCAAGTGCTGGAGCGCGTCGGCCCGATGGCGACATTGATCGAACGCGACAATCAACTGCCGGCCTTCAGTGTGTTGCACGCCGAAGCGCGTCAGGCCGATGAGTTGTTGCGGTGCGCGGAGGTTCGGCCATGAGCACTCAAGGCGAGTTCGCGGCTGCACTGCTCGATCCGCAGCAGCCCTGCCCCGACGGATTATTCAGTGCCAATGGCGCCGATCCGGCCAGCCGTTTTGCGGTGTACCGCAACAATGTGCAGAGCTCGCTGATCAACGCACTGGCGGACAGTTACCCCGTGGTGATGCAATTGGTCGGTGAAGAGTTCTTCCGGGCCATGGGCGGGATCCATGTGCAAAACTCCCCGCCCCGCAGCCCGTTGATGAAGGGTTACGGCGATGATTTCGCAGCCTTCATCGAAGGCTTCGCACCCGCCGCCAGCGTGCCTTATCTGGCCGATGTCGCCAGGTTGGAGCGCCTGCGAGTCATGTCCTATCACGCGGCCGATGCGCAAGGCGTGGGTCATGAACAGATCGCCGCAGCACTCGCCGACCCAAAAGCCCTGAGCGAGCTCAGCGTCGAACTTCATCCCTCCCTCAATCTGTTGAATTCAGCCTGCGCCGTGGTCGCAATCTGGGCCGCGCATCAAGGGGAAGCGACGCTGGCGGGGATTGATCTGAACCAGAGACAACACGCGCTGGTGCTGCGCAACGGTCTGGACGTTGAAGTATTTGCCATCGAACAAGGTGCCAGCGCCTTCATTCAGAACCTGCAAAACGGCCTGTCGCTGATGCAGGCGCTGGAGGCCGCCCCCGCCTTCGACCTCAGCCAAACCCTGGCGCTGCTGATCAGCCGCAACGCCATCATTCACTTGCACAACAACAAGGTGTCGCCATGAACATCCGGACTGAATCACAGAACCCCATCGCCCGTGCCATTGCGCTGCTGGAGATGATCCCCCATAGCCTGATCGCCTTTATCGCGCGCTTCTCCATCGCCGCGGTGTTCTGGAAGTCCGGGCAAACCAAGGTTGAAGGCCTGGCCATCGACTTGTTCGACGGCTCCTTTCAACTGGGTGTGCCACATCTGGCCGATTCGACCATTCCGTTATTCCAGAGCGAGTACCACGTGCCTTTGCTGTCCCCGGAACTGGCAGCGCACCTGGCCGCCTTCGCCGAGCATTTCTTCCCGATGCTGATCCTGATCGGATTTGCCACGCGGTTTTCGGCGCTGGCGCTGCTGGGCATGACCCTGACCATTCAACTGTTCGTGTACCCCGATGCTTATCCAACCCATGGCACCTGGGCTGCCGTTCTGCTGTACCTGATGGCTACCGGGCCGGGCAAGGTGTCGATTGATCACCTGATCGCCCGACATTTCTCCCGCTAACACAGCCCCCTGTAGGAGTGAGCCTGCTCGCGATAGCGGTGTGTCATTCAGTGATGATGCTGACTGACACTCCGCTATCGCGAGCAGGCTCAC